>JBEKEC010000020.1:0-76190 GCA_050014015.1 Tepidisphaeraceae bacterium
CCGCGGCAGCAAATCCCCGCCCGCCGCTCCACAGCCGCCGATCGCATAACTCCTATAGGCCCAAGCCCCTCAAAAAACCGCCCGAAGTGCCAAAGTCCAGGCCCCGGATGTACATCCGGGGCCAAAGTGCGATAACTCGACTCACGGGACAGAGTTATTTCAGCAATCCTTCCTTCTTCGCCATCCCCAGCACCAGATCGACCACGCGGTTGCTGAAGCCCCATTCGTTGTCGTACCAGCTCACGAGCTTGAAGAACCGCTTCTCGCCCTTGAGGTTGTTTTGCAGCGTCGCCAGGCTATCGTAGATCGATGAGCGAGCGTCATGGATGAAATCGGTGGAAACGAGCTCTTCGTCCGTCACGCCCAGGATGCCCTTCAAATACGACGTGGACGCCTTTTTCAAAAGGCCGTCGATTTCTTCGATGGACGTGTCGCGGGCCGACCGGAACGTCAGATCCACCACCGACACGTCCGCCGTCGGCACGCGGAACGACATCCCCGTGAGCTTGCCCTTCATGGCCGGCAACACTTCGCCGACGGCCTTGGCCGCGCCGGTGCTGCTGGGGATGATGTTAATCGCCGCCGCCCGCCCGCCGCGCCAGTCCTTTTTGCTCGGGCCGTCCACCAGTTTCTGCGTCGCCGTATACGAGTGAATCGTCGTCATCAATCCCGCTTCGATCCCGATCCCTTCCTTCAGCAGCACGTGCACCAACGGCGCCAGGCAGTTGGTCGTGCACGATGCGTTGGAGACGATCAGGTGCTTGGCCGGATCGTATTCGTTGTCGTTCACGCCGATCAGCAGGGTCTTGACTTCGCCCTTGGCCGGCGCGGTGATGATGACCCGCTTGGCGCCCGCGGTCAGATGGCCCTTGGCCTTCTCCGAATCATTGAACAAGCCCGTCGACTCGATCACGTAATCGACGCCCAGCGCTTTCCACGGCAATTGCGCCGGCTCCTTGGCCGCCAGGATGCACTTCACGGGACAATCATTGACAACCAGCGTATCGGCGTCTTCCTTGCTCGCGTCGCTCTTGCGGGTTTCCACCTTATGGTTGAATTTTTCCTGCACTGAATCGTATTTCAGTTGATAGGCAAAATATTCCGCGTCCGTGGAGATATCGACGACCGCCACAACGTCGATCTTCTTGCCGAGCAGGCCCTGATCGCACAGTGCCTGAAACACCAGCCGGCCGATCCGGCCAAAACCATTAATTCCGACTTTCAAAGCGGACATGGTCCGCCTCCTTTCACAATTTGGTTATAAAAAGCGAACCGGCGTATGAGCCAGCCGGTTCAGCGATTTAGACTAGGAATCCAACCCGCGCGTGTCAAGGATGTGAAAGCGCTGTTATACTAGGTATGATTCAACCAGTGGGAATCCATCAATCACTCCGATGAGGATTGCCGAATAAGGGATAATGGTGTCCGGACCCAGCCAGCAAACCTTGCGTCCCCAGGGCCGCGCATTGATCGTCGGGCAGCCCGCCTACCGCGGTGCGCCCGCCGCTTCCCTCCATCGCCACGGATATTTATCGACCGAAGTCGATGAACCCTACGAGGCCATGGTCCAGCTCTGCAAACGCCCGCTGTTTTATTCCACAATAGTTCTCAGCCTTAACAGCCTCTACCGCGAAGAACTCCCCATCATCGCCTGCATCAAGCGCCGATTTTCCCATATCGATATCTGGCTCTCCGATACCGATGGCCGCCAGGCCGCCCTCGCCGAAGCCATGCGACAAGGCGCCGACGGCCTTTTCGCCGATGACGGTTTGCATCGCATCGCCCCCGGTTCCCCCATTTCCGCATCGGAAATAAGCTTTCCACCCCCCGCCACGGACATGCCCGCCCCCACCGACTCCCCCGATCCCGCTTCCCAGCCCGAAAAGTGCTCCGACCCCCTCCTGACCGCCGAGGAATTGCGCGCCCTGCTGCATGAAACTCCCAGCCCCAACCCCGGATAACCCCCATTTTTGTTTGGCCGCCGCACTTGACTTCGGCGAGCTCAGTCGAGCCGTGCGGCGCGTTCCTCCATTTGACAAAAAATCAGCGAATTATTAGACAGTTAACGCAACCCAGCCCCATTTTCGGGATACTATATGCACCAGATATGGTCCGGGCATCCCAGGAACGAGTGCTGCTTATCGGCGACGTCGATCGCCAGATGTATTCCACCGTCACCCAGGCCCTGCCCAACGCCCAGGTCAAGTCCGTCGCCAGCCTTTTTGACGGCATCGCCGAACTCTCCAACGAGCATTACACCACTGTCCTGGCCTCCGTCGAGCCCATGGAACGCCGACCGGAATCCGCCGTCCGGACCCTCCGCGAACTCAGCGGCCAGGGCCGGCTCCTCCTGTTCGGACATCCCACGCTCGAACCACTGTCCCAAAAAATGATGGAATTCGGCTGTGACGATTACCTCATCACGCCCATCACCCCAGGCGAACTCCTGGAAACCCTTGGCGGCCCAACCCCACGAAGGCCCGTCGAAACCGCCCGCCCGCAGGCTGTCTCGACGCACCTGGCCCCGCCGCCAGATGAGAAATCCCGTTCCACCACCTCACCCCTGGGCCGCATCCCTTTGTCAAATTTGGCCTTGGACGCCATGGTCCAATCCCCCCAGGACCCCGTCGGAACCACGATCCGGCAGATCAACTCGATCCTGCCTGCGCCTTTCAACGTATTTGTGACCCCTGCCGGAGCCGCCGCTCCCCAGGTGGCGGACGATTTGGTCGTCGTTTCCCATCGGCCCTCCGATCCGGTCAACGGCAACGGACTCGGACCCGATCTCATCCCCTTCCCCGACTCACTGCATCTGTCTCTTCCTACCGATCACGACCAGGCCGTCGCCGTCGCTTTTCTCGCTGAGTTGGCGAAAAATCTCGGCAAGCTGCGCGTCCTCTACGAACGCCACGCCGGCTTGCAGCGCCTTGCCATCACCGATGACCTCACCGGTCTGGCCAACGGACGCTATTTCCGCCAGTTCCTCACCAAGATCGTCGAGAAAGCCCGCATCAAGCGATTCCTGGTCACGCTGTTCCTGTTCGACATCGATAATTTCAAGCGATACAACGATCAATACGGCCACGGCGTCGGCGATGACATCCTCAAGCAGACCGCCAACCTCATGCGGCGATGCGTGCGCGATCACGATCTGGTTTCGCGCATCAGCGGTGACGAATTCGCCGTCGTGTTCTGGGACAAGGAAGGTCCCCGCACCCCGCGCGAGCCGCGCCCCGGTTCTACCAACCGCACGCCCCAGGAGCCCCAGGACATTCTCGACCGCTTCCGCAATCTGCTCTCAACCCAGGATTTCCCCGGCCTCGGGCCCGGCGGTAAGGGCTGCCTCACCATCAGCGGCGGACTGGCTGTCTATCCCTACGATGCCCAGGACGTCAACCATCTCATCCAGGCCGCCGACCAGCAGCTCATGTTCGGCGCAAAACGATCGGGAAGGAACTCCATCCACCTCGTCGGCGGCGATTGCCTGCCCCCGATCAATCCCACCGCGGAAAACCAACACCCCATATAGATTTCAAACGTTAATCGCGCTGATCTTGACGTGTAGTTGCGTCTGACGGTGGCCGATCTTCTTGTGATACCCCTTGCGGCGTCTGTATTTGATGGTGTCTATTTTCTTCCCCTTGATCGCCCCCAGCACGTCTCCAACAACGCTCGCCCCCGCCACCGTCGGGGCGCCGATCTTCGGCTCGCCCTCGCCGCCCACGAACAGCACGCGATCAAACGTAATCGTCTTCTGATCGAGGTCCCCGCTATCGATTCGGATGACATCGCCCGTGGTGACTTTATGTTGCCGGCCGCCGGCGTCGATTATTGCGTACATCGTTCAAAACTCCGCTGTTTAGCGGTAGGCTTCGCCTCCGCTAGCGGTAGGCTTCGCCTCCGCCGAGGAGCGGGGATTGTGGCCATCCCGTCGCGGATGTCAAGCGTCGCCAATTCATAACGCCCGATAAATAACCTGGCCATCCATTTCCCCTATCTTTCACCCTTGGGCAAATTCGATTTCAGTATGTCGCCAAATCGCCCGATCTTCCTTGGCGAAGGTGACTTAAGTTACAAACCGCGATGGAAGAATAAGAAATGAATCACGTATTATTGGAAAAGATCAAGAATGAGCCTCGGCTTCCCTCGCTGCCGAGCGTAGCCATCCGTGTTCTGGAACTGGTAAAACAAGAGAATTCCAGCATCGGGACCGTTGCCAAGGTCATTTCCGGCGACCCCGCGCTTTCCGCCAAGGTTATCCGGACCGTCAACAGTTCCTTTTACGGCTTGCCGCACCACGTCGGCACCATCAATCACGCCCTGGTGCTCCTCGGAATGCAGACCGTCAAAACGCTCGCCCTGGGCTTCTCGCTGGTCGGCACCATCAATTCCAAAAAGAGCGCCAAATTCGATTACCTGCGGTTTTGGCGGCAGAGTCTCTATTCCGCCGTCGCCGCTCGCACCCTCGACAAAGCATTAAAACGCAAGGCCCCCGAAGAGGCGTTTCTCGCGGGCCTGCTTACCGACATCGGCACGTTGGCGATGCACCAGGCGATCGGCGAGCCTTACGACGAGCTGCTCGCGACCTCCCAGGGAGATCAAGTCGAATTAATCCGCCTCTCCCGCGAAAAATTCGATCTCGACCATGCCGAGGTCGGTGGAATGCTCGCCGAACACTGGAAATTCCCGGAGATCCTCGTCGAGCCGATTCGCCAACACCACCGGCTCGCGCGTGGCGGCCATCAATTCCGCCCACTCACCGAAGTCGTCTACGTCGGTGTGCTCTGCGGCCAGATCTTTTCCGCCAAACGCACCGGACTCGTCGAACTGGCCACCCGGGAATTGAAGTCACGCTTCAAATTTGACCAGGCCGCAATCAACTCTCTTCTGGCACAGATCGACGCCCAAACCAAAGAACTGGCTAATCTGTTCGAAGTCACCATTTCGCCCGGCCGCTCCATCGCCGACATCGAACAGGAAGCCCGGCAGATGCTCGTCGAAATGAGCCTCCAGACCCAAATGCGCTCCCAGCAACTCGCCACGGAGAATAAGGATCTCGCAAGACAGGCCGCAACCGACGGACTAACCGGCCTGGCCAACAGAATGGGTCTCGCCCAATTTCTCACAGGCGCCCTCGCCGAGTCCCAGCAAGCCGCGGAACCTGTTTCCCTCCTATTCCTCGACATCGACAAATTCAAATCGGTCAACGACACCTACGGCCATCAAACCGGGGACGAAGTCCTCGAGCGTTTGGGAAAACTCCTCCGCTCTCTCATCAAGAGCACCGATCTCGCCGCCCGCTACGGCGGCGAGGAGATAGCCATCGTCCTGAAGAAATGCGACTCTCAACACGCGATTGAAACGGCCGAGCGCATTCGAGCCGCCGTCCAGGCCGAGTGCTTCGATTGTGGCGGAAAATCCTTCCGCGTGACCAGCAGCATCGGCGTCGCCACGGACGCTCCCAGCGGCCGGTTTGGCTCTTGCGACGATCTGATTGCCGCCGCCGACCACGCCGTCTACTCCGCCAAGAAGGCCGGCCGCAACCGCGTCTGCGACTATAAAGGGGACATTCATGATTTAGCGCCCGCGCCCCCGAATTCAAATTCGTGCCTTGTCCCCTTGCGGCAATGACCCGCCGAAACGCATAATGCTTCATTCACGACGGATTTCCCCGGAGGCGGATGCGATGAAGCAATCAGACCGCGGCAGCGACGCCGAAGAATCCCAGGAAACCAGCGAGCCTCCCTTCGTCCTCAGCCGCGCCCAACTCGCCGACGTCCAGAAGTCTGCCACCCGCCTCATCGACGAATTGCGCGACATCGACGATGGCGACATGGTCGGCGAGATCATCGAAAACGCCATGAAGCTCCTGCGCGACCAGACCAACCGCGGCGACATCAAGCTCATCAACAAGTCGTTCAAGGAACTCCGCTACGCCCTGAAAATCTTCGCCCCCTATCGCGACGTGAGAAAGGTCAGCATCTTCGGCAGCGCGCGTACCGGCGAAACACACCAGGATTACAAGCAGGCCGCCGAATTCGCCCGCAAAATGGCCGCCGCCGGATGGATGGTCATCACCGGCGCCGGCGGCGGGATCATGGCCGCCGGGCACGGCGGCGCCGGCGCCGATCCCAGCTTCGGACTGGCCATCCGGCTCCCCTTCGAGCAGAAAACCAACACCACCATCGCCAACGACAAAAAACTCGTCAATTTCAAATACTTCTTCACCCGCAAGCTCATGTTCGTCCGCTTCGGACACGCCATCGCGCTATTCCCCGGCGGATTCGGAACCATGGACGAGGGATTCGAGGTCCTCACCCTCATTCAAACCGGCAAATCCGCCCCCATGCCCATCGTGTTCATTGACAGCCCCGGCGGAGACTATTGGAAACAATGGCAAATCTATGTCCAAAACCAGCTCGTCGCCCGCGGCCTCGTCGACGAAGCCGATCTATGCCTCTATAAAATCACCGACGACATCGACGACGCCGTGAACGAAATCCGGCGGTTCTATTCCAACTATCACAGCATCCGCCATTCGCGCCAGGACGTAATCCTTCGGCTTCACCATCCGCTGGGCAAATCCGAGCTTGCCCAGATCGCCGCCCGGTTTTCCGATCTTCTCGACGGCGGCTCTTTCCGCGCCAGCGCCGCCCTGCCCATCGAGAGCGACGAGCCCGCCCTGGCCGATCTGCCCCGCCTGGTTTTTCCCTTCAATCGCCGCGACCATGCCCGTCTGCGCATGCTCATCGACTTCCTCAACGACCTGCACCCGCTCGATCCCGCCCCCTCCCCCGCCACTTTGAAAAGATAGCCGCCTGTCGTCGAGTTATGAATGTCGCCTGATAAAGACGCGGCACTGTTCGGTTGGTCTACTGGTTTCCTGAGGCGGGTGCAGCCGTTCCGTGAAGGACCGCGATCGCCCGATCGAGCACCGGATCGTCAACGCCGCCGCCGCCGCCGTCCACCTGAATGTCCGGCGTCAAACCTTCGCCTTCGATGCACGTTCCGTCCAGACGAAGGTCGCGCCAACTCGGCAGCATGACCGTCACGCCGTTCCCCAGATCGTGCGGACGGGGATTTCCGGAACTTCCATAGGTCTTCTGCCCGATCGTCGTGCAATTTGGCGACGTCTTCATCATCATGATGAATGACTCGCAACTGCTCATATTCTCCGGTCCGATCAACAGGGCGACCTTCCCGCCGAAGGTCGGCCGGGATGGATTGGGATTCAGCACGCGCTCGTACACCGGCGAATCCTGGCCGCCGCGGCGGATGACGTCCTTGGCATAGGTCCGCGGCGCCGTCACGAAACACCCGGCAAACTGCTGGGCCAGAGGCTCGTCGCCGCCGCTATTGGTGCGCACGTCCACGATCGCCGCGCTGCAACCCTGCAGGGCATCCAGGGCCGGGGAAAGCGACGACGCGTCGCCCGTGAAATTGCGGATCATCACGTACCCGATTCCATCGTCGTAACGGCCCGTCCAAACCATGGCATTCTTCGGTTGGCAATTGGGCACCAGCCGCATCAGAACGGGAATGCTGCAATTGGGGTCCACGCGCCGAATCTTCGCGGGTACGACGACCTTTCCGGCCATCAGCCAGATGTGCATGTCGTCGGCCTTGGCGAGGATCTTCCCGGCGATCGCGGCGAATTGCTGGGCGGTTTTGGCCTTCTTCAGCGCCGGCTCGGCCAAGGCAAGCTCCTGGTTCCAATCGACCTTGTGGAGATCGAGATACGCATAGTCTTCCTGAAGCGCCTGGCGCAACTTGGCGATGGCCGCTTCATTCAATTCCGGAGTCAGCGGCGGCGTGCCCGCCGCCTCGGCCGTCGCAAATGAAATCGGATAGGGAGTCGCCGGCTCGCCCTGCTTGCTGCGAAAATTTTGAAACCGATTGTTATTAATGCTGAGGGAATATGAGTGGGCCGGCTTCAAGGCAATCGGCAGGACGCACGTGGTATCGTCGATCCAATGCGACTGATCGCCGCTGCCGGGGAAACTCTCGCCGCCGCCGACAAATGAAAATCCGCCCATGTCCATCGCCTGGTCGAACGTAACACGCAGTTCGGTTGTGCCGGGATCGACATCCGTCGCGCCGTTGTCGGGAACCGCCTTGACCACCTTCGGCGCCGCCGCCATCGCAACGGAACAAAAAAGACTCAAAATCATCGCCGCATAGCAGACCGCCGGATGTTTCATGGCAACCCTCTAACATTGCAAAAGGCAGTTGGCAGTCCGCGTCACTTCACGCCATAATTCCCCGGATTCCCCGCGACCGCCGCGGCGAATTTCGCCGGGTCCTTCTCGAAATCCTTGTGACAATCCGGACAGCAAAGGTGATAGACCTTCCCGTCATAAATTTCCACGAGGTTTGAATCCCCCACCTTGTCTCCGCTCACGGGACAAACGGCGTTGCGCAAATCTACCGCCGAGATCACCGGCCCCGCCGGCCGCGATGTCGGCCCAGCGGCGTCCATTTTCATCCCCGACATATCGTCCGCGATCGCCAGCCCCGCCAGAAAAAGCCCGCCCGCCACGCACCAATAGATTAATGATTGACGTTTCATGGAATTCTCCTTTTCGTTTCTCAACCCTACCGGATTTGGCCCCGCTGTGCCAAGCGAGGAGTCTGCCAACTCTCCCCGGGGAATAAAAACGATTGAACCGCCAAGACGCCGAGAACGCCACCGACCACGTTTGGCAACTGGACGAACTCTTGGCCGCGATTTGATTACTGCCCATAATTCCAGCCGCCTCTGACCGGCTTTCTTAATGGTGATTATGGTGTAAAATCATCAGTAATGGGCCTGAAGATAACCGCATTATTCCTTCTTCTGCTGCTCCTCGTTCACTTGGTTACCGGAAAGACATTTTTTGTCTATTCGCCCCCCTGGTTGGGGGTGCGCCTAAGGGAACGGCCGGGCGCACGCGTATTTTGGGGACCGATGTGGATCCGCCGAACTGAAAACCCGCGACTACATTGGATGTCGATGATCAGGATCTGCCTGGTGCTTTTATTTGTTGTTTTGGCAATATTGCACAAACTTCCCCCCGCGCAGACAATAGCCAAACCGATGATGGAGGGTATAGGCGGACTGTTCTGTTGTGTGATCATATCGAGCTTTTTTTACCTAATTTGGAAGCCAAGTCGGCGAGAGGTCTTCGGAATTGGATCGCCAAGAACGGTTGCCTTGTACGTTGCTTGCTTTATCTCCGTACCGGTAATTCTGCTATTGAATTTAAGGTCGAGTTTGGAACTAGGATTTCTGTTTTTTGTACCCTTCTTGCTGCTGATTTTGGCGATGATGTCAGCGCGGAAAGACCACTACCAATAATTTCAAATTAGGGCACCACCCAAACGAGCGTTGGACCCCAATTGGGTTGCGGGCAAAGCCTGCGCCGTGTCCTTGGCGTTCTTGGCGGTTCATCTCTTAGGCCCGCCCCAAAAAATATTTCCAAAAAAACCGCCGATTTCCAAAAACACGTCGATTTCCTTCACCTCGCCGCTATAAATGTAGAGGAAGGTGTTTTTTGTTGCCGATCCAACGCCGCTTATGCCGCCCCACGCCAATCCGCGACAAAATAGCCGACCGATCCTTTTTCAAGTGGGTCCCCCCGGTAACGGTAACGAAACCCCGCGCCACGCTATCGAAAACGAGGGTTTTGTAACCGCCCCACCCAGGCGCAATCTGCAACCGTAGTTTTATGACGACCGTTAAAGCAAGAAAAATCAAACCGACCACGGATAACCCGGCGCGGCGTAGCCGCAACCAAAAAGAGATATCGCGCGGAGGCGCGGAGAGGAGAAAAGATGGGCCAAATTGCCCCCTTCAATTCTCCGCGCCTCCGCGCCTCCGCGCGAACTTTTTCTTTTGGGAGCGAGATTACGGGCAACAGGTCCTCGGCGTCTTGGCGGTTCAATTCATCCTCTCCCGGAAATCTTGGCAGACACCCAAGTGGGAAACCCCGCACGGCGATTGACTCGGCCATGGCCCGATGGCATGATGGGCATTGGAGTTTTCCGGTCACGGATGACCGGCGGCGATAGGATGGTTCCCAGCCGAAATCCGGGGAACTTTTTGGGTTTTCCTGCGTCCAATCCCATGTCAAGTTTGAGCGGCGCCAACTGCGAGGCCGAGTTTTCGCCCAAGGGCGAACCGGCCGGCGAGGACGGAGCGCGAGGTCGCGACAGGGAAGCGGCCCTGCTCCTCAAGGCCCGCGGGGGCGACCGCTCGGCATACGGCCAAATCGTCGTCCTGTATCAGGATCGTCTCTTTAACGCGTTGCTCAGGATGGTTGGCGAACCGGAAGAGGCTCGCGAGTTGACCCAGGAAACTTTCACCCGCGGGCTGGAAAAAATCGCGACTTTTCGCGGGGAAGCCTCGCCTTACACCTGGCTCTTCCGCATTGGGATGAACCTGGCCATCAGCAATCTCCGCCGCTCGCAGCGCGTGCGTGTTTTCTCGCTGGACGGCGTCTCGCGCGGCGGCAACGGCGAGCTGCGGCGCGAGGACCAGGCGGCGGCGCTGGTGGATCGGATCGCCTCGGCCAAAGGCGACACGCCGCCGCAGGCGGCGGAGCGGAGGGAGCGGCATCAGATCGTGCTCGACGCCCTGGGCCGGCTGGACGGAGAATATCGCGCGGTGTTGGTCATGCGGGACGTGGAAGGATTCGATTACCAGCAGATGGCCGACGTGCTTGGTTTGCCCCTGGGAACGCTGAAGAGCAGGCTGTTCCGGGCACGGGTGGCGTTGAGGGATGAGTTGGGGGCGTATATGGCGGATCGAAAGTTGAAGGGGAAGTGAATGGAAGACAACGAAGCCATGCTCTGTGCTTATATCGAGGGCGACCTGGACGCCGCGGGGCGGGCACAGATCGAGAAGCTCCTTCAGGACAATCCGCAGCACCGCAAGCTGCTGGCGGAGTTGACGGCGATGCGCGATCTGGTTCGGGGCTTGCCGCGGGTCAAGGCGCCGATGGACCTGGGGGATTCGCTGCGGCAAAAGGCGGAGCGATCGATGTTGCTGGACGGAGGCGGCGCGGTGGTTCCGGAGCGGCAGAGCGTAAGCCGGTGGCCGCAGTTCTTCGCCATCGCCGCGATATTTTTGCTCTTCGCCTCGTTGTGTTTCATTTTGTACAAGGCGTTGGGACCGACGCTGAAGCCGGCGACGTTCACGCAGAACCTGGCGGACAACAAGTTCCTGAATACGGAGCCGCCGAGCGCGGTGAGTGAGCCCGCGACCCCGCCCGAGCCGGCGCCGACGGTGCTCGCCGCGACGCCGCCAGTGGCCGCTCGCCCGGCCGAGGCGAAGGTGCAGTCGGCCGAGGGGATGACGCAGAAGGCGCAAAATCTCCGGGATCAATCGCGAGCGCAGGTGGTCGCGGCGAATCAACTGGACCTGGGCGCCATTCGCCGGCGGCTGGAAAGTTCCGGATACGGTGTTGACGGCAACGGCGGCGGATTAGGCGGCCGGAATTCCGCGCCGGTGCTCATGGTGGTCAACAGTACCGATGCGCCGGCGACGAAGGTGCAGATAGCGCAGTTCCTCAACAACAGCACGGGCATTTCCTGGAACGTCATTCCCCAGGAGGCGGAATCGCAAGCCAACGCGACCACGCTGCCCAGCGGCGGGTTCGGCGGCGGCGGCGGGCCCGGCGGTCAATTGAAAGCCGGCGCGAATTCCCTCGAAGCAAGCAGCAACGGCGCCGCCGAAATCAGCAACGCGACGACGCAGCCGTCGAGCGATGTTTTTTACGTTGCCCGCGGCCTGACGGCGGAGCAGGCCGATGCCCTGCGGCAATCGCTGATCGTGCCGCAGAACGGCCCGGAGGTTCAGGTGACCGTGCAGTCGGCGCAGCCGCTCATGCAATTATTGCGAAAGTCGAACGAACAGGCGCAGCCGTTGATGCAGCAGTCGGGGCAGGGGGCGGCGACGGAGCCGAGCGCCACAACGGAGCCGAGCGCGACGACGGAAAAGGACGTGAAAGTCCCTGCGCCGGGGCTTGTTCCCGCGGCGGCGCCGAGCCAACCGTCGGTATACGCCAATGTCGCGGCTGACAGGCTGGGGTCGCCGACCACCGCACCGGCGGCGGGGTCGTCGTTATACGGCGCAGCCGCAAACGCCGGGATGTCGGTCAATCGTCCGCAGGAATTGCAATCCGTCGATGCGGTGATCGTGTTGGAACAATCCGAAACTCCCGTCTTGACCGCTGCGCCAACCACTCGCGCGGATTCCGTGGCGACGAAATCCGAACTCGCTCCCGCGACGCGGCCGGCGACGCAACCGTGAACGAAAGACAATTTCCCGGCATGTACATGCGGAGCCTCGCCGGTTAATGTGTCTTTCGGCAGTCGGAACGACGATGCATCCGGTAGTAATTGAAAACGACGCGATTCGCATGGAGGTCTGGCCTCGGATCGGCGGGAAGGTCTCCAGCATCATCGACAAGTCGGATCAATACGAGATGATGTTCACGTATCCGGCGGAATTGCCCGATTCAGCGCATTACGATGCTCCATACGGCGATCACTGGTACGCCGGCTGGGACGAATGCTTTCCAGCCGTGGCGCGAAGCACCTATCCGCGGCATCCGTACACCGGCATCGCCGTTCCCGATCACGGCGAGCTTTGGGGGATCCCGACGACCACGGCGGTCCCGACCAAGGATGGAATCACGACGGTTTGGCACGGCCTGCGTTTTGGATACCGGCTGACGCGCAAGCTGTATCTTCAGGATTCGGCCATTGTGGCGGAGTACGATCTGACAAACCTGGCTCCATTTGAGTTCCGGTTTGTCTGGGCGTTGCACGGCCTGATGTCGATGGCGCAGCCCGTGCAGTTGGAGTTCGAACAGAAGCGATTCCGTTGGAGCCATGACCCGGAAGGAAAGCGGTACGACACGACGTTTTCATGGCCGGTGCTGGGTGATAACGAAGACTTGTCCCGACCGGATTCATTACCGATAAAGCGCGGCTGGAAGCTGTTTTCGGCCGACCCGATTGAATCGGCGTTCGTCGTTTCCTATCCGACGCGCAACCGAACTCTGCGGATGGAGTATGAATCCGGCGACGGAATGCCGGCGTTCTGGGGAGTTTGGATCAACACCGGCGGATGGGCTGGGAACAGGCATTTCGCGGTGGAACCGACCACCGGCCGGTTCGACGAGATCGACCGAAGCATCGCGGACGGCTCGGCGGGCCAGATCGGCCCATTCGGACACCGGAACTGGCTCGTTCGCTGGACCATTTCGTAAAAAATTTTTCTCGTTTTCCTGTTACTTTTTATCGGCGTGCGCATTTTCACAGTGGAAGCGCATAACGAGAAATCGAGAAATCTTTCCCTCCCCTGAGCCTCGGACGCATCTCCCCGCGTCCGAGGTCTTTTTATTGCCGCAGCATGCCGATCAATCGCCATTGGGTCATCGCCATGTACCCCAGCACCACGACGCCGATGCCGCAGACGGCGGGAAAGCCGATGAGCGGATAGGCGTGAGCGATCACAACCACGTTGAACGCCGCCGCCAGCGAGGTCAGGCAGAACGCGAACATCAGCGGGGCGATTTTTCTGGCAGCGGCCAGAACGATCCCTTCCACGATCAGGGCAATGGCGAAAACGGTAACGCCGAGATCGGTCCAGAAATAGGCGCTTTTTGTATATGGAATCGCGTTGCCCTGTGCGTCGATCGCATAGTTGCTCCAAGCCGTATCGCCTGCGGAATGGAGGTAGCGAATCGTGTTGGGGAAGATGAACAGCAGCAACACGCCCAGGCCGATACTGATCCATGCCTCGGCGAATCCAACGGCCGGCAGGATTTTGACGTCATGGTCGGGCGCCGGGCGGGGCGACTCCGTTTGCTCGGAACCCGGCTGGGATTGGGCGGTCTTGGACAACTTCGGCAGTTTCGACAGGTCCATGGGAGCCGCTCCGTTCGTCGAGACCCTTGACCCCTTGGCGCAATCAATGTAAAGACCCCAGGCGACGGATTCAAACTATCTGCACGACGGAGACGCCGGCGGAGAATTTCATGGCGGACGTTTTGGAACAAGTCGATGCGGTGGCGAAGCAGGCCGAGCAGGAGCTCTCCGCCGTCGCCAACCCCTCTCAACTCGAGCAGTTCCGGATCAAATTTCTTGGCGTCAAGGGAAGCATCAAGGGATTGATGACGCTCTTGGCGCAGACGCCGAAGGAACAGAAGCCGGTCGTCGGGCAAAGGATCAATGCACTGAAAGATCGCGTGACGGCCGCGTTCGAGGCGAGGAGGAGCGAGCTGGCCGCAGCCCAGGGACTGGACGCCGCCGACGTGACCGAGCCGGGCCTGCGGCCCCGGATCGGGAACCGGCATATCCTGATGAAAGTTGCCAACGAGTTGACCGAACTGTTTGGCCGGATGGGGTTTTCCCTGGCGACGGGGCCGGAAGTGGAGGACGAGTTTCACAACTTCATCGCGCTGAACATTCCCGCCAGCCATCCGGCGCGCGATCCGCTGGACAATTTTTATCTGGCGGCCGAAACGGGCGAAGGCCCCTCAACGGCGCTGGACCGGGCGCCGCCGGAGCAGCTCATGCTGCTGCGCACGCAGACCAGCACGGTGCAGATTCGCGTCATGGAAACACAGAAACCCCCTATCCGCGTCGTCATACCGGGGCGCGTGTATCGGCCGGATACACACGATGACACGCACCTGTCGATGTTCCATCAGCTCGAGGCGCTGGTCGTGGACAAGAACGTCACGATGATCGACCTGAAGAGCACGATTCTCCAATTCGTTCACGCGTATTTCGGCGCCGAGGCCAGGGTGCGATTCCGGCCCAGCTTCTTTCCATTCACGGAACCGTCGGCGGAGGTGGATGTCTGGTTCGACTTGCCCGGCGGCAAGAGCCGATGGGTGGAACTCGGCGGATGCGGAATGGTGCATCCGAATGTTTTCAAATCGGTCAATATCGACCCGGAGCAATACACGGGCTGGGCGTTCGGCTTCGGCATCGAGCGGATCGCGATGCGAAAATACGGGATCAGCAACATTCGCCTGTTCGTCGAAAACGACCTGCGCTTCTTGCAGCAGTTCTGATCACAATGTGTAAAGACGGGCAGCGAGCGCTATCTTGCCGTCTGTGGCGCGATCAGCCAAAGGCTATTGCCTTGCGATGAAAATCGCTTTCCAACGTGCCATTGGGGCGGGAGATTGGCATTGTCCAGATCGGTGGATCCGAACATCCAGACATGGGGGTATTTCGCAAGCGGATAGGAAAGCCGCTCCAAATCGGCGGCGTGCGGATTTGTTATCAGGACAATGGGATTTTTCCATTCGCCAAGATAGTGGGCGATGTAGAAATATTCGAAAGCGGGCTGGGCTTGATAGCTGCCGGTAAGAATCACGGCTTCACCAGGCTGAACATGCTGTGAGACAAGCATCGCGGCGGCGCGCGTTTGTTCCCAAGGTTGCTGGATCGTTCGCACTCGCTGGATGCAATATCCGATGGTTCCAAGTACCAGGGCGAATGGAACGAGTTGGCCAATCCGCGTGGAAAAAGGGGCGGCGAAAATGGCGTAAACGGCCGGCGAGGCCAGGAAGACGTATTTGTCCGAGCTCACAAGAACGGAATGCCGTTTGATATCGAGCATCGCAACCACGGCAACCGAGCCAACTGCCCAGAGCCACCAAAGCAACAATCCCGGTTGCAGTCGCCACCGCAATAGCGGTGAAACATACACCAGCACGGCGAGCGGCAAGTAAACCAGCCATTCAATGTTTCCAACGGTTCCAAATATCATGGATAGAAGGAACGTTGGCCAAATCAGCGGTCCGATCGGTCCGTAAGCAAGGCGATCGGGAACGTTGAGAGTCGAATGGACGATGGACCGATTGGGCATTACGCCGAGGTGCTCAACGCCCATGGCTTGATGGCGCGTAGTCAAGACGATCGGTCCCCAGGCCAGCGCGACAAATGACAACGCGGCCACAAGCGTCAAGGCAATCGCCCGGCGTGTTTTTCCCCGGAATTTGATTGCTGAATAAGCCGCGATTGCCGCAATAACGCCGGATGCGAAGTAATGGGTGAGGGCAAACGCCGTGACGGCGATTCCGAGCGCATAAAAACCATATCGCCGCGTTCCGCCGCGCTGGATCAATAGCATCGCCTCTACAACCAGCAGGCCGAGAAACACAAGCATTGCATAGGGACGAGCTTGTTGACTGAAATCCATCTGGACCGGCGCGAATGCCGCGAACGCGGCACCGATCAGTCCCGTCCACAGGCCTTGGAGACGTCTGATGACGTCGAACAGAACAACGATGGTGGCCAGCGAAAACGACGCCGACAACGAGCGGATGGAAAAATCGCTGTCGCCGAAAATATCAATCCAGCCGCGAAGCATCAGATGATAGAGGGGCGGATGCGGCGTGCTGGCCAGACCGGTCCAGATATGCCAGATGTGAGGAGCATTGATGAAGGTCGCCTTTGGTGGAGACTCGATGATCTTTCGCTCGGGCATGTTGAAGATCGCATCGCCTCTGCCCGTGGCGAGATAAACGGCCCAATATTCATCTAGCCAAAGCCCATCGGCGGCGATCCGGTGAAACCGAAACAACCCGCCAATCAAAACCAGCCCCGCCAGGAAAACGAGGTGATGCCAACGCGTGTGGGGCGTGGTTTGGTTCATGGAATCTCCGATGGATGTCCTTTGGGCGGCACCGTATCTCCTAAATAATTGATGTGAACCGCTTCAACATATGGAGGTTCAGAAGAATAGCAGATGCGGCGATACTGGAAAAGGTTTGCCGCTTAAGGGCAATGGCCCGCGATCATTGTAAGATGCTTCCAGTCTCCTTCGACGCGAGCCAGCGGATTGATCGGAGAGAATAAGAAACATCGATGAGCGATCTCACTCCACCTTCGGCCGCGGGACCGGGACTTCGGCCTGGAAAGCGCCACGGCGGATTTGAATTGTTTTTCTTGCTGTGCCTGGCCGGCGCGTCGCGGTTGGCATCGCTGGCGATTCTGCCGCGAACGGCGCTTTCGCTTGATCTGCTGGCATGGAAAGCCGTCGGGCTGGCGCTGCTCGATCACCTCAACCCATATCAGGCAACACCTTGGCTGAACCATCCGCCGTTCTGGATGGCGGTCCTCTTCCTGTTGGCAAAGCTTTCGTCGTTGCACGGCATTGATTTCATCCTTGCGGTCCGGCTGCTGCTCATCATTGGCGATCTTGCCCTGTTGGCGGCCACATTTCTGCTTCTGGGGACATTGCAACCCGGCGCGCGGCATACGCGGCTGATCGTCGTCGGATATTGCCTGAACCCGCTGCTCATACTCCTGACCGTTCAGCACGGAAATTTCGATGCGATTTGCATGGTTTGGGTTGTACTGTTCATTTACTTCCTGATCCGCCATCGGCGAACTTCGGATGCGAGCGATTGGCTATGCGCGGCCGGGTGTCTGGGCCTGGCGGTGTTTGTGAAGCAATTCCCGCTCGTCTTGTGGCCGTTGCTGGCACCCGGGGCGCGTCGGCTCGATTGGCGCGCTCGCGCGATTGGACTGCTGCTGCTGATTGCGCCGGCGGGGTTTTCTTTGACGCCGCTGTACGTGCTGGCTCCGGATGCCATCGTTACAAATGTTTTGCAGTACAGAAGCCTCGGCAATACGTTCGGCGTGGTCGGGGTGCTGAGCCTATTTGGTTTGGATGACGTGTTGCCGGTTTACGGCAGACTTTTTACCGCTGCAATCCTCACAGGAACCATTGCGGCGGCGGTTGGTCTGTGGCGTCGGGATTGGCGGCGCGATGGCGATCCGGTTCTCTTTGCGGCCATGATGCTGTTGGCGTTGTTTACCCTCGGGCCGGGGTACGGATCGCAATATTGGTTTTGGGTGGTGCCGCTGATCCTGGTTTGTTATGCAAACTCCGGCGGGGGATTTCGCCGAATGATTTTGCTGAGCATGATCGTCGTGACAGCGACCAACGTGTTTGAATACGCCGTCGAGCCGAACCTCGGGCGGTTCTTTGTCGAGTTGTTTCCCTCCGCCGCCGGGCAATCCTTGGGCGGCTACTTTCACTATCCCTCCCGGCATCTGATCTGGCTGAGACTGCCAATGACGATAGCGTCCTTCGGGCTGATATTATCGGGAATCAAGGCGCTTATTTGCCGTTAACATGATGTAAAACAAAGCCTTACAATCAATAATCACTCCCGTAAAAATCCTCATGCGAGATTAGGGGTTTCCCCCAGTGGTTGAAACTCAATCTCAATTAGATAATAATCCGATGTAATAGATGTTCCGAAACGTAACGGGAGCGATGGCCATGGAAAAAACCTGCGATGTTAAAGCGTGCAATCATTCAGGGACGGTGGATTCGTGCGCTCTGAACAAGCTGGGGATCGGTTGCAGCGGATCCGTCGTTTCCGTGGATGGCGATTCGGAACTTCGCCGGCGGCTGCTGGAGATGGGGTTCTGCAATGGAGCGCAGGTTGAGGTGGTTCGCCGCGCTCCCCTGGGCGATCCGATCGAATTCCGGCTTCGAGGATACCATCTTTCCCTTCGCGACGAGCAAGCCCGACACGTGACGATTTCCAAGACATAGAACCCGGCATTTCCGACGCGGCGGATTTATTGAACCGCAGAGAACGCGGAGATCGCGGAGAAGAAATCAATATTGCCACAGATGAAAATCAGATGCACACAGATAAGAAAAGACAAGGAAAGCCGGAGAATTGTCTGCTTGTCTCATTGTCAAAGCGCCCGCATGTCTTCCAGTCTTTATCTGTGTGAATCTGATTTATATCTGTGGCAAAGACTTCTTCTCCGCGTTCTCTGCGCACTCCGCGGTAAGTAATCCCGGCCAAGGAGCTTGCGGGAACGCACGAATGTTTGAACTGAATGGTTGCCGCGGATGTCCTCCGGTTGCAAGACCCAATCCGAATTCAAATCAGGCGATGGCGTGCTGACCATCGCCTTGGCCGGCAATCCAAACAGCGGTAAGACCACGATCTTCAACGCCTTGACGGGCCTGCGGCAAAAGGTCGCGAACTATCCGGGAGTCACGGTCGAGAAGAAGACCGGACGGTGCCGGCTGCCGAATGGGACCATCGCCAACGTCATTGATCTTCCCGGCACGTACAGCCTCATCAGCCGATCGCCCGACGAGCAGGTTGCGATGGAAGTTCTTCGCGGCTTGCGCGCCGACACACCGGCGCCGGACGCGGTGGTCGTGGTCGTGGATGCCAGCAATCTCCAGCGGAACCTTTATCTCGTCAGCCAACTGATCGAAATGGGCAAGCCGCTGGTGGTGGCGCTGAACATGATGGACGTGGCGCAGCGGCGCGGGCTGAACATTTCCCCGCAGCGGTTGCAAAAGCAGCTTGGGGTTCCGGTCATTCCGGTGGTCGGTCACAAGCGGCAGGGGATCGCGCAGCTCAAGGCGGCGCTGCTGCATGCCGAGGTGGCGCCGTTGCCGGATTGGCCGTTGCCAACGGAGATGCGCGAGGAAGTGACGGTGGTTGGCGGGGCGCTGGCGATTCTGTCCGAAGAGCATTCGCTGGATCAAGATAAAGCGATCGCCGAGCGGCTGCTGATCGGCGACCGGGCCAGAGACTTGCAGGAAATCTGGAAGCGCGAGCCGGTGGCTTCGCTACTGGATCATGCCAACCGGCGTTTGTCGGCCGCGGGGATCGACCCGATGCAGGCGGACATCGAGGCGCATTACCGCTGGATCGACGTGGTTGCGGCCGGGTCGCTTGTCCCCGCCTGTGAACGCCTCACCAGCGCCGGGAAGGTGCTGGATTACGAAACTCCGAAAAAACCAACGCTGACCGACCGCTTGGATGGCATCCTCGTCCACAAATTCTGGGGCTTGCTGATCTTCGCCTTCATCATGGGAACGCTGTTTGTGACCATCTTCTGGCTGGCCCAGCCGATCATGAATGGGATGCAGAATGGCATCCTGTTGATCGGACATTGGCTAACGCACGCCCTCCCTGAAGGCCCGTTAAAATCCCTGCTGAATGACGGTGTCATCGGCGGCGTCGGGACGGTGATCTCCTTCGTGCCGCAGATCGCGCTTTTGTTCATGTTCCTGGCAATCTTGGAAGATACGGGATATCTGGCGCGGGCGGCGTTCTTGATGGACAAGCTGCTGGCCCGCGTCGGATTGCACGGCAAGAGCTTCATTCCTTTATTGAGCAGTTTCGCGTGCGCAATCCCCGGCATCATGGCCACGCGCACAATCGAAAATCGCCGGGATCGCCTGGCCACGATCCTGATCGCGCCGTTCATGAGTTGCAGCGCCCGACTTCCGGTGTACGCGCTGCTGATCGGAGCATTCTTCACAGGTTACGGGGCATTGGCGCAAGCCGGAATCATGCTCGGTTGTTACGCATTGGGAATTCTCGCCGCCGTTGCCACGGCCTGGGTATTCAAACGATCTTTGCTCAAGGGCGGCGCGACGACGTTCATTCTGGAACTGCCGAGTTACAAACTGCCGCAGATTTCGCAGGTCGCCCGGCAAGTCTGGATTAACGCGGGGAAATTCGTTACCAAAGCCGGGACGACAATTCTGGCGTTCAGCATCGTGCTGTGGGCGCTGGCGTATTATCCGAGATTGCCAAAGACAACGGCGAACGCTATTTCTGCGACGGTGCAATCCGATCCGGCTACGCGCCACGCGGCGTTGATGAGGCTTGATTCCGAACACCCAATTCCAACGGATGCTGGCATGCCAGTACCCGATGCCCGGGTCCGTCCGTTCGATGACGTGGTAAGCTCATTCTTTCCCAAAGGGCAGATTCAGGAACGTATTGACAAAGAAGCAACCAACGCCGTGGCGGCAGCGCAGAGCGAATACAGCTTCGCCGGACGTCTCGGGCATTGGATGGAACCCGGCCTTCGTCCCCTGGGATTCGATTGGAAAATGGGGATCGGTCTGATCGGCGCGTTTGCCGCGCGCGAGACGTTCATCAGCACGATGGGCATCACGTACGCCGTCGGCGATCCCGGCGAATCGGGGACGCAAAGCCTGCAATCCGCGATGCGCGGCGATCATTACGCCAATGGGAATCCCGTCTGGACGCCGCTGGTGGCCGTCAGTTTGCTCGTGTGGTTCGTGCTGGCGCTACAGTGCATGAGCACGATCGCCATCACCCGCCGCGAAACCGGCGGATGGCGTTGGCCGATCTTTATGGTGGTGTACATGAACGTCCTGGCGTACGCGGGGAGTTTGACCGTATATCAGGCGGGATTGCTGTTTTTGCACGCGTGATGGCGAGCGGAATGCTATAATCTTCGCGGTGACGTTATGACTCTGGCAGAACCCATAACTCGACGTTGGACGAGAGCGGAGTATTATCGGCTCGCTGACGAGGGCTGGTTCAACGGTCAGCGCGTACAGCTGCTTCGCGGGGAGATTGTGCAAATGCCGCCGCAAGGACATCCACATTCCATGGGAATTCTTCGCGTTTCCAAGTTTCTTCATACGGCGTTTGCCGACGGATATTGGGTGAGGATCCAGATGCCGTTGAACGTGTTGGAAGATTCAGAGCCCGAGCCGGATATAGCCGTGACTCCGGAGCACGCCGAGCCGCTCGACGATCATCCCACTACCGCGATCATCGTGGTGGAGATCAGTGATTCCAGCCTTCGGCTGGATCGGCGCAAGGCGGGGTTATACGCGGCGGCGGGAATTCCGGAATATTGGATCGTCAATCTGGCGGCGCGGCGGTTGGAGGTCTATCGCCAGCCGATTGCGGATGAAAAACAGGAGTTTGCGTATCGTTATGCCGAAATCGGCGCCTTGGGCGAAGATGAAACCATCGCGCCGCTGGCGCGGCCAGAAGCCAAGATTCTGGTGAAGAAATTCTTCGAGTAATCGTGATGTCGATGTGGCTGCAAAATCTTCTGGTTCTTTTGGCCGTCGCGGCATGCGCCGGGTTCCTCGCGCGGCAAGGATGGCGGACGCTGGCGGGCAAGCGCAGCAAGCTCGGATCGTGCTGTTCAACCGGCTGCGGAGCGCATGAGCCAAATAAGGCGAATTCAGGCGAGCGAATCGTATTCCTTCCGGCCGACGCGCTCGGCCGAAAGAAATGACCAATCCACCCCGCAATCCACGGCCCCAATCTCCCGGCAAAGAATTTGTCTCCACCGACTGGGGCGACGTCGCGGACTGGTACGATCAGCACGTCGGCGAGTCCGGCAGCGAATATCACCAGCAAGTCGTCATCCCCGGTGCGCTGCGGCTACTCTGCGCGGCGGCGGGGGAGAAGGTCATCGACGTGGCCTGCGGGCAAGGCGTGTTTTGCCGAGTCCTGCATTCGCGCGGGATTAATGTGACCGGCGTGGACGCGGCCGCGGAATTGATCCGCGCGGCGCGGCAACGCGGGCCGGCGGAAATCCAGTACCTCGTCGGTGATGCGCGGGACTTTTCCAATCTCCTGCCCGCCGGGAAGTTCGATGCGGCCGTATGCGTGCTGGCGATCCAGAATGTTCATCCCCTGCCGCCGATATTCCAAAACGTCGCGCGGGTCCTAAAGTCCGACGGCCGCCTCGTGATCGTCATGATGCACCCGTGCTTTCGCGGAGCGAAGGAAACGAGTTGGGGCTGGGATGAATCGGCCAAGGCGCAATATCGGCGGATCGACCGATACCTGCTTCCCCGCAAGACTCCAATCGCCACGCACCCGGGCTCGAATCCGAATCAATACACCTGGACGTTCCATCGCCCGATCGGCGGCTACGTCAAGGCCCTGCGCGGCGCCGGGCTTTTGATCGACGCGATGGAAGAATGGCCGAGCCACAAGCAAAGCACCAGCGGCCCGCGTGCGGCGGCGGAGAACACGGCGCGCCAGGAGATTCCCATGTTCCTGGCGATACGGGCGATCAAGATGCGGGCAGAACGCGGCAGACGTGGCGAGGCGGATACGGGGAAATCGGCTGTTTGACAGCGGCCAAGACTGGCCAATATCACAATTATAGTGTTTACCCGCCCGCATTGCGGTATAATGCCCCTTGACGTTTCGGTATTCGGCGTTGAAGCACCCAGCCAACCCGCATATCCGACCCGAAGGCAGGAAGCGAAACCTTGAATTGGCGCCGCCGCCTTTTCCGCTTCCCACCTCAGCTTTTCGGGGACGGGCCAATGACTGAAATCAATTCACGCTCATTGTCGTCATTTTTGAACGAAGCGGCATGGGAACGATTGGCCGTGAAGCTGAAGCTTTCTCCCCGCGAAGTTCAGATCGTGCGAGCCTTGCTCGAGGATCAGAGGGAGTTGGAGATTGCGCGCCGGCTGCGCGTGTCGCCGCATACCGTGCATGCCCACATGGATCGTCTGCACGGGAAACTTTCGGTTCGCAGCCAGCCGGAGTTGATCCTCAAAATTCTCACCGCGTTTTTACTAATGACCGCCGAGCCGGGCAGTCCGCTGCCGCCGATCTGCGGCAACCGCACGTCGGGGCGATGTCCGCTGAATAGCTGACGGCTGAACAGCTATCGGCTGAATAGCCGACTTGTTTTTCTTGCTTCCGATGCTACATATATGGCAATTCGAAAGCCCCTGCGATTTGGGGCGAATGCGACGGGCGAGTGCCTTGAATTCGCAGAGGCGTTCGGACGTGGCCGGAGAGAGGAAGGGATAGTGGGTACCCGGCTTAACGGGGTGGGAGAATGACGGGGACGCAAACCGCGTCCCCGCTTTTTTTTGGGGGGGGGCAACTCAATGATTGATTCTCGAATCGTGCGCAAGTTGCCCATGTGCACGGTTTCAGTTGAAGAGCTAACGGCTCAATAGCTGACGGCTCAAAAACCGATTGACGCCGTCCGTCGCCGCGCGTTACTAGGAACACATCAGACGTATTATTGTTGGTTCAAGCCGTATTTTGCGAGTCGTGGTTGATGAAATGGAATCATAAACGTTCGCGTCACCTTTAATCGTAAGAAGGGAGAATCCAATGAAGCTGGCAATCGCTTGTTTGGGTATTTGGGGTTTCGCGGGGGTGGCGCTGGCGGCGCCGGAGTTGCCCATTACCAACCCACCTGTAGTTTCCGGATCGGACCCGTATACGGGGCCGAGTGTGGATCCGACGGCCTCGCAGGGCCAGTGGTTTTCAAATGAATCCTACGGGGTTGCGACCGGGAACCAGTTTTCTCGTCCAATTCAGTTTTATGACAATCCGGAGCAGCCGGTAAACACAACCAATGGCGGGGGTGGCTGGGATGGAACTAACGCGATCCTCGGGGTAGTGAGTTCGGTGACGTTAGAGAGCGGGAACATCACGGCGTTTCAAATTCAGGCCGCGATCACCTACGACATGCCCGCCCTATCGCCTTGGCCCAATGGAAGCAATTCGCACGGCGAAACATTGACGACAGATCAAGTCGCCCGGTACAGTCCGCCGACGCTGACGGCGAACTTCGCGATGCCAGCCGTTCCCGACCCTTCCACGTCCATAGGACCGTACACGGAGCAAGATCCTCCGATCCTTGCGACGAACGAGGACTTGCTGGCGTGGTACTGCTGGTCGCCTGGGGAGGCTCCCCCCGGGCAGCCCGATGGGAGGTACTTTGTTCCGGCGTGGGACACGTTCACGTTCAATGGAACGTCCTGGGTGGATACGCTCGATTTTATTGTTCCGGGCGCCGGATTGCCTTCGACCGATCCACGATGGACTAATATAGAGGACTCCTACACGTACGGATACGACATCTTCACCAGCCAAAGCAGCGCGTTGAAAATCGCCAATTGGCAGTCGTCATTAAATCTGGATCCCGGCATTCCGTATGTAGTAGAGGAGGCGAACAACACCATCCCGACCGACGTTGCGATTAACGGCGACCTGAGCGACGTTTCGGTTTTCGTTCCGGAACCAGCGACCATCGGCATGCTTGGATTGCTGATGTTCGGACTGGGCCTGCGGCGGCGAACGGCTTAGGCGGCCGCGCGGCCAGACGGTCGCCAGTTCAAATCGCGGCAAATCTCGAAACCGGCGGCGCTTCGCGCCGCCGGTTGTTTTTTAAGGGGCACTAATTCAATGATGCTCGAATCGTACGCAAGCCGCCTATCTGCGCAGTATCCCCTCAATAGCTGACGGCTGAATGGCTGACAGCTCAAAAGCCGATTGACGCGATTCCTCGCCGCGCGTTATAGACCCCTATTAGACGTTTTGTGATTGTATCGGGCCGCATTTTGCGAATCCCGGTTGATGAAATGGAATAATAAGGGTGTGCGTCACCTTTATTCAGGCAGAAGGGAGAATGTGATGAAACTGGCAATCGCTTGTTTGGGTATTTTGGGTTTCGCAGGGGTGGCGCTGGCGGCGCCGGAGTTGGACATTACCAAACCACCCGTAGTTTCCGGATCGGACCCGTATACCGGGCCGACCGTTGATCCGACGGCATCGCAGGGCCAGTGGTTCTCAAATGAATCCGGCGGCCTTCCGACCGGAACCCAGTTTTCTCGTAGAATTCAGTTTTATGACAACCCGGAACCGCCGGTAAACACAGTCAGCGGCGGGGGCGGCTCGCTTGGAACCAACGCGATCACCGGGGTAGTGAATTCGATCACGTTGAATGGCGGGAACATCACGGCCTTTCAAATTCAGGCCACGATCACCTACGACATGCCCGCAATGTCGCCTTGGCCCAATGGAAGCAATTCGCACGGCGAAACATTATCGACGACAAATCAAGAGGACGTCGTGAAGGCGCCCATTCTGACGGCGAACTTCGCGATTTCAAGCGATAACAACCTGCCTGCCGCGTTCACCGCGCCGTATACGCTGCAATCCCCTCAGATCGTTGCGACGAATGAGAACTTGCTTGCGTGGTACTGCTGGACGCCTGGGCTGGGTCCCACCGGGGAGTCCGATGGCGGATATTATGTTCCGGCGTGGAGCAATTTTGTCTTGAATGGAACTTCCTGGGTAGATACGCTCGACTTCACGGTTGAGGGCGCCGGATTGCTTCCGACCGATCAACGAGCGATTAATATCTTAAGCTCCTACGCGAACGACTTAGACATCTTCACCAGCCAAAGCAGCGCGTTGAAAATCAGCAACTGGGAGTCGTCGTTAAATCTGGATCCCGGCACGCTGTATCCAAAGGGAGACGACCTGAGCGACGTTTCGGTTTTCGTTCCGGAACCAGCGACCCTCGGCATGCTTGGACTGCTGATGTTCGGACTGGGCCTGCGGCGGCGAACGGCTTAGGCGGACGCGCCGGCCAGACGGTGGCCAGTTCAAATCGCGGCAAATCTTGAACCCGGCGGCGCGTTGCGCCGCCGGTTTTTGTTTGGAAATACTTTGCCTTCCCGCAAATCTGAGTGACCGCCTTTCCCGTTATCCCGTTGGGGACAGGCGGTACGAGGAAAGGATTGAACCGCGGATGACGCGGATAACCCGGCGCGGCCTAGCCGCAACCAAAATGGAATCCGAACGCAAGTATTTGCTTGGAAGTTCGAAACGCAACGGCGCGCCGGAAAACACGGATTCACCGCCCGCTTCGCTAGAGGTCGCAAGGAGCGCCGCGAAAAAAAGGGAGAATATTTGCCACCGATGAAAACCAGATGGACACGGATAAGACCGAGGAAGTTGCGAGTTGCGTGCTGCGAGCAAAGCAACTCCCTTCACTCGCAACTCGCAACTCGCAACTCGTTACTTCTTCAATTCATGCGTGTCCATCGGTCTTCATCTGTGGCGCACACGCATTTCTCCGCGTGCTCGGCGGTCTCAAGCGAAGCGGGCGGTAAGTCATCCATCTAGATCGTGGCCCTTCATTCGTTGCGGAATTATCAAATTATTTTTCGTTATTTATTGATGACCGCCCGACCGGAAAGCCCGTTTCGGGCGATTGGTGGCAGGTGCGCATCACCGCGGTGTCCCCTGAATAGCTGACGGCTGCATAGCTGACAGCTCAAAAGCCGATTGACCCTGTCCGTCGCGGCGCGTTAACAAGAACGTAACAGACGTTTTTGGGTTGTTTCAAGCCGTATTTCGCGAGTCATCGTTGAAAGGAGAGGAATCGCTCGGCGGAGAGAAGTTCTGGCTGCGGGCGGTGACAGGAAGCGACGGCTGGACATGCAGGAAACACACCCCCGGTGCTCGTTCCTCGTTCCCATCGCGTTGGTTGACGGTGGGATGGTGCGCTGGGGACATAGAACAATGGAGGACAACCATGGAAAATGTAAAAAAGGCTCGCGTCACTTTTAGTTCCATGATGAATCGACCAATGCTGATTATTTCAGCGCTGGTCGTAACGAGTCTGTTTGCGACCACGACGCCGAGCTACGCAATCAGTTACTGGGACTACTGGACGAATGCTGCTACTGAAAGGGCGAACACCTTGCTTGGTGCCTACTCCTGGTCGGATGAAACCAGAAACATAAACAACTACTATTGGGCTTACAAGAATGAGCAAAAGGTCGCGAGTGTGGGCGCCATCGGGCAGCCTGCCATTTACGAGATAGCGGGCATCGCGCAAACGCCGGGATATCCGACTGTCCTAGCCTTGCAGGGCCAGACAATTTCAATTGATTTCGGCTTCGTCGATCCAGCAACTGGTCTTTATACTGCTGGGCCGCCGGTCGGGTCTGTCGAGTATCTGGTAAATGTCGATCCAACCTCCCCGACCGACCTCGTTCCAATCAGCACATCCTACGACGCATCCTCAGGCTTCAGCACCAGTTATGTCGTCAGCAGCAGCGCCGAGCCGGCGATTGAGGCCGTGCCGTATGATGCGAATGGTAATCCGATAGTGATTCCAGGAGTGGACGGAGACAACGTCGCTCAGGGCTTTGTGACCGCGCTCTACGTGCCTGAGCCCTCCGCCATCGTACTTCTCGGCATCGGTGGCATCGGCCTACTGGCCAGGCGAAGGAGGGCGGCGTAAGACAACCCAATAGCTGACACTTGGGGAGGCCCCTTTCCGCGCGCCACAAGAACACATAGGACGCTTCTTGGTTGCTCGAAGTCGTCCTTCGCGGGTCGTCGATGAAAGGAGTGGATTCGCTCGGCGGAGAGAAGTTCTGGCTGCGGGCGGTGACAGGAAGCGACGGCTTGCCATACAGAAAAGACACTCCCCGGTGCATGTTCCCATCGCGTTGACGATGGCATGGCGCGCTGGGGACACAGAACAGAGGAGGACAATCATGGAAAGTGTAAGAAGGGCTTGCGTCACTTGTAGTTTCTTCCAATTCAAAACCACGACAGTTACAGTCAGCACTATGGCCATGTTCCTGCTTGGCCTTGTTGCAGGCACAGAGAACACCTCGGCGCAGCAATTGACCGACGGGACTGTTTCAGCCATTACCCAGTCAACTGCTTCCGACTCGGACGCAGTTTTTTTGTACCTTTCCGCAGGCTACCAAGTGGGACAGTTGGGCGTACCGACGCAAGATATTAGCTTCAATTCGACGACCACGGCCACGAGCTGGACGGGAACGCTCAGCGGACTTTACCTAGGTGAGGCTCTCAATCTTGCGTATGCAAACGGCACCAACACCGCGGGTACGGTCAGCTGGAACACGACAGGGACGTTCGGCGGCGGCAGCGTGACCGGCGGCGGCACCAGCGCGATCTCCTATCCGACGTCATCGACGTTCGACCTGACATTTTCCGACACCTTGGGATACGGCGGCAATACCTATGCCGTCAACTACGACATTCCAGGCTCCATCAATGCCGACGGAACCTTCATGTTCGGCTCTCTCGAAGATGAGGAGGTCGGCGACGGGACATGGACTCTGGACGGCTCGCCAATAGCCCCCCTAACCTGGTATTCCGGCCATGATACCGAAGATGGCGGGGTTTGGATTTCGGATATTAATGGCAGAGGCCTCCCCTGGTGGTGGTGGTACAACAAGGACAGATGGGGTAAAAACCCCCAGCAGAGCACTACCTTTACAACCGATGGAGACATATACAACGTGGTTCCCGAACCCACGTCCGTGGCGTTACTGGCGGCTGGAGCGTTGGGATTGATGATGCGGGTTCGTCGGACCAGGTAGTAGGCATGGGAGCCGCGTGGCAGGTGTATCCGAGGATCGGAAGGTGCGCTGGGGACATAGAAAAGAGGAGGAGAATCATGCAAGGAGTAAGGTTCGCACCACGTTTTAGCTCCTTCAAGAGATGGTTGATATTCGGTTTGACACTAGCGTTCATATCGTCTGGACGTAGCGCGTCTGCCGACTCCCTGTTGAAATCTTTGGCCGTTGACGCTGCGGCGAAAGCACTTTCACTTCTGCCAACCTGGTTAGGGGGCGAGACTCAGGAGCAAGAGGACTCCGTAATCCGCCTTGAGCAACTGCTGGAAGACCAGGAAGGAACCAAGATCCCGCTAGCTTTCGTCGGCAGCACTTACATCGATGGCTCCCTTGCCGATAATGCATTCCCCATGTATACTCCAACTTTGTCGGCAGATCTCACGTTTTCCTGGCACGATCCGAGCACGGGACTACCCACGAGTGGCCCTGCGGTTAGCGCCGTTCAGTACTACGTGTGGAACGGGATGACCGAATCTTTAGACCTATCGTCGGCCTGGACTCTGCTGGGTACTTCCAGCGACTCTGCATCCGGATTTGAGGTGTCCTATTCCTTTCCGTTCGGCGAGGATATCTTTCTGAGTGCCCCGCTGGATACCTCCGGTCAGCCAATCGTTATAAACGGCGTGGATGGCTACAACGATGCGGAGAGCATCGCAATGAATACTGTTCCCGTTCCCGAACCCGCGTCTATGGCGTCGCTGGCGGTTGGTGCGTTGGGATTCATGAAGCGGCCGATTCGTCGGAGCAGCAAGTAGGGCGCTGCGCGAGAAAGCAGAACAGTGGACAATGGATAGTGGATAGTGAATGGGGGGCGATGCGCGCCCGTTGCAGTCCAATTCATCGAGTTCATTTCCTACCCTGAACGAGCGCGAGCGGCTAAGATGGGGGTTCCATGGAAAAGCAAATGAGCCAGACCGCAGCCGCTCCTTCGGCGCAGGCCGGGGTGCGGCCGATCACGCGGCAATTCGTGAACTTCGCGTGCTTCAAGGTGGATCCGGCGATTCGGCGGTTGCCGGACCTGGAGAAGGAACAGGCCCGCGCCCAGTTCGCGGCGATTTTCAGTCAGCCGCGGCCGGGATTGCTGTGTTTGTCCTACAGCACGGTCGGGCTGCGCGGTGACGCGGACTTCGTGCTCTGGCGGATTTCCGCCGGGACCGAGGAATTCCAGGCCCAGACGCAGGCGATCAATCGTTCGCGTCTGGGCGGGTATCTGAGCACGCCGCATTCCTTCGTGTCGATGACCAAGCGCAGCACGTACATTGACAAAGTCGATCCGTTCCACACGGGGCAGAGCCGGACGCATCTCGTTCCGGGCCAGCGGAAATATCTGTTCATCTATCCGTTTGTAAAGACGCGGGCATGGTATCTTCTGCCACTGGAGGAGCGTCAGGCGATCATGGACGTGCACATCAAGATCGGCAACAAGTATCCGAGCGTGAAGCTGAACACGACGTACAGTTTCGGGCTGGACGATCAGGAATTCGTGGTGGCGTTCGAGACGGACGAGCCGGCGGATTTCCTGGATTTGGTGATGGAGTTGCGGGAAACCGAAAGCAGCAAATACACGCTGCGCGACACGCCGATCTTCACCTGCGTTCAGACGCCGATGGAGGGAATTCTGGAACAATTATTCTGACAGGAGATCGCACGAAATGAGATATGCAATCGCGTTGGGCGTTGCCAAAGATTTTTGCAGGCTCGGAAGAACCCCCACCCCAACCCTCCCCCTGAGTACAGGGGGAGGGGGAAAAGGGCGGATTCCGCAAAACATTATGGCAGCGCCCATTGCGTTTCTGGCGCTTTTATTGACGAGCAGCCTCACCCTGGCCGACAGCGTTCGGCTGGAAGAGCTTCCGCTGGACGCCCTGCATCAGGATTACGGAGCTCCCATGGCGGGCAAGAGCGTCGACGGAAATCCCCTATCCATCGGCGGGCAAAAATTCCAACACGGTTTGGGGAGCCATGCGACGGCGATCTGGCTGATCGACCTTGGCGGGACCGCCACGCGATTTACCGCGAGGGTGGGGTTGGATGATGAAGTCACCATCGCTCAATTCCCGACGTGGAGAAACATCGATTTCAAAGTCGTCGGCGACCACAAAACCCTGTTTTTATCCGGGCCGATCAGGCGAGGTGATCCGGCCAAACCGATTGACGTGGATTTGAGCGGGGTTCATGACCTGTTTCTGGAAATTGAAGCGGGCGGATCGATTGATTTCGCGCACGCCGACTGGGCGGACGGGCAAATCACCTACTCGGGCAAGCGTCCGACGCCGATGGCGTTGCCCGAAGAACCGCCGGCGGAGATTCTGACTCCCAAGCCGCCCGCAACGCCCAGGATCAACGGGGCCCGGGTGTTCGGGGTTCGGCCCGGACATCCGGCGCTGTACACCATTGCCGCGACGGGCGAGCGGCCAATGACGTTCTCGGCCCAGGGTTTGCCCGCGGGGCTTTCGCTTGATGCCGGCACGGGGCGGATCACGGGCATCGCCGACGCAGCCGGAGAATCGGTCGTCAAGCTCAAGGCGAGCAACGCATTGGGAAGCGATGAGCGCGAGCTTCGGATTGAAGTCGGGGACAGGATTGCGCTGACGCCGCCGATGGGATGGAACAGTTGGAATTGTTTCGCCGGCGCGGTGAGTGACGGGAAAGTTCGCGCCGCCGCGGATGCCATGGTCAATTCCGGGCTGATCAACCACGGTTGGACGTACGTCAACATAGATGATTGCTGGGAGATCCGCGCGTCGGCGCCGCCTGAAAAGCGCCGCGCTCCGGACGGGCACGTTCTCACCAACGCCAAGTTTCCCGACATGAAGGCGCTGGCGGATTACATTCATTCCAAAGGCCTGCGGGCGGGATTATATTCCTCGCCCGGTCCGGCCACCTGCGGTGGATTCACCGCCAGCTACGGATTCGAGCAGAAGGATGCCGAGCAATATTCCCAATGGGGTTTTGACTATCTGAAGTATGATTGGTGTTCATACGGCGGGATCGCGGACAAAATCCGCAAGGGGCCGAATCCACCGCCCGAACCTGAAATCCTGCGGCATCCCTACCTCGTAATGCGGGACGCCCTGCTGCGGCAAAACCGAGACGTTCTTTTCAGCTTTTGCCAGTACGGCATGGGCAACGTCTGGGAATGGGGCGAGCAGGCGGGCGGGAACTGCTGGCGGACCACGGGCGACATCAGCGACAACTGGGGCAGCATGACGCGCAACGGCTTCGGCGAAGCCGGGCACGAAAAATTCGCCGGACCGGGGCATTGGAACGATCCGGACATGCTGGTGGTGGGGAAGGTCGGCTGGGGACCGTCGCTGCACGCGACCCATCTGTCTGGCAACGAGCAATATACGCACATCACCCTTTGGTGCCTGCTTTGCTCCCCCCTGCTGATCGGCTGCGACATGACGCAGATGGATGATTTCACGCTCAATCTTTTGACCAACGACGAAGTGCTTGCCGTGAACCAGGACGCGCTGGGAAACCAGGCGTCGCGCGTGGCCAAGGGGGACGACACCGAGGTCTGGGCAAAGAATCTCCAGGACGGGACCAAGGCCGTGGGCCTTTTCAACCGCGGGGAAATGCCCGAAATGGTGACGGTCAAGTGGTCGGATTTGGCCCTGGACGGCAAGCAGCCGGTCCGCGATTTATGGCGACAAAAGGATTTGGGTGATTTCGACGGGCAGTATGAATGCCAAGTCCCCCGCCACGGAGTGGTGCTGGTCCGGGTTGGACAGGCAAGGCAATAGGGATCGATTTGGGGCCGAAAACGCCGCGCAAGTGCCGCCGCTGAACAGATTGCGGTTTCCCGGGAGATATCCCCCCAATTCACTGGCCAGGCGGGTTGCGATATGGTATGCTTTGTCGGTCAAATCTTGGGCTGAGAGCAAGAAATCAAATCGGGAGGATGTCATGATTGAGAGTCGGCCTGGCATCGCGCAAGGAACTCATACTACGAATCCGACGGTAGCGCCGACGCTACGGCCGCCTGCGCCGTCGTCGGGGATCAGCCTGCGTCCGCAGTCGGCGGGTATCGCCCCGCCGCCGGTTGCACCGACCCGCCCGCCGCACGCCGAAGAGCCGCTGACCCTGGTGACCGAGGAAAAGCCCGGCACCCCCGAAGCAGCCAAGAGCAAGATTCACAACATCTCCGCAGCTTCTTCCCTGGTGCAGCACACCTACAAGCGACCGACGAATACGGACAAGACCGGCGCGGTGCGCATGCGGACGTTCCATTGCCGGCTCAGCGAGCAAGGCGTGGAGTATCTCGATCAGACCATCAACGACTGGCTGGAAGCGCATCCCGACATCGAAGTGAAATTCACGGCCAGCACGATCGGCATGTGGGACGGCAAGCTCAAGGAACCGACGCTGATTATCAACGTGTGGTATTGAGCGCGAATTGCCGAAGCTCGCGGGCTGCGGTCCGCGGTCATTTGGAATTCCGGCCGCACCAGGCCGTCCACATCGATCGATACGCCGACTCCACGTCCCGGGCGAAGCGCGGGGCGTCCATCAGGGGCGAACGGCGCATCCTTTGGCGCAGCTCCGAGCGAAGCTGACCGAGGCGGTCCATATCCGCGGCCAATTCCACCGCGATGCGCACGTACTCTTCGGGCGTCCGCGCAGCCAGTTCATGCAATCCGAGATTGCTCAATTGGCTTAATCCCGCCCTTCCCACCGCCCAAGCTCCGGCCAACGTAATCACCGGCACACCCATCCAAAGCGAATCCAGGCTGGTGGTGTGCCCGTTGTACGGCGTGGTATCGAGTCCCACGTCGATGCCATGGTACACCTGGAGATATTGTTCGCGCTGCTGATGGTCGGCGAATTCGATGCGGTCGGCGGACACCCCGAGTTTCGCCAGGCGATCGGCCGTGCGTCGCCGCGTCTGGCCTTTCGGCGCCAGAAGCAAGAGACGGGACTTGGGAACTCCCCGCAACACCCGCGCCCAGAGTTGCAGAACGCCGTCGTTGACCTTGCAGAAGTTGTTCAGGCAACCAAACGTGACGTATCCCGCGGATCGTGCTGGAAGCGGGTTGACCTGGGGAATCGCGTCCAATCCGGCGGTCATGGCCGGCTCGTCATAGCACCAAAAGCTGCTGGAAAGCCGCATGGGTTTTTCAACGTAATCCGATCGATCGGCATCCGGCGGATCGAGCAGCGGATCGGTGATCCGATAGTCGATCGTACTCAACCCCGTGCCGGCGGGGTATCCCGCGAAAGTCGCCTGCACCGGCGCCGGCTTGCGGGCCAACACCAACAAGCGGTTGCAAGCCAAATGCAGCGACAAATCGACGAGAATGTCGATTTTGTCCGCCCGAATCGTTTCCGCGACCCGGCGGTCCGTCATGCCGACGATATCCCGCCAGCAATCGGCGTAGCCACGGCATTGCTCCGTGAGCGAATCGCCCTGAATGACATCCGAATAGCAGAAAATCTCGAACCGCTCGTGATTGTGCTCCCGCAGCAGCGGCAGGACGTTCAACCCCACCACGTGCCGGCGGAAATAGGGCGCGATATAGCCGATCCGCAGACGGCGATCGCATTGAGGCGCGTTGCCGTGCGGACGGATTTCCCGCCGAAGCGGCTCGGCGTGCCGGCCGGCCCAGTCCGTTTGCTCGCGCAGAATAGCCGGGGGATCGGCGTTCGTATGGAAATGAAGCAGGTAAATCAGATTGCTGTGGGCCGCGTGATCCGGCCGAATCTCAATGGCGCGCCTGCAATGCCCAAGCGCCTCCTCCAATCGACCCTGATCCTTCAGCGCCACGGCCAGGTTGCCGTGCGCTTCGGCATATAACGGATTCAATTGCAAAGCGCGATGGTAATGCTCGACGGCCCGATCGAGGTCGCCTTGGTCTCTCAGGATGTTGGCCAGGCTGTTGTGGGCTTCGGCGAAATCGGGATTCAGTTCAATGGCCGTGAGGCACTCGGCAATCGCGTCGGCGTGCCGGCCCGTTTCCCAGAGCGCGACTCCCAGATTGTTATGCGCCGCCGCGTAAGCGGGTTTGATATCGACGGCCCGCTGGTATGCCGCGACCGATTGCGTGAGTCGTCCCAGGCTTCGCAGTGTGTTTCCGAGGTTGTTATGCGCCTCGGCATATTCCGGCCGAAGTTCCAGCGCCCGCCGATGCGCCGCAACGGAATCATCGAGCGACCCCGCCTCGCGCAGGACGATGCCCAGATTGTTGAGGGCTTCGACGTGATTCGGATTGATTTGCAGCGCTTTCCGATATGTGGCGATCGCCTCGTCGATTGATCCCTTGCCCGACAGCGCGATGCCCAGGTTATTGAAGGCATCCCCATAATCAGGCTTCAGGGCGATGGCCTGGCGGCAGGCGGCGACGGCCTCATCAAACCGCCGGGCTTTGACATGACCGTTGCCGAGATTGCTGTGCGCCTCGGCGAAGGCGGGCTTGATCCTGATCGCCTCGCCAAACGCGGCATTGGCGGCTTCCAACTGCCCGGAAGCGCGAAGGGCAACCCCGAGGTTGTTATGCGCCTCGGCAAAATCCGGATTGAGTTTCAGCGCCTCGCGATAGGCCGCGATTGCTTCGTCGATTTTCCCGCAGCTTTTGAGGAGCTTCGCCAGGCTGTCGTAATAAGCAGCCGAGTTGGGTTTAATGCCGATGGCCCGGGAGACCAGTTCGATGCCCGCATCGACTTTCCCCGTTTGTCCGGACAACATCCCCAGCAAATGAAGAACGTCCGATTGATCCGGCAGATCAACCAGGACTTGACGGTATATCTTCTCCGCATCCGCAAGCCGGCCGGCCCGATGATGAAGCATCGCCGCCTCAATCGACAGCCGAACGTTCGTCGCGGCTTGTACGGCGGAGGGGCGACGTTGTTCCTCCAACTGGGTCATGGTTGGCGACGATCCGCCGCCAGGCTAAACAGGTTATCGGCACTTGGGATGGGTTTTCAGGAGGATAGGCATCAAACAAGCTGTAACTTTCGGGCATTTCTTGCCGGGCGCGGGCTGTCATCGAATTGTTTGATCCGCACGCTTTTATTGGGAAATCTGGCGACGATATGGACTTCCCCGCCCAATGCTTCAACGATCTTCTTAAGCGTGGAGATTTGCATATCATCCTGACTTTCCAGCTTGGAAAGCGATGGTTGCCTGATTCCAAGCACCTTGGCCAGTTCGCCTTGGCTCTTGCCTGCCAGCTTGCGAATCTCTGACAGCAGCAATTCAGCCAGCAATTCCTTGGTCCGGCGGTCCGCTCGGGCACGGGACTTGGCGCTCATCACGCGGCTGGCAAGTTCGTCAAAAGATTTGGCCATGTCATTTACCCTTGCCTTTCTCTTTCAACCGTTTATTGATCTTCTCCAAATGCAATCTATATAACTTGTCTGCTTTGGCAATCAGTTGCTTATAGAATCGTCTCTCACTGATTCCGGACTTATCACCGCCAGTCAGCAAAATCGCCGTTCGCAATGGATCGAACGCGAAAGCCGCACGAAGCACCGATCCGGCCGTATTTGCCCGAAGCTCCTTCATGTTCGCATAATCCGATCCATCGAGCGTATCCGCATGGGGCCGTTTAAGCTGCGGACCCACAATCTTGAGCAGGCCGATCACCGCATAAAGCTCTTCCCGCTCTGTTTCATTCAAGCTGCGGAACCATGTGTCAAAATCTTCGGTCGTTTCAACTGCCCACATGACCCGAAATATAGCTTATTGGCTATGTTCCGTCAAGCCGAAATGCCGTCATCGGAGCGTCGATTTGGCCTTTGCGATGCAACGGTCTCCATTTCTTCGGAAACTCATCGCCAGCGGAATACGGTCAGAATGTTCGAGAAATCGTCGGTCCAAACCCGAGTGGCTGGGGTGGACGGAAGCGGCCGCCATCGCGGATCGTTGGCCAGCTTCGCCAGCGTCGCTTTATCGCGGGCGATGACGACCCATTGTGATGCCGATTTGCCTTCGGCTGCCTCGGCGGGACTGACGTCAAGATCGTTCCGATACACCCCCGCGCAACCCGCGTCGGCGGCCAGCGCCGAGCAGATCGGCAACAGGTCCAGATACATATTCGAAACGTGGAACGCCAACATCCCTTTCTGATCGAGCTTGTCGAGATAAATGTTCATGGCTTGCCGGGTCAGCAGATGGACTGGAATCGCGTCGCCGCAGAATGCATCGACGACCAGAACGTCGCACGCGGAGGCTTCGCCTACCGCCGAGCGGCCGGCGGCTTGGCGGAGCGTCAGCCGCGCGTCGCCCATGACGATCCGAACGTCCGCGCCGCGATCCTCGGCCGATTTCAAAAATGTGAAGTAGCCGGAATCCTGGGCGATCCATCGAACCGCCGGATCGATTTCGAAATAGGTGAGCTGCGTGGACCGATCGGCGTAGGCGGCCAGGCTTCCCACGCCGAGGCCCACCACCCAAATGCGCTTCGCCCGGTGCGAGTCAGGCATGTCCGTCAAAACCTGGCCGATCGGCCCAGTTCGGGTGTAGTAGGTCAGGGCAACCGTCGGCTGGGCGGGCATCCCGGTGATGGAATCCACGAATTGCCGGCCGTGTACGGTCGTGCCGTGATAAATATCATTGAACGGCCCATCGGGGTTGCGGACGACACGGTGAATTCCGAAAAAGCTTCTTCGGATGAGTTGGACCCGGCCTTGTCCCGTATCGGCGCCGGCGACCAGGAAGAGAACGGCAAGCGTTGCGAGGAATCTTCCCCGCCGCGGGATCGCCGCTCCGGCGAACATGACCGCGATCCCCAGCGCCAGTATCCGCAACGAGATGGAGTCCCGGCCGACGACCGCCGCCATTACTCGCGGCATTCCCCAAGCCAAGGCGCCGACCGCGGCTGGCCAGATCACGTCCAAAATTCGATCACGCAGGCCCGTCTTCGGTTTGCCCGGATTGAACCGGGGACAGAGCGCGCACGCGGCGATTAGTGTGATCGGATATTCGGCCGCGCTTCGGAACAGCAGCGGCGCCGCCAGGGCGTTGAACATTCCGCCCAGCACACCGCCGAGCGACATCATCAAATAGAAATCGGTCAACCGGCCCACGGAGGGCCGGTCGGCAGCCAATTCCCCATGACACGCCATGGACGAAACAAACAGGCACGACAGGTGCAGAGCCAGCACCATCCACACCGGCTGGCCCACCCGCCCCAGCATGAACAGGGCAACCCAAAGTACGAACACCGGCTGCAACCGCACCATGATTCGATGCGGCACGATCGGCCGCGATGCGAATACCAGGATGAAGCTGAGAAGATACAGAATCAGCGGTACGATCCAGAGCATCGGCACGGCCGCGATGTCCGTCGTGATGAAGGTGGTCGTGCCCAACAGCAGGCTGGATGGAACCATCGCCAACAGAATCCACCGCACTCGCCGCAATGCGGGGATGGATTCGATCCGCATGCGTTCGGTTTTTTCCGCCGATCCCGCCAGCAGCGCACAGCACGCCGTCAGCCCCATCAAGCCGGCGTAACCGAGCGACCAGAGATTGCTCTGATCCGCCAAACGCATGAGCGGCTCGAAAATCGTGGGATACGCGATCAGAGCTGCCAAGCTTCCCAAATTGCTGGCGGCATAAAGAAAATACGGATCGCCGCCGGCGCGGTGACCCGTGGATGCAAACCATCGCTGCAACACCGGCGCCTGCGTGGCGACCGCGAAAAATGGCGCCCCCACTCCCACCGTCAGCACCGCCAGCAGCCAGAGCATCGGATTCCGCCCGGCGGGCGGCTCCCATCCCCGTGGCAGCGCCACCGGCAACGCCCCCGCCGCGATGAACAGCACCAGCAATTGCAGCAACGCCTGCCGCCGAACTCCCAGCCAGCGGATCGACCAATGCCCATAGGCATAGCCCGCCAGCAGAATCGCCTGGAAGCAGACCATGCAGGTATTCCACACCGCCGGCGTCCCGCCCAGCAGCGGCAGCACCAATTTGGCAAACATCGGCTCCACGAGAAACAACAGGGCCGAGCTGCAAAGCAGGGTAAAACAGAACAGCGGCACGACCAGCGGCTCAACAATAGCGAGCATTGCCGGGCGCGAAACCGGCGCAGAGAGATACGCTTGGCCCACCGATCGGTCGGTCATGCCAGATATATCGGCCAAATCGCACTACCGATTTCTTATGGGATGTTTCGGCGAATGGCCGTCCGGTTCCACGCCGAAGCGCACATTACAGGGCGTGCCGCCGAAGAACGGCTGTTGAGCGTCGGAGTGAAGAAAACACCAACCGCGGATTGCACGGATAACGCGGATGAATTCATTTCTTATCCGCGCCATCCGCGTCATCCGCGGTTCGATCCGTTTCCTTCAAAGTGAAAATGCGCCATGTAGGACTTGAACCTACCACCTTTATATTGACTCCGCGTTGCGCTTGTGCTGGAAGATGAACATTCTAATGGCTTTACGTTAGAACCACATTGTGGGTGTGTTTACCGGCATTGGGACGATATTGCCAATATTCTTACCAAGAATCCCCCTGACCACCGGTTCTAGGTTTTGAAAACCGAGACGGTTTTCGCTTGGTTAGACTTCTCACCAGCGTCGCGTTTTCGCCGCTTCGTCGCCTTCGCCATCAATCGGAGTACATGAGCCTCTTACGCGGCGAAACACCTGGACGTGGCGATGCGCACCAAGGCCGAAGTGGGCTAAAATTCTGCGTTGCCGATTACCGAAGGGTCGCTCCCAGCGGCGATGACGTTCTCGCCGCGGACATCCGGGGCAGTCGCCTATGGCGGCACGATCACGTTGGAACAATCGGACCAACCGGGCACAGTGATCCTGACCCAGCTTCCCAATGTCGCGGTCCTGGGAACTGGGCAAATAGTGGTGGCCAGCCCCTCGGCGCCCGGCTCTCTTGCCCCAACGATCAATGGGACGGGAGCGGGCGCGACGCTGGACAATCCCCTAAGCTTCCAGAGCGCCGCCTCCTTGACGGTCGTGGGTAATGTGACCTTCAGCGCCGCGGCAACCCTCGATGGCATGGCCGGGATAAACACCAATTCCGCTGGCGACCAGGTATCGTTCACCGGCGATCTTCAGGGAACGGGAGGTTTAACCGTGGATGGACCGGGCACGAGCTTTTTCACCGGCGCCATCGCCTCCGGTGTGAGCTTGAGCGTCGCGGGCAACGCGGGCACCCAGGGTTGGGTCAACATCGGCGCCGACCTTCAGGGCGGAGCCAACCAGATCATGGACGATGGCCAGGTGCAGGTATGGGGAGTCATGGAGGGCGGCGGCGGCATCGATGTGGATGGCGGCACGTTCGTCACCGACGAAACATCCGGCGCCGGCGGATCCTCCACCTACACCGGCACCGTGGTTTTGGAAGGCGACGGCATCATAAAAGAATACGACGACGTGGATGCCTTTGGCTTGGGCAAGGGAACGTTGGACCTCAAGGGCGGGCTTCTGCAAAACTCCTCCGGCTCTTTGGCGATCCTCAGTAACCCCGTGACCGTGGAAGGGCCTGTTACCATCAGTTCCAGGGGCGAGCGATTGAAGCTCACCCAGACCGTGGACCTGACCGGCACGGGATCGCTCGATGTCTACGGCACGTTGGCGTTGGTCGGCCCACTCGACGGCAGCGGAACCATCACGCTCGACGGGGATCTCTTGGCCATCTCCACCAGCAACCCCGATTTCACCGGCAATGTCGTCGTGAACAGCGGCACGGTCGAGGTTGCCCAAGACGACGCCCTGGGTTCAGGGCCGCTGACGGCCGACTTGGCGGAACGAGGTGTGCTTGAGAGCGTCACCGATATCGGCGACCCGATCTTGGACAACCCCCTCACGGTCGAAGTCGGCACCTTGATCCTGCAAGGGCAACTCACGTTCCCGAATGGCATCACGGTGGATTCCGGCGCCACGCTGGAAATCGAAGCGGCGGGCAGCCAGATCGTAATCTCGGGCCCACTGACCGGCGGCGGCAATATCGTGATCGGCGGTGGCATCCTCTCGCTGCCGGCCGACATGACTTCGTTCACCGGCAACCTTGAATTTCAGGGCGGTCAGGCCACACCGACCCTGACGGTCAGCGATGCGGGCTGTACATACAACGGCTCGCGTTTCCCGGCCACGTTCTACGTGGACGGCGTCGCCGGCGGCGCCTTGGATGGCATCAGCCCGACGCTGACCTATTACGTCGGCAATACGGCATCCGGGACCGGTTCGGCCACCGCATCCGTTGCTGCGGCCACGTACACCGTCGTGGCCAATTTCGCCGGAGACGCCGATTACATCGCCACCTCTAGTCTTCCGGTGACTTTCGTCGTTAACAAGGCCACACCGATTGTCACTTGGGCCAACCCCGCCAACATCACTGCCGGCACGGCATTGAGCGCCACCCAATTGGATGCAACCGCCAACATCTCGGGTTCCTTTGCGTACATTCCGCCGGCCGGGACCGTTCTTAGTGCAGGCCAGAATCAGACCCTCAGCGCCATTTTTGCGCCCACGGATGCCACGGACTACAACACGGCCAGCGCAACGGCGCAAATCAATGTCATCACCCCGGCAACAACTGCCACACGCCTGGTTTTCGCTCAGCAGCCAACCAGCGTGATCGCGGGCCATAACCTGTGCCCGGCCGTGATGGTTTACATCGAGAATGCCAGCGGAAAAATCGTTACTACCGACAACACGATGGTGACTTTGGCCATTGCGACAGGTCCGAGCGGCGCGACGCTGGGCGGGACCGTAAGCGTGGCGGCAGTCAAGGGCGTGGCTACGTTCAAGAACCTGAAGCTCACGATGGCGGGAACCTACACGCTGATCGCCACGGATTCAGCCGACAAACTCACCAGTGTTCCTTCCAATAAGTTCGCAATCTCGCCCGCGCAGGCCAGCAAATTGGTGTTCATTAAGCAGCCCACAGACGTCACCGCTGGCAACATCATCAGTCCGGCCGTTTCCGTGGCCGTGGAGGATCAATACGGCAACATAGTTACTACCGGCAATTCCACGGTGAAGCTGAGTCTCATTGGCGGTTCGTGCGGGGCATCTTTGTTGGGGACGGCAAACGTCCAGGTATATAATGGCGTGGCAATATTCAAGGGTTTGTCGATTATCAGGACCGGCCAGTATTCCCTTAAGGCAATGGATTGCTGTTTGGCCGGCGCCACATCCAGCACCTTTAAGGTGACGCCGGGCCCGGCCGTTCAAATGCGCTTTGTCGATCAATTTTCATGGGTAAATTCCTCAGGCAAAATCTTCAGGATGCAGGTTGCGCTATACGACAAATACGGCAACCTGGCGACCAACGACACGTCCAGCGTAACGCTGTCGCTCGGCGCGCACCCCAAAAACGGTGTATTGACCGGCATACTGACCGCCGCGGTAGTGAACGGCATAGCCACGTTCAATGATCTATCACTGAATGGAGATGGGCGCTATTCCTTGGTAGCCACGGACAGCAACGGAATTCCGTCAATCTCATCTCCGCTCCTTTGCTTTGGTCGAGACGTTTTCGGCCGTATTTGGTGTGACTGTGGCGATCAGAGATACTTCTTGCTGGGATGATGTGTCTCGTTTCTCTGTCCCGAGCCTGCCGAGGAGGTCTGATTGGTGCCCGCGACATAATCCACATCCTACCCCGACGTCGCCGGATTTCGCCTTCGCCAGTGGTCCGGCAGCCAGTCGGGCAGTTGGCTCATCGGCGTGGCCGGCAGGTTGGTCAGCAATTGCGTCAAGTAATGTTGCGGGTCGATGTTGTGTCGGCGGCAAGTGCTGGTCAGGCTGGAAGGGATCGCAGCAGTCTGGTGGACACGATGTCCACGGTCGCGCGTGATCTCAATAATGGAAATGGCGTCACTCGTGTCGCCAGCCTTCCGCGCGGGCAAATAGCGCCGACTTCTCCCACTTGGCGGCGAACTTTAACCAGGGCGTCAGCCTGCGACGCCAGCCAACCGCCGCGAATCGAGCCGGCCACGTCACTTTTTCAACGGTCGGGACCAGAACCCGTCCTCGCGGCCGCCATAGTAGCCCTCAACGGCCTGATCCATGACACGTTGCGTTCGCAGCGCCACGGCGCCGGTGCTGAGCCAATCGGGGACGTGAGCGCCGGGCTGTAGTGCTTCAACAATCGACTGGATCAACGGCTGCTGCACATGCTGTAGCGGCGGAAATTCAAATGATTTCTGGCGCCACCCATACACCTTGAGAACCAAGGGTTCCGTGCCGAAACAGGAAAACTGTAGGCTCCCGTTTTCGCCGTCGAACTTGAAACGGTCATCGCGGCGTCTGCCGTTGAATTGAAGTTCAGCCCAGCCTTTGACTTTCCCTCGCGCCGTGAACGCCAACTTGACCGAATCCTCCACGTCATACTGCTTGCCGATGTTCCTGGCTTCTCCGGCCACGTCCCCCAATGGGCCCAGGAAAAAGTCCATCAGGTCCAGCGCGTGCGAGCCCAAGTCGAAAAGCAATCCGCCACCGGCTTGCTCGGCCAAAAACCGCCAGGGAACGGGATCGCTTCGCATATTCATTTGCGAGTCGATGTAGGCATAGGAAGCGGTTTTGATCGTTCCCAAGACGCCGCTGTGAATGATCTTCTTCGCCCTGACAAACCGCGGTTGGGCACGACGGTAGTAAGCAACAAACAAGGGAAGGCCCCGAACGGCGAAGGCGTCCACCATCCGCTGGGCTTCGGCGGTGTTGCGGGCCATCGGTTTCTCGACATAACACGGCTTGCCGGCGGCGCAGACCATCAGAGCGTACGTTTCATGCATCGCCGGAGGCGTTGCGACGTAGACTGCGTCCACTTGTGGATCGGCGATTAGCTTTGCCGCGTCGGAGTACCATTTGGGCACGCCGTGCCGGCGCGCGTAGTCGGCGGCCTTGGCGGCATCGCGGCGCATCACCGCCGTTAAGGCGCTTCCGGTGGCTTTCTGAAACGCCGGACCGCTTTTGACTTCCGTCACATCGCCGCAGCCAACGATTCCCCAGTGGATTCGTTTCATTGGCAAGACATTGTATCGAGATTCCGCCGGCACCTTTGAACTGACTGACTCGTTGACGCGATTCGGGATTACAATGTCCAATTCTATGACTCTTCAGCAACAACTCGAATCCGGTTTGTCGCATCATAAGGCGGGCCACCTGGCCGAGGCGGAGAGGATATACCGCCAGATTTTGGCGCAGCAGCCCGACCATGCTGACGTATTGCGTCTGTTGGGGGTGCTGGCAGGCCAGGCCGGCCAGTTGGACGCAGCCGTGGAATTAATCCAACGGGCGATCGCGATTTGCTCAACCAATGCGTTTTATTACAGCGATCTCGGCAAAGCGTTAGAGGACATCGGACGACTTGACGAGGCGATCGCTGCTTGTCGGCAAGCTATTCGGCTTAAGCCTGAGCTTGCAAACGCGCACTACAACATGGGCGTCGCCTTGCAAGGCAAGGGACAATTTGACGAGGCCATCGCCGCTTATCGGCAGGCTATTCGGCTCAAGCCTGATTACGCCTTGGCGCACAGCAATCTGGGCAATGCGTTGTGCGCGATGGGTCTATTTGACGAGGCGATTGCTTCGTATGGCCAGGCCATTCGGTTCAAGCCTGATTACGCCGGGGCGCACAGCAATCTCGGCAACGCCCTAATGGCCATGGGGCAACTGGATAAGGCCATCGGTTCGTATCGGCAGGCCATTTGGCTCAAACATGATTTTGCCGAAGCGCACGGCAATCTTGGCAGCGCATTACAGGATATCGGGCAACTTGACGAGGCGACTGCTGCCTATCGCCAGGCCATCGCCCTCAATCCCAACTGGCCCGAAGCCCACAACAATCTCGGCAATGTCGTGAAGGACAAAGGACAACTGGATGAGGCCATCGCCGCCTATCGCCAGGCCATCGCCCTCAGGCCCAACTACGCTGAAGCCCACTACAATCTCGGCAATGTCCTGAAAGACAAAGGACAACTCGATGAGGCGATCGTCGCCTATCGCCAAGCCATCGCGCTCAATCCCAACTGGCCGGAAGCCCACAACAATCTCGGCAATGTCCTGAAAGACAAAGGACAATTCGATGAGGCCGTCGCCGCCTATCGCCAGGCCATTGTCCTCAATCCCAACTGGCCCGAAGCCCACAACAATCTCGGCAATGTCCTGAAGGACAAAGGAGAACTCGATGAGGCGATCGCCGCCTGTCGGCAGGCCATTCGGCTCAAGCCTGATTTCGCCGAAGTCTACGCCAATCTGGGCAGCGCCCTGATGGGCGTCGGGCAACTCGACGAGGCCATCGCTTCCCAACGGCAGGCCGTACGGCTCAAGTCTGATTACGCGGGACTGCACAGCAATCTGGTCTTCACTCTCCATTATCATCCCGGCCACGACGGCAGAATGATTCATGAGGAACTTCGCCGCTGGAACCGGCAGCACGCCGAACCGCTCAAGAAATTCATTCAGCCGCACACCAACAACCGCCGCCCCGACCGCCGCCTGCGGATCGGCTACGTGTCGCCGGATTTCCGCGTGCACGTTGTTGGCCAAAATCTCCTGCCCCTGTTGCGCGAGCACGATCATCGGCAGATGGAGATATTCTGTTACTCCAATGTTCTACGGCCTGACATGCTAACCGACCAACTCCGGGGTTATGCGGATGTCTGGCGCAGCATCGTGGGGCTGTCCGATCCCCAGGCTACCGATCTGATTCGGCAGGACCGGATCGACATTCTGGTGGATTTGGCGCTGCACACGGCGAACAACCGTCTTCTCGTTTTCGCTCACAAGCCGGCCCCGGTGCAGGCGACTTACCTGGGCTGTTGCACCAGCACGGGCATGGAGACGATGGACTACCGACTTTCCGATCCATATTTGGATCCATCGGATTCGGATTTATCCATTTACAGCGAGCGGACGATCCGGCTGCCGGAAACGTATTGGTGCTATAGGAGCACCGGCCCAACCCCCGATCCTTCCCCGCCGCCGACCGCGGCGGCGGGATACGTCACCTTCGGCTGCTTGAATAATTTCGCCAAGGTTTCGTCGCCCGCGCTGGATTTGTGGGCCGAGATTCTGCAAGCCGTGCCGCGGTCACGGCTGATTCTTCATTCTAATCCGGGAGCGCACCTGGATACGGTGCGCGAGCGATTTGCGGGCAACGGCATTTCGCCGGATCGCCTGGAGTTTTACTTAGAGCAGGGCAATTGGCCGAAATACCTGCAAACCTACGGCCGGATCGACATCGCTCTGGATCCGTTCCCCTGGGGCGGGGGAATCACGACCTGCGATGCGTTGTGGATGGGCGTGCCGGTGGTGAGCCTTGTCGGCCGGACGGCCGTCGGACGCGGCGGCGCCAGCATCCTGAGCAACGTCGGCGTGCCGGAACTCATCGCCCGGACGCCGGAACAGTACGTTCAGATCGCGACGGACCTGGCCAATGATTTGCCGCGGCTGGCCGAGCTGCGCCGGACGTTGCGCGGGCGGATGCAAGCATCCCCGCTGATGGATGCCCCGCGTTTCGCCCGCAACGTCGAAGCGGCCTATAGGCAAATGTGGCGGAATTGGTGCAAGCAGGACGGGGTTTCGGGGTTACAATGAGACCGAGCCATGAAAAAGAAGCCGCCACCAGATGATACGTCGTGGGAAGAAAGAGTTGATCACTCGCCCACACCACAATGGAACATCTGCCATGCTGATTCGCTGATCCAATGGATCAAGGATCTGATTCAGGGAGCGTGCATTCCCGCATTACCGCATAATCCCGCTACGGATAGTCAAATCGTCAAATAGGCGCGCCAGCGGCTCGAAGAATACGATGCAGCTTTGCTCGATCAATTCGATCTAAGACTAAAAGACCTTTGGTTTGCGTGGGAAATTTGGAAGGGCGCTCAAGTTCATCAACCCGATCAGGCGGACGAATGTTGGGAAGACGTGCGAGATCACGGACGGGGTTTGATTGCTTGGCTGAAAAATCCCACGGGGATCACGTCGAAAGCAGCCGCCGCTCCGGCGACGGTAACACCGCCAGATCCGGCTGCTGCTGCATTGATCGGCGGCGGTAAAGAATCGCAGGGCAAGACCGACGACGCAACAACCGCTGATAAACGTTTGGAAAACATGGAGCAGTTGCTTGTCCAATTGGCCACCAAAACCGCGGCCAAAAAGTGGTACACGGTTGAGGAATTCGCTGTTGTAGTCGGGCGCGCGCTTTACGTGCAGGGAGTGGCGCCGCCGCGGCAGAATTCACGCAGAAAAATCCATGACACAGGCCGGCTCGGCAACGACCTGGGCGATTAGCCAGAAGGAATATTTGCGCTATCAGCAGGAAGGTCTACTGCCGTGGCCAGGGCCAAGCGCAGCCTAACCGAAGACCCCGGCAATTGCATCGCGGGTCACCTGGGGGAGTAGGTGACGATATCGCCGTCGCTGCTGCTCTGTGGAATGTCCGGCAAATTCGTCGATGAGGCGTTGATCGACGCCTTTGCTGGCCAGTGCGGAAATGAACGCGTGGCGGAGAATGTGAAAGCGCGCCAGCACCTTCCACTTCGAATCTTTCACCAGCGTGGTGAACGCCTGGTAAGCCTGTCCGTCAGTCAGCTCGACTTCGCCGTCCCCAAACAAGTACGTTTTTCCCTCTTGTATCTTCATCCGGGCGGTCAAGACTTCTGCGAGCAGCTTGCTGATCGGGACACGGCGGGTGGTGTAAGTGCCTCGCGCGCGCTTCTTCTCGCGGAGCGTGACGATCGCATTTTCAGAATCCACGTCCTCCAATCGGGCGCGCATCATCTCGGATCGTCTGGCCCAGGTGTGTGCGGCCATCACCAGCACCGGGTAGACGTAATCCCGAACGCTGGCCGCCTTGGCGAACTTCAGAAACTCGGCAACTTCACCTGAATCGAGATAGAGGCAGTCCCATAGGGTGTCCGCGTCACCGCCGGCCTTGATGCGGCGTTCAATTTCCCCCCCCACCGCATGTAGGGCAGCACCTCGGAGGACTTCGGGTAGACCAGGCCGGCCGATGGAAACGCGCCGCCGACCAGTCCGTTGCGCTGTCCCCAATTCCAAACTGCCCGGAACGTGTCGATCTCCTTCTTGATCGTCACCGGCGCCACGATCTTGCGTCGACGCTCGATATGCTCCTGAAGCTTGGCCAGGGTGAGGGCCGGAAGGGGAAACGTCTTGCCGAGCGTTTCCTCGATGTGGTTGAGGTGAATCTTGGCGGTGGCGAGCGTCTTCAACTCGATGGCCCCATTGGAAAAAACCTTCACGTACGCTTCGCGAAGCTGATCGAGGGTCGAATTTCTTGCCTTGGTAAGATATGGCAAGGCTGGAGGCTTACCCTCGTGAAGGATGAAATCCTTGATGGTGCAGCCGGCAGGCACTTCCAGCATTCGCTGCCTGACCCGCATCAGCAAATTTTCGGCCTTCGCCTTCCACTGGCGTGCCTCGATGAGAGTTACCTCACCGACAGTAAGGGTTTGCTGCTTGCCTTCGAATGGAAAATGAGTCGGTAAGAACCGTTTCGACGTTGCAAAGCTGCCATGGCTGGCTCCTATGCCAATCCAACACCGCCGCAACATTGTTACCAAATTCTTACCAATCAGGCGACATTTTTCGCGAATTACAGCGAAAAAGCGCATGCGCCATGTAGGACTTGAACCTACAACCCGCTGATTAAGAGTTTGTTTTTGGGATAATACCCACTGATTGATCGTCATACCTTCTCGTTGATTTTGCCGGGAAAACCCGTTATATTTGGTTGTACGGTGCAACCGGCTTATTGATCGCAATACACGGTCGCGGTTGCACCAGAGTTGCACGGCCCTTTTCGGACCGGCTCACATTTGGAGACATTTATGCCAACGACGGCTATGCGAATCGCCCGCGAAGGAAAGCGTAAGGCGATCCCCAAAAAACTAAACTTCACAGAGGCTTGGCTCACGGGAGCCGCTTGCCCCGCTGGCAAAGAGCGGGGCTGGTTCTATGATGCGAAGCAACCCGGCCTGACCTTCATGGTTACGGACAAGGGGGCAAAGTCATTTTACTATCTGAAAAAACTCAACGGGCGATACATCCGCTTTCGTTTGGGCGGTTTCCCGGAACTCCATCTTGATGCCGCCCGCAAGGCCGTGGCCGAATACGCTGGCGGTGTTGCGCACGGCTTTGACCCGATGGAAAAGAAACGGGCAGACCGCGCCCAAATGACGATGCGCGACTTTCAAACGTACTACTTGGAAACATACGCCAAACCCCACAAACCACGATCATGGCAGGATGAAGAAAAGCAGCTCAATCGCTATCTGGTCGGCTGGAAGGGCCGAAAGATCAATACGATTTCAAACCTTGACGTGGAGGCGCTACACGCCCGAATCGGACGCGACCACGGCCACTACGCCGCCAATCGTCTGGTGGCGCTGTTGCACTTGATGTTCAACAAGGCGCGGAATTTCGGCATCAAAGAAAACCCCGCCCACGGCATCAAGAAATTCCGGGAAACCTCGCGCGAGCGGTGGGTTGAACCGGATGAAATGCCCCGGCTATGGGCGGCAATTGAAAAGGAACCGGAGCCATTCAACGACTTTTTTCGACTGGCTTTGCTTACCGGCGCGCGGCGGTCGAATCTTCAATCCATGCGATGGGACGAAATCAAGCTCGACTCAAAGACGTGGACGATTCCCGGCGAAAAGGCAAAGGCGGGCAGCGCCATTGACGTTCCGCTCGCCGACGAAGCTATGACGATCCTGCGGGATCGGTTGAAAGCGCGAAAGGACGATTGCCCGTGGGTGTTCCCCAGCCGGAAGGGCAAATCCTCCGAACATATCACCGAACCGAAGATGGCTTGGGCGCGAATTTTAGAACGGGCCGGAATTACCGATTTGCGAATCCATGATTTGCGGAGAACGTGCGGCAGTTGGCAAGCAGCACTTGGGGCATCGCTTACCGTCATTGGCAAGGGCCTGGGCCACAAGAACATCGCCACGACACAAATCTACGCCAAGCTGAATATCGACCCGGTGCGGACCAGTATGCAGGCCGCTGCGTCCGCCATGGTCGCCACGGCAAAGCCGGACGCATCGGCGGCGCAGGGGGTGGCCAATGGCAAGTGAACCCAAAGCCATTGTTGACCTTGCGTGGCTTTCCGCCGAATTGGCGAGCATCGCACCCTATGGGATATCCGATCACAACTTACCCGCAACGTACCCCGATGGCCCCGACAAGGGTAGGCCGATCAAGCGCCCCAATGGTTATTTCGGCGAACCAACAATCGGATTATTCAAAAAGTTGGTGGATGACGCTTACGGCTGGGCGCTATCGGTAAAGGGGGGTCGGCAGGCACCACCAGCCCCGCCGGAGTGGCCCGATGCGCCGCACAGCAAGCACTTGTGGGGTGGCGCGTATCAACGCGAGTGGGAGAAGCGGCAACGTGAAACGTTCGGCTACTTCGCGCGCTTGGCTGACTGGCGTAAGGCGCGCGTGGCCGCGTCCGACAAGGTGTTTGCGGCCATAGGCGTATTGCAGCAACACCCAGAATGGAGCACTTCTAGGATAGCCGAAGAGGTGGGGTGCTCCACGAGCACGCTAACGCGCGGCAAGCGGTCGCAAATTTTCAGGAATGCGCGGGCGACTTTGAGCAACCCGCCCAATCTTCCAAGGCGGCACAAGACACCGCGCGGCGGTTTCATCGACGCGAAGGACAACGGCGACGAATAGCGGACGCAACGCGGCACGCAACGCCCATGCAAAAAACCCCGGAAGCACCGGGGTTTTTGCATTGCCACACGCAACGGCACGCAAAATTGGGGGGATTTATAGAAACGCAACACGGTCAAACGGGCTAAACGATGGTCCACGAGTTGCGATGACTATGTATGGAGGTTTTCTATGCCCGTCGAAACTGAAAAGCGGCCCCGATACCTCACCCGGCGCGAGGCCGCAGAATTTCTCAATATCACCGTACAGACGATGGCGACCTGGGCCTGCAACGGTCGGGGACCAGCCGTTTATCGAGTTGGTGGAACACGCACCGTGCGATACCGGCAAGATGAATTGGTCAGATTTGCGGAAAGCGATCGGGCAGCCAATTCACAGGATTCGGCGGGCTGCGCCTGATTTCCGTCCAAACAGGAGTAACGCCCGTGAGCGCAAAAACAGGAGCATCGCCAACGGCAAACAAGCTCTGCCGAGCCGCGCTCGAATATGCGCGACTCGGTTGGGCTGTTTTTCCTTGCCATTCAATCGGGCAGGATGGTCGCCGCACTTGCTCCCAAAATGACCTCGATTTCCAGGCTGTTGCGGTTGCCTGGCCGACGCTGCCAGCGGCGATTCGGGCGGGCATCGTGGCCATGATCGGGGCGGCGCAAAGGGGCGTCTAATGTCCGCCCACCCGACGCCAGAGGAACGCCCGGCGGTGGGACCACAATCCCGAAGGGTGACGAAGGATCAAGCCCGGCGCAACGCTGGATGGACAGGGCCGCCCGCCAGGCCCAGCAAATATCTTAGTCACTTGGCCGAAGTGGCGGCGGCACTTGTTGGAAAACCTCTATACCTGTTCGTCCGCGAGTCAACTTCAAGCCAAACCGACCACATATCTGCACAAGTGGAATCCTGTGAGCGGGCGCTGAAATCTTTTGGCCTAAAGCCCACCAAAGTGTTTGAAGCCATCGGACATGCCAATGGTGATGAGGCCCGTCGGGTGCTGGCGGAGGCGAAATCGCTGGCAAGGCAAACAGGTGGAAGCGTTGTCGCCGAGTCAACGAGCCGCTTCATCCGTAGCGAGGCTTACAACTCAAGGACGAATCGGAAGGCGCTGCCATCCGAATCGGAGTTTGCGGATTTGATGAGGTTTGCACCTGACGTACCGCTGGTGACGATCCATCACCCCGACCTCTCGGAAAAAGAGGAAAGTAGATGCCAGACTAAACGCGGGATGATCCCAAAGGACCGACGGGGCGGGCGTCCGCGAAAAGAGCCGCCGGGCTACATGAAGGCACAACGACTGAGGGATGAGCCGCGCGCCATCGCGCTATGGAAGCAGGGAATGACTTTGGGGGCGATCAGCACCGAAATAGGCAGACCAAAATCAACCATCGAATATTGGGTGGAGCGGTATCGTACGAATTTTCCTCAATGCACCCGACTGAGAAACGCCGGACCCATTTGAAGCGTCGGGGGAAACACGCAATTCGCGAACCCGAACATACGACGCGAAAGGGCTACGTCTATCCCTTCGTAGTAAATAAGACTTTGCCCCCCAACTTCCGCCTTCCCCTTTACAACTTTGCGCATCATGTTTAGGCTGTGCACTGCAAGCCTAACGCCGGACTGGTGTACGCAAAAAGGGGAGTCCCAAACCTTCTCCGCCGAGCCTAAAACCATGAAGGATTTGCGACGGTTTGAGCTTTGGCCGGGCTGCCTATTTCACCCGATCAAAATACCAATTTGTCCCTAGGCTGTCGTGGTCTTTACAAACCAGCGACCACCCTTGCGCTCCAATAGCGTTTAGCACACCGATCTCCGTCGCGTTGCATCCTAGCTTGTGGGCCAGATCGGGTATGCTACTGGCGTCAATCATTCGCTGCGGGGTGATAAAGTTGCAGGCAATCCCATCGCCCGTCTCAAACAGCAGCGCGTATTCCAACGGCGGATGCGGATTGGGTTGTGGGGCGGTGGATTGTGGGCTGGCGGGTTGGCTATAGCCGCCCCTGTATTGAGCTTTGGCCCGGCCAACAATCAAAACCGCAACTGCAATGCACACGGCCAGAAGAATCGAAATTCGGAACGTCCTCATAGAGCCTCCCGTATTGTGAATTGTGAAACGGGCCATGCAACCATTCGGATGGCCGCATTCTGGCCATTCCAAGCCCAAGCATCTAAAAATAGGGTATACCCTTGTTGAAACCGACGAGCTTGCCGTTCTCAATTGTGCCCGTATACGGCAAGACGCCGACAGTTGGACCCGTCCAGTTAGGCGGTGCCAGTTTCGAGTTTGGCATTATCGGTTCATCCCATTCGTAAAACGTAGTAGAACCACTAGCGCCAGTAATTCGGCCAGCGCGTCCTCCCATCGCCTGATTGCATTGATCCAAGGTCATCCCGACGACCAAAGTTCGTTGAGCGATTGCGGCGTCAATGTCCGCCTGGCTCGGCGCATTGGCGGTAGCATCGGGAGATCCCTTGGCCTGTGCGCCAGCCGTAGCGGCTGCCGCTTGTGCGTTGCGCAGATTCAGTTGGCTCACGGCGAATTTGTCCTTCAACTGCTGCACCTCGGCGGTGAGTTGGTTGATTTGGTTTTGCTGGATAGCGATTGTTCTATTTAGCGCTGCAACTTGCCCATTGGTGAGATTGCTTGGCTGGGTTGCGTCGATGGCCTGTTGTCCCGCCGCCGCCTTTTCTTGGGCGATACGATCCTGCATTTTCTGTAGCGCTTCGTCGGGACTCAGTTGGGCGAGCACCAACGCCGCAAACGCCAGAAGAATTGTTGAAGCACCAATTGTCAGACGCATGACGTTCTATCCTTTCTCCGCCGTTGAATTTTGAGGAGAACTTTTTTTGCCGGCAGATCTCGTCCATTCGGTCTACTTCACTTTTGTAAAGCTGTTCCGAGCAATATCCCTGATTGCCATCGCCAGGGAGGAAAACAACCCAAGGATCGGGGCCAAAATCATCCAAGAAATTCCGGCAGCTATTGCCAAGCCCCCCAAGGCCTCCCCCGACGCCAAGGCGATGATGCCGCCCACAACCGTAACAATGCCAACAAACAACAATATCAGAGATACAACCTTCACGGCTTTGCTGTCGGTGACGATGTTTTCGTATTCAGGGATAAGGGCGTGAGAATCTGATTTGATCCTGCTTACTTTCCGTTTCGTTTCCTCCGCCTCGAACTCCTGCATCGACGCGGCGGGTACAGCCAATTCAGTTAGCGGATCGCGCTCGGTCACAGAAGAAACCAAAATGCCCTTAGAATTCGCGGCTTTGGCGGCTTCGTCCTGAGTTTCGGCTTCAATCCAAGTCTTGATATCGTTCCCGGTTTCACGGACGACGCCCTCAACGATCCACATCGCCATTGTTCCCTCATTTCCTCAAAGATGACGCCATTGCTTGGGCCGCTTTCTGTTTAAGAACCTTGCCGTCTTCGTTGTAGCAGTGCAAGCCCGCAAATCGACAAGAGGGCAAGCGCCGAGGGTTCGGGAACCACGGCTATGCCGTCAGGTTGATACAAACCCGAAACCAAAGAGGCATTTACCGTATCCCCGGCAGTCGTGTATTCACCAATCGTGCCGTCACCATGATTCACGACGTACAAGTTATCGCCATACACGGCAACTCCAAACGGACCATTCAAGCCTGAAATCAATGAAGCGTTCACGGTTCCGCCCGAAGTCGTGTATTCCCCAATTGTCCCGCCCCCGGCTGGATTCCCGTTGTAGCTGGTGACAAAAATATCCGATCCGGTAATGGCAATGCCAGTGGGTTGATACAAGCCGGTAATCAGTGAAGCATTCACGACCGAACCGGACAAGGTGTATTCTGCAACCGTCCCCGCTCCCGGACTGCCGTTCCCTTCGTTTGCCACGAAAATGTCCGATCCGCTGACGGCAATGCCTGTCGGCCACATCAAACCCGGAATCAGTGGAGCGCTCACGGTTCCCCCGGAAGTCGTGTATTCCCCAACCGTGTTCATGGGCGCATAGTTGCCGGTAAAGTTCGTGACAAACAGATTTGATCCAGAGACAGCGATACCGAACGGCCCATCTAAGCCGCTGGCCAATGAGGAATTCACGGTTCCCCCGGAAGTCGTGTATTCCCCAATCGTCCCATTGCCATTTTGGGCGACAAACATGTTCGACCCGGAAAGAACAATTCCGCAAGGTACGGGCAAACCTGGAAGCAGAGAAACGTTCACGGTTCCCCCGGAAGTCGTGTATTCACCAATAGTGTTGTAGGAGGTTGAGACGAAAATCTGTGCGCGTGCCGTCGTCGGCAGCAATGCCGTTGCCGCCCATACGGCCAACGCGACGACGGAGATGACGCTAAACTTGAAGTGACGCATATTGTCTCCCTTTCCCAGGCATGATTTGAGTTCTCGTTCGGGTTGCCTAAGTGAAACCCAAACGAGCAAGCAGGCGAATAGTTCCCCGTTCCCTTCGGTGTTTAACCGCCGGCAGGAACGCCTCCCCAAAAAAGAACGAGGCCCGTCACCCGACGGACTCCCCAGACTCGCGGCCTATCACAGCCTTGCACCCGGTTCGTCCGCCGGCTGCCAGACCCCGTAGTGGGGCCGGAACCGGCGGAACGTCCTGAGTGCTGAATCCCCGCCGACGGCGGGGGTGATAGTTCCGAATCTCAGACGCTCGCTTGTCCAGCAAACCAAATTGTCAAGGCGGCATCTTACTCACAAAACCTTGGGACGTGCAAAAGAATCGGATAGGATCGTACCTCGTTTCTGGATCGGAATAATGCCGTGAACCCCGTAGCCGACAGTCTTCGCGGATTGATCTACTGCGATCCGCCCGCCGCCCGCCTTCGCTACAGCGAAGCGCTGGCCGCATCCGCCAACAATCCCAAGTCCAAGCTGTCCAAGGCAGACCGGGCCGAACTACGCCGCCTGGCGGCTCTTTGGGCTGCCACGGTTAAGCGCGCTGGTAATCCGACCGCAAAGAAACGAAAGCTGAAATAATTATATTTATCTGTTGACGGTCGTTAAAAGAGACGTATAATACCGGCATGTGCAAAGAAAACGCCAAAACAGCGGTCGGTTACTACCGGGTTTCCACAAAGCGCCAAGGTGAAAGCGGCCTTGGCCTGGACGGCCAACGCACGGCCGTCGAGGCCTACTGCCGCGCAAACGGCCTGAGCTTGGACCGGACGTTCACCGAGGTTGAATCGGGCAAGCGTGACGACCGTCCGAAACTGGACGCCGCACTGGCGCATTGCAAACGCACCGGCGCAAAGCTGATCGTGGCCAAGCTCGACCGGCTGGCCCGCAATGTTCACTTCACTTCCGGCCTGATGACTAGCGGGGTAGAGTTTGTCTGTTGCGACAATCCCAACGCCAACCGACTGACGATCCACATTCTTGCCGCTGTAGCGGAGGCGGAGGCGGCTGCCATCAGCGCTCGGACAAAGGCGGCGCTGACCGCCGCCAAGGCCCGTGGGCAATTGCTCGGATCGGCCCGACCCGGACACTGGAATAACAACGCCAAGGCCCGCCTGGACGGGCTGGCTGTTGGCCGCAAGGTCACGGCGCGGCTCAAACATCAGCGGGCGCTCGCTGCTGTTGCCGATTTGCTGCCGATCATGCGTCAGGGAAGGGCGGAAGGGCAGACCTTCCAAGCCATTGCGGACAAGCTCAACGCCGAAGGGCATACCACGTCGCGTGGCAACGCCTGGAGCGCCGTTGGGGTCATTCAAGTGCTTCGGCGGTTTGCGGCTTGACACCCAACGTCGTCAACAGGATTGAAACAGCCCCCAAGCCGCAGACGGCCAGCGGCGTGTAAACAGCCAAAAACTCAACAATGGCCGCCAGCCGCGTGGTTGCAACGCTGGCGCGTTCGCGCCTTCGGGCATGGGTTGGCTTGAACGGCCCGTTGAAGATGCGGTGCAAGCCGACGCAACCGCCCCACCACCGATTCTAAACCCGTTGCATGGTTGCACCATGGTTGCACCGCACCGGAAAGGCCGAAATCCCCCGATCCGGCATTGCCATAACTATTGTATTATTAGGTATTTATATTGCGCCATGTAGGACTTGAACCTACAACCCGCTGATTAAGAGTCAGCTGCTCTGCCAATTGAGCTAATGGCGCTTTGGTGAAGAGCCGCAACATAAGCGATCAGGTCGCATTGTCAAGATTTTCAGTTTGTCTTGGCTTCGGCATGATAGCCGACACGACCGGCCACCGCCTCGGCGGTGAAAAGCTCCATTTCCAGGGGAGCGCAATGCGCCTGCCTCAACTCTTCGATGATCTGCTGGCTGAACCGCGGCTTGGTTTGGGCATCCCAAATCGGCTTGGCCTCGTATAACTCCAGCACGGCGACGGTGTGATCGGCATAAAGCGGCGATAGAAGCTGGGGCCGGCCATCGGCGGCGGGACTGGTGCTCAAAAGCTGTTGGGCGATCGTGGCCAGTGCGCGGGCGGAATCGGGCGACAGAATCAGCGGGCTGATGACGGGTGCCGAGCGGCCCGAAGCGATCAGTTGCGGATCGAACAGATCGGTCTGGATTGGCGGGGGAAGTTTTGCGGCGGCGGCGGCCGGATCCAGGCCTTTCCGGTTGGCCACGGCGAGAAGCGCGTGGCCGGCGTCCAGCGCCTTGGCGTAGGCCGCGGCGATTTTCCAATCGGAGATAACCTGGTCCTTGACATCGGCCAGGGGCGGAACGTGGGACGGATCGCTGCCACTGATGCGGAAGACATAGACGTTGTCGCCCCCGCGGATGCCGGTGAATTCCCGCAGGGTGATGGACGGCTGCCACGGGGCGATGGCCAGGGCGCCCAGCGACGAACTCTTGGCGGCATCGGTCATCCAGGGTTGGAAGGCTCTGACCGCGTACATGGAGAAGGAGAGCGCATTATTGTTTCCCACGACCAGGATCGACTTTCCAATCCCTTCGAGATCGCCTAATTCGACCTCGCTCTTGGGCTGCTGGATGTTTCCCAGGATAGGCGTGACGCCGAATTGCGTGCGGATGGATTCGGCCAGGTCCTGCATGAACTTGAAGGCGACATATTGCTGGGCCGGTGCGCTGTCGGCTTTGCCGCCGCCGGCCAGGGCGTCGCGATAGGAGCCGAACCCGCCGCTCAGTTTCTCGTTGATCTGTTTGAGCACGCTCTGCTCAAGCGTGGCGGCCTGGGCCTCGTAAAGATTTTCCAGGACCCGCGGAACGTGGAGGGCAAAATCGTCTTCGAGATTATCCAGCTTCCGCACGTCGGACGCGGGCTGCGTGGAGGAAGAGGGATGGGTCGTAGTATCCAAGGGCACGGGCTGGCTGTCGTATTCGTCCCGATGGGCCTTGAATTCACCGAAGGCGGCGACGTACCAATCCTGAGTGCTCTTGGAGGCGATGGCAGCCTGACGCACATCGGAGCCTTTCAGGCCGATGTATTGAAACATCACGCGATTGGGGGTCTTGTAGCCGAAGCCGAGCGGATCGTCGGCCTTTCCAAACTCGCTGGGCATTCGGTCCGCCACGGCCGCGACGTGACCGCTGTACGTGTCGAACTGTTTTTGGATCTCGGCATCGGTTGGGGCGGGAATTGCGCTCAGCAATCCACTGGCGCGAATGGACTCCACCTTCAGCGAAAGGTCCTGTGCGCTGCGGGCCAGCGTGAATTCCTGGTAGGGCCGAGTGATCTTGACGACGCTTTCGTAGCGCCCGGCCAGGCCGCGAATCAATTCGGCTTCGGTGACAGCATCCACCTCGCGTTCCCGATCTTCGGTGCCGGGCTCGGTCTGCGGCGCGACGCGGCTGGTGATGAGCGACATCACGTCGTCAGAGTTAACGATGATACCCTGGCGCTTGGCCTCCTCCGTGAGGAGGAAAAACAATGGCACGCTTTGGCTGCCCTTCTGGGCTTGCTCAATCCGGCTGACAATCTCGGGGCCGAGCATCACCGTTATCAACTGCAACGGCCTGGCCGTAGGATCGTTTGGATCGACGTATGCCAGGGTTTTGAGGAGTTGCCATTCCGCGGCGGCGTTGTTGAGGTCCAATTGGGTGACCTTGGTATTACCGATGGTACCCACGGCGCGCATGATCTGCGTGTTCCGCTGGGCACCCTGCGGACCGAGGTTGCCGAGAAACATGATCATCAGGATCACGCCGAGGAGAACGCCGAACATCTTCTTGTTTTTCCGAACGAGTTTGAACATCTCAAATGCCTTTCAGTCTGAACGGATATCAATCGGGCCGAACGCCCGCGGCCTGAAGGCGGGCGAACTGTCTATCCGCCTCATCGGCCGCAAGGGTCTGCGGAAACTGGCTGCGAACGCTCTGGTAGATTTGCATCGCCTTGGCCGGCTCGTTCAGATGGTTCTCCAGGATGGAGGCGACGGCCAGAAGCGATTGTGCCACGTGCGGCGCGCCCGCGGCGTCCTTGAAGTCGGCCACGACGCGCATGTAGGCAATCGCGACGTCCTTCCAGGCATCGGCATTATTCTTCCCCTGCGTTTGCCCGTCGCGCGCCTGGGCGAGTACGTACATCGCATCCGCCTGTCGGCGCGGATCGAGGAACAGATTCCCCGCCGCGGTAATGATCGAGGCGGCCTGATCGTAATTCTTCTGGGCCAGGGCGGAACCGGCCTCGGTCAACTTGGCATCCGCCAAGGCGAGTGATGCGACGTCCGCCGTGGGATTTCCCGAATCGCCGACGATCTTGGCGAGCCGGCTGGCGGCGGAGTCGATCCCCGGCGCGTCGTTGCGGGCACGCTGAACTTCCAGAAGAAGCGAGAGAATCGCGGCCTGTTGCTGAGTCGAGAGGTTCGGAGTGTCGGCCGCACTGGAAAGCGATTGCGCCGCACCATCGAGATACGCCGAGCCGGCCGGCGGAACCGTCGGACGATGCGCTGCGGCCGCGGCCGGTTCGTTCAATACCAGATAGACGTAACCCTGCACGGCCTTGTCGAATCGCCCCGCCTTGTTCGCCGCATCCGCCAGCAGCAGCTGGCAATACGCCTTGAGCCAGGTTTTGTCCGTTTTCTGAATCGTTTGATCGAATCCCTCGACGGCCCGGTCGAACTGATTGGCCGCGTAATCCTTTTCGGCCTGATTGAATTGCGGTTCATCATCAATGGACATCGCCGCGACCGTGGCGAGGTCTTTAACAACGTCGTTACCCGTAGAGGTGGTAAATTCGATCCGCCCTAGACGGATATCGGTAATCTTGACGTCGCTGTACACGGTTGGGGCAACGCTGTCCGGCTCGCCCGGATGACGGATGGCCAAGGTATCGGCTTGTGCAGACGAGATCGCCATCACGCTGACCAGCACGAAAAACGCCTGCCGCCGCGTCTGTGGCTTCGTCGAGTTGAGCCGAGGCGCGATATCATTTTTATCCTGGCCGCGAATCATTGTCGTGCAAGCTATCATAGACAGCCAAAATGCAGGAGAGGGGAGTCGAACCCCTACACCTTGCGGTACAGGATCCTAAGTCCTGCGCGTCTGCCAATTCCGCCACTCCTGCGTGGCTGATTGCCAAGAAAGATTAGAACGATTCTTATCGACAGGTTCAAATGACCCTCGAAGCGGACGGCCGAGTCGCGGCACTCTATGGATCAATCGCTTCAGAGCCAATGATGCGTAAGGTCGTGGAATGCGACGAAAAAAAATCCCGGCTTCGACCCACGCGTGGAAGCCGGGACCAAATCTGAATTCTCCCCGCAAGCTCCGGCCGCCCCCCGATACTCGCCACCCAGGAATCTCCCGTCCTTGCCCCGTTGAGCTTGGCATAGTATTGGGTCGATGGCCTTCAAAATTCAATGGCCAAAGTCGGCAAACCATCCTATAAAAACCCGAACAGGACGCCTTTTGGAGGGTTTTTATCGGCTCGATTGAGAAAACTGGTAATTTGGATAAATGTTGACAGCTGTATGGGTCGAGCCAATTCGGCAGAAAACCTGCCTACATTTTACCCATATTAACAATCATGGCGCTATTTGGAGGTTTGGGAAGGGACTAGTTCAAAAGTAGTGCCGGGAAGGGCGGCAACGTTAATCATCGAGCCCACCGCGATCGGCCCCGCGGAGAGATCAACTGCCGTTTCGGGTTGCGGAAGCTCGACGGAAATGGCCACCCCGGCGCGGATAATGATCTGGCGATCTTCCACGTGCAGGGCGCGGCCCTGGAGGGTGCGGGGCGAGCCGAAGATCGGTGAAATGAATCCCCCGCCGCTGGAAACGGTGTAGACCTTCCTGGCCTTGGCGCGGATGCGGGCGTCGATGAGTTGGCCAATGGGGCCGGTGTAGGGCCGGGCTGTTTGAAGGTGAATCTGATAGTTTGTATCGGCAGGCTGGAAGACGACGATGGAGTCCTTTGCCTCGACGACCTTTCCGCGGGCGAGAAATCCGTTAGACATGCGTGGGGAATGTAGCGAGCGGGATGTCATTTGTCATTGGGGCGAGGTGGATTTTGTTGAGGCTTGCGGCGGGTGAGGCGGGGGTTTACATTTCGACGGGGAAGCGGCTCGGAAATACGTGGAGAACCCGATGCGATGGATGATTGGCTGGGCAATGGTTGCGGCGATGGTTTGCATCGCCGGATGCAAGAAACCGGTGGGAGAATCCAGCGAAATCGTCATCGGGGAATATGGATCGCTGAGCGGCGCCAACGCGGTGTTTGGACAGGGGACGCATAATGGCATCATGCTGGCGGTGGATGAGGAGAATACCAACGGCGGCCTGCTCGGCAAGCCGGTGCGGCTGGTGACCGAGGATGATGAGGGAAACCAGGATGAGGCGGTTTCGGTCGTCAAGAAGTTGATCGACCGGGACAACGTGGTGGGAGTTCTGGGCGAGGTCGCCAGCACGCGCAGCCTGGCCGGCGGGGGCGTGTGCGAGCAAGAGCAGGTGCCCATGATCTCTCCATCGAGCACGAATCCGGACGTGACCCAAGGGCGCAAATACGTGTTTCGCGTCTGTTTTACCGATGATTTCCAGGGCTCGGTGGGCGCCAAATTCGCGATTCGAAAGAATTGGAAGCGCGTCGCGGTGCTTTCTTCCAGCAATTCCGATTACAGCAAAAAACTCTCTCAATTCTTCAAAGACACGTTCACGGCAATGGGCGGGCAGATCGTGGCGGAGGAAACCTACAGCGACGGGGACAAGGAATTCAAGGCGCAGCTCACGCGCACGCAGTCGAAGAACCCCGATGCCGTATATTTGCCGGGATATTACACGGAAATCGATTTGATCCTGCGGCAGGCGCGCGATCTTGGGTTTGACGTTCCATTTTTTGGAGGCGATGGCTGGGATGGGGTGGAGTTGGATTCGCATACGGAGGGTTGCTGTTTTACCAATCATTATTCGCCGGAGGATTCGCGGCCAAGCGTCCAGGCATTTATCGCGGCGTACAAGGCGAAATATGGCGGCTCGGTGCCGGATGCGTTTGGGATCACGGGATACGACGCGGCGAGGGTCATGTTCGACGCGATCAAGCGGGCTGGATCGACGAATCGCGATGCCATCCGGGACGCGATCGCGCAAACCAAGGATTTTCCCGGCGCGGGCGGGAATATCACGATCGATGAAAATCACAACGCGAAGAAACCGATCGTGATCCTGGAAATCAGCGGGGGCAAAACGCATTTGGCGGACACGATTCAGCCGGATTGAATGCAAATGCATTTTTGCCACAGAACTTCGTGTCTTCGCGGCTGAATTGACATGCACGTTTTCCTACAGCAGTTGATCAATGGCCTTTCCATCGGGGCGGTGTATGCGCTGATCGCGCTGGGGTACACCATGGTGTACGGCGTGCTACGGCTCATCAATTTCGCGCACGGCGACGTGTACATGGTGGGCGCGGTGATCGCGTATGGGCTGGCGATGAAGATGTCGGAAATGCAAGCGCCGCTTTGGCTATCGATGCCGATCATTTTCGCCGGGGCTATGGCGGGATGCGGCGGGCTGGGGTTCGCGATCGAGTTTCTTTGTTATCGCCCGCTGCGCCATCGGCCGCGGCTGGTGGCGCTGATCACGGCCATCGGCGTGTCGCTGTTGCTGGAGAATCTGTTTCAAAACCGGCTGGTGTTCGGCGCAACCCCGCGAACTTTGCCGGAATTGTTGAAGATCACCCCGGCGATCAAACTATGGGTGGGATCCTCGCCGCAGCCGGTGATCGTGACGAACCTGGATTTGATCAGTTTTGGTTTGTGCCTGGCGATGATGGCGGGATTGAGTTGGTTCGTGCTGCGCACGCGAATGGGACTAGCGCTTCGGGCGGTGTCATTCCGCGTTGATACGGCTTCGCTGATGGGAATTAACATCAATCGCGTGATCTCGCTGACGTTTGTGCTGGGTTCGGCGTTGGCGGCGGTTGCGGGGGTGGTCAACGCGCTGCGATATCAGCAGGTCGATCCCTTAATGGGATTGATCCCGGGAATCAAAGCGTTCGTCGCGGCCGTGCTGGGCGGCATCGGCAACATTCCCGGCGCGCTTCTGGGCGGATTTCTCATGGGGCTGCTCGAAACGCTTCTGAAGGGATATCTGCCGGCGCATTACAACAGCTATTCGGATGCGGCGGCGTTCGTGGTCCTGATCCTGATCCTTCTGGTTCGACCCAGCGGATTGCTCGGCAAACCCGAGTTGGAGAAGGTTTGAAATCGATGCCAATGCCCCGTCGAAACCCGATTCCGGTCTGGATCGTCAATGGCGCAATCGTAATCGTCATTGCGGCGCTGTGGCCGATCAGCGGGGCATTCGACAAGTACATGGACAATTACGTGCTCGACGTGCTCATTCGGATGGGGTTTGCGATCATCCTGGCGGTGAGCCTGAATCTGATCAACGGCATCACGGGGCAATTCTCGCTGGGGCACGCGGGGTTCATGGCAATTGGGGCGTACACCGGGGGCGTGCTGCTGAAACATTATCATGATGATCTGGTCGGCGTGATGCTGCCGGCCGCGTTTGTGGGCGCCACCGTGCTGGGAGGAATCACCGCGGCGCTGGCGGGGCTGGCGGTGGGGATCCCGACGCTGCGCTTGCGCGGGGATTATCTGGCGATCGCAACACTGGGGTTTGGCGAAATCATCCGTGTCGTTCTCAATCAGATCGAATCCATCGGGCCGTTTGAGGTCGGCGGATCAGCCGGGCTGCATAATATCCCGCATATCGCCAATTTTTTCTGGGCATACGCGTGGGCTTTGATCTGCGTGGTGGTGATTGCCCGGCTGGTTTATTCGGCCAAAGGCAAACCGTTCTTCGCGGTCCGGGAAGACGAAATCGCCGCGGGGTCGATGGGGATCGACACGACCAATTACAAGGTGGCCGCATTCGTGATCGGGGCGTTTTTCGCCGGAGTGGCGGGCGTGCTGTCGGCGACGTTGTCGGGAAACCTCGATCCGGGCGACTTCAATTTCGTCAAATCCATAGAGATTGTCGTCATGGTCGTTCTGGGCGGATCGGGCAGCATCACCGGGTCGGTGCTGGCGGCCATTCTGCTCACCTATTTGCCGGAACAATTGCGGTCGTTTCAGGATTGGCGGCTGGTGATTTATGCGCTGCTGCTGATTGGGATGATGCTGGTGAGGCCCGAGGGATTGCTGGGGAACCGGGAATTGTGGTTGGTGCGCCGCAAGCACGTCGCCGCCGCGGCGGTAAAGCCCAAATTGGCGGGGTGATGGCGTTGTTGGAGATCAAAAATCTCGGCATCGACTTCGGCGGCCTGCGGGCGCTGGCGGGGTTTGACTTTGTACTCGACCAGGGGGAATTAGTCGGGCTGATCGGACCCAACGGGGCCGGAAAGACCACGGTGTTCAACATCGTCACCGGCGCCTACCGCCCCACCGCCGGGGATGTTCGGCTCGGCGGCGCGTCCATCGCCGGGGAAAAGCCGTTCCGGGTTAACCGGATGGGAATCGCCAGGACATTTCAGAATGTCCGGCTTTTCGGTGGATTGAGCGTGCTGGATAACGTGCTGATCGGGTTCAACCGCTCGGTGGCCCACGGGTTTCTGGGAACGCTGGTCCGATCGAAAAAACACCAGATCGAAGAACGGGCACACGAGGAACAGGCGATCGAGTTGCTGCGGACGTTTGATCTGGTCGATCGCTTGGACGATCCGGCGCGCGCGCTGGCGTACGGGTTGCAGCGGCGGCTGGAGATCGCCCGGGCGCTGGCGACGCGCCCCAAACTCCTGATGCTCGACGAGCCCGCCGCCGGACTGAACCCCCGCGAAAAGGCCGAACTCATGCAATTGATTCGCTCGGTCCAGGAGCGTTTCCACGTTGGAATCTGGTTGATCGAGCATGACATGAAGCTGGTGATGTCGATCTGCCAGCGGATCACGGTGCTGGATCACGGCGAGACGATCGCGGTGGGAACGCCCAGGGAGATACAGGATGACCCGAAGGTGATTGAGGCGTATCTTGGAAAGGCGGAAGAGATAAAATCTGAAATCTGAAATCCGAAATCCGAATGACGAATCAAGCCCAAATGACGAACGATCGAATGGCCCGTTTCGTCATTGGGTCATTCGGATTTGATTCGTCATTCGGATTTCGGATTTCGGGCTTCACCATGGAGTTCTCGGCATGCTGCTTTCCGCCACCAACCTCACCGTTGCCTACGGGGCGATCACGGCCCTTCACGACGTGTCGGTCGAAATCGCGCCCGGGGAAATCGTGGCGCTGATCGGCGCCAACGGCGCGGGCAAAACCACCCTGCTGCGAACGATCAGCGGGCTGCTCAAGCCGGTAAGCGGGAACGTCACCTGGTGTCCGCCGACGGCCCAATCGCAGGGAAGCCGAACCCTGGAATATTTCGGGGCCACGCGGGAACTGGTGGGAATGCGGACGGACCAGATCGTGCAACTGGGGATCAGCCACGTGCCGGAGGGGCGGCAGATTTTCGCGGATTTGACGGTTCGGGACAATCTCATGCTGGGGGCGTTCGTGTTGCACGGCAGACGGGAAATCGAACAGGAACTTCAGCGATGTTTCGGGCTGTTCCCCGTGCTCCTGGAGCGGAAGCACCAGCGGGCCGGGACGCTCAGCGGCGGCGAGCAGCAGATGTTGGCGATGGCGCGGGCGCTGATGGGCAAGCCGCGGCTGCTTCTGCTCGACGAGCCGTCCCTGGGTCTTGCGCCGCTGGTCGTGCGGCAGATCTTTCAGATCATCCGTGAACTCAATCAGCGCGGCGCGACCCTCTTTCTCGTGGAGCAGAACGCGCACATGGCCCTGACCGTGGCCCACCGCGGTTACGTCCTGCAAAGCGGGCGAGTGATCCTGGCGGATTCCGCGGCGAATCTGCTGGAAAACCCGGAGGTGAAGAGGGCGTATTTGGGCGGTTGAGACAGAGGGCATGGAGCCATGGAAAATTCGAAACTCGAAATTCGAATGACGAATCAAATTCGAATGACCAAAACTCGAAACGGGATTGTCTCGTCATTCGAATTTCGAATTTGATTCGTCATTCGAGTTTCGAATTTCGGATTTGTCCTCCCCCGCGGTATCCTCCGAGCCATGAGCAATCCAACCACCATCCCGTATTCCGGCGGCGGGCCGCATATCCCCGTTACGACCACGTTCACGATCGAGGGGTATCGAATCGCCAGATATCTCGGCGTGGTGCGCGGGCTGATCGTGCGAGCGCCGACGATCTCGCAGGGAATCCTCGGCGGTTTGAAGTCGATCATCGGCGGGCGGATCGGGGCGTACACCGAAATGTGCGAGCAGACGCGCCAGCAGGCGTATGACCTGCTGATCCAACATGCGCTGGCCGTTGGGGCCAATGCCATCGTGGGATTTCGCTACGACGCCTCCGAGATCGGCGGCAAAGCGGTATCCGCGACCGAAGTGCTGTGCTACGGCACGGCCGTGGTGATCGAGCCGGGTTAAACGCGGGATTGCTTGAGAATCAGCGTTCGCGCCGCGTCGGCGGGCAGATCGAGGGCGCCGCGGGCCTCCGCGGCGGCGTCGCGGATGGCGGCGTCCTTGCTTTCCGTCACCGCCTTTTCCACTCCCGCGATCTGCTCGGCCCCCAGACGATTTCCAATGTGCTTGGCGCTTTCAGCCACGCTCTTGTAGAAGCTGACGCGCACGTCCGGGGGCGTCGCGGCGGCGTTGGCTTTCATCGCCAGACCGTTCTGCGCGCTGTCGGAATTCAGCGTGGCCAGCACTCGGCCGGACGCCGTGGCGATCTGGGGCCTGGAATCGCTCAGAGCGGTCAGGAGGCCGGCCTCGGCGACGGACATGTCGAATGCGTGGCCACGGGTAATCGCCAGTCTTTCCAGCAGCGCCGCCGCCTCAAGCGCGACGTCGGATGCGTCTTTTTCGGACATGACGGCCGTGCCGGAATGAACCCGGGCGGCGTCGATGTCGGTCTTCAGTGCGTCCTTGAGCGCTTCCTTGGCGGGCATGACCGCGGCATTCATCAGAAGATCGGTCGCGCTGGCGACGGCGTAGGGGCTTTCGACCGTGTGGGTCAACACCAGCATTGAAGCACCCTGAAGCCGTGCGATGTGCTGCTCCAGATCGATCATTTTCCGCACGTCGCTGTCTTCGGAGATGATGATCAGGTCGACGGTGGGCAGGGTAATTGCGGCGGCGGCGGCATCGCTGGGGGTGCCGGCGACGACCACCGGATACCCCAGGCCCTGCACGGCATCGCGCAGATCGCCCGCCTTAAGCGAATCGCCGGTCGACGGGGCAACCACCAGCACGCCGGGCTTGCTGCTCTGATTCACCGCCTCAACCAGCAGCGGCACGACGCGGTCAGAGCCGGCGAATGGTTTGCTGGGCAACGATTGCGCCAGGGCGAACGCCGCCGCGTAGCGCACCTGCCGGTTGGGGAAGTAAAGAGCATCCATCAGCGGCGTGATCGCGTTGCCGCTGAGATTGTTCAAGCCGGTGATGTCGCGGAGCGACTGGCAGAGTTTCAGTGCGACGGCCGCCGTGCGGTCATGGGTGGCGCGCGACAGGGCATCGTTGAGATAGTTGGCGCCGGCGGAGACGTTGTAGTAATTGGCGTCGGGATCGCCCTGATGGGTGAGGTCGATCGCTCCCGCCGGGAGATCGCACGCGCGCTTGGTGTTGGCGGTAAGCCAAAGGCTGACCGCCGCGCCGGAGGTGGGATCCAGCTTCAGCGTGTATTCACAGGCTCGCATCGTCAGCAGATCGTCGAAGATCGGCGTGGGCACTTCCTTTCGCTTCAGGCCCTCGTCGTCGGTCCAGTACCAGATAAACGAAATCTTATCGCCGGCCGGTTCAAGGTCGGATTTGCCGTAGTAGCATTTTTCGGCGAGGTTGAAAAACAGGTCGCTTGGGCGCACGATGGCGTTTCGATCCAGACCAATGTGATAGAGCGCTTTTCGCGATGCGACGCGGATGGCATCCGGGACGTCGGGCGAAGCCGCCAGGCGGGCAAGATACGGCATCGACGCGTCGTACCCGATGTCGCCGAGGACGGAGATGACGTCGATGAGGGTATCGAAATCCCTCATTTCCGTGGCGGCGAGGAGCGGGTTGAGGGCCTTTCGGCCAAGCTCGCGCAGGATTCGCCGGACCGTGACGTGGTATTGGTTTTGCCCCGGATCACGAAGGATGTCGATCAGCACCTTCACCGCCACTTCGCCGCTCTGGGCCAGACGCGGAAAATTGTTGTCGTAGGCCCGGGTCCCGATGGACATTTCATAGACGGTCTGGCGAATGAAATTGGGATCGCTGCGGCGTGCGGCGTAGCCCTGGGCGATGAGATCGTCCAGCTTGGCCGTAACCTGTCGCATGGACTGCACGGAGGCACGCTGCGCGGCATCGCTGATGGGCAGCGATTTCCAGCGGAGCATCCAGGTGTCGATCGAGTCGTTGTGGCGAGCGGCGACGGCCTCAAAAGACATCAGAATCGCACTGGCGTCGGCGCCGGAATCAAGGATTTTCTGTCCGGCATCGGCGGCCAGGTCGTAGCGGGCAATCTTCCCGTAATGCCAGAAGGTGTCCGTCAGATCGTCGAGGGTGAGCTTCGCCTCCGGCTCGGCGGCGCTCGCCGCGGGCGGCGCGGTGGTTTCGGCGGGCGGGGTGGTGGCTGAAGGCTCGGACGGCGCAGCGGTGTTATCCGGCGTCGCCGCCGGGGTCGCGGGCGCCGGCGTCGTGTCGCCGGGAACGGGGGTTGGGACGTTTGCCGGCGGCGAGGTAGTGTCATCGGCGCGTACGGCAAACCATGAGGCCGGCGCTGCCAGGCAGCAGGCCAAGGTAAAACTCGTAAAGACACGGGATAACCGCATCATGATGCTGGCCTCCGTAAACAGTGAGTGCAGAAGTACAAGACGGCTGGAACCAGTGAAAACTCCGCGGCAGCGATCTTAAGAGGGGCGAAAATCCGTGTCAAGAAAACGCGGAGTCCGGCGTTGGGCGTTTCCAAGGCGACCTCATTCTCACAAAAAACTCAAACCGACCGCTTTCTCATTCGCGGGGCAAAATATTACCGCGGAGAAAAAAGGGGGGAAGAAGATGAACCACGGATTGCACGGATTTCACGGATGGATTCAAAGATTATCCGTGTACATCCGTGTTATCTGTGGTTGGAAGTTAATTTTCCCCTCCGCGATTTCCGCGGTTCAATTCAACCGTTCGCATGTCGTAAAAGCGGGACGATTTTTCTGTTTTTGCGTCTGAAAATGTCCCGCTTTGTCCCTGAATGTCCCATTACCCCCCTCCCCCCCGCTGCGCGAGAGAGTCGAGCAGAAGAAAGCCAATTTTGGACATGACACCGGAACGGCTGGCAAATCGGCAGCTGGTCGGTATCCGCGTTTGCAGAGAATATGGCGGGCAAGCCCGCCGGCTAAACTGGGGAAGCTGACGCACCGACAATTCCTCCACGAAATCGAACCCGGCAAGACCCTGGCGCGCGCAGTCAGCGACAGAGCCCCGCCCATGGGTTAACTAATACCTAACGCAACCCTGATTTGCAAGAGAAAAATCGCCGGTTTCTTTTCCCTCTGGCCGCACGGAGCGCGCGGTGTCTCAACGGCATCCTGTCTCCTCGGCGGATGCCGTCGGTTGGCATCGACAGGGTGCTACGGTGTGGTGCGGTGGCGGCATGATCGGAGGTTGGAATCGGGGGTGGGGATTCGATTCGAGTAATGCGGCGCGGATATGGATTTTTCAGTGCGTCAAGCTCGGCAATCGTGGCGCCGCGTGACAGGTATCGCGGCGCGGTATCGTCGCTAACGGCAAGTAAGTACTTGGCCGAAAGGTGATTGGGAGCTAATTCAAGAATGTGCTGTAGCGAGGTTCGGATTGTGGGATTATTCAGGGTGCCGGCTTCAGTAAGCTGCGGCTGTAGGTCCGCGAAAAGTTGCATGGCCTTGGCGACTTTCGGCGAGCGGTCGGCCCGCACAAGAGCGACTGTTTGCTGAAGTGTCGAAACTGAGAACAACTGTATATCCGAAAGCGACGCATTGCCGTAAGGGACGATCGGTTGACGATCATCATAAACGGCCAGAAGTCGTTCGATCGTCAGATGTCGTCGTGGGAATTTGACCAAGTGCCGAGTTGGCTGAGCGGTCCGGGTAACTATGGCCTGGGCATTATTGATTGGTATGGGGATACGACAATAACAAAGGCGGAAGTTACGGAAATCAGCGGACCTGGAGAAATTTCAGGAGAAGGCAATTTAAGGTAGTTGCGCGGGATTCATCATGTCTCAAGCGCGGGTCTTTTTGCTCACAATCGCGCCTGCAATCTTTGCAGTTATCGTTTTGGGCGAATGCCGATGGGGTATATACACGTGGTCAATATGACCATAGGAAAGGCAGCGTGCCGCCGCGTGGCGGCATAGTGGCTGCGAAAAGGGAAATTGTTCAGGAGGCGAACATGAATCGACGGCATTACTACCGCGTATTGGCGCTGTTAGCACCTGTTAGTTTGGCAGCCGGTCAGGCCCGGGCCGACTACGTTGAGACAAATTTGATTTCCAACGAGCCCGGCGTGGCGCCGATCACCGATCCCAACTTAATAGACCCGTGGGGCCTGGCCTTCTCCGCGAGCAGCCCGCTTTGGGTCTCCAATCAGGGTTCAGGAACCGCGACGGTCTACAAAATCACGGGCGCCTCCAGCTCAGCGACTGTGCTGACTGAGGGCGTTGCGAACATCGGGGGTGCTGCGCCAAGCGCCGCGAACGGCCCCACAGGCCAAGTGAGCATAGCCGCGCCGGGGGTCACAACGGGTGCGACCGACTTTCAGGTTAGCGGCGGCAAGGCATCATTCATTTTCGACAACCTGGACTCCTCGATCTCAGCTTGGCGCGGAGGGCTGTCGAGTTCGGCCATCACGGCGACGGTTGCAGGCGCATCGTTCACCGGCCTGGCGATCGGAAACACCTCGAGCGGCGCAGCTCAGATCTATGCCGCCGATCAGAACAGCGGCAACGTCGATATATTTAATAACCTGTGGCAACAGGTCGGCGCTCTCACCGATCCCAGCCTCCCCGCGGGCTTCACGGCTTTCAATGTCCAGAACATCAACGGCACCCTGTTCGTCACCTACGCAAACCCCAATGAAGCCCTTGGCGGAGTCGTAGACGAATTCAGCACAAACGGCACAATGATCACCCGCTTGATCACCGATCCGACCGGCACGCATCTTCAGACGCCGTGGGGCATTGCCCTTGCCCCCGCGGGGTGGGGAGATTTCGGAGGCGACCTGCTCGTTGGAAATAACGGCGGCGATGGCACAATCAACGCCTATTCCCTCTCTGGCGTCCAGCAGGGTCAGATCACGCTCAACACGGATTCCCTGTTTAGCGAGCAACAATTATGGGGCCTGACGTTCGGTAACGGTTCGAGCGCCGGTTCACCGAACATCCTCTATTTCTCCTCGGGATACACCGCCGACGCGACGAACGGCCTCATCGGTGCGATCTCCGTCCCCGAGCCTTCATCGGTCGCCCTCATCGGCGCCTGCCTGCTTGGCCTAATGCGTCGTCGTCACCGCAGCAGACGACTTTGATCAGGTGAACAGGTGATCAGGTGACCGCAGCGGAGCAGCCGCCGTATGGGGCAGCGGCGCGGCGGGGTGGGTTTATGCCGCCAACGTGCGGGATTTTATCGACACCAAAACGGCAGCAATTTCAGACGGGATTGCGAGGCTCTCTAATCGGGAGTGATGAGACCCAGCGCCTGATATTGATGGATTCGATAGTAGAGCTTTCGAACGCTGATGCCCAATTCGGCGGCGGCTTCCTGGCGATTGCCGTGATGGCGCGTCAGGGCGGCGAGAATCAGTTCGCGCTCCATGTCATCGATGGATCGCTGAGTTGACGCATCCGCCGCGGCGGGCGGCGCGGGAGCGGCAGGAGTTTGCCCGATGGCCTGCGGCGTTCGGCTGATGGAATCGACCGCGGATCGGTCGAGCCATCGCAGGCGGGCGCGGTTCAGCGCGTTCTCCAGGTCGTCCATGCCGCAGGGCTTGATCAGGAAGTCGACCACTTGCAGGCGGATTGCCTGCCGGGCGGCATCCAGATCGCCGAATCCCGTGAGGATAACGATCTGAAGATGAGGGTTTTGCTGAAGCAAGCGTTCGCAGAGTTCCAGCCCGTTGATTCCCGGAAGATTCAGATCGACCACGGCAAGGGCGAAGAATTGCTGGCTCGCCAATTTCAGGGCGGATTCGCCGGACGAAGCGCCGGTAGGATGAAGTCCCATTTCAAGGATGGAAGCGTGCAGCATCTCTCGCAGCCGCCGCTCATCTTCCACGATCAGCACCCGCTGGCTGGCCGATCTCGGCGAGAGTATGCCGGGCGAATCGCAATCTTCAATCCGTTCCGGTGGCTGGTGGTGCGTCATACGGCAGGCTCCGCGACCGGCTGTCTGTCTTGCGTAACGGTCGGCGCCAGATCCAGGACCGCCGAGGGAAGTCGAACCGTGAACTGGCTGCCTCGGTTCAGCCCGTCGCTTTGGACGAGAATCTCACCGCCGTGATCGGTGACGATGGCGTGGCTGATAGAAAGCCCCAGCCCGGTGCCAGGCTCGTCGGCGCCTCTTTTATTCGTGAAGAAGGGCTCGAAAACCCGTTCGATGGTTTCTCCGCTCATCCCCCGGCCATTATCGGATACTTCCACCTCAACCCAATTCCCTGTGCGCCGGCCTTCAACGACGACGTTTCCGGGTCCCGACTCCACGGCTTCAATCGCGTTGATGAGCAAGTTCAGCAACACCTGCTTCATCTCGGCGAGGTTGGCCCGGACAAGCAGTCTTTCCTGGGGATCAATGGCTATTTCCAGATTTTTCGCGCGGAAGGTCTTCAATCCGCGCACCAGCTTCGAGACTTCCGCCACCGCATCGCCCAACGAGATAATTCCGCGGACGTCACCATTCCCCTTGGCCAGCGACAGGAGCTTCTGAGTGATCTCCTTGCATCGGAAGGCTTCACCGCGAATGATCTCCAGGTGTTTTGCAACCTCGGCATCCACCGAGTCGGGCGAGAGTCTCCGGAGGCGCTTCAGAGACAACTCGGCATAGCCGGACATGATGATTAAGGGATTGTTTATCTCGTGGGCGACGCCCGCGGCAAGATACCCGACGCTCGCCAGGCGCTCAGAGCGCACCAGTTCGCGGCTCTTGAGCGCGACCATGGACTCGAGCTTGCGATAAAAGGCGTTGAGTTCATCGGCCATCTTGTTCACGTCGCGAGCCAGCTCCTGAAATTCGCGTTCGGCGGTAGGCTGGTACCGAACTGAAAAGTCGCCCGACGCAACGCGCCTGCACCATACTCGAAGGCGCTGTAGAGGAACGACTATTTTGCGGTACTGCCAGCCGCTGGCCAAAAGTGCAATCACTACAGTACAGCCCGCGATTGAAGCGACGGCGACGGTGGTGACGCGAAGGTCCGTGTCTGATGCGAGTTGGGTGCGGTGGACGAATCCATTGCACGTCGCCAGCAGATCAATCAGCTCGCCGGACAATTGATCGACCGTGGCGGATACGGCAGCCGGGTCGGGCGGCGCCGCGCCCTCCGGATGCGCGGCGCCGTGCGACGTTGGCGTCTGGAGCTGCCTCGTCAACTGTGCAAGCCCGGTCACAATGCTCCTGGTCTTTGTCCTGGCGAGCGATTGGAGGTCCGGCGTGATCTCTGGTGGAAGGATGCTGTCGTATTGACTCAGGATGGCTTTGTATTCGGTCATCGCCGACAGAGCCGCCCGCAGGTCGGTGATCGCGTCCGGTTGATTCACCGCACCGCTGCGCACCGCCTGCTGGAAAGCAAGCAGCCGAGCCTCGGCCAACTCGACATGGTGCAGGGCGGAGTACTCGTTCAAGGATGCGTGAACGTGCTCGCGCTGCCGCCACAGCCCGAACATCGAGCCGGCGATCATAAGCAGCAGGCTGACAAACAAGACCGCATCTTTGAAGAGGATTTTTCGCCGCAGGCTCATCATAAGGTTGCTTTAGAACCCGCCGTGGATTGTACCGTGCGAGCCCCTTGGGCCGGCAAAAGAACTGCAAAGTTTGCAGTCCATATCTGAATGGTTGGGAGATGGTGCGACATAACCATCTTCAAATGATCCGCTTAGACAGTATCGGGTCTCATCTCTTAAACCGGTGTTAACCATCTGAACACAACTAGGTGCATATACTTCTGCTCATGAAGCCCGGTTCCCGGCTACATCGGGTGCGTGACACATTCTGCAAGCCCTCTTCTTCCCCTCCCCTGGTACTCCGGGGGAGGGTCAGGGTGGGGGTTTGGTGGGCCAATCGACGTTCGACCCCCACCCCAACCCTCCCCCTGAGTACATGGGGAGGGGGAAATCTTGTGCAGCAAGTGACACGCACCCGGCCACATCCAGGACGACGGTCTGCCGGCCGAGGGTTTACGTTGGTCGAACTCCTGATTGTGATTGGCATTATTGTGCTGCTGATCGCAATCTTGCTTCCAGCGCTGTCGACGGCCCGTGAGTCGGCCAATCGGGTGGCGTGCGCAAACAACCTGCGCCAGATGGGGCAATTCGTAATCCTCTTTGCAAATGACCACAACGGCCGCGTTCCGGAAGCTCAGGACACTCCAGCTTCGGGGGCGGGGGGCTGGATGCCAACGTGGATGTACACCAAGGACTACTTCGTCCTCGTGGACGACTATGGCGCGAACCAGAGATTATTCATCTGCCCGTCGTCCCCCTTGGCCGATCAGGGACCCAGCGCATTTCCCTACGGCGAAGGCTCGGAGTTGGCGGCGCGGGCCAGCACGGATTCGTTGCCTGACAACCCCAAGACAGTCGCCGAGGGCGAGGAGGATCTGACGGAATATTGGGTCGGGTTTGGCTATGTTTGGATGGGCCGAAACATCCAGGAGACCGAGGCCCCCGGGGGACAGAATCCAAACGGGGCGCCGTTTGAAGTGACGCGGCTGTCTCACAACACCTTCACGGGAACCGGGATCGATTCCAACCCCCCGCTGATGGCGGACGTCGCAAGCTACCAAACTAACGGCACTTATACGTTTAACCATGGTCGCCGCTGGATGATCCCCTCCTTCGACACCAGCACATCGCTGCAACCGTGGTACTGCGGCACGGCATCGGCACACGTCGGCGACGTTCGAATCAATGTCCTGTACCGGGATGGTCACGTCGATCTCAAAGAGCCGGACCTGCACGCGTACGTCAATACAAGGTCCGCCTACTTCTTCCGCTGAGTTACTGCATTCTTTGCAGGATTCACTTCGATCCGAAGAAATCAATTACTTTCTCCATCCGGTCGCGAGCGATGTGCCGCGGCAAACCTTCATGGCCTCGATAGGCAATCGGAAAAAAGAGAATCATCATGGGTCCTATTCGTTTTCTGGCCGCACTTGCAGCCATGGGTTTAACCGCCGGCGTCACTGGCCAAGCCGCCGCCGCATCACCGCCAGTATCGTCGGCCACGATTACCACGGTCTCAACCGGCCCGACGAATTCCTACGCCCTGACGCTGAGCGATAGCGCCGCCAGCCCGAGCCCTATCGGAACCTTCTGGTTTTCCTGGGTTCCCGGCCAAGACTTCCTGGACAGTTCGCCTTTGACGGTCACCAACCCCTCTGGTTGGACCGACAATATCACTCATGGGGGCGCCAGTGATGGGTACGCCATCCAATGGCTTGCTTCGTCACCCGCCGCGGATGCAACCGCCGGCAATTCGCTTTCAGGCTTTGGATTCACCAGCACGGACTCGCCGGCATCGGTGTACGGTAACTCCGCATTCTTCCCGACAACGCCGGTGCTGACGGCGTTCACCTACGACGCCGCCCCGTTCAGCGATGACGGGGACAGGTTCCTGGTAACCGTCGTTCCCGAGCCGGTTTCTCTGGCATTGCTGGCACCCATGGCTCTGCTGATGCTTCGCCGATCGCGCCGGTAAATGAAAATGGGAGAAATACCCCGAGCGCCCTTAACGGGGCGCGCGGGTTTTTTTGCCTCAGAACCGCGAGATACGCGCAGTGGATTAGCCCAACTTCGTCAGTTGGAGGCTAATAGTTTTTTTCGAGGGGCGGAATTGGCGTGGCTGGTTCCGGGCGCGGGTTCCTCGTCGCAAATCCCAATGTAGTGAAGACCAAGTTGCCTTGGC
>JBEKEC010000021.1:0-75236 GCA_050014015.1 Tepidisphaeraceae bacterium
TTCACCATCCTGGCGGCGAACTTCAACCAGCCGGTCACCGGCTGGGACCAGGGCGACTTCAACTACGACGGACTGGTGAACGCCGCCGACTTCACCGACTTGGCGGCGAACTTCAACCAGAGCGACAGCGGCGCGGCCGTGTCGGCCGGCGACGTCGCGGCCCTGGACGCCTTCGCCGCAGCCAACGGATTGTCCTTACCGACTTCCAGTGTGCCGGAGCCGGCGAGCGGGTCCATTGTGGTGATGGCTGGATTGGGAATTCTCCGCCGGCGACGACGCGGACTGTGCGGCGGAATGCAGGGCTGATGGACCGAGGGATTTTGAACCGGCCCGCGCGATCCCGCTATTGATTGGCGACCCCTGATTCGCCTTTGCTGAACAACCTCACCTCCGGGCTATCTCTTTCAGGAGTCTGCAAAATTCTTTTGTGTTCTTGCTCCGGCGTTGGTAGACTGCGGTCGCTAAAAAGGTCGGACACTTCGTTCCGTCTTGGCATTTGGGCAATCATTCGGGAGGTAGGAAAATGAACAAGCAGCATGCGCGCGGACGGAAGCGTCTGGGTTCGGGGCTTTTTTTGGCGGCGGCTGCCGCGGCCCTCTGGCCGATTCGCTCGGCGCAGGCCGCGACTGATACTTGGACCAGCACCACGGGCGGCAACTGGACGACCACCGGGGATTGGAGTTCACACGCCGCGCCCACCGCCGGGCAGGATGTCTCTATCACCACTTCCTTCACCGGCTCACAGACGATCACGTTCAACAGCGCCCTGGGGCTGACTTACAATACCGTGACGGTCGATGCCACCGGCGGCGGGACCAACACATTGTTGATGTCAGCCAACAACCTCAACGTCAGCGACTACGAGGTCATCGGAAATACCGGCGTCGGCTCGTTCAACCAAACCGGCGGATCGAATACCATAGCATCGACATCGACCTTTGGGTTTTACCTCGGCAACAACACCAGCGGCGCGGGCAGTTACACCTTGGCCAACGGCGCCACCCTCTCTTCGCCTATTGAGTACATTGGAGCTGCAGGCAGCGGCACCTTCAACCAGAATGGCGGATCGAATACGGTCAGCCAATATTTGGATGTCACTTACTTTTCCGGCAGTACCGGCGAGTACACTTTGTCCAACGGCACGCTAAATGCGAGCAGCGAGGAGATCGGATACGGCGGCACAGGGACTTTCACGCAGAACGGCGGTACGAACACCGACGGAGGGTTGAGCCTCGGCGTTCTTGCCGGCAGCGCGGGCAGTTACACCTTGACCAATGGTATTGTTGGGGGAGCCGATGAGTATATTGGGGGGTTCGGCAGCGGCAGTTTTATTCAAAATGGCGGCACGAACTCCATTGCGGGGGAGTCCGGGCTGCTCGTCGTCGCCGTCCAAGCTGGCGGCACGGGCAGTTACACCCTCAACAACGCTGGTACGCTAAACTCTGCAGAGATCGACGTGGGCGGGTGGGCAGGTGGCGCCGGAGGCGCCGGAACATTCACTCAAACCGGCGGGACGCTAACCACCTCTACGCTGGTCGTCGGATATAGCAGCGTGGGACAATTCTCCATCTCCGGCGGAACGCTTAATGCCTCCGATGCGTACGTCGGCTATAGCGCCGGTGGATTCGGGATATTCTCTGTCAGCGGGAGCGCCGTCGTCCAAATCGGCGGAGAGCTGCAGCTGGTCAACGGCATCCTAAACGTCAATGACAGCGGCATCGGCGCGGGCACTCCCCTCCAATACGGTTCCCTCGTACTCCCCGCCTCCGGACAAACCGCCGCAATCGAAAGCCTCGGCGGCGCCGGCATCAACGGCGCGGGCCTTGACATGAACGGCGGCGGAACCCTCCTCCTGATCGGGACCAACAACTTCTACAGCGGTGGCACCACCATCGCCAGCGGCAGCACGATTCAGGTTGGCGGCCCGGGCGGAGGAAGCGGCTACAGCGCCTACGGCAGCATCCCCGCAACGGGCAATGTCGATGATGAGGGATCGCTTTTCTTCTGCCAATCCAACAACATTATCCTTAGCGGCGTGATCAGCGGCGCGGGAGCCGTCGTCGAAGCCGGCAGCGGCACCACCACCCTGAGCGGCATCAACACCTACTCCGGCCAAACCAACGTTTTTCTTGGAACGCTCGCCGTCAGCGGAGAGCTTTATCACGGCGTCGGCTCGGCTCCCAACGTCAACGTCAGCGGCGGCACGCTGGCCGGCACCGGCACGATTCATTCCGGCATCACCCTGAACTACGGAACCATCGCCCCCGGTCTGGCCGGTTCCACGCTCAGCGCGGATGGCAGCCTCACCGATAACGGCGGGAACCTTCAATTCGACGTGGGCACAAATTCCGCCAGCATGCTCGCCCTCGGCGGAACCGCCAGTTTTGCCGGCGATGCCACGGTTACCTTCACGCTCTCCGGCGCGCCTGTTTCCGGCTCGGTGTTTACGATTCTTACCAGCACGGGCCTGAGCGGGACCGGCTCGCTCGACCTTACCCCGACCGTCATCGGACCTGATACCCTCACGCCCTCCGTAAGCGGAAACAACCTCATCGTCACCGTCTCCGGGGCCCTCGTCGGACCGGCGTCGCTGACCTGGAACAACGCCGGCGGCACCGCTCCAAGCGACGGCCAGACCTGGGATATCAGCAACTACAACTGGAACAACGGCTCCGCTGCCACGCTCTACGCCGATGGCGACAATGTCACGTTTAACGACTCCAACAACGCCACCTCCAACGAAGGGTATAATCCCAATGCCTACAACGTGACGCTCAACTCCGCCGTTTCTCCGGCATCCATTGTCGTGAACAACAGTTTGGGCGACTACACCATCACCGGCACGGGCATAATCGCCGATGCCGGGGCGTTCACAAAATCCGGCACTGGTACGCTGACCCTCGGCACGGCCCTGAGCGTCGGCAGCATGAGCATCACCGCTGGAACCGTGAAGCTGGCATCCGGCGTCTCCGGCGGCACCGGCCCCGCCGTCACCAGCACCATCGACCTCACGTCGGTGTCGATCACCGGCACCGGCCAACTCGATGTGAACAACAACCACATCATCATCACCTACGGCGCCACCGATCCGTTCTCGACCATCGCCAACTACATCGCCTCCGGCTACAACGGCGGCCACTGGAACGGCCCGGGCATCATTTCCACGGCGGCCCAGACCAAGACCAACGGCCTGTCCTACGGCCTCGGCTATGCCGACGGGGCGGACGGCAAGGTTTCCGGCCTGGTCTCCGGCCAAATCGAAGTGGCCTACACGCTTCTCGGCGACGCCAATCTGGACGGCATAGTCAACGCCGCCGACTTCACCATTCTGGCGGCCAACTTCAACCAGACCGTCACCGGTTGGGACCAGGGCGATTTCAACTTCGACGGAATAGTCAACGCCGCCGACTTCACCGACCTGGCGGCGAATTTCAACCAAAGCGACAGCGGCGCGGCCGTGTCGGCCGGCGACGTCGCGGCCCTGGACGCCTTCGCCGCAGCCAACGGCATCAGCCTGACAAGCGTTCCGGAGCCGGCCTCAATGGGTCTGCTGGCCCTGGGCGCCATCGGCGGATTGGCGCGGCGACACCGCCGCCGACGCAAATCCGATAACCAATGACGTAATTCGAAAGCTACTTCGCAAGGGCTGCTCGTCTGACCGGCGGCATCGATAAACACCGCATCATTAGCCCGAATTATTCTTTGACCCCCGCGCGCGACGGGCCTCTTTGTGGTTTAATTCATTCGACCAAGAAGAGTTAAGCCCAGCAAGGAGGCCGCGTATGTCGTCGCAGGGTGCACAGCAGCTTTCGTTCGATTTTCTCCCAGATTTGCCGGTCGTTGTCCAGCCCTCGGAAGGTCAACTTTCTTGCGATGCCGGGCTGTTGCCGCTGCGGCAGTTTGATCAGCGATGGAAATACACCGCCCGCATGACCCGGTGTCTATACGATCCCAAACCCTCGCGGGAGCAGTCGCTGGATTCGATGTTGCGGCAGAGGGTTTTCGGCATCCTGGCCGGCTACGAGGACTGCAACGATCACGACACGTTGCGAGACGATCCGGTTTTCAAGCTGATCGCCGACCGCCTCCCGGATGACAAGGCGTTGGCCAGCCAGCCGACGCTCAACCGCTTTGAGAACCTGGCCACGCCGGCGGTTTTGCAGAAGTTGATCGACTTCACCATCGCCACCGGCATCGAACGATTGAAACAGAAACACGGCGGCTTACTACCGGCATCGATCACGCTCGATCTGGATCCCACGGATGATCCCACCCATGGCCATCAACAGCTCACGCTTTTCCACGGATACTTCGGACAATACCAATACTTTCCCCTGATCCTCTCCGAGCCGACGACCAAGGCGGAAGGCAAAGCCTCCGCGCACGTGTTTGTCGCCTGGCTGCGGCCGGGGACGGTTCACGCGGCGCTGGGGGCCGAGGACGATCTGATGCGGGTCGTCAACGCCCTGCGGGCAGAACGTCCCGACATCGCCATTGCGGAGGCTTTGCCTTCCGCTCACGTCCGCGGCGACGCGGGCTTCGGCATCCCCAAAATGTACGAGGTTTGCGAGCAAAACGGGCTGACTTACACCTTCGGATTCTCCACCAATGCCCGGCTCAAGACACTCACCGAGGGCCTGATGGAGCAAGCCGTCGAACGGTACGAACAATCGCAGCAAAAGCAGCGGTTGTTCGATTGCTTCCAGTACCAGGCCGAAACGTGGGGCCGTACTCGCACCCTCGTCGCCAAGGCCGAGTGCCACGAGCAGGGAACCAACTTGCGTTTCGTCGTCACCAATCGGCCGGCAGTCGTCTCATCCGAGGACGGCCAACTCCAGTACGACGATTACATCCAACGCGGCGAAAGCGAACAGCGCATGGACGAGATGAAAAATGGATTGAAGATGGACCGCCTGAGCTGTCACCGCTTCATGGCCAACTTCTTCCGCCTTCTGCTGCACGCCGCCGCCATGAACCTCCTGAACGCCGCCCGCGATGATAAAACCCTGCCGGAAGTGCTCCGCGTCGGCCAGCCCTGCACCTGGCGAACCCATGTCATCAAGGTCGCCGCCGTGATTGTGCAAAGCACCCGCCGAATCCTGGTCAAACTGGCGGGCAACTGACCTTGGTGGCCCCTGTATCAAGCCGTCGGCAAACGGTCCCTGAACTTCTCGTGCGGCCCCTGATTCCACCACAATCCGGTTAATCGCATCGATGGATACCAGGGGCTGTCCTCTCGCTCCAGCAGCCACCGCCATTCCGGCACAAACTGAAGCATTGCCCACACCGGCCTGGCCAGTGCCCCCGCCAAATGCGGCACGGAGGTATCGGTGGTAATGATCAGGTCCATCAATGACATCACGGCCGCGGTGTCCGCAAAGTCGATCAGCTCCGGTCCCAGATCGACCAATTCCAATCCCACCGGCGGATCAAATCGACTGCAAGGTCTTTGCGTCCCATGCGATGGGCAATCATTCCCAGATTGTGCATTGCACCGGCATGAGCCGGGTGGCGGGCGAGGATCTGCCGGTAAAGCTGCTCTGCCTCCGGCAACCGCCCGCCCCGATGGTGCCGCATTGCCGGATCGAAGGCCTGTTGGATCGTGACTTGGGCCAGGAGCGGAGCAATCTTATACTGCCGGTGTGATTTCGCGATCCGGTCAGCTCTTGGCGGAAACCGTTTCACGCCAGGTCCGCCAGATCTCGCGATAAGCCGCCTCGATATTGCGGGCGAATCTGGGCGCATTCATCAGCGGCGATTGTTCCATCCGCCGGCGGAGAGTTGAACGAAGTTCTCCGAGCTTTGGCAAGTCCTTGGCCAACTCCATCGCGATCCGCACGTATTGTTCCGGCGTGTGGGCGATCAGTTCCGTCAGGCCAAGATTGGTCAACTGCGAAAGCCCGGCACGTCCAACCACTGTTTTGCCAACCAGCGTTATCACGGGAACGCCCATCCAATAGGAGTCCAGGCTGGTGCTGTGGCCGTTGTAGGGAAAACTGTCCAGGCTCAGGTCGATGCCGTGGTATAGCTGAAGATACCCTTGGCGAGACTTACGCGGAATAAACTCGACTCGCCCGGGTTCAATCCCTTCCTGGGAGAGGCGCTCCAGCGTCCGCTCCCGATGGCTCCCGTGGGGGACCAGCAGCAGCAGTCGCGAGTTTTCCACCTGCAGCAGCACCTGAGCCCAGAGGGCGAGAACGCCGTCGTTGACCTTGCAAAAAGTATTCAGGCACCCGAACGTAACAAACCCCGTCTCCAGAGCCGGGAGCGAATTGACGGGAATGTCCCGATTCTCCAGCGGATCGAAGCACCAGAAGCTGTCGGGAAGACGTATCGTCCGCTCACTGTAGACCGACTCATCCATGCCCGGAGGATCGAGATACGGATCGCTTAGGCGATAGTCGATCGTGCTCAGCCCCGTGCCGCCGGGGTAACCTGCGAACGTCACCTGCACGGGGGCGGGCTTGCGGGCGAAAACCAGCAGGCGGTTGTTGGCCGTGTGCAGCGCCAAGTCCACCAGGATGTCGATCCGGTCCTCGCGAATTTGTTTGGCCACTTGGTCATCGGAGAGTCCGACGACGTTGCGCCAGCAGTCGGCGCTTTGCTGAAACCGGCTGGTGATCACATCGGGAAGGGGCACTTGAGCGTAGCAAGTGATATCCATCTGCCGGCGATCATGATGCAGAAACAAAGGCAGGAGATTTCGGCCGACTGGATGATCTCGGAAATCCGGCGAGACATAGCCAATCCGCAGACGACGATCGGCGCTAGGGTCGTTGGAATGGATCTGAATGAATTTCTGTAGTGGCTCGGCATGCTGGCGATTCCACCGGCCCTGTTCTTCTGCGATGGCCTGGGCGTCATAACCGGGATGATAGTGCATCGCGAAGACGAGATTGCTGTGGGCTTCGGCATAGTTGGGCTTAAGGGCAATGGACTGGCGAAAAGCGGTGATGGCCTCATCAAGTTGCCCTTTGTCCTTCAGGACATTGGCGAGGTTGTTGTGGGCTTCGGCCAAGTTGGGGTTGATGGCAATGGCTTGGCGATAGGCGGCGATGCCTTCATCGAGTTGTCCCATGTCTTTTAGAGCATTGCCGAGATTATTGTGGGCTTCAGCGTAGTTGGGCCGGAGGGCGATGGCTTGGCCACAGGCGGCAATGGCTTCATCGAGTTGCCGTTTCTCGTTCAGCGCACTGCCGAGGTTATTGTGGGCTTCGGGCGAATTGGGGTTGAGCGCAATGGCCTGGCGAAAGGCGGCGATGGCCTCGTCGAGTCGTCCCTTGTCTTTCAGGGCATTGCCCAGATTGCTGGGGGCCTCGGCGTAGTCGGGCTTGAGTGCGATGGCCTGGCGATAGGCGGCGATGGCCTCGACGAGTTGCCCTTTATCTTTTAGTGCGCTGCCGAGGTTGTTGTAGGCCTCGGCCAAGTTGCGATTGAGCACAATGCCTTGGCGACAGGCGGCAATGGCCTCATCCAGTTGTCCCTTGTCTCTCAGAGCGTTGCCGAGATTGCTGTGGGCTTCTGCATAGTTGGGGCGCAGTGCGAAGGCCTGACGATAGGCGGCGATGGCCTCATCGAGTTGTCCCTTTTCTTTCAGCGCGCTGCCGAGATTGTTGTGGGCTTCGGGAAAGTTGGGATTGAGCGCAATAGCCTGGCGACAGGCGGCAATGGCCTCGTCGAGTCGCCCCTTGCCTCTCAGGGCATTGCCTAAACTGCTGTGGGCTTCGGCAAAGTTGGGACTGAGGGCGATGGCTTGTCGATAGGCGGCAATGGCCTCGTCCAGTTGTCCACTGTCTCTCAGGGCACTGCCGAGATTGTGGTTCGCTTCGGGGTAATTCGGCTTCAGCGCGGTTGCCTGGCGAAAGGCGGCGATGGCCTCATCGAGTTGTCCTTTGTCTTTCAGGGCAATGCCCAGATTATAGTGGGCCTCGGCCCAGATGGGCCTGAGGGCGATGGCCCTACGGATCAAATCGACTGCGATGTCATTCCGTCCGAGGAGATGGGCGGTCACTCCCAGATAATGCATCGCACCGGAATGCTCCGGCTGGCGAGCGAGGATCTGCCGGTAAAGCTGCTCGGCTTCCTCCAATCGCCCGGCCAGTTGGCGCCGTACCGCCAGATCGAAGGCCTGTTGGATCGTGAGTTGGGCCATGCCGTTAGCGCCCACTATCGAGCGCGGATTGCTCGTTCGCAAGGGAGCGCAATGAGTTGACCACTCGCGCGATCACGCTGTCCCAATCCCCCGGGGATCGCTGGCGGAATAATCGCATCGATGGATACCACGGGCTGTCCTCTCGATCCATCAGCCAGCGAAAATCCGGCACAAACTGAAGCATCACCCACACCGGCCTGGCCAGCGCTCCGGCCAAATGCGGCACGGAGGTATCGGTCGTAATGATCAGGTCCATCAAGGACATCACCGCCGCGGTGTCCGCAAAGTCGTTCAGCTTCGGTCCCAGATCGACCAAATCCAGTCCCGCCGGCGGATTTTTCGCCTGCGCCCCGGCCGCGCCTTTCTGGAGACTGTAAAACCTGACGCCTCGAACGGTAGGCTTCTCCTCCGTAGCGGTAGGCTTCGCCTCCGTAGCGGTAGGCTTCGCCTCCGTAGCGGTAGGCTTCGCCTCCGCAGCGGCGGCCAATGGGGCCAACTGTTGCAGGTTCAGTGATCGTGTTCGATCCGACTCGAATTGGGGATTGCCCGCCCATGCCAACCCGACCCTCAACTGCCCGTCGCCAGCGCCCAGCGTTCGACTCCATGCCTCAACCAGCGCCGGTTCGGGGCTTAGATACGGCACGGTTTGGGGAATGTCACCCAATGTCGTTCCCAAAACGTGCGGCAGACTTGGCAGGGGACAGTGAAGATCAAAGGCCGGCAAGGGCTGGCCAAAGGCCACGATTTGGTATTCCCCGGCCATTGCATGGAAGAGCCGTTGGAGTTCAGCTTGACATGCAAGGATGATTTTCCCACCGCGCTGCACCACCCGCGGCAGATATCGGATGAACTGAATCGTGTCGCCTAAACCTTGTTCGGCATGCAGGAGGATCGCGCGTCCCGTCAGCTCGCCGCCATCCCAAAGAGGCTGGGAGAATCCGCGTCTGGGCGACGGAAAATCTTGGACTTTCCATCGCCATTCGTACTCCGGCCAACCCTCCTCGAAATCGCCGCGCAAAAGCAGGGCCTTCGCGAGATTGCTGTGGCCTTCGGCGTAGTTGGGCTTGTGTGCGATGGCTTGGCGATACGCGGCGACGGCTTCATCGAGTTGTCCCTTTTCCTGCAGGCCAGTGCCGAGGTTGTTGTGGGCTTCGGCGAAGTTGGGGCTGAGGGCAATGGCCCGGCGATAGCTGGCGATCGCCTCGTCGAGCTGTCCCTTATATCTCACGACGCCGAGATTGTTGTGCGCTTCGGCCAACTTGGGGTTGAGCGCAATGGCCTGGCGATAGGCGGCGATGGCTTCATCAAGTTGTCCTTTTTTGTTCAGGGCACTGCCGAGGTTGTTGTGGGCTTCGGGGTAGTTGGGCTTGACAGCGATGGCCTGGCGGTAGGCGGCGATGGCTTCGTCGTGCTGTCCCATGTCGCTCAGGGCATTGCCGAGATTGAAATGGGCCTCAACGTGCTTGGACCCGAGGGCGATGGACCGACGGATCAAATCGACTGCAATGTCGTTGCGCCCCATGCGATGGGCAATCATTCCCAGATTGTGCAGCGCACCGGCATGCGCCGGCTGCCGGGCGAGGATCTGCCGGTAAAGCTGCTCTGCCTCCGGCAACCGCCCGGCCTGATGGTGTCGCAACGCCAGATCGAAGGCCTGTTTGATCGTGAGTTGGGCCATGAGCGGAGCAATCTTATACCGCTTCCCTGACACGCGGGTAATTCGCCCAATGCGTGTGAATCAGCGAGTAAGCGATCGGAAATATGTGGTGGAGAAAAGCGCCCAGGGCGCGATCCAACAGTGAGGGTTCATTTTCCGGCGAAGGAAACGAAAAAGGCGATGAGCGCCCGCGCCCGTCCCGATGCGGGCGACGCCGAGAGTCGCCTCGACGGTTTCAGCCGGCGGCACGACCTCAACAACGCAGGCCGTGCCGACATCCACAATCTCCTTCGGTGGCGAATCAGCGCGCGGCGTGAATTCCGTCGTGATCGACGCAAATTAACCCCCCAAGGCCAGTAGCAGGAGGCGCATGGCACCCAAAAATCACGGAAATCGTCAGGCCACCATGACTGATATTCTCAGGTCATAATTTACGCAAGCCGCTTATTTATAGTAGTTTATAAAACGCATAGCATGCAGAAATGGCCGAAGACACACGCCCCGCGCGGCATATATTCTGAGCATCTTTTAGGCGATTTAATCATTCGCGGATTGCGTCATGTTTTCATAGAAATGCGACATTTCCGCAGGCGGACATCCACTCTAACATATGTAACTACATATCTACATTATGCTTATAGATGTAAACAAAACCCAGTTCTGGCGAATCGATTGTTGCATATACTGCAAAACAACCATGCCGAAACTGCAATACAATAAACTGGCGTATGCACGTTACATGAGATAGATTTATCTCGCGGCAGGTTGTTTCAATTCTTCATGAGAGGAGCGAGCCAAATGCAGGGATCACCGAATATGAATAAGCGTCGAAACACTCGAATCTTGGCGGGAGCATGTCTGGCGGGGGGAGCCGCAATTGCGTTTCCTCAAATGACGCGTGCCGATCTCGTGATCAATGTCGGCTTGGCGAGTTTCTCCACGACAACGACCACAACAAATTCATCGAACGGCGGGATTAATCCGATCACTTACACACCAGCGCAGGTGACTGTTCCGGATGTGGGAACCGCAAACTATGACGCGGCGGATGAGAGCGATCCCGGCACCATCTGGAACTCCATCAAGTCGGTGAACACTGCTCCGAATGCCGTGGGGCTACCGCCGGTTGAGTACGAGGAAAACCTTCCGTTGGTCAATTCATTGGGAGGCAGCACGGGCGCGGAATTGAATCAGTACGATATTGAGGGCAGTACGAAATCGGACGTTATTCATCCCAACCACAATGTACTGACGGCATCGGACTCCAACAGTTTGCATCCCTCGCCGGCAAATTCCACCTACGGGGCCAGTCTTACTGGCGATGGCTACACGAACGCCAGTTCCGAAGAGCTTCTGATGGTTGACACTTGGATCACGAACAGTGCATCGGACGGGATAGAATTCCAAGTCACCGGTTTGACGGCCTATGAGGGCGATGCGCTCACCTTGTATGTCTACGGCGCTGGAACGTCCGATGGCGAAGGCGGCGCTTTCTCCCTGGCGGCAGGCAATGATGGGAGCGGCACCGTAACAACCAATTCCAGCAATTCGGCTTTATATTACGGCGTATTCACCCCCAACGGTGGAAGCACCCTGACCGCCCAAGGTGAGGCGTGGAACATGTTGACCGGCCAAGTGGACTCCAGCGGTGACGTTACCCTTACGGACGTGGCAAATTCCGATGGTTCCAAGCCGGCCATGAACGGTTTTCAGCTCGACATCGTTGTCCCCGGTGTCCCCGAGCCGGCCTCCTTGGGCTTGCTGACGTTGGGCGGCCTGGGTCTCTTGGCCCGCAGACGACGCAAGACGTGATGCGACTGCCGTGACAATCTGATCTTCCGAAGAGTCGACTCCGCCGATCATCATCGGCGGAGTTTTTTTATGGCTCATTTAGCCCGACCGGCGCACCAGGACCGCCAGATATCCCGGTAGGCCGCTTCGACGTTTCGGGCGAACGCCGCCGCGTCCATCACCGGCGAGCCTCTCATTCGATTTCGCATCGTGGCGCGAAGTTCCGCCAGGCGCGGCAGATCGCCCGCCAGCTTCACCGCGATGTCGGCATACTGGCGCGATGTTTGCGCCGCCAGATCGCTCAAACCCAGATTGCTCATCACGCTGAAGCCCAGGCGCTGGCAATAGGTGCCTCCGGCCAGGGACACCACCGGCACGCCCATCCACAGACCGTGGCAGGTGACGGTATGGCCGTTCACGGGAAAGCTGTCCAGGATCACGTCCACGCGCTGATGGATTGCCAGATATTCATCAAATTTCTGCTGATACAGGAGCGTCAACCGTTCCGGTTCAACGCCGCGGCGCTGGAACAGAGCGACGATACGCTGCTGGACGCTGGGGTATCGCAATCCGTCTGCCACCATGATCAGACGCGATCGGGGAACCTGGCTCAGCACGGTGCACCAGCATTCCAACAGAGGCTGATTGATCTTCGGCAGGATGCTGAAGCTGCCGAAAGTCACGTAACCGTTGGCAAGCGCGGGCAGCGGCGCGACGGGGGGCGCATCGGCGGGCGGAGAATAACAGGCGAAGGTTTGGGGCAGACGCAACAGCCGCTCGCTGTGAAATGGCTCGGTCATGCCAGGGGGATCTGCAAAGGCGTCGGTGATACGGTAGTCGATGGCGTCCATGCCGGTGGTGTCGATGTAGCCCAGATAGCTCACCTGCACCGGCGCCGGCCTGGTGGCAAAAACCAGAAGCCGACCGCCGCCCGTGTGACCCGCCAGGTCCACGAGGATGTCGATCTGGTCCTGGCGGATCAACTGGCGCACGTCGGCGTCGCCGCGGCCGGTGATGTCGCGCCAGCTGGGGGCCATTTTTCGGAGTCGATCGGTTGTCGCGTCGGGCTTGACCATGTCGGCATAGCAGAAAACCTCGACCTGCCGCTGATCGTGCGCGGCCAGGAGACTTTCGATGAAAAACGAGACGGCATGCTGGCGAAAATCCGGCGACACGTAACCGACGCGGAGGCGCCGCTGTGGATCGGCGGTATTGGCATGTGGCTGCGCCAGGCGGGCCAGCGGCTGGGCATGGGACCGGTTCCAGGCAACGTGCTGCTGATAAATCGCCTTGGGATCGCAGCGAAGCTGGAAGTGCAAGGCATAAATGAGGCTGGCACGGGCGCCGCGGAATCCGGGGTCAATTCGCAAAGCCCGGCGGTACTCGGCGATGGCCTGGTCAATCAGGCCCAGCGCCTGCAAGGCCAGGCCCAGGTTGGAATGAGCCGCCGCGAAGTCGGGGCGGAGCTGAATCGCCCGGCGATGCGAGGCGACGGCGGCTTCGGCCTGACCGCTGGCGCGCAACACGATGCCCAGGCCATCGTGCGCCTCCGGGAAATCAGAACGCAGCGCGATGGCTCGACGCAGGACCCGGATCGACTCCTCAAACTGGTTGCGCAGGCCCAGCGCGGCGCCCAGATTGGCATACGCTTCGGCGAAATCCTTGCGAACGTCGATGGCGCCTCGATAGGCGGCAATCGCCTGTTCGATGCGGCCGCAGGCCATCAGCGCGCTGCCCAAATCGAAGCGCGCCTCGGCATTTTGCGGCTGGAATTGGATCGACTGCGCGATGAGTTGCGCCGCAAGGTCGGGCCGACCCGCGCGATGGACGAGTTTTCCGAGCAAACACAGAGCCAAAGGCTGCTGCGGCTGTGCGGCCAGGATTTGCCGGCACACCGCCTCGGCCTGCGCAAACCGGCCGGCCAGGAAATGCTGCCGTGCGGTTTCAAAACTCTCCATAACGCGTCATATTAGCACGGGCCGGTCCGCAAATCCGGCACGACCGGGAAAGGCTGCAACTCACTTAAGCGATTGTGGAACGTCGTCCACGTCTTCCATGGTCAGGTGGGTGGCATTCTGAATTTGAAAAACGGGAACGGCGGCGGATTTGACGTGGACGTCGCGCAGAGTGATTCGGTCGGCATCGACGATCGCGCCGCCCAGTTTGGAGACAATGTCGGCGTGCTCGATCGTGACGTTCTCCAACGGAAGCTCGGGCAGGCCGCGCAACTGCATGGCGATGTTGGCGCCGTGGCAGACGATGTTGCGGATGGTGATGCCGCGGAATTGCGGCGTTCCCGGTCCGAGCGGCTCGCGGGGCTCCTGGGTGACGATCAGCGGCTTGGCCACGGGCGGATCGGGCTGGGGAGCATCCGAGTCGGCGCTTGGGGCCGTCGTACCGCGCCGGGTCGTCGGCGGTCTCCTAATCATGTAGTACATGTCAACCGAAATACACGAGTTGGTGATGTCCCACATCTCGAGGTCGTGGATATTGACGTTCTCGACCACTCCGCCGCGGCCGCGCACCGTTTTGAATCGAAGCGCCTCGTCCGTCCCGCGCAGGACGCAGTCGTAAACCTCGACGTTGCGTACGCCTCCGGACATCTCGCTGCCGATCGCGATCCCGCCGTGACCACGGCCCAGCGTGCAATGCGCGATCGTCACGTTTTGGGTCGGACGTGTGGGCGTCGGCCGGCCCGGCCGCCGTCGGCCCGATTTCAAGCACACCACGTCGTCGCCCGCCGATATGTCGCTGTTGGTTACCGACACGTCTTGGCAGGAATCGATGTCAATCCCATCCCCGTTCTGCGCGTAATAGGGATTGAAAATCGTGACGCGGCGCACGGTGACGTTGTCGCTCAAAAGCAAATGGACGTTCCAGCTCGCGGAATTGCGGAAAGTCGGACCTTCCAAAAGCACGCGGCGGCAGTTGGAGAGCAAAACCAGCGGCGGCCGCAGCAAATCGCGGTAGGGCTGGAAATCCTCAACCTGCAGAGGCCGGGAAGACTGGCGCAATTCCGTGAGCCCTCTTTGGCCGCTCAACCAGACTTGCGAGGGGTACCAGGTTTGGGCCCTTCGATCCACGACCCCGCCCGTTTGCACCAGGGCGTCCCATTCGGCGGGCGTGAGCTTGGATTTTTTCACCGGGCGCCACGCGCCGCCCTGCCCGTCGATAATCCCCGCACCGGTGATCGACACGTCATCCAACTGATCGCCCGACAACGGCGAGCTGCACATGACCGTTTGCTGCCCCTCGTAGTTGCTGAGCGCGAGGGGATAGTCGTCAAAGTTTCGGCTGAAGAGAAGCAAAGCGCCGGGGTCGAGGTGCAAGTCGATGTGGCTCATGAGATGGATCGGCCCGGTGAGCCAGGTGCCGGTGGGAATGGCGACATGCCCACCGCCGGCGCCGGCGCAAGCGGCAATCGCCTTGCCGATGGCCGCCGCGTTGTCCGTCTTGCCATCCCCGATGGCGCCGAAATCCAGAATGCTCACGGTGTGCGCGGGAATATCCGGCAAGACGATCGCCGGCTGCGCGGACACTGTCGGCGCCTCGGCCGCGGGCGGTTGCGCCTGGCAACCCGCCAACGCCAACAGGGCCGAAAAAATCGCCGATGTCCAGAATGTTCTTTTCATTTGACGCTGCTTTCTCGCGATGTCGCCTCGTTCAATCCTTCCACCGTCGCATCCACGATCGCAGGCTTGTCGGCGGAGCCCGATAGGACGCAGTTGTCGAACTTGATCCCCCGGGCATGGGCGATTTGGATCGCCTGCGTAGCCGAAATCCGCACGTTGGTCAAAACGACGTCCTCGATCGGCATTTCCGGAAGCCCGACGATCTGGCCGGCGATCGACCCGTTCGTCGAGGTCACGTCGCGGATGCGGATATGCCGCCATATCGGGGTGCGATTATCAATCTCAAAGGCGCGATCCTGGTCGGGATGAACCGGAATTTTCGGATAATAACTGGTGATCAGAATGGAATTCCTGACGTTCTTCATGGTGAGATTCTGATAGGTGAGATATTCCACCAGCCCGCCGCGCCCGCGCGGAGATTTCAGCCGAATCCCCGCCTCCGTGCCGTCGAAACTGCAATTCTCAACCACCATGTTCCGCAACCCGCCGCTCGATTCGCTTCCCACCGACATTCCATGCCCGTGCAGAAACGTGCAGCCGGTCACCAGAATGTTCTCGCACGATGGCCGATTCGGATCGTACCGGGTGCCGGCCTTCACCGCGATGCAGTCGTCTCCCGTGTCGATCGTGCAAGCCCGAATTTCGACGTTCATGCCCGAGGGATCGATCCCGTCGGTATTCGGCGAAACGGCCGGAGCCTTGACGTGAACTCCCTCAATGGTCACGTCCCGGCATTGCGCCGGAACCAAATGAAACATCGGCGAATTGGTCAGGGTGATTCCCTGCACCAGCACGCGCGTACAGCGGACAAGTTCGATGAGCCTGGGCCGTCGAGGTATCCATTCCCACACAATCGGGTCGCTATTTTTTGGAGGGACGAACTTCCTCCACCACTGCGCCCCGTGTCCGTCGATGGTTCCCGATCCGGTGATGGCAACGTCGTGACCGTTCTTCAACGTGATGCAGTTTTGGTATTGTCCCTTGTTCAGTGGGAAATCATCGGGCTTGTCGCTGAGAAGGATGGTCGATCCGCCTTCGAGATGAAGATTGAGATTGCTGGCGAGCACAAACGGCGCCGTAAGGAACGTTCCCGGCGGAACATCGACGGTTCCTCCGCCGGCGTTGCGGCAGGCGGCGATCGCTTTTACGATCGAGCCGGTGTCGTAGGTCTTGCCGTCGCCGACCGCCCCGTAATCCGTAATCCTGAAGGTGCGATCGGGAATGCTCGGCCGGGCGACCGTAAAATCGGACGGCAGCGTCGCCTGCGACATCGCCGCCGGCGCAAACGCCAAAAACGCCCCGACACCCAAGATACCCTTCCAAAACAACGGATTCATGATGTCGCTGTTCCCTCGGTTTCCTCCGACAGGTCCTGGCCGCCCGTGAAACTCATTTATTGCGCCCGCTACGATATCGCGCCGGCGTTTCCCCCAGTGCTGCGCGGAAGACGCGGGTCATATACTGCACGCTGCTGAAGCCCGTCACCCGCGCCACCTGCTTGATCGTCATGTCCGGGCTCAAGAGCAATTCCTTCACCCGCGACAGCCGAACCCGCTCGATTTCTTCGTGAATCGTCCGACCGATCACCCGTTTCAAACGCTGTTGAAGGCTCGCCCGCGACATTCCCATGTGCGTCAACACGTCCACCACCCTCAGGCCCTGGCATCCGTTCTCACGGATATATCGCAGGGTGAGGTTGACCTCATCGTCGTCGCTGGCCACGGTATCGGTCGATAGCCGTGTGTATATTCCCCGGGGCGCAAGCCGCTGGGCATTCGGCGGCGCGGTCTTGCCCTGCATCATCTCATCGAGCAGCGCGGCTGCCGTGTAACCGATGTGTTCCGCGTTGACGTCCACGCTGGTCAGGGGAGGAATCGACAGATCGCACAAATGCTCGTCGTTGTCCGCGCCGATCACCGCGACTTCGTCCGGCACCATCGCCCCGCACCGGCGGCATGCATCCAATACCTGCAATCCTCTCTCATCGTTGCATGCCATCACCCCGACCGGCTTGGGCAATGAGCCGATCCATTTCGACAGCCGCTCCTGTTCCATTTCCCAATCATCCTCAACCGGCAGATTTTCGGCGGGAAAGACCTCGCAGCTTCCCCCGGATTGGCGAACCAAGTTGGCAAAGCTCTCGCCGCGTTCATCCAATCCGGGATGGACTCCGGCGGGCCGCCCGCAAAACGCGAAATTCTTCAGCCCCCGCTCCAACAGATGCTCCGCCGCCAGCCTGGCGATCTGGTCGTGGTCGGGCCCCACGTACGGGAACGGCAATTCCGCCACGGTTCCGCGCAGGTTCACGACGGGCACACCGGATTTTAGGAGCAACTGGGCGATCTCCGGCGTATCGATGCGAGCCAGAATCCCGTCGCCCCGCCAGTTGGTCAGCCAGGGCGGGGGGGGATCGCCCAGGCCGTGCGGATGGAAATACGTCGACCAACCCCCATGTTCGCGATTGTATTTCGTCACCCCGCGCAGCAAACCTCGGCCATAAGACCCGCTGGTCTCAATCAGCAACGCCACGTGCCGCATGGGAGCTCGCACCAGTTCCAGCCGCGGGGCATTGCGCGATTGCGCAGCAGGCTGCTGGGTCGATAACCCTGCCATTCCAGCGTCGTCCGACGCCGGTCGCGGTTTGATCCGCGCCCCCGGCTTCTTCGCCTCGCGCCGTTTGGAAGCCGATTTCATCAAATTTGACCTGGATGAAGGGGCCAAAAGCTGCCTCCGAACTCTAGGCAATTTAGCACGCCGAGGCCTTTTCTATACATATCCGATCAAAAATTATAAAAGTTTTACATATTTCTACCATCGCTCGCGGATATTTCTTATTAGAGCCGCTGGCGCGGCCATTTATGCCGGATCCCGGCTACGTTCAGGGTAATAAAGGATGAAACCTTTGCACAAATTCATTCCCAGCGACCGGGGGTGCTTTCAGTATGGTAAACTTCAATGTTGTCAGCGTTCTCCCTTGGGTAGCTTTCCCAAGTTGAATTTGGAGTTGGTATGAGTTGCGTCCGGAGTTCATCCCAAAAGCAAATCTCCATGGCCGCGCGCGCCCCCAAAGGCGCTCACAATGGGGATTGGCTTAATGTGTTGAGCACCGGCGCCCTGGTGGATGGGTCGGCGCCCTCCACCGCATCCATCCAGCGGGCAATCGATCTCTGCGGCGGCGGCGGCGGCGGAACCGTCTTCATCCCCGCCGGAAAATATATCGTCGGAACCCTCTGGATGCGCAGCAACGTTACGCTACATCTGGACTCCGGCGCAACCCTGCTCGGCGACTGCGACCCCGGTTCTTATCCAATTTGGAAAACCCAATGGGAAGGCCCCAATTCCCGGCCCTCCCACGCACCCATTATTGCCGGCGAAGGACTCACCAACATCGCCGTCACCGGCCGCGGCCTCATCGACGGACGCGGTCAGAACTGGTGGGAGGCCTTCAATCAGGGAACGCTCCGGAACGTCCGTCCGCACATCCTCCGCCTCGTCGATTGCCGCGACATACTCATCGACGGAATCCATTTCGCCAATTCTCCCCGATGGACGCTCAATCCCGTGGCGTGCGACAATCTCACGATCACCAAAGTCACCATCCGCAATCCCCCGGATTCGCCGAACACCGATGGCATCGATCCCGATTCGTGCAGCAACGTCCACATTGCCGATTGCCATATCGACGTTGGTGACGATTGCATCGCCATCAAATCCGGCTGCGAAGAGGACGGGCGCCGGCTCCTGCGGCCTTGCCAGAACGTCACCATTTCCAATTGCACGATGCTTCACGGGCACGGGGGCGTGGTGATCGGGAGCGAAATGTCGGGCGGGGTGCGAAACGTGGCGATCACCAACTGCGTGTTCTGCGGCACCGACCGGGGAATCCGGCTGAAATCCCGCCGGGGCCGCGGCAACGCCGTCGAGGACCTCCGCGTCGACAACATCGTCATGGACGAGGTCCTGTGCCCGATCGTCCTGAATCTTTTTTACGTCTGCGGCGCCGCGAAGAACAGCCAGTTGCTCGACCCCGCCCCGCAGCCGGTCACCCCGGGCACCCCGCAATTCCGCCGGTTGCGGTTCAGCAACATCATCGCGCGCAAGGTGAAATACGCCGCCGCCTTCATGCTCGGACTTCCGGAAATGTTTGTCGATGACGTGGTGCTGGACGGAATCTCCGTGTACATGGACGCCGCCAACACGCAGGCCGGATCGCCCGCCATGGCCGCCGGCGTCGCCGACATGTGCCGCGCCGGACTCGTCCTCAAAAACGCCCGCAACGTCAAGCTCCGCCGGATCGACCTCTACGATCAACTGGGTCCGGCGATCACGATCAACAATTCCCAGGACATTTTCGTCAGCGACCTCTGCGCCAGCGCCGGGGACGGACCTCTGATGGTGGTCGATGGCGCGGATTCATGCGTCGCCGATGAAGATGACGCGGTGTACGGCGGCATGCAAACGAGCCAGGAAGCCCAGCGAATTCGCACCTTCACGCGCAGCTGGCGCTACGGCCGGCGCCGCAGCTCTGGCGCCGCCAGCGAAGCCGCACTCTCTAAACTCGCCGCCAAGTCCCCCGATCGCAGTTGAATCAATAGCTGCCGACTCCCTCAGTCGGTATGCGCCAGCGAATCTGAGCGGCCTCCAAGGGAACCGCAACACCGGCATAATGCGGTAGTATTCGAGCGGTATAATCCGCGGCTGGGCGGTTTGCCGGAACGTTCCCGCCATAGACGTAGCTCCTGGCGGCCCCCACGAGGGGTCGAATGCGCGTCATTTCCTGTCGAATCGCAGGGCCGCCGTCCATGCCGTTGGCAAAGAGTTCAACTCGCACCGCATCGCCTTCCACGTCGCCGAGATAAACTTGAACCTCAAATGCGTGGCTCTGGGCATTGGTCACGACCTTCACGTCGCCAAAGCGCAACGCGGCCCATTTCTCATTGAGCGTCCGCTTCCAATCGACAATCAGCCTGCCCACCGCCCCTTTTTCCGCGGCGCGGGCGCGATAGGCGGCCGCGGCGGGAAGGTAATGCTCCTGCGTATATTGGCGCACGGCGCGATTGGCGGAGAATTGGGGCGTCAACCGGGCCATGCTCCGGCGAATTCGCGCGACCCAGGCGATGGGAATGCCGTTCTGATCCCGGGCATAAAACTCCGGCACCACCTGCCGTTCCAGCAAATCGTAAAGCGCGCCGGCTTCGGCGGCATCCCAGGCTGGATCATCTCCGTGCTCCTGGCCGTCACCCAAGGCCCAGCCCACTTCCGGCGTGTACGCCTCCGCCCACCACCCATCCAATTCCGATAAATTGAGCCCGCCGTTGACCAGCACCTTCATCCCGCTGGTCCCGCTGGCCTCCCACGGTCGGCGCGGCGTGTTGATCCAGACGTCCACGCCCTGGACCAGGCGCTCGGCGAGCAGCATGTCGTAATCGCTCAGGAATACCACGCGCCCCCGAAGCTCCGGACGCCGAACAAAATGGATCCATTCCCGCACCATGGCCTGGCCCGTGCCGTCGCCGGGATGTGCCTTGCCCGCAACGACGAGCTGCACCGGCCGCTGCGAATCCGACACGAAGCGAATCAGCCGGTCCGAGTCGTGCAGCAGCAGATTCGGTCTTTTGTACGCCGCGAATCGCCGCGCAAAACCCAGCGTCAGCGCATTGGGATCGAACACGTGTTTTGCGGCATCGATCAACTCCGGCGACGTGCCTGAAACCGCCAGTTGTGACGGCAACCGTTGCCGCACGTATTCAACCAGAGCGCGGCGCGCCGCGGCGCGGCATTGCCAAAGCTCGTTGTCGGGCACTCGTCCAATGTCGTGCTCAAGGGTTTCAGTTTCACCCATCCAGCGATCCTGGCCGGCGAATTTGGTCCAGAGATTATCTGCCTCGGCCGAATCCCAACTGGGCGTGTGGACGCCGTTGGTCACGTATCCAATCGGCACCTCATCCAGAGGCCAGCGCGGAAACAACGATGAAAAAATCTGCCGGCTCACCGCCCCGTGCAGCCGGCTCACCCCATTGACCGCGCCGCTGCCGCGAAGCGCCAGGTACGCCGTGTTGAAGTATTCCGATGGATCGTTCGGATTCGCCCGGCCCAGGGCGAGCAGGTCGTGCAGCGAAATGTGCAGCCGCTCCTTGGCGTACCAGCCAAGATGTTGCTCCATCAGCGCGGGACTGAATCGATCGAAACCGGCGGCGACCGGGGTGTGCGTCGTGAAGAGATTGCCGGCGCGCGTAACCGCCAGAGCCACCTCAAAGGGCTGGCCCGTCTCTTCCATGAACCTTCTCGCCCGCTCCAAGACGGCGAAAGCGGCATGCCCCTCGTTGAGGTGGCAAACCTCGGGCTGGATGCCCAGAGCGTGAAGAAGCCGCCACCCGCCTAGCCCCAGCACCAATTCCTGCCGAATGCGCAGCTCCGCGCCGCCGCCGTACAACTCGCTGGTGATGCCGCGATAAATGGGGAAATTGGCCGCGTCGTTCGTGTCCAGCAGGTAAAGCTTCACCCGGCCGACCTGCACCTGCCAGGCACGCAGCCAGGTGGAATAGCCCGCCGACTTGATCTCCAGCCGCAACCACTCTCCATTGGGCTGCCTGAGTGGAGTGATCGGCAACTGGCCCGGATCGTTGTACGGGAAAAACGCCTGCTGCGATCCATCCTTGTCGATCGCCTGCCGAAAATATCCCTGCTGATAGAGCAGCCCGATGCCGACGACCGGTACGCCCAGATTGCTGGCCGCCTTGAGCTGGTCGCCGGCGACGTTTCCAAGTCCCCCTGAATAGATTGGCAGCGCTTCGCTCAGCATGTATTCCATGCTGAAATAGGCCACGCAACTCAGGGGCGAGCGCGCATGTTTGCGTCCAAACCAAGCCGTGCTTTGGAGCGCCTGCCGTTTGGCTTTCACAAGCTCGTTGACATTGGCCCGGAAGGCGGCGTCGCCCAGGGCGCGCACAAGCTGCTCGCGCGCCACGGTTTGCAGCACCACCCATGGATTGTGCGTCAACTCCCACAGCACCGGATCAAGCTGACGCCACAACGTATCGGCGCCATGATTCCAGCAAGAGTGCATGTCCAAAGCCAACTCGGCCAGTGAATCGAATCCATCCACGTCGGCAGCTTGAGAGGCATGGATCGAGGTCGCCGGGGGGTCTTGCTTGCTCATAAGATTGGTGAACTAGAAATCGTATTCTCGACCTTGCAGCCCGCACCGACTTCGCCGTTGACACTCGCGTTAGCTGTCGGCATCCCGCATCTCCTTCATGGGCTGGCGACATCATCCCAAGGAATCGTTGCAGCGGCAAGCTTCTCCACGCGTGGCGGGACCTACGGTTGCTCAACTACCGGTCATTTTCTCCAGCTTTTCGGGATACCGCGCACCATGCACGGTGATCTTTGAAGCCGCGCCGTCAATCTCGCCCAGATCGTCGGGCGTGAGTTCGATTGCGATGGCTCCGATGTTCTCCTCCAGGCGATGCAGCTTCGTGGTGCCTGGGATCGGAACGATCCACGGCTTCTGGGCCAGCAGCCAGGCGAGTGCGATCTGAGCGGGCGTCGCCTTCTTGCGCTGGCCGATCTTGCCGAGCAGATCGGTCAGGGCCTGATTCGCCTTAAGAGCGTCCGGCGTGAAACGAGGAAGAGTGCTGCGGAAGTCGGTACTGTCAAAGGTCGCGTTCTCGTTGATCTTGCCAGTCAGGAAACCCTTGCCCAGCGGGCTGTACGGGACAAAGCCGATGCCGAGTTCCTCAAGGGTCGGGATCACTTCCTTCTCGGGAGTTCTCGTCCACAGCGAGTATTCGCTCTGGAGAGCGGTGATCGGCTGGACTGCGTGTGCGCGGCGGATCGTTTGCACGCCCGCTTCGGACAGGCCGAAGTGCTTGACCTTGCCCTGCCGGATCAGTTCCTTCACCGCACCGGCGACGTCTTCGATCGCCACGCTCGGGTCAACGCGGTGCTGATAGAGCAGGTCGATTGTCTCGACCCTGAGCCGCCTGAGCGACCCTTCGACGGCCTGCTTGATGTGCTCGGGCCGACTGTTCAGGCCCGCCGCACCGGGCCGCTTATCGCTGCCACTGACGTCGAACCCGAACTTGGTGGCGATCACCAGTTGTTTGCGGAAGGGAGCGAGGGCTTCGCCCAGAAGCTCCTCATTCAAGAACGGGCCGTAGACCTCCGCGGTGTCGAAGAACGTGATGCCGCGTTCGACCGCTGCACGGAGAAGAGTAGTCATCTCCCGCTTGTCCTTGGGCGGGCCGTAGGAAAAGCTCATCCCCATGCAGCCCAGGCCGAGGGCCGACACTTCCAAATTGCTCTTTCCAAGTTTGCGATTTTGCATTTTGTTCTCCATTGAGTGTCACACTAATTATTCAGACTTGAGCGACGCCATGTCGATGGAGAAGCGATACTTCACATCGGACTTAAGCATTCGCTCGTAGGCTTCGTTGACCTTCTGGATCGGAATGACTTCGACATCGGCGGTGATGTTGTGGTTGCCACAAAAATCGAGCATCTCCTGGGTTTCAGCGATGCCGCCGATGGGAGAGCCAGAGAAGCTGCGGCGGCCAAAGATCAATCCGAACACCGAGACGGGCAGCGGCTTGTCAGGCGCGCCGACCATCGTCAGATTGCCGTCGCGGGCGAGCAGGTTGATGTAGGCGTTGATGTCGTGCGGGGCGGCAACGCAGTCGAGCATGAAGTCGAAGCTACCCGCGTGTTTCTTCATCTCATCGGCGTTTTTCGAGATGACTACCTCGTCTGCGCCAAGGCGAAGCGCGTCCTCCTTTTTGCTCGGCGACGTGGTGAACACGATGGTGTGCGCCCCGAATGCATGAGCGAACTTCACTCCCATATGTCCCAGCCCGCCGAGGCCGACGACGCCCACCTTCTTGCCCTTGGTGACGCCCCAGTGGCGCATCGGCGAATACGTTGTAATTCCGGCACACAGCAGCGGTGCGGCCCCGGCGAGGTCGAGTTTTGACGGAATACGCAGGATGAAACGCTCGTCCACCACGATGCTGGTGGAGTACCCGCCGTAGGTGACTGGGGCGGTGCCGTGCTTGTCGGGAGAGTTGTAGGTCATCGTCTGGTTTGGGCAGAACTGCTCCAACCCGGCCTTGCAGTTCGGGCAGCTGTGGTCGGCGCCGACCAGGCAGCCGACGCCCACGACGTCGCCGACCTTGTACTTGGTCACGCCTGAGCCGATTTTGAGCACGCGACCGACGATCTCGTGGCCGGGCACACAGGGGTAGACGGTGGGCATCACGTCGTGCCACTGGTCACGGGCCGTGTGCAGGTCCGAGTGACATACGCCGCAGAAGAGAATTTCAATCTGTGCGTCGCGGCCAGTCGGATCGCGGCGCGGGATCGACGTGGATGCCAGCCGTGAGGTCGCGCTGGCGGTGGAATAGGCTTTCGTTTTGTACATAATTTGATGCTCCTATTGGTTTGCTTTTTTCCCCTGGTACTGCTCGTCGCTGACCTTTTCCATCCAGTCGGCGCTCTTGCCGTCTAGCTTTTCCACAATGGCGATATGAGTCATCGCGGTGGTTGCGCTTGCGCCGTGCCAATGCTTTTCACCCGGCGGAAACCAGATCACGTCACCTGGCCGGATTTCCTCGACCAACCCGCCCCGGCGTTGCACCCAGCCGCAACCGGCCGTCACGATCAAGGTCTGACCGAGCGGGTGCGTATGCCACGCGGTCCGGGCACCAGGTTCAAAAGTCACACTGGCACCGAAGACACGCGCCGGCTCTGATGCATCGAACAGCGGATCGATCCGAACTGTGCCAGTAAAGTAATTGTCCGGTCCCTTGCCGGAAGGCTGAGAACCGCTTCGTTTGATTTCCATTTGCTTTCTCCTTTGAATTGATGCGTCGGCCCTTGAACCACAGCCCAAGCCGCCCGCGAGATTCGTATCGCATCTCGCGCTTTTCTGGAAGTTTAGGCAGGTGGTTGGCGGGGGCGGTATGACGATCCTCGAAAATGCTTGTATAATCCTCCAAAGAATGCCTCAATGCGGTGCGGTGACCGGCGGAGGTGGTTACGATGCCCAGCATGATGAACGTGACGAGTCAACAGCATACCCGCCGCATGCAGGCCGACCAAGAGGAACTCGCCGAGCGGATCGCGCGCACACTGCCGCATGACGGCACAGTGGAGCGGCAGCCGGGTCTGCACTTCCGCCGCCATTCGACGCCGACCCAGCGCGTTTACGCCTCGTCTCAGCCCTCGTTCTGCGTGATCGCGCAAGGCAGCAAGGACATCCTGCTTGGCGAGGACAGATTCCGATACGATACCGCGCACTACCTGATCAGCACGATCGAGTTGCCGCTGATCGGCGAAGTTGTGGAAGCGTCGCCGGAGCGGCCGTACCTGAGTTTCCGGCTGGTGCTCGATCCCTCGATCGTCACGTCGGTGATGGTGGAGTCGGGCCAGGTACAGCCGCACGGCGACGGCAGCGTGAAAGCGGTCGATGTCAGCCCGCTCGACGCGAACCTGCTCGATGCGACGCTGCGGCTCGTTCGACTGATCGACACACCCACCGAGTATCGCGCCCTTTCGCCTCTTGTTGTCCGCGAGATCGTCTACCGCCTCCTGACGGGCGCGCAGGGCAGCCGCATGCTTCACCTCGCAACGTTCGGCGGTCAAGCGCACCGGATGGTTCGCGCCGTCGGAAAGCTACGCGAGAATTTCGACAAGCCGCTGCGGATCGATGGCCTGGCGAGGGAACTCGGCATGAGCGTCTCGGGGTTCCATGCTCACTTCAAGGCCGTGACGGCGATGAGTCCCTTGCAATTCCAAAAGCAGCTGCGCCTTCAGGAGGCCCGGCGGTTGATGCTTAATGAGAACCTCGACGCCGCGGAGGCGGGCTACCGGGTGGGCTACGACGACGCCTCGCACTTCAATCGAGAGTACAAGCGGCAGTTTGGCGAGCCGCCAATGCGCGATGTCGAGCATCTGCGAGAATTGGCCGGCGCCAGCGCCGCTCAATAACGGTCAGACAGCACGCCCGACTCCGTTACTTCTAGCCCATCTGGGCAATTCGGGAGGGATAGAAATCGGCGCGGCAAGATTTGAACTTGCGATCTCCGGGTCCCGAAGGCCGACTGAAAGTGCGCGAGGACTGCAACAGGGAATTGCACGCACTGTACTGGGCGCGCTTTGACGCGAAGCCTCATTCGAATTCTGTGTCGCACCGAAGTAGAAATGTCACCCCATAGCCGAAATAGAGGTGTCACCCATGGCCCTCGGTTAAACGGGGGAGATGGAAGATTTTCGAATGTCATTAAGGGAGATGCCGCCAGCCCCGGCGTCTTGCGGCAATTCCATGTCACGGTGCCAGGATGACCGGCTCGTGCCCGCCGGGCGCCCTGGCGCTATTACTGCGGCGCGACCAGATTGTCGCCGATGAAGACGCGGTAATCCTTGATGCGGCCGGTGACGCTGTCGGGGCCTTGGCGAGGCGCGTAGCGAAAGCCGGAAATGGCCGTGGATGCGCCGAGGTCGATGATGATCCGATGCGGATATGCCGCGATCGCTCAGACTCCTTCAGGGGCGCGCGGGCGGTTTAGGGCTTGGTTGGATTGGCCAGTCCGATCGGATGTGAATAGCGGGTTCCGCGCCAATCCACTCGTCGGGTGAGGCACATCCAGACGGCGCGGCAAAGCATCACCATGACAAACCATCCGGAAATGAAAAACACCGCGGCGTAGATCGGGCGATTTCCCGTCCAACGATAAATGATACCGAGCCAGACGGTCGTTATCGTCCAATGAATGGTTGCCGCCGCAAGCCAGGCGATGCCCATGATCCATTCGTTGGAGTCGATGAGGCGGTAGATTCCCCAGGCGGCGGCGGCGTAGGCGGAATAGCATCCGAGCAGAATGACCGCCATGACACACAGGCTTCGCCAGGGCGATCCGCAACTGGAACCGAAGAATATTCGGCTCCATCCGCGCATGATCGTCGCCAGGGAGTCATACATCCGGACCGATCCCAATTCGATTCCCCACGCCATGCGGGGCCGAAGTCCGGTTTGCTTCATGATCCGCGCCAAGGTCATGTCTTCGTTGTATTGGTTCTTGACGGCTTCGTGGCCGCCGATCTGGTCGTACGCATCCCGGCGGATGAGCATGAATTGGCCGTTGCCGAAAAAATGGCTGTTGGATTGGGAGTTGCTCAGGCCCATCAGGTACGCCGACCCGAACGCCGCCGAGGCGATGGGAACCAGGACCGATTCCCATATCCCGCGAGTTTCCTGCTTGAGGATCAGGCTGAGCATGTCGTATCGCCTGCCGACGGCGACGGTCAAGGTTGCCCGAAGAGCCTGGGGTTGCAGGATGACGTCGGAGTCGATGAACAGGAGCCATTGCCCCCGGGCATCCATGGCGGCGTGGTGGAGGGCGTGGTTTTTCCCGGTCCAGCCGGTAGGCAACTCGGTGATGTGAAGCGCCTTGAGCCGGGGATCGGCGTTGGCCATTTCGTCCATGATTCTGCCGGTTTGATCGCCGCTGCGATCGTCAATCGCCAGCACGTCGAACTCGGGATAATCCTGAGCGAGGACCGAGGCCAGGCATTCGGCGATGCGCTGTCCCTCGTCCTTGGCCGGAATGAGAATGGTGACGTGCGGAAAGGGTTCGGCCAGCGGCACGGTCCGTTTTTTCAGAAGATTCATTCGCCGCCGGCTGGCGGCCATTCCGATCGAAAACAGAATCCACAGGACCGGGCCGGCGAACAGATAGAGGATGAACAGGCCGATTTCGAACCGCATCAGATGGCATTCGCTATATCAAGGCCGCAAGACCCGCGGCGGCGCGATTATTCCTTCTTGCGCACCACGACGCTCGGTCCGGAGACTTCCCGGACGACGATTTCCGATCCGGCGGGAACGTATCCCGCTTCGCTGACGACGAAAGCGACGCGCACGTCGGAAATGACGGGATCGAAGAATTCCGCGGTTCCGCCGGGGAGCAGTTCTGAAGTGGCTTTGCCGACCGCGCCCAGCGGAGGCCAGTGATCGGACACCGGCACGGTCGCCGACGCATTGCCGGTCGTCGTCCTCAATATCAGCCGGTTCAGCACGGGCATCTTCGGCAAAAACTTGTTGAGCCAGAACCACAGGAATACCGACGACCCCATCGCCGCGGCGACCACGACGATCCCTTTTTCCATCAGCGGCCAGTTGGCATGGTTCGGCACGTACGTCGGTCCGTTCAGACCCGCGGGCACGAAGGTCATCACCAATCCGAATATCACCAGGATTCCGCCGGTGATTCCCGGAAATAAATGTCCCGGCAAAAGGATTTCCAGCGAGACCAAAGCCAGGCCCAGGAATATCACCAGGATTTCCCACCACTGCGCGTAGCCGGTCAAGAGCGGCACGCCGAGCATCAGCACCAGCGCGATCAGCCCGCAGACCTCGGCCACGCCGTGCCCCGGCGCGTGAAGCACGATGTACAGGCATTGCAAGAATACCACGATCAGAATGCCGCGGACCACGGCGCCGCTCAGGAATTCCACTGCCGCCTCCCCCCAGCCCGGAGTGAAGTCGGCCACGACGTCGTAATGGCGGGCCTGCGCCATCGACTCCAGCGTGGAGAATTTCGCGCTGGCCAGGGCGTATCGAACGGCCTGATCGCTGTCCACGGTCAGAAGCGCCTGGGCTCCAACAATGGGCACGGGCTCGCCCGGCACCGAGATCCATTTCTTTGTTGCGATTAGATCGGCGTATTCCTTTTCATCGACGAAGCGCCGATCGCCCTTGTCGTTCTGCACCCAATAGACGACGCGGGATACGTCCACCATGGCCGCGGCAAGCAACGGGTCGTGATGATTACGCAAGGCGCTCTCGTTGAAATCGAGCAGCACGGGCGCTTCGGCCTTGGCCCGCTCCGCGGCGGGCATTGATTCCAAACCCTCCGGCCCGAAAATAATCGGGGCGCAATCGCCCAGCGAAGCCGAATCGCTCACCACGATCTCATCACACGCCATCGCGATCATCGCCCCGGCCGAAATCGCCTTGTCCTGAATGTACGCGACGACGTGCAGATCGTCCTGCCGCTTGATGAAGCGAGAGATTTCCAAACCGCTGGTCAACAGGCCGCCGTAGGTATCGACGTTCAGAATGACGACCTTGGCCCCAAGTTTCTTGGCATCGTCGAATCGGCGGAAGAGTTGATCGCGATTGTAATCGTCGATTTCTCCGGCAATGGTGATGACGACCGTTTTGCGATCCGACGCGGAGGCGTTGGTGGTTGGGCCGTCAGCGGCAAAGACAGGCCGCATCGCCAGGGCGAGAATACCGACAACGATGCAGCATATGCCGGTGGGTTTCATGATTACATTGTACGTCAACGGCGGGGCGTTGACATCTAATTCCATCCTCCATCACGCGCCCCTGTCATTTTCGGGCGGCAGGGAGGCAAGTATCGCCTGAATGTGAGGCTTCAGTGGGGGAACGTCATGGCGAGCGGTCTCGTAGACGCGAGACCAGTTTACCTCGAAATAGTTATGCACCAGGACATGCCGCATGCCCGCGATCTTTTTCCACGGTATTGACGGATTCTGGTCCTTCAACGAGCTGGAAAGGCGCCATGCGGCTTCGCCAATGATCTGGACGTGACGAAGCAGGTGAGAGCGGAGGAGTTTGTTACCGTCGAACTCGGCGTGCGATGCGGGCGTCGCGTCAATGACCTCGGTGATGCTTTCAAGGATGTCATGCAGCAGCATGCGGTCTGGTCTCATAGGGGGACCGCCTCCGCCAGGACGTGCTGGCGAAATCGAGGACGCATGCCATCCTCGTCGATCACGTCCACGCGCCTGCCCAACAAATCACGCAGATCCATCACCAGTCCGCCATGATCCAGCAGCGTCCGGCCAGGCTCGAAACGGACAATCAAGTCCACGTCCGATGCTTCCGTCGCATCGCCACGGGCAATGGAGCCGAAGATGCGGACATCGGATGCTCCATATCGACGGGCGATTTCCAGGATCGCGCCGCGTTTCTGCTGAAGGGTTTGTCGCGTAATCGTCATACGCCACCGCCTGACCAATGATATACTATTTGGATAGATAAGGAATGCGAATGTTGCCCGGCAAACGAATTCGAAGAAACCGCCTGGTGCGAACCGACCGATTTGTGGTGGTCGTCGAGGTCGAAGCGGTCATTCCTGATGCTGATACCAGCGAACCGTGCTACGAGCCGGAGACGGTGGAGCTTTTGCGCGAGGTGGAAGCTCGCGCCAAATTGGGCGATGTCGAGTGGTTGAAGCAGCACGGGAAGGTCTACACCGCATTGGATGCCGCTTAAAATTCACCCGGCATTCGATTCGGCGATCAATAATTCCAAAGCCTTAGCCGCCTTCCCCTCATCCAGGGATTTTCGAGCGATTTCCAATCCTTCGTTCAAATCCTTGGCCCTTTCGGCGACGACCATTGCGGCGGCGGCGTTGAGCAGAGCGATGTCGCGCTTCGGGCCGGGTTCCCGATTCAAAACGGAGGTCAATGCGTCGGCGGCCTCCTCGACGGTTGAGATTTGCAAATCCGACAGGCGGGCGTAGGGGATTGCGAAATCCTTGGGATCGAGCGTCCAGGTTTGGATATGGCCGTCGCGCAATTCGCTGATGCGGGTGGGGCCGAGGGTGGAGATTTCGTCGAGGCCGTCCTCGGCGTGAACGACCCAGGCTCGCCGGCTGCCAAGCTCGCGCAAGACGGCGGCCAGGCGGTCGGTCAACTCGGGGGCGAAAACGCCGAGCAATTGGTGCCTGGCCCGGCCGGGGTTGGTCAGCGGGCCCAGGAGGTTGAAGATCGTGGGAATGCCAAGCGCCTTGCGCGCGTCGGCGACGTGCTTCATGGCCGGGTGATGCGCCTGGGCGAAGGCGAAGCAGATGTTGGCGCGGTCCAGGCATCGGCGCAAATCGGCCGGCGGGATTTGAAGCTTGAGTCCGAGTTTTTCCAAAACGTCGGCCGCGCCGGAATGGCCGGAGGCGGCGCGATTGCCGTGCTTGACGACTTTGATTCCCGTGCCGGCGGCGATGAGCGCGGCGGCGGTGGAAATGTTAAACGTATGACGGATGTCCCCGCCGGTGCCGCAAGTGTCGAGGACGACGGCGATTGAGCCGCAGTCGACCGGGATCACTTTTTCCCGCATGACGGTGGAAGCGCCGACCAATTCCTCCACGGTCGTACCCTTGGCGGCCAGTCCGACCAGCAGCCCGCCGATTTGCGCCTCCGCCGCCTGGCCGGACATGATGTGAATAAAGGCCCGGCGGGCCTCGTCGCGGGTGAGATCTTCGCGCCGACAGAGTTTCAGGAGAATGTCCCGGATGAAAGACATGGCTGGCCGGCGTTATTCAAGGACGGATGCGCCCGCGGTGGCGGTGGTCACGAAGACACTCGGCTGGCGGTCGAATTTCGCGGTGTAGGTCTTGTGCACGTGCTCGCTCAGGGCTTCGACGGATCGCGGCTGCACGAGGGCGACGATCGATCCGCCAAATCCGCCGCCCGTCATCCTCGCGCCGTAGACGCCCTTGATTTTCAACGCCTCTTCCACAAGGAAATCCAACTCGGCGCAGCTCACTTCGTAATCATCGCGCAGGGATTTGTGGCTCTTCACCATCAACTCCCCGGCGTCGTCGTAACGCTGCAACAGGAGCTTCTGCGCCATCTGGATGGTGCGGAGGTTCTCGGAAACGACGTGCCGGCAGCGGCGATAGACCACTTCGCTCATCCGGTCCTTGGCAACCTCCACCTGCTCCATGGTCACGTCGCGCAGCGCTTTAATTTCAGGATGATCGCGCTTGAGAACCGCGACGCCCTCCTCGCACTGCTTTCGCCGCATGGCATATTCGCTGTCGCCCAGCTCGTGCCTGACCATGCTGTTGACGATGACAACCCGCAATTCCTTCTCTTCCAGCGGGACGAATTGCTTGTGGAGATCGCGGCAATCAAGCATCATGGCGTGGCCCGCGCGGGCGGCGGTGACGATCATCTGATCCATGATTCCGCAGGGAACCTGGGCGTATTCATGCTCGGCCTTCTGGCAAATGAGCGCCAGGCGGTTCGGCTCGATTTCCAGCCCGGACAAAAGCAGAAGTGCGCGGGCGATCGAAACCTCGATGGCCGCGCTGCTGGAAAGTCCGCCTCCGACCGGCAGCGAGTTGCCGATCAGCGCGTCCATGCCGCATAGGGGGATTCCGGCGGCGATCAATTCCGCGGCGACGCCGCGGGCGTAATTGCCCCACGTCGGCTTGCCGCGCTCGATCTTTTTCTGCAGCGAGAATTCCGCGAACTCGTTGGAATAGACCGTCGAGGCGATCTTGACGATTTCATCTTTGCGGCTTCGGCAGATGACCCTAATTTCCGGCTCGATGGCCATGGGGAAAACGAAGCCGTCGTTGTAATCCGTGTGTTCGCCGATGAGATTCACCCGTCCGGGTGCACGGACAACGCGAATCCTGGGGCTGGGGCCGAAGAGTTGGGTGAACCGATCCTTGAACTGCTGCATTTCATCCTGCTGCATATCCGCGACTCTAAAAGGATCGACAATGGGGGTCAAGGCGGCGGAGCGAACGGGCATGGCGGCGTGGTGGGAATTTGGGGGTTCTGATGGCTATACTGGCGTTGTTGAATCAACCAAAGGAGCAGTGAATCATGCCACGGCGGATTGCCCGGTTCATTCCATTGGTGGTTTTCCTGCTTGGATCATGCGTCCTCGGCGCCGAGCCGGCAACCCGGCCGGCGGCGCCGGAGTCGTTTCTGCGGTTCGCGGATGACGCGCATGGCGGTGGATCGCTGCAAACTGCCGATGTCGAGTTCCAAAACGCCGACGGCGTTGCCGTTGATCTTATCGGGGCGGTACACATTGGCGAGAAGAATTATTACGATTCGCTCAATCGCGAATTTCGCCGTTACGACGCGGTGTTGTACGAACTGATTAAATCCAGGGACGTTCCCCCGCCGAGCCCTGGCGAGGGCGCCAGGAGCGACAGCGCCATCAGCCAGTTCCAGAGAATTCTCAAGGATTCCCTGGAATTGGATTTCCAGCTCGACGACGTCGATTACGCGGCCCCGAATTTCGTCCATGCGGACCTGGACAAGGAAACGTTCGAAAAGATGCAGGAAGAGCGCGGCGAGACGTTTGAGATGATTTTCCTGCGCACGATCATGAAGGCGATGACCGATCCGCCGGTCCCGACGGGCGTGGATGCCGAGGACGCCGGCGACGACCTGATCGCGATGCTCACGCATCCGGACATGGAGCGGCAGATCAAGCTGGTCATCGCCCGCCAACTCGGGACGATCGACCTGTCGGCGATGGGGCTGGACGGTCCCGGCGGAAGCGTGCTGGTCACGGAACGCAACAAGGCCGCGCTGAAGGTCCTTTCCGAAGAACTGGGGAAGGGAAAGAAGAAAATCGCGATATTTTACGGCGCGGCCCACATGACCGACATGAGCAAACGCCTGGAAGCGATGGGATTTTCGCCGGTCCGGACGCGATGGAACGTGGCGTGGGATTTGACGATTCGCCCGGATCAGCCGTCGGCGATGGAAAGGCTGATACGCGGATTGCTTGACGCGGCGAATGAGAAGAACTAATGGTGAAATTCGAAACTCGAATCCCGGCGCGCCGGGACAAACTCGAAGTCCAAAATTCGAATTTCGAATTTGATTCGTCATTAGAGTTTCGAATTTCGGCCTTTTCCCCATGACTTCGCTTCGCGGCAAATTCATCGTGTTTGACGGCAACGAAGGATGCGGGAAGAGCACGCAGGCCCAGATGCTTCTGGCGGCGCTGGAGAAATCCGGCGTTCCGGCGATTCTCGTCCGCGATCCCGGCACCACGCGAATCGGAGAACTCATCCGAAGAATCCTGCTGGACCCGCAAAACACGGACATGTCGATGCGGTGCGAAATGCTGCTGTACATGGCGGCCCGGGCGCAAATGATGAAGGAGATCGTCCAGCCCGCCCTCGACGAAGGCCGCGCGGTCATCAGCGACCGATTCATCTCCAGCACGCTGGCCTATCAGCTCGGCGGGGATGGGCTGACGGAATCGGATATTCTGGCCGTCGGTCAAATCGCCATCGACAAGCGCTGGCCGGACATGACGATCATCCTCGATCTGCCCGTTGCCGAGAGCAACGCCCGCGCCCGCCCCAAGTTCACTCTTTTCCCCGAGGATCCGATCGCCGGCGCCGAAAAGGACCGCATTGAATTACGGTCGCTGGAATACCACGAAAAAGTGCGCGAGAATTATCTCCAGCAATCGAAGATCCATCGCGGCAATTATCGCGTCGTGGATGCCAGCCGCGATTCCCAGCAGGTCCATGCGGAAGTGATGCGTTTGCTTTCTTCGCTGAAGCCGCGGTCATGAATCGACTCAAAGACATTTTCGGCCAGGAGGCGGTGATCGCGAATCTGCGTGGGGCGATGTCGGCGGACCGGCTGGGGCACGGGCTGATCTTTGCCGGGCCGGAAGGGGTGGGGAAGGCAACGTGTGCGGCCGCGCTGGCGGGGTTTTTTCTTTGCCAGAATCCTCAATCTGACGATGCATGCGGGAAATGCCCCAGTTGCCGGGGCATGACCGCGGGGATGCACCCGGATTATCATGTGATCACCAAGGAGCTGGCCCGGTTGTACGACAAAAGCGGGACCAGCAAGGCGACGCAGTTGTCGATCAACGTGATTCGGCACGACCTGGCCGAACCCGCGGGCCGGAAAACCGTCCTGGGACGTGGAAAAGTGTTTGTCGTGGAGCAGGCGGAGTTGATGACCGCCGCCGCCCAGAACGCGCTGCTGAAAACGCTCGAGGAGCCGGCCGGCAGGACCCTGATCGTGTTGCTCACCACGCATGGCAGCGAGCTGTTGCCAACGGTCCGCAGCCGTTGCCAGACCATTTGCTTCGCCCCATTGCCGACGGAATTGGTCATCAGGGAATTGAGGCGGCGGGGCGTGGATGCGGCGAGGGCGGCGACGGCGGCGGAATTGGCTGATGGATCGTTGGGCGTGGCGCTGCGGTGGATCGAGGACGGCATGCTCGCCTCGGCCGCGGCCGTGGCTGAATCCGTCGATTCGGCGCTTTCGGGCAGGGCGAACGATCTGGCCGATCTGCTCCGCAAGAGTGCCGATGCCTACGCGCAAAAGGTTTTGGAGCGGGATGAACTGGCGAGCAAGGATTCGGCCACGCGGAACGGGCTGGGGGCGTATCTGGGGATCGCCTCGAGGCGACTCCGGCGGCGGCTGGCCGATGCGGACGTGACGGACCGCGCCTGCGCCGCCATCGACGCGATCGCACGGGCGGAGAAGTATCTCGATGCCAACGTGAACCTGGCGATCGTGATGGAACAGTTGAGCGGCGCGGTTTGAAGAGGGAGGAAAGGGGACATTCATGTTTTAGTCCCGGCGGCGGAAAACATGAATGTCCCCTTATCGCTCCCCCTTGCACCAATTCCGCCACATCTGCCGGTAGGCCGCTTCGACGTTGCGGGCGAATCGTGGGGCGTCCATCAGCGGCGATGCCTGCATCCGCCCGCGCAGCGTTCGGCGCAGCTCCGCCAGCCGCGGCAAATCTCCGGCAAGGTTCGTGGCGATCTGAACGTACTGCTGCGGCGTCTGGGCGATGAGTTCCGGCAGGCCGAGGTTGCTCAATTGCGAGACCCCGGCTCGTCCGACAATCGTCTGGCCCACCAGCGTCACGACGGGCACGCCCATCCAAAATGAGTCCAGGCTCGTGGTGTGGCCGTTGTACGGGACGGTATCCAGCCCCACGTCGATGCGATGGTAAAGCTCCAGGTATTGCAACCGTGGACGGAAAGCGATCAACTCGATGCGATCGGGATTGATTCCCTCCCGTTGCAGCACGTCCAGGAGCGGTCGACGATGGCTCCCATCGGGACAAAGCAGCATGAATCGCGACCGAGGCACTGTCTTGAGAACCCGCGCCCAGAGCCGAAGGATGTGCTCGTTGACTTTGCAGAAGTTATTCAGACATCCAAAGGTGACGTGGCCGTCCGTTTGCGCCGGCAGCGGGTTGACCCCCGGTTCCGTAACCAGTGGATCGTAGCACCAGAACGTGTCAGGCAGCCGGATGGACGTTTCGCAGTAGAACCGATCGTTCAATCCCGGTGGATCGAGGTACGGGTCGGTCAACCGGTAATCCATCGCCGACAGCCCCGTCGTCCCCGGATATGCCAGCCATGCCGCCTGCACCGGCGCCGGCTTGCGTGCAAAGATCAGCGGCCGGCCGTTGGCCATGTGCATCGTCAAATCCACCAGAACATCGATTCGATCTTCGCGGATGATCCGGGCCGCCTCATCATCCGTCATCCCCAGGATCGACCGCCAGACATGGGCGCAACCGTGAATGCGCTCGGTCACGGCATCCGGCCGGCGGACGTGGGAATAACAGAAGATTTCGAACGCTTTGGGATCGTGATTCGAAAGAAGCGGAATCGTGAACAACGATTGGCAATGGTCGCGGAAATCCGGCGAAACATAGCCGATCCGCAGTGGACGCTCGGGGTTGCGATCGTTGGCGTGCGGCTGAATGAGCTTCTTGAGCGGCTCGGCGTGCTGTTGGTTCCATCGGCAGGCTTCCTCGTGGATCATCCTGGCGTCGTAGCCGGGATGAAATTGGAGGGTGAAGACCAGATTGCTGTGCGCTATGGCATCAACAGGCTTGAGCTGAATGGCCTGGCGAAAGGAAGCGATGGCCTCGTCAAGTTGGCCCAGGTCCTTCAGGGCGTTGCCGAGATTATTGTACACTTTGGAGTAATCAGGCTTGAGCCGAATGGCCTGCCCGAAGGAGGCGATGGCCTCGTCAAGCCGCCCGTTGCTTTGCAAAGCGGCGCCGAGATTGCTGTGCGCTTCGGCAAAATCAGGCTTGAGGCGAATGGCGTGCCGATAGGAAGCGATGGCCTCGTCGAGTTGGCCCGTGTCCTTAAGGGCGTTGGCGAGATTGTTGTGGGCTGAGGCGTGATCAGGCTTGATGCGGATGGCCTGCCGATAGGAAGCAATGGCGTCATCAATTTGCCCCGAGGCCAGCAAGGCGATGCCCAGATTGTTGTGTCCCTGGGCGTAATCAGGCTTGAGCCGAACGGCATCACGAAAGGAAGCGATGGCCTGGTCAACTTGCCCCAGGTCTTTCAAGGCGTTGCCAAGATTGAAGTGGGCTTCGGCGTGATCCGGCTTGAGGCGAATGGCCTGGCGATAGGAAGCGATGGCCTCGGCCAGTTGTCCTTGGTCCTTCAGGGCATTGCCCAGATTGGCGTGGGCTTCGGCGTAGTCGGGCCTGAAGGAGAGCGCGCGACGGATCAAATCCACGGCGATGTCATTTCGTCCCGCCTGATGGGCAATCACACCCAGAAGGTGCATGGCAACGGCATCGTCCGGCTGCTGCGCCAGAATCTGGCGGTATATGCGCTCCGCGTCGGCCAAGCGGCCCGCCTGGTGATGCGAGATGCCGGATTCGAGTTGTTGATGAAGAGTCACGTGAGCGGGCATTGTAGACGGGAAATCCGAAACGAGCATGGCGAATCAAGGCGGAGTGATGAAATGGGAATTGATTTTCAATCGGCGATCGAGGGGGAAGCGCCCAGCATGTCGGCGATTCGTAGTTGCGGGCGAGAGAGAGGGAATCGATGCAAATCCTGCAGGCGAACCCAGCGGCGATGGGGGAAGTGCGCGGCGCTGCGAGTGCGGAGGCAAAGCCTTCCGCTGGTTGCGGCAAATGCGGTGAAGACGTATCGGCGGTGAGTCAGGGCGTGACGGATTTGGCCGATTTTGTGGAGTCCGGCGATGCGCAGTCCAATGGCGGGGCCGATGGATCGAACGGTCGGGGGGGCGTCCGGCGTTTCGATGGTGGGGAATTGCCAAAGTCCGGCCCAGCGGCCGGTGGGGGGGCGGCGCTCCAGAAGCCAGCGGTTTTGGCAATGGACGCAGATGGTCCATCGCGCAAGGGTCGGTACGGGGCGGGATTTCCGCGGCGGGGGGATGGTCTGCTGCAAGCCGGCCGCGGCGGCCCGGCAGAACCGCCGCAACGGACAGTTCGCACAACTCGGTTGCCGCGGAGTGCAGATCGTGGCGCCCAGTTCCATCAGGGCGGAATTGAATTGGCCGCAATGACTGGCGGGGAGGATTTGCCCGGCCAGTTGCCACAGCCGCCTCAGCGTTGCGGGCTGGCGGGGGTCGGCGTGGACTTTTTCCAATCGGCACAGGACCCGCGCCACGTTGCCGTCGAGGATGGGCGCTCGTTCGTCGAATGCGATGGAGGCGATTGCCCCCGCGGTGTACCTCCCGATGCCGGGAAGGGTCCGCAAATCACGCACGGATCGAGGGATTTGGCCGTCGAAACAGGCGACGATTTTGCGGGCGGCGGCGCGGATATTTCTGGCGCGGGAGTAATAGCCCAGTCCCTGCCACAGTCGCAGGACGTTCCGCTCGGAAGACGCGGCGAGGGCGGCAACGTTGGGAAGGGCGGCCAGGAAGCGGGAGAAATACGGCACAACCGTGGCGACCTGCGTTTGCTGGAGCATAAACTCGCTGACCAGCACGGCATAGGGATCGACGGGACCATTCTCCGGCGGCGCCGGACGCCATGGCAGATCGCGGCGATTTCGGGTGTACCACGTCAGCAGTGCCCGAACCAAACTGGGCCGCCGGATTGTGAGCGGGATGTTAGCTTTCGCGTGCACGGTCGTAAAATACGAAGGATTTTTCTAATTTACAGTTGCAGCTATGAAAAATTAGTTTATTTTAGCTGATACATCGGATGTGGCTGGGGCATAGAATGCAAGGGGGCGGAGGGAATAATGCCATGCATGGAGGATGCAATGAGGTCGCCGCGTATCGATGATTTTGTCCGCTTGATGTCGGACATTCCGGAATTAGCCCTGAGCCGAGGTGAAGTAGGCGTTGTCCGCAGCACTTGGTTTGCGCCATCTGTTGCGTACGAGGTGGAATTTCACCAAATCGGACATGACTACCAGACGCGTGCTCTGCTTTTGCCGGAGCAGGTGGAGGTGGAGGATGGGCCGATCTTCCGCGATGGCCCCGTTTCCGTGGGCGAGGCCATTGCCGCGTCCGTAGGACATGGTTGAACGGCGTTGAGCAGGGCGATTTGAGTTTGACGCGGCATGGGCGCGGGACGGTTAATCCTGCGGGTTGCCCTGTGGCTGACTGCGGGGACGTTGGGGCCGGCATATCCAAATCAACCCGAAAATTGATGGTGGTTTCCCTTCCTCTTGGTGGGTCCTTCGCTATTCAAGATCGGTAAATCGATCAGCCCCGCCGGATGGGGCGGGGCTGATTCGCTTGGCGTAAGGTATAAAACTGCTAAATCACATTGAACGGCGACGTCGGCGTGCCAATATGCCGATGGCGCCCAGCGCGAGCAATCCTGTTGTCGCCGGCTCCGGCACACTGGAAGTCGGTAAGGACAATCCGTTGGCCGTGGCGAAGGCGTCCAAGGCCGCAACGTCGCCGGCGGACACGGCCGCGGCGCCGGCGGACTGGTTGAAGTTCGCCGCCAGGTCGGTGAAGTCGGCGGCGTTGACCAGGCCGTCATAGTTGAAATCGCCCTGGTCCCAGCCGGTGACCGGCTGGTTGAAGTTCGCCGCCAGAATGGTGAAGTCGGCGGCGTTGACGATGCCGTCCAGATTGGCGTCGCCGAGCAGGGTGTACTTCACTTCGATCTGGTCGGCGGCCAAGTTGGCCGGGTTATTCAAATCAGCCGAGTCAGCATAGCCGATGCCGTACACCAGGCCACCGACAGGCGCTTGTGCCGCCGATGACATGATGCCCGGGCCGTTCCAGCCGCCGCCGTTGTAGCCGGACTTGATGTAGCCGATCACGGTCGAGATTGGATCGCTACCGCTGCCATAGTTGATGTACAGGTGGTTGTTGACCAGATCCAAAGCGCCGGTGCCGGAAATGGTCAGTGCGCCCACAGACGACTGGCCGCTGCCGACCGCCAGTGAGGCCGTTCCACCAGTGATGGCGATGGAGCCGGCACCGTTGATGCCGGCGAAAGTCGCCTTGCCGCCGGATTGGGAGAAGACGCCGGTGAGGCTTGTGGCGCCGGCGTTCAGCGTTCCGCCGGTCACCGCGAGCGTTCCACCGACGGTCGTGGCCCCGGTGGTCACAGTGCCGCCGGTCGCCACCGCCAGGGTTCCGGCGCTGATGTTCGTGGTGCCGGCGACGCTCAGGGCGGCGCCAACCGACACGGTACCGGTGCCGGATTTTGCGAGGGTTCCGGTATCGGCGATCTTGCCGGTGCCACTGATGGTGTAGTTGCCGGTGCTATTGCTCATAGTCACCGAGCCGGGGCTGACGGTGGCGTTGACGGTGACGGCATAATTGCCACCGTTGTTATCGTTGAAGGTGACGTTGTCAGCCGCGTTGAACTGGGTAACCAGGGTACCGACGTTCCAGTTGTAGCTGGTGGCAGTGTCGAACAGGCCATTGTTCACGTGACCCGCGGCTGTGCCGTTCCAAATGAGATTGGAGGTATAGACCAGTCCTGCGTTAACCGTGACACCGATGAAACCACCGGAATCGACGACGGCGTACGACTGCCCGGAAAGCGGAGCATTGGTGACGGTGAAGTCACCGGTGGTGAGTCCGGCGATGTTGCCACCGATGAGTTCATAGGTGTCGCCGACGGTGGGGATGCCGGACAAAGTGATCTGGGTCGCCGCAGCGACGCTGATGGTTCCCGAGCCCAGGGTGAGCATATCGCCATTGCTGATGGTAGGTCCAGCGCCGGTTCCCAGATCGAAACTCAAGGTGGTTGCGGAACTGGTGGTGAGTCCACCGACGGTAAGAGTACCGAAGGCGAGGGTCCCACCGGGGGCAACCGTGGCGCCGCTTGCCAGGACGTTTTGGGAGACCATGGCGCCGGCGACGGCCGGAGAGCTGGCGAGCGTGGCTCCGGGCGAAATGGTGAGGGTGGTGCCGGTGCCGGTCGCGCTTCCGCTGGTGTCGGCGATGGACAAAGTGCCGGCGGACACGGTGTCGTTGCCGGTATAGCTGCTCGCTGCCGCCAGGGTGGTTGTGCCCGATCCCAGGAAGTTGACGAACCCACCGCCTCCACCGGCGAACGGCTGGGCAACGGTGATGGCGAACCCGCCGTTGTTGATGTTAACTCCGCTGGAACCGACCTGGATGGTCAGTGCGGTACCCGCGCCGTTGCTGGCGTTTGTGATCAACGGGAACCACTTGACTGTGGCGGACGGATCGTTGGCGCTGGCGGTCAACGAGCCGCCGTTGATGGTAAATGTGGTCGGGGCGATACCGGTCGTCAGGTCGGTGAAACTTCCCGCCGTGATGTTGGCGTTGCCCGACATGGAAATCGATACTGCATACAACGTATTCGCATTTTTGTTTAAGGAATTGTTCAGGTTAAAGACACCGGTTCCGGCACTGAGCGAACCATTGTTTGCGATTGTGAGAGTGGTATCCAAGTCGTCCGAGGTGCTATCCAGTCCACCAACGTCCACACCAACGCCTGTAATCGAGGCATTGTTTTCGATGGTGAGGTTCATATCGGATGAGGAGCTGGATCGGCCAACAACCACCGGGCTGGTGGAGGTGCTGACAATCGATCCGCTACCGGCATAGATGATGTTGCCCTTGGTGAACAACACTTCCTGAGTGATAGCGTTGGCTGCGCCAGTCAACGTGAGGGTGGAATCCGGCAAGCCGGTTCCGGAATTCACATGGCTGGTTCCCAAGCGTAATTGCGGACCGGTCGATCCCTCGATGATGTTACCGGAAATCGTGGCGCTGGCGCCACCGTCCGGCACGTCTTCGAACTCGTTGCTGCCGCCGTTCAGGGCGATTGTATTGGAGATGTTCACGCCGGTGCCAAGCTGCAAACCAAGGGCGTCACCGACGGTAATCGTTCCAGTGCCCAGATTATTTGATGCCGGCACCTTGATGAAGCCGGCGGAAATGGTGGTGCCGCCGGTATAGGTATTGACGCCAGTAAGGTTCAGGGTGCCCGAGCCGGCCTTTACCAGGGTGAGCGCGCCCTGGGTATCGGCGATCACTCCGCCGAAGGACTGAGTGACGCCGCTGCTGATGGTCAGGGTCGGTGTCCCAGCGAGGAGAGAACTATCGATCTTTCCGGTGGTTCCGGAAATGGTCGACAGGGTTATGCTGTTGCCGTTAAGGTCCAGGACGCCGGCGCCGGTGAAGGCCAACTGGCCGGTGCTGAGCGCGGCCGTGTTCCCAACCTGGAGAGTTCCGCCAGTGATGGTGGTGGTTCCAGCGTACGTGTCGGTGCCGCTCAGGGTGACTATTCCGATGCCGGACATGGAAACGGAGCCCGAGCCGGTGATGGCGCTGGCCACGTTCAGAGACGAGGAAAGATTAAATGCCAGGCTGCCGCCATTGGCGATTGCAGCGGTGCTGGTTCCGAGCGATCCGGTCGCGCCACCGGTACCGATCTGCAAAGTCCCGTTGAGGATGGTGGTTCCACCACTGTAGCCATTGTTGCCCGAGAGTATGACCAGGCCGCTGCTGGAATCGGTGATGGCCCCGACGCCGCCGATCGCGCCCGAAATGGTGAGGGTATTGCTGGCGTTGCTGACGCCAATCTGCAGATTGGAGTTAAGCGTCATCGGGGCGCTGATGGTGTGATTGCCGTTGGTGTCATAGATGAAACCGGTCACGGCGGAGCCGCCGTTATCAACGATCAGATAGCCGCCCGATCCTTGCGTGATCGTATAGGAGGCGGAGCCGTTGTTGAACACGAGGTTGCCGACCGTCTCGTTGCCATCCAGGGTGACGTTAGAAGAGGAACCAAGAACGGGTCCGAGAGTCGCCAGGGCGCCGACGGAATTCGGCACGCCGGCGGTCCAGTCTGTTCCAGTTGCCCAGCTTGCACCGGTGGCCTTGTTCCAAACGGTGGAGCTTCCGCCGCCGGCAATCGTCAGGGTGATATCGTTTCCGCTGGTGCCCCAGGTGTAGGTCACGCCGATCTGGGGATCCAGGATGTTGAGGAGACCAGAGACGCTGCCCGCAGTGTACGCCGAGGGGAATTGGAAGATGTTATAGGTGCCGTTGGTGTCGAACGGGGTGGCAGTGGCGCCGGCCGTTACAAGGTCGATCCCGGGGGTCCCGGCGACAGTCAATCCATTGGCGGTGGTGATGTTGGCCAGGCTATTCGACGCCGGGCTGAAAGTGTAATTGAGGACGGAAGAGTTCGCCAGCGAGAGGGAAGTCATGGTCAGAGTTCCGACTCCAGCGCCGGCGCCATGGCTGATTCCCGCATCACCAGGCTGAAGAGTGCCTCCGGATGCGATGGTAACCGGCGCCTGAATGGTGCCGATGCCGCCCACTCCACCGCCGGTGTTGACGGCGACGGTAGTCGTGCCCAGGGCGTTGGTCGCATTGTCGGCTTGCAACAACCCGGCATTGATCGTGGTGCCGCCGCTATAAGAGTTTACGCCGGTGAGGGTCACGATGCCGGTGCCGTTATTAATCACGCTTCCGGAACCGGAGATGGCGTTGGCTTCTGAAAGAGCCGTGTCGGAGCGATTGAAGACCAGGACCGAGTTGTTGCTCACGGCCCCCGTGCCCATGTTGCCGGTGGCGGTATTGTTTCCGATCTGGAGGGTTCCACCGGAAATCGTAGTCCCGCCGCTAAAGGTGTTGGTGCCGGTGAGAGCCAAAGTGCCGGCGGTAAGTATCAAAGCGGTCGTGGCGGTGGCGGTATTGGCGGTTCCGTTTTCAATCGTCCCGGCGAAGACAGTGCTCTGGATCGTCCCGCCGCCGATCGAGAAAGTGGTGGTGTGCGTGGCGTTCTTGCGGTCACCCTCAAGGAGCGTGCCGGAGCCACCGGCCAAGGATCCAAAGTCAATCGTGGCGGAGGTGGCGGAGGTGCCGTTATTATTGGCGAAATATGCGGTACTGGTGCCCAGGTCCAGCCCGAAGGTGCCACCGGTGATGACACTGAATCCAGTCGCGTCTGTGAATCCGAAAAGCGCCGAGCTGGTGCCCAATTCGATGAGGCCGGTATAGCCGGAGAGAATGCTACCGCCGGCGCCTGTTGCGAGGATGCTTAAATTCCCTGTTCCATCCGAAATATTCAGTTGTCCGCTGCCGGTGATGGCGCCGGCGAGCTGAGTTCCGGAGAGAATTGTGCTAGCGGAATTGACGACGATGGGGTTATAGAACCCGTTATTGCCGGATGAGCTGCCTTGGAAGGTTACGGACCCGCCGGCAAGAATCAGCGTGCCGGTGCCCATGGAGGTATTAACGCCGGTCCCGGTTGAGTTAGCGCCGATAGCCAGCGTGCCCGAGTTCACCGTCGTATTGCCGGTGATCGCGTTAGCCGCGGTCAGGGTGACGGTTCCAGTGCTGTTGACAATGATGTTGTTCGAACCACCGTTAATGACGCCGGTGAACGTCGCGTTGCCGGCGCCGGCGAAGGTGAGATTTCCGTTAAGCGTACTGGTGATCGATTCCGTGAAGGTGGCTCCCGTGCCGACGTTGATGGTTTCGGCTGTGCCGAGGACCAGGGCATCAGAAAGGGTAAGGCTCTGGGTGGCGGCCGACATATTGACGCCGGAACTTGCCAACGTCAGGGTGTTTGAAGCGTCAGTGCCGCCGCCAATCAGGACGGCCAAGCTTGGGTTGGTGACGGAAAGCCCGGCCCAAGTGGTGTTGGCTCCAAGGGTGAAGGTGGTGGTGGCGGTGAGTGCGGTGCCGGAATCGAACTGGGCGAGGTCGCCGGAACCCGGAGGCCCGCTCAAAGCGCCAGTCTCATCGTGCCATGCCCCAGCCACGTTGAGGGTTGTAAGAGTCCCATTGGCGCCGAAAGTGTCGGCATGGGAAGCCGCGGCCCAACCGGCGAAAGCCGTGGCGGCGGAAAGTGCCATCAAGGATTTTTTCCTGCTGATGATTTGACGTGTATGACGAGAAAAAGCGCCCGCTAAAGTCTGCCGCTGCGCGACCATGGAATGCCCTCCAGTTGTATATTTAGCGCCTGGGGAAATGAAACATTCATCTCAAGCGCCGAATCATTATCCCGCGGTAGGCGGGAAACTAATGCCGCCAAGTGTCCGTAACTTCGCAGAATATACCCGATGTGGGAGCGAAAGGGAAAGAAAAATATTTCCCGCTCTACGGACACTTTTGTAACCACGTGCGTCATTTCGGCCCTTACGGCCGACTTGAAAAAGGTTCGCGATTTCATTGATATTCCGGGACCCATTAAGTTGCCTGTGACGCCTATGCTGGCGGGGGCGAAAACTCCACCCCCCCTAGTACCGGAAATTCGGTGACAAAAACACATCAAACGAAATTGAAAAAACCTTGTAAACCGCCCCGAATGCGGTATCGTCAGTATGGCATATTGTGACGGAAGTGACCGAGTAGTGGCAAATGCACGTACAGGACGTTACCCGTGAACGGAGGCCTTCCATGAACCGAGGTAGAGTTGGGTTTACTAGGGTCGGTTTTACTCTGGTCGAGTTGCTAGTGGTAATTGGCATCATCGCCATACTGATTGGCATTTTGCTTCCGGCTCTGCAGAAGGCTCGAACGCAGGCGGTGCTGACCCAATGTGAAAGCAATCTGCGTGAAATTGGGCAGGCGACGATAATGTATTGCCAGGAAAATGGCGGGTATTTTCCAGAACTCTACCACGATCCGGCGGCTTCAGCCGGTTTGCAGGGATTTCAGCAGCCCATTTACTCCTATTACGTAAAGAATCGTGACGTCACGTACAACAACTCTGATCCCACCCAGAGCGGCGGACTGACGTTTCCGGGGACAGTTTTCCAACTCGGGCGTTTGTATGCGACGGGGTACCTGAAAAATCCGCAAGTGTGCTATTGCCCGGCAGCCAACGACAATCCGGCCTTTGGCTGGAATGCGATGAATACTTCGCCGAACCCATGGCCTACGGACTACGGTACGACGTATCGCGCGGGTTACCAGTTCAACCCCTATTACAACCTTGTTTCCACCGGCGCGGGATCAACTCCGCCGAACGCACAAGCCTTTTTCAAGATTGCGAAGTTTCCCAAAACGTTTCTTTTGGCGCTTGACACCATCGATACATCGCAAGACGCCGAGCATGTCGGCGGCAGTCAGATTCCATCCTGGAACGTGCTTCTCGTTGACGGCCATGTAACCAATGTCGCCAGTAACACCGTCTTTCAAATTTTGCAGACAAATGGCGGCGCGACATGGGCTCAGCCCCCTGCCGGCGGCTATGAGGATGTGCGCTATGCGCTGGAAACCCTGGCCAGCGGCGGCGATCTGGGCTATGTCACCAAGCACGGGACCGCTGGGGTGACCAGCCAGGCTGTTTATTGGAAGCACAGTCTTGGTGAAACAAACGGTGGGCACCCTGCGTGGTAAGCCGTCTCTTGGCGGCATAGCGCCATCGGAAGCACATCAACGCGAATCGACGCAGGGTTAGAGTATTGAGATATTCTTCGATAGCATTGTAGCCAGACGGCGCCATGCCCCGCGCAATTCGGCCGGATTGTGAATGATAACCCGAAGCTTACGCATCGAATTGACTTGCTGAATCCATCGGATGCCGATCGCATCGCCCTTGCCGCGCGAACGCTGTATACTGGCCGCACAGGCCGCGAGCGCGTGGCCAAGTATGCCCAAATCCAGGAGCATCCGAATGCGAGGGATTCGAATCTCAGCTATTTCAATCCTGTTTGCCGCGCAATGGGCCGTCAGCGCCTTGGCGCAGGCCGTCGGCAGCGACGCGCCGATCGACCGGCACGCCTTGGTCAGCCGGCATGACATCGTCGTCCACAACCTTGACCCAATGGGGGCGATGGCCGTCGGCAACGGTGAATTCGCGTTTAATTTCGACGTCACCGGCTTGCAGACGTTTCCGGAGTATTACCAAAAGACGATGCCGATCGGCATCCTCAGCACCTGGGGCTGGCATAGCTTTCCCAATCCCAACGGCTACACGCTGGATCAGTACAAGCTCACTTCAATAAAGAAATATGATCGCACGTTCGTCTTTCCCTCGGCCAGCACCAGCCATCCCAGTCCGGCGGCCGCGTACCTGCGCTCCAACCCGCATCGGTTCGGATTGGGCCGCATCGGGCTGGAAATGACCAAGGCCGATGGTTCGGCGGTTGCCATTACCGATCTGACGAATATCGAAGAAAAACTCGACCTGTGGAACGGGCTGTTGACCAGCACCTTCGAAGTGGAAGGAACGCCCGTGCGCGTTCAGACGGCGGCCCATCCGCAGCGTGACGAAGTGGCGGTGGCAGTGGAATCGCCGCTGATTCAGTCCGGCCGACTCAAGGTGCGATTGGCGTTTCCTTATGCATCAGCAAGTTTCGGACCGGACTATCAGGATTGGACCCATCCCGATTCGCACCAGACGGTCTTCACTCACCGTGGCGACACCGGGGCCGATTTCGCGCGGACGCTGGATGGCACGCATTACTACGTTCGGGCCGCGTGGTCGCCGGGCGCATCCCTGTCCGAGACCGGCAAACACCAGTATTTATTGACCGGCTCGGCCGGCCGGATCGAGTTGACCGCTTGGTTTTCCCCGACGCCGATCGAATCGGACGCCGACGGCGTCTCCACCGTTCAATCCGCGTCGAGCGATCATTGGCGGAAATACTGGATGAGCGGCGGAGCGATCGACTTGTCGGGCAATGACGATCCACGCGCGGCGGAATTGGAGCGGCGAATCGTGCTCTCGGAATACGTCATGGCGGTGCACGATGCCGGTCCGCTCCCGCCCCAGGAAACCGGCCTGGGCGTGAATTCATGGTACGGCAAATTCCACATGGAAATGTACTGGTGGCACGCAGCCCATTGGGCGCTGTGGGGCCGGCCCGACATTCTGGAAATGAGCCTTGGCAACCTGACGCAACTGATGCCGCCCGGCGAGGCGATGGCCAAGCTGGAAGGCTGCAAGGGCGTGAAATGGTCGAAGATGACCGACCCCACCGGCAGCGAAAGCCCCTCGGGCGTCGGGCCGGTCCTGGTCTGGCAGCAGCCGCATCCCATCTATCTCGCGGAACTGGTCTGGCGCGCTCATAAAGATCGCGCAACTCTCGAACGTTATAAAAAGATCGTGTTCGAGACGGCCGACTACATGGCCACCTTCGTCGATTTTGACCCGCAACGGAAGCAGTACGTTCTGGGGCCGGGCGTCAGTTCGGGGGATGAGAAACACACCGATATCGAACACAACCTGAATCCGACGATGGAACTGGGCTACTGGAAATGGGCGTTGGAAACGGCGCAGCAATGGCGCGTGCGTCTGGGCATGGCACGCGACGAGCAGTGGGACAAGGTCATCAACAATCTGGCGCCGCTGACGGTTCGCGACGGAATTTATCCCGCGCTGGAGCTTCCAGAGGAGGATAGAGCGGGGTTCATGCCGACGTGGCTTTACGGCGTCCTGCCCGGCGAAGGCGTGGATAAAGAGGCGATGCGGAATACGCTTGAGGCGGTTAGCGGCGCGGGCCGGGTTCAGGCGAGCGTGACGTGGGGCACGGCGATGTACGCGATGTGCGCGGCCCGGCTGAACGAACCGGAGGTGGCGATCGAACTGCTCTCCGGGAAATACGAGAACAATCCGTTCATGCCGTCCGGCTACACCGTCCGCCGCCCCGATCAGACCCCGATGTACTTCCCGGCGAACGGCGGGTGGCTCTCAGCCGTCGCCATGATGGCCGCCGGTTGGGACGGCAGCGCCGGGCACGCGCCCGGATTCCCGAAGAATTGGAAGGTGCGCTACGAAGGCTTGCAGCCGATGCCGTAGCGGTTTGGCAGTGATTCAAGGTGACGTCTTCCCCGGCAAAGAGTTCAGATATTCTTCGATTGCCGTGTAGCCCGAGGGCTTCACGCGGTTGGGATCGGCGACGGGTATCTTGATCGCCGTCCCGCCTTTGATTTCACCGAAGCCGTGTACCGAGGCCGGATCGTGAATGATCGTGCCCATTCTGCCCAGCGACTGCGCTTCCTGAATCAATCGCATGTCGATCGCATCGCGATGCAGGGAATCTCCGGCGCCGGCGAACACTTTTTTGCAGGCGTCGGCGGCCAAATCCACCGTGACCGGCACCGGCGGTTTCATCGTGGGCGATCCAATCAGGGTTGGACCCGGAAAATCACCCGGTCCGGCAAGGCGGCCGCTCAATCGGCCGTCCCGGTTCAGGTCAACCAAATTACCGGATTGAAAAATATGATCCGTCGCGGTGAATTCGCCGGCAAATCGGTCCCCCGATGAAGGACCCCTGATGAAATAGTTGTTGATCAGGTCCGCGAAGTGGACCGCTTCGCTATGCCCGCCGACGTAGCCGGTGACTCCCCAGTTATACACCACGTTGTTGATGTACTGCACCGTTCCCTTGGCTTTGGGGTTGCGGCTGTGGTTGTCGATCCAAAGGTTGTGGGAGAAGGTCACGTTGTCGCTCTCGCAAAGGCAGCCAAACTGCTGAGGATCGATCCCTTCGCCGATCAGGCAATATTGCAGCGTGACATCGCTGGAGCCGGTGAAGCCGATGCAATCCCATCGGCCCCATTCGATGGAAACGTGATCGACCATAACATTGTGGCAGTCGCGGAGTCCAAAAGCGGTCTGATGCTCTCCCCGTGGGGTCAAGCCCTGGCGCAGGCGGATGTAGCGGATGATGACGTTACGTGATGGACCGATCGAGATATTGTAATTCTTGAAGCAGATGCCCTCGCCGGGCGCGGTCTGACCGGCGATGGTGACGTTGCTGGCGACGCGGACCTCCGAAGCCAGGTCGATGTATCCGCCGACGTCAAACACGACGATGCGCCGCTCCTTGCTGACGGCATCGCGGAACGAGCCGGGGCCGTGGTCGTTGAGGTTGGTGACGTGATAGACCTCGCCGCCGCGGCCACCGCTGGCCAATGCCCCGAATCCTTCGGCGCCGGGAAATGCGACCAACTGCGACGAAACTTTGGGCGTAGCTTCGTCGGCGGCAGAGCAGCATGCATAAAGCGGGACCAACGCTGCCACAGTAATAACGAGGGCAAAAATATTCGGTTTCAATCGGGATTCCCCCGCATGAACCGTGGCCCGGTAAAGCCTTCGGCTACCGCGCCCGGGACTTCTTCTTTGACCGACGCCTCACGACCATCGTGATGCGATGGGCGCGATTATACCGCGCGCCGAAGTTCGGCCAAACTGTTTTCCGGGTCCCAAGTGACCGAAAAAGGCGGCGGTTTGGACGGCTGCGATGCGACCCGAAGCGTCCAAACGGCCGGCATGGTTGAAGATTCTGAGTCAATCGGTAATATGCGGCGAAACGCTGAATTTCCGAAAGATTCAGCACGGCCGGGCGTGTACCGAAGTGGACAAACGGGTCAGACTGTAAATCTGATGGCTTAAGCCTTCGTAGGTTCGAATCCTACCGCGCCCAATTGAATAGCGGGACGTCTACACCTTTTCCGCTCTTTCGTACACAACCAGCTCGTCTTTTCCGCGAAGATCGGCGGGATGATAGCGGGGGATGGGAAGCTTCAACTGCTCGAACCTCACCGGCGCGACCTTCTTGTCAACGAGCCCAACGGCAACGGCGACGCCATAGATGATCGCCTCCGGGCGGGGGGGACAGCCGGGGATGTAAAAGTTCACGGGCAATACCTTCTCGACCGGGCCGAGAACGGCGTAGGAGTCATGCCAGATTCCACCACCACAGGCGCACGACCCGATTGCGAAGACGAGCTTGGGCGCCGGCATGGCCTCGTAAGCGCGGCGCAACGCCTGGGCGGTAGATCGCAGCGCCGGGCCCTGGCAGAGCATGACATCGGCATGCCGCGGCGAGCCGACGAGCTTGATGCCAAAGCGCTCGACGTCGTAGTAGGGCGTGAGGACATTGAGGACTTCGATGTCACACCCGTTGCACCCGCCGCTATTGGCGTGGTAGACCCACAAGGATCGGCCGAACATTTTCTGGCAGAGGCTCTTGAACATGACGATCAGTCCAGTTCGATGTTGATGTCGTCCACGACCGGCTCATTCTCCAGGTAGGGTTTCGAGCGGTAGATCACTCGCTGGTTTTCCAAATCGTCGAAGCGATAGCCCTTCATCTTCAACTGCTCGAGCGGCGAAGGTTCCTTGAAACACCGCCCGCAACGTTGGCAGGTGCTCATGAACAGCTCCAGGTGCTGCTGGAGATCGGCGATCTGATCCGTGGCGGTCTCGAAATCCCGGCTCATCGTGATGGCCTTTTCAGGGCAGACATCGGCGCAACGTCCGCAATAGGTGCAGCGGCGGCCGAGGTAGTGCAGGATGCGAATTTCCTGACAAACGTCGAAGACGAGGATTTCGCGAGCCGGGCAATTGTTGGCGCAACCGGCGCAGCCGATGCATTTGGCGGCGTCGAAGATCGGCCGGCCGCGGAAGTTCGCCGGCGCGGGCCGCGCCTCCGCCGGATACGCAAGCGTCACCCGGCCCGCCTGCAGGCAGATGATCACCTCTTTCGCTTTGCTCAATAGTGACATGGCACTTACCTCAATCACGTGCCGAAACTCGCCAAGACCAACGCCCCGAACGCCACGACGATCATCGCCGCGAAATAGCGGATGGCCTGGTCGATGCGATAGCGTGCGTGGGTGGCGGCGACGAGCGTCACCGCCAAAATCAGCACGAGTATCTTCGCCCAGAAAACCAGCCAGCCGAACGGGAACGGCAGCGCCGATGCGAACGGAACAAACAACGCGACAAACAGCGCGCCATGGATTACCAGACGGCACATCTGAGCGTACTTGAAAAGCGCGAGCTTTGGCCCGGAATACTCCATCAGCGGGCCTTCCATGATTTCCGTTTCGGCTTCGGCGATGTCGAATGGAACGCGCTGCACGAACGCCTGGAAGGCAAAGACCATCACGACAAGAATGATCAAACCCGACCAGGGAACGCCGTCCAGCGCGTAGACGGAACCCCCAAGCACCCTGTCGAGGCGGAAGGATTGCACGTGAATCGCGCCGATGACCAGGGCGATGACGAGCAGCGGCTCCAGCGCGATCATGGTCATCATCTCACGGCTGATGCCGATCAGCGAATAGGTCGATCCCGCTGCCAACCCCGCAAACAACGTGCAGATTCCGCACAGCGCCAGCAGGTAGATGAGCACGATGACGTCCGCGGCGCGGTTCATGGGAGAGGCGAAGCCCATCGGCACGAGACAGGCCACGACGAGCACGCTCGACAACGCCAGGTAGGCGGCGAGTCTCTGCATGACGGGCGATTCGCCCGACTCGATGTCCTCCTTGCCGAGCAACTTGAGCAGGTCCACGTACGGCTGAAGCAGCGGCGGGCCCTGGCGCGACTGAATTCTCGCGGTGATTCTGCGCATCACGCCCTGGCAGAGCGGCGCGACGAGCAGCACCATCGCCGCATTGCCGAAGCATTTCAAAAGCATCCAAAGGACGTCGCGAGCCATATCGCTCTACTCTTTCTTTCGGCCGATCAAGTTCTCGATGCCGGGTGACCAGACGCTCTTCACGCCCGATTTCAGGTCGATCGTCTCCAGGCGATCGGTGCAGGAAAAGCACGGGTCGATGCTGGCCAGGGCGATCGTCATGTCGGAGAGGGACTGATCCTTGATCATCATTGGAACGCCTTGCAGGTTCTGGTACGTGGGCGCCCGGACTCGCCAGCGCCGCGGATGATTGTTCTCGCCGGTAATGACGAAGTGATGGCATTCGCCGCGCGGGGCTTCGACCGACGACAATCCAATCCGGCCGACCGGCAGATCATCGGCGATTTTTTCCTCGATCGGACCGCGTTCCATCTTCTCCAGGCATTGGCGGATGATCCTGACCGATTGGAAGACTTCATTGGCGCGGACGACCAGCCGCGACCAGACGTCTCCGCCGTCGGCCGTGACGACGTCGAAATCAATCTTGGCGTAAGCGGCGTAGGGATGATCGCGCCGGCAGTCGATCTCGACGCCCGCCGCACGCGCCATGGGGCCGATCAAACCCGCCTCCTTGACAAGCGCTGGACCCGCGATCCCCACGCCGCTGGTTCGCTTCTGGATGTTCCTATCCTGGAGCACCGCGCCGACCACCGCGCGCCAAGCCGTTTGGAGCGCGTCGAGCACGTCGATCAGTTCGTCTTTCAGTTCCGGCGTCAGGTCGCGCCGCACGCCGCCGACGACGCACAGGCCGTAGGTCTTGCGATTTCCGGTGATCTTCTCGGCGATCCACATGATCGGTTCGCGAATGCGAAACGCGTGCATGAAGATGGTATCGAAGCCCAGAACGTGGCCGGCCAATCCGACCCATAGCAGATGGCTGTGCAGGCGTTCGATCTCCAGCATGATGGTGCGGATGTACTGGGCGCGCAGCGGCGCTTCCAAACCGATCGCGCTCTCGACCGCCTGCGCGTAGGTGACGCTGTGAACGCATCCACAGATCCCGCAGATGCGCTCGGCCATCACGGGAATGTCGTTGTAGCTGAGGACGGTCTCGGCGAGTTTCTCGATGCCGCGATGCACCATGAACCCGCGATATTCGCAGCCGCGGACCATCTCGCCTTCGACGTACAGCCGAAAATGCGCCGGTTCATCGAGCGTTGGATGGAATGGTCCGAACGGCACGACCACGCAGCCTTCGGGCGGATCGTCGAACTTGAACTCGCGGCGGTCGTCGAATCCTTCCGGCGTCTGGTTCCAGGCAAAATCCTTGCGCAGCGGATGGACGCCGTCGGGCCACCCATCCGCCAGAATCAGGCGCTTGGGATAGGGATGGCCGTCCATCTTCACGCCGATCATGTCCATGATCTCGCGCTCGGCCCAATTCGCGGCGGGGACGACACCGGCAATGCTGTCGGCCCTTGGATCCTCGGGCGGAATATGAGTCAGCACGCTGCACAGGAGATCGGCACGATCGAACGCGAAATCGTGCGCGATCAGAAACTTGCCGCTGTAGGGGCGATCGTCGGCGCCGATGCTGATGACGTAACGGGCGTCCAGATCGCGGAAGACGTGCTGACAGATCGGCTTGAGCGCCGAGGGGCGCACAAAAATGAACAAGCGGTTCTCGCCCGTCAGATCGGCGCGCTCGATGGCGTCGCCGAACTTTTCTCTGAATTGATTCAGTCTCTGGCGGACAATCATGTGCATTCCTTCATGTCAAACGCTTGTCGGACGGTGCGCGCGCCGTGCCGCCCAGCCAACGGAAATAACGCTTTATTTCGCCATAGAAGTTGTGGGCGACGTAGCGGTGGCAGTCGGCTTCGCGGGCGTATCCGCAGAGCCACGGCTCGGCGACGCGGCGCTTGGCGCCGCCAAGGCGGGCGACCAACCACGTCAGCACAAGCATCCCGCCCAGCACCACCACCAGCCCCAGCGGCACAAACAGTCCGGCGGCAGCGGGACCTTCGATCCCGTTCAAAGCGCCGCCCCTGATCGTTTCAGCGCCGGTTGCCAGGGAAATGCCGTAGCCCTCCCGGCTCATCTGCATCGCCGTTTGGATGAACCGAAGGCCGATCACCGGTAAGACGCCCAGCAGGATGCAGATGACGGCGAGAAAAACCTGGGGCAGTTGCATGGTGAAGCCCACTTCCAGCCGCTTGTGCGCCAGCGACTGTTCACGCACGAGATCGCTCGTGCGCGACAGGAAACTCGTGCCGAAGAATTTGATGAATGACGCGAGCGTCAGCGCGCTGGTCAGGATGGCGACGACCGCGCAGGCCGGCAGATATCTCGCGGCGCCGCCGCCCTGGATCGCGGCAACGTAAATCGCCCACTTGCTGGCAAATCCGTTGAACGGCGGCACGCCTGAGATCGACAGGGATGCAACCAATGCGGTGATCGCGGTGAGCGGCATGAACTTCATCAGCCCGCCCAGCTTGTTCAGGTCCTGCGTGCCGGTTGCGTGCAGCATCGACCCCGCGTTGAGGAACAGCAGCCCTTTGAACACGCCGTGATTCAGCACGTGGAACAGCGCGCCGAAGAGCGCGAAGGCCGCCAACGCCGGCATCGTCGGGAGCAGCGCCATGCACGCGCCCGTCCCCAGCAGGATATAGCCGATCTGCCCGATGCTGTGGAACGCGAGAAGCCGCTTGGACTGTTCCTGTTTCAGGGCCTGCATCGTTCCGGTGAATAGGGTGATGGCGCCCAGTACCGCGATGATCCCGCCCCAGTTGGCCAGCGGATAATGCGCCCAGGCGGCCGCCGGCAAGAGCCAGAGGAAGTAGCGAAGAAGCCCGTAAACGCCGGTCTTGATCATCACGCCCGAGAGCATCGCGCTGACCGGCGACGGCGCGGCGGGGTGCGCATCCGGGAGCCAGATCTGCCCGAACGGCCACATGCCCATCTTGATGCCGAAGCCGATGAGGAACAGCGCGAACGCGATCGACGTCGCGATGGGCTTGGCGCTCAACAACATGGGCAGATTTGCGCTGACCGTTTCGAAGTCGTATTTGACTGTTCCGCCGCTGACGGCGAGCAATTCCGCGCCGATCATCGTTGCGGCGCAGGCGATCTGCATCATGATGAGGAATTTGTTGGCGGCGCGGACGTTTTCCCGTTTGCGATGCTCAAAACGAATCAGCGCGTACCCCGAAAGCGTCATCATCTGCCAGAACATGAAGAAGAACCACATCATGTCGGTGGTGCTGACCAGCCCGAACATGGCGGCGAGAAAGATCAGGAAATGCGGGTAGTACCGCGCCACGCCGTAGTCCGCATAGTGCCGCACGTAGACGATCGAATAAAGCGCCGCCGGCATGGCGATCAGCGCCGCCAGCGAGAGGAACACGGCGGTCAAACCATCGACATGCAGCCGCAGGGCAAATCCGAGCTGGGGCATCGCCCAGAAGGCGGCGGAATGGGGTGAAGGGCCGAAGCGGAGCACTCGAAATACGGCCCGGAAAATCATCGTTGCCGACGCGACCGTCACTCCAAACGCGAGCACGCCGGCCAAGGTTTTGCTGCGCGCGGAAACGAACGTCAGCGCCGCTCCGCCGAGACAGGTGAGAATGGCCGCGACGATCAGTTGTTCCGGGGTCAGCATACGCTCACTCCCGCGTTGAACGAACGCTTCAACAATTCGCTGAGGACCGCCAGGGTTGCCTGCACGCTTTGCGAAAGCTCACGTCGGGGTTCGAGCGATTCCGGCTGCACGCCGAGCAGCCAGGCTTTGGTTGTGCCCCTGGCCTCGGTCCATCGGGCGAGCAATCCAAGCGACAGGCGGTGCGTTGAAACTTGTGGAAAGCGGCCCATTATTTCGTCGGCATTCAAGAATACGACCGATCCCGGCGCGGCGCCGAAATCCACGGCATCAACGAAAATGAGATGGTCATATCCATCGCTGGCGCCCCGAAACAGCAATCTCTCCGGATCATTCCCGGCGATGAGCACGTCCGGCATTCCCCCGCCGGCCAACTCTTCTCCCACCCGCACTCCCAACGCATCATCGCCGCCGTCGGGATTGCCGACGCACATCAGGCAAACGTGCCCGTGCAGGCGCTGAAGTTGTTCGCGCAGGGTCTGCATCAGATATCCTCACCAAGTTTCTTGATCTGCTCGTAAGTGAAGACCGGCCCATCGACGCAGATGTAGGCGACGCCAATGCAGCAATGCCCGCATTTCCCGACGCCGCACTTCATGTAGCGCTCCAGCGTCGAGACGATGTTGCTTTGCTTGAATCCCATCTCCAGCAAATCGCGAATGACAAACCGGAACATGACCGGCGGCCCGCACACGAAGGCAATGGTGTTATCCACGGGGATGCGGACGTCCGGCCGCTTGAACAGGCTCCCGACGACGCCGACGTGGCCTGCCCAGCCGTTGTCGGAGCGATCGACCGTGGTGTGGCAGCTTACGTGGGCGGTGTTCTGCCATTCGTCGAGGTTCTTCAGATACATCAGTTCGCGGGGCGTTTTAGCGCCGTAGAAAATCTGGATGCTCTGGTACTGCTGGCGATGGGCGATGGCGTAGACGATGCAGGAGCGCAGCGGGATCATGCCGATCCCGCCGGCCACGAATACCAGGTTCTTTCCGTAATAATCCTCCATCGGGAATCCGTTGCCGTAGGGCCCGCGCACGGCAAATTTGTCGCCGGGATGCAGTTGATGGAGCGCGGCGGTGCAACTGCCGACTTGGCGAATGGTGAAGAACGTTTCGCTTTCCGTCGGACTGGGCGGCAGCGAGGCGGGGAATTCGCCGATGCCGAAAAGCGAAACCTGAGCGAACTGGCCCGGGCGAAATCGCTTGAACTGGCTCTGTGCCGCGGGATCTTCGAAGCGCCAGTAGAACGTCTTCACCTCGGGGATGTCATCCACGACGCGTTCCAGGATCGCGGTCCTGGGCAGATAGATGTTGTCACTGCCTGACGGGTTCATTCTTATCCACCTCCGCAACGGACGGCGAAGCCTTTTCCGCGGCGGAGGGCAAAGCCCTTTCCGCCGTAGCCCGGCGAAGCATTTCCACTACGCTGGGCATGCCGATGTCTCCATGACAGACGCTCACGCATCGCCCGCAGCCGACGCACGCCATGGACAGTTCGCGCTGGATGAAGTAGTGCGCGAGTTTTCGGAAGAACCGGCGATTGCGGCGATCGTGCACGGCGCGGCGAGGATTGAATCCGCCCGCCATGCGCGTGAAGCCGGCCAACGCGCACGAATCCCAGATGCGCACGCGCTCGGCCTCATCAGGCCCGGTCTGACGGTCGCTGACGGTGAAGCAGGTGCAGGCCGGGCAGACGTAGGTGCATCCACCGCATTCCATGCAGCGCTTGCCGATTTCCTCCCAGGTGCTATCGAGGATCTTGTCCTGCGAAACGTATCGCACGGTGGCGGGGAACCAACTGGTGGTCGTCTTGAACCGCTTGCGCGCCTCGCCAAGGATTTCCCGCCGGCGCTCGACGTGCGCGGGTGTGCCTTTGCGGAAAATCGGCTCGTTAAACAGCGTCTGCCCGGCGGTTGTCCCGGCAACGGCCATGAACTGGCCCATTCCCAGGTCCATCAATTGCAGATCGAAATGCTCGCGCGCGGCCGGGCCGGTGTCGGCGCACATGCAAAAACAATTCTCGCCAATGTCTCGCGCGGGGTCCGTGCAGACGACGTTGACCAGAAACAGATTTTGCCGCCGCTTCTCATAATAAATGTCGCGAAATTCCCGGTCGAGGTAGAAGCGATCGAGATGCGAGATGCCCGCCACGTCGCAGGAGCGGATGCCGAAGATCGCGCGCGGCGGATGCTCGTAAGTGGGTTCCATGTCGATCTTCCCGTCGCTTCGATGGAACTTCATCATCTGCTCGATGTGCGGCAGGACGAATCGTTTGGGCGGGTAAGAGGGATTGGCAAAATGGATCTGAACGTCGTCGCGATTCTCGCTCGTGACCGTATCGAAATAGGTATCGTTTCCGCGGCCGCGAAACGGCGCGATGACTTCTCGCCCCTGCGCTCGCAGCAGGTCAACGATCTTCAGGACGTCGACGCTGTCGATGATTCGGGCCTTCATGCGGGGTCCCTTTCCACGCGCACGGGAATCAGCGAACTGCCGTTGACGTTTTCCTGGATCAGTTGTGACCGAAGCTGCTGAACGAAATACGGAACGAAGATCGCTCCATTCCTGACTTCGGAGGTCACGCGCGCCGTGGAGACGGCCGATCCCGTCGCCGCGCGAAGGCGGATCTTCTGGCCATCGCGGATTTGAAGCTGTTCGGCATCGTCGGTGCTGATCTCCACAAATCCGCCGGGGTAATCGAGCAGCAGCAGGCGGTGTTCGCGCTTCAGCGTTTCACTGTGATTGATCAGGACGTTCTGATGCCAGTAGTAGAGCGAATGTCCGAACACCAGCATCAGCGGATAGTCGCTGCTTACCGTGCTGAGGGGCGAGGCGTAGTGCAGCGGCGCGAAGCTGAACTTTCTGTCGTCTGGCCCGTCCTCAAAGAGCCGCGGCGTGCCCAGCGGGCGCTCCTTGGTGCACGGCCACTGTCGGCCGTATTCGCGCGCGAGGTTCTCGTAGCTCACGCCGCTGTAGAACGGGATCACGCCGGCAATCTCCTCCATGATCTGTTCGGAAGAGGAATATTTCCAATCGGCGCCCATGGCCTGCGCGAGCCTGACCAATTGCTCCCAGGCGGCCATCGGTCCCGCCGCCGGATCGATCACCTTTTCCGCCAACTGAATGCGCCGTTCCGTGCTGGTAAAGGAAACGCGTTCTTCGCCGAAAGCCGTCGTCGGCAGCACGACGTGGGCGAATTCGGTGAGGCCAGTCCTGAACAAGTGCTGCGTCACAACCAAGTCGCACCCGCCGAGGCACCGCGTATCGCCGTATGATGCCGTGCTGATGGGGTCATAGCGGTCTAGCCACACCGCCTTTACCCGTCCCTGGCCGCGATCGTTCAAAACGTCATCGGCGTCCAATCCCGGCGCGGCGGGGATGGGGGCGTTCCAAGCCTTGGCAAACGCCGCCCGCGCAGCGGAATCCGTGACCGGCAGATATCCCGGTAATCGATCCGGAAGCATGCCCATGTCGCAGACGCCCTGAAGATTGTTCTGCTCCGTCAGCGGAAACAACCCGGCGCCCTTCTTGCCGATCTGGCCTGTCAATAGCACCAGGTTGACCATCGCCTGGATGCTCTGTTTGCCGCGAGACTCGACGCCGGTGGAATAGAGCAATGCCGCGGAACCCGCCTTGGCAAAACTGATCGCCGCGGCCTCGATCGATTCCGCCGGTACGTCGCACGCCCGCGCCGACTTCTGCAGATCGCCGCTCAATGCGTACTCGAGAAACGCCTCGTATTCGTCGCAATGCGCCTTGATGAACGGAAGATTCGCAAGTCCGCGATCGACGATGACCTTCGCCATGGCGCCGTATAGCGCCACCTCCGTGCCGGGCTTGATTTGCAGAAAAAGATCCGCGTTTTCCGCAACGCGATGGCGACGCATGTCGATCACGATCAGCCGCGCGCCGTTCAACTTCGCCCGGATGACCCAGCCGGCGATCGTCGGCAACTGGCGGTTCAAATCCACCCCATCCACCATGATCACTTCGCTGTTTGCCAAGTCATTGATCGAGTTCGTGCTGGCCGCGATTCCAAGCATGTCGAGCAGCACGTTGATCGAATTGTTGCAGTAAACGCCGGCGCCGTGACCCACGTTGTTGGTGCCCACGATCGTGCGGGCCAGCTTCTGCATCAGGTACGATTCCTCGTTCGAGCAGCGAGGGGAACTCAGGAAGGCGATGGCGTCCGGTCCATGGCGTCGCCGAATCTCCAACAGGCGCGCAGCGACAAAATCGATCGCCTCGTCCCAGGTCACCTCGTGAAGCTCGCCGTTCTGCCTGAGCAGGGGTTTTTTAAGACGATCCGGAGAACTGGCGACTTCGTGAACGTGCCACCCGCGGACGCAGAGTCTTCCGGCATTGGTAGGGTGCGACCGGCTTGGGTAGGCGCCGATCACGCGGTTGTCGTGGGTTTCCAGATAGATACCGCAACCGGCGCCACAAAACGTGCAGGTAGTGAGCTTCTGGGCCATAAGGGTGCGCCTCGAGGATCGCCATGGCGGAGCATCGCGGTGATTACCACGAACTGAATCGCCCGTTCAGAACTCCGTCGCAGTGCCGCTCAAGGCACACGATCCAGCACTTGTCTTGCGCGCTCGGCATTGGCGGCGAAATTAAACGCCAGATGCATAATCCGTTCGTCGCGGATGCTGGTCGCGACGACGCTGGCGAGCTCAATGCCTTGCCCAGATCGCCCGGATGATGAGGTATCCCTCGCGACCAAACATCAACAACTTCTGTATTCAACATCGGGCGTTTGGGTCGCCGTTTTTCCTAAAATTCAACGCTATATTTCGGCGAAGGCAACGTGAATGGGTGGATTCTCCTATTCCTAAATAGGCAAATACCCGCATGGTCTGGGCGCGCCGGGCGGGAGTTTGCCCGACCGGAGTTTCGGCGCCCGCCGTTCGTGCGAAAGGCCGCCTCCCTTTTTGCCCGTTGCCAAAATCCTGTCTTTGCGGACAATCATGCAAGCTGTCGCGATTTACTTACTGGAAAGCGAGGCCGGACGACATGATGCGAGCGACCTATTGTTCAGCGTTGCTGGTGCTTCTCGTCGCCAGCGCCCGCGCCGGCGCGGACGCGGCCCCGGCGACTCAGCCGGCGGTCGATCCCACCGCCGATCAAATCCTGCGTCAATCCTGCGATTTTCTGGCGCAAAGCCCCGCGTTTGCCGTTCACGCGGAAATTTGGAAAGACGAGGTGCTTCCCTCCGGCCACAAGATTCAGGTCACGCGGTCCGTGGACCTGGAACTTCGCCGGCCCGATCGCCTCCACGTTGACGCCCGCGCTCATAAAAAGGGCCGATCCATCTGGTACGACGGCAAAACCCTGACCGTCCTGGACCGCGAGAAGAATCTCTACGGCGTGGTCGACGCGCCCGCCACCATAGACCAGACGCTCGATCTGGCCGCCGACACTTACGGCATCACCGTCCCCCTGGAAGATCTCGCCGTGTCCGATCCCTACGCCAGTTCCATGAAGGACGTCTCCACGGGCGGATATTTCGGCGACGAGCCGGTGCTGGGCGTATCATGCCGGCACGTCGGATTTTCCACCGAAAAGATCGACTGGCAATTATGGGTCGCCGATGGCCCGCAGCCGCTGCCCCAGAAACTCGTCATCACTTACAAGAATGAAGAGCAGACTCCGCAATACATCGCCATCTTCAGCAAGTGGAACCTGATGGATCGCGCCGCCGACCTGGCGTTCCAGTTCATCCCGCCGCCCGGCAGCTCGCTCATTCCACTGGTCCCCCAGAACGCGGGAGGAAGCCAGCCATGAAATCGATATTCAAAGTCTTCGGATATTGGAGAATGGCGATCGGATGTTTAGCGTTCTGCGCAATACTGTGGCTAGCGCCGATGTCGGCACTGGCCGACCGCGGCCAAGGCAGCATCCGCGGCGCGGCCCGTCCAGCCCCCCGCCCCGCGCCCCCGCGCCCCCCGGCACGCGTTGAGCCGCCGCATGCCCCGCCGGCCGTTCGCCCCGACGAGCACCCTCAGCCGCCGCGTCGCGTCGAGCCGCCGGTACGCCGCGATTGGGACGACAACGACGAAGACCCTCAGCACTGGGGCGGCTTTGCCCACGGCGCTCCCGTGCGTGCCATCCGCGGTCAGCGTGTTCACGACCTTCCGGCCCACCATATCTTCATTTCGTTCAACAATCTGAACTACTATTGTGATGACGACGGGGCCTACTACCAGCAGCAACCCGACGGCCAATACCTGGTCGTCCAGCCCCCCGTTGGGGCAATCGTCGCCGTCCTTCCCTCCGGAGTAACGCCCATCGTCGTCGGTCCAACCACCTACTATTATCTCGACGGCGTGTTCTACGTCGCCCAGGACAATTCCTTCGCCGTGGTCAATCCCCCGGCGGGCATCGTCGTCCCCACGCTTCCGATCGGCGCGAATACGGTTGTTATCAATGGAACCGTCTGCTATCAATTCAACGGCTTCAACTACCAACCGTCCATTCAGGATGGCGTAACCGTCTACACCGTTACACCCATGTAGGTGAGGAGGAATGGTGCATTGCAAAAGCCCTAACTCCCCATTCGTTCATCGGCCACGATCTTCCCGTCCTCCATGGTAATTCGCCGCCCCGCGCGTTTCGCCAGCGAAACGTCGTGCGTCACCATCACGATGGCCTGTCCCCCGGCATGCAACTCGTGAAAAATCTCCGCGATCAGTTCGCCGTTCCGCCGGTCGAGATTCCCCGTCGGCTCATCCGCCAGCAGCACCCGCGGCTCGTTGGCCAGCGCCCGCGCCACCGCCACCCGCTGTTGCTCTCCGCCGCTCAGACGGTTGGCGCGCCGCTTTAGCTTCTCCCCCATCCCCAGCCGCTTCAGCAACTCCGCCGACCGCTCCATCGCCGCCTCCCGGCTCAGCCGCCCCGACTTGAACATCGGCAACGCCACGTTCTCCTGGGCCGTGAATTCCTTCAGCAAATAGTGAAACTGAAACACGAATCCCACCATCCGGTTCCGCAGCATCGCCAACTGCGCATCGCTCAGGTCCGCCGTATCCTGCCCCTCGATAAACACCTCGCTCGGCGGATCGAACAGCCGCCCGGCCGCATCGAACCTCGTCGGCCGATCCAACCCGCCCAAAAGATAGAGCAGCGTGCTCTTGCCCGACCCGCTGGCACCGACGATGCAGGCATATTCCCCCCGGCGAATGATCAGGTTCACCCCGCCCAGGACTTCGTTGGCGGCATCGCCCGTTCCCAGCACGCGCCGAACGTGCCGCGCTTCCAGCAAGATCGGCGGAAAACCATCCGCCTTCGCGCCTGTTTCGGGAAAGACGTTCCTCCGCACCTCGAAATCTGACAATTGTGCCCTCACCATAGCTGCCCTTTGCATTGTATCAGATCGGTCACAATGTTGGTTTGTGTTCGACTTTGGAGTAAAGTCTCATCGTGGCCATTACCAAGATACGGGTACGAAATTTTAAGTCATTCGCAGACAGCGGCGAGGTTCCCATCGCCCCGTTGACGGTCATTTTTGGACGCAACAATACGGGCAAATCGTCGATACTTCAAAGTCTCCTTCTTCTCACGCAAACGCTCGACTCTCCTGGTGAAGGCGCAAGCCTGAACATGCGCGGTCCCTTGTATGCGGCGGGAATGTACTCGGACATCGTTCATAAACACCGAGCAAGTGAGCACGTTGAGTTTCGATTTGAAGTTGCGACCACCCCTGATCGTACAGATGCCATTGAGTTAGAGTTCGCGTCGGGTGAACCTCAACCACCTCGATTGGTCCGACTGGAAATACGCACCGGCCAACGTGGAAGCGGGCGAGATTCTGGTAATGGCTTTAACACGCTAAAAATTAAACGTGCCCGGGGCTATGGTGGCCCGTTTGAGTTGATTATTGGCAGTAAACGCCTCGGCTCTGGCAGGAAAGCAAATTTTCTTTTCTCCGTCAATCACTTGCTACCGTTTATTGATGACGAATTGCCTTCACGCGGCCGGCCCGATGAACCTCCGGGTCGAATTCGTGCCAGCGCGAGGCAGGCCTTAAAATCCCTCGAAGATTCGCTTCGCTCAATTCGCGCCGTTGGAGCATTTAGGAGGCAGCCGGATCGCCGATATGAGTATGCCGGACGCCCTCCACTTGGCATTGACGCGAGCGGAGAACACGTTATTGATGCATTAATAGAGGATTCAACGCGCCGGCATCATCGTGGTGAACTGATCGGACCTGTCAACAAATGGCTGTCTGCGATTGGACGCGTCAAGCTGCAGCGAATTCGCGTTCTTTCCAAGGCTTCCAAAATTTACGAAATTCGTCTCAAAGACACAGATTCTGGTCGGTGGGCAAACTTCGCGGATGTCGGTTTCGGCATTGGGCAGGTGCTTCCCGTGATTGTCGAGGGGCTTAGAACACCCAAGGATGGGACCTTTCTGGTTCAAGAACCAGAGATCCATTTGCATCCCGACGCTCAGCTTGCCATGGCAGATTTTCTGATTGACTTGGTTGCCGCGGGCCGCCGCGTCATCGTCGAAACTCACAGTGAGCCGTTACTGTTGCGCATTAGGCACCGCGTCGTTGAGCAACCGGACGGAAGAAGTCGTAAATCGAAGCTAGGTCCGGAAGATGTCAGCGTTATCTATGTGAGCAAAACTGAAGAAGGAGCGAGTTGTACTCAGGCATTGACCTTGGACGAGCTAGGGCAAATCAAGAATTGGCCTACTGGCTTTATGGAGGAGGTCACACAAGAGCGAATGGATCTTCTCGGCAGCATGACGAAGCAAGCGGGGAAATAATGGCGATTCTTGCCGTGGTTGACACCCTCGTGTTGCAAAAGGCCAACGCATCCCTGGAGAATCAACCAAGAGAAACGTCGAAGTTTTCAAAACGGCTGCAGCTATTGAAGTCTATCCAAGCTGGTCGGATTCGCGTGCTTGTGAGTTCAAAGTTGATAGGTGAATATCGGAGGCAGGTCCGCGAGCCGCGCAATGTTTTCATCCAGAATTTCTTTGCCTTGCTGACTCAAGGCAATCTCGCTCTCTCTAACTGGGTTCCGTGGAGTGGGAGTGTGTCCGAAAAGGCTGGACGATGTCGTTTCCCACGCGAAGACCCTCACGTTTTGCAAACAGCGATCCACAATACGGAACGCACCTGGATCCTGACAGAGGAAATGCGGATGCTGAAAACGGACCAGTGCATTTATCGACAGTTTTCGGTTCACATCGATGACCCGACGCGGTAGCTGACAAAATCAAAGCGGTCAGTGCGCGCCACGGATCACCTCCACCGGATCGTATTTCGCCGCGCGACGCGCCGGATACACCGCCGCCAGCAATACGATCACCATCGAACTGACGAATGCCCAGACGTACATCCAACGGCTCTCGCTCATCAGCAACCCCTCGGATTTGATGAGCCCTTCCACCTGGATCGGCAATCGCCGCAATCCTTCCACGCCCAGCTTGCCGATGATTTCGCCCAGCACCGTTCCAATCAGGCCGATCATCAGGCCCTGGAAAACGTAAATCCACGTGATATCCGCGCGGGACAGGCCGAAGGATTTTAGAATGGCGATTTCATTGACCCGCTCCAGGACGGACATGATGAGGATATTCAGCACGCCGAACGCCGCCACCACCAGCAATGCCCCGGTGATGATGTAGGTGATGATGCTCTGGATCGCGAAGATTTTCAGGAAATTCGCGTTGCTTTCCTGCCAACTTTCCGTCTTGTATCCCGCGATGGATTCGATCTGGGCGGCATAAGCCTGCGCTTTGGTATAATCCTCGGTCCTGACGATGATGTCGTTGATGACGTTCTTTTTGTCCAGCAGGGTCTGGGCGCTGTTGATGAGCATGTAAACGCGCGAATAATCCTCGGGAGTCACTCCGGTCTGGAAGATTCCGACGACCCGCGCCGTCGTCCGTCCCCCGGTATTGCTCGACAGGGTGATCTCGTCGTTGAGCTTGGCCCCCAGCAAATCCGCCACGCCCCGGCCCACGATCACCCCATCCGCCGTCGTTCGCAGACGATCGAAATTCCCCTCCACTACGTCGTCTCCGATGGTGGTCACGCGCAATTGCTGCTCCGGCTCAATGCCCAGCAGAAACACGGTCATCGTCTTGGTCCCGTAGGTGGCGATGGCGTCGCCGTCCACCTCCGGCGCCACCGCCTCGATTCCCCGAAGGTGACGAAGCTGCGCCATCAGCCCCGCCGCGTTCTTGATCTTCTTCACGTCTTCCCGCGGCTTGACGCTGTCCACCGCCAGCAACGTGTTTGGATCAGTGTAAACCAGCTCCAGGATCTTCGTCCGCGTTTCCCGCGGTTCGTCGTGAATCGTGATGTGGCCGCTCGATTCAACCGTCTCGATGATGAACTTGTCCTTGAACCCCTCCATCATCGCCACCATCGTGATGAACATCGTCACGCTGATCGTTACCCCCGCCACGCATACCAGCGACTGGCGCTTGTGCGACAGAAGATATCTCACGGCGATGTACCAACGCATCAGCGAAACCCCTTGAACGAATCCCCGCTGGTTTTCGGCTCATTCAGCGCCGCCGCCACGATCGGATCGATCCAATGCGTGCGCACGGCCTGGCCCGGCTGTAAATCCAGCGTCGGGCTGATGACCACCACGTCGCCCTTCTCGAGGCCGGATACAACTTCCGTCCGCTCGACGCTCTTGAGCCCCGTCACGATCGCCGGCTTGTCCAGCTTGCCGTCACGCACCACCATCACCGCTCCGCCCTGCACCGCCTGCGTCGGTACGATTGTCGCTTGCTCCCGATACGCCACGATGAAATTCAATTCCCCCGTCATTCCCGCCGCCAGCCGAAGATCGGGTCGGTCGAACTTCACGTCCACTTCGTACGTTCGCCGATCCGGGTCGGCCTTGTCGTAAATCTTGTCCACCGTCCCGCTCAAAATCTCGTTGGGATATGCGTACAGCGTCATCTTCACGACCTGCCGATCGGTCGCGGTGGGGGGCCTCAGCCGGTTCTTGTCCTCCTCATCCACCTGCGCCCGCATCACCAGCCGCCCCGCCGAAACGTCCGCCAACTGCAACACGTGATCGTTCACCGCCACCCGCGTGCCGTCGGAGATCGGCCAATCCAGCACCGTCCCGTCGATCGGGCTATGGATCGTCGCCTGGTCCAATTGCCATTGCGCATCCGCCAGCGCCGCCCTGGCCACTTGCACGTCCCGCTCCAGATCCAACTTGCGCGAGGCGATCTGACTCTTGTACGACTCGACGTCGCTCCACAGCGATTTAACCCGGTTCATCGACTGATCCAGATCGTTCTGGCTCGTCGCCCCATGCCCCCGGAGCGAGGTCACGCGCTTCTCGTCGTCCAATGCGATCTGGAGTTGGTCGCCGCTCGCCTGCAATTTCGCCCGCAGTTCGAGCAACACCGGCGAGGCCGCGTCGTCGGCCAATTTCTCCTTGCGAGTCAGTTCCGCCCTGGCCTGATCGACCGCGAACCGCAAGTCCGCGTTGTCCACCACGCCCAGCACCTGCCCGCGCTTGACGTTCGACCCCTTATCCACGGAAAGATGAATGATCCCCGCGACGTTGCTGCGCACGGAATATTCATGCTCGGCCGACACCGTCCCCGTCGCGTAAAACGCCTCCACCACCGGCCCCTCGATTACCTCCGTCACCTCCACCCCCGGCCGCAAATAACGATACGCCGCCGCCCCCGCCCCCGCGGCGACCACGACGGACACCAAAATCCCCCAAAACCACTTCATGCCCATTCCTCCATTCTAGTCGATGATGGGTGCGTGACACTTTCTGCGAGCCATCTTCTTCCCCTCCCCTGGTACTCCGGGGGAGGGCCAGGGTGGGGGTTTTGTGGGCCAATCGACGTTCGACCCGCACCCCAACCCTCCCCCTGAGTACAAGGGGAGGGGGAAATTCTCCGCAGCAACTGTCACGCACCCGTCGATGATCGCTGGTTTCCGGCTTTTAGTTGACATAAACTTATGACGGATCATATTGTTAGACGAAGCCGCCGTCAGGAGCTTGCAGGCAATGTCACAGCACTCCTCCTCGTCATCCGGGACCGTACAGATGGAACTCCACCAGATCGTCATCCGCGAGATGCAGGACTCGCAAATCATCGTCCTGAAGGAGGTGGACGGCGAGCGAAATTTCCCCATCGTTATCGGAAGCAATGAAGCCCTGGCCATCGACCGCCGCCTCAAGGGCCTTCCCACCCTGCGCCCCATGACCCACGATCTGCTGGCCAGCGTCATCGAGCAAATGGGCGGCACCATCGAGCGCATCGAAATCAACGATCTCGAGGAGCATACCTTTTTCGCCCTGATCTACATCCGCCGAAATGGCGAGGTCCTCCAAATCGACAGCCGCCCCAGCGACGCCATCGCCTTGGGCATCGCCACCACCGTCCCGATCTACGTCGCCGAACACGTCCTGAATGCCGTAACGTGATGGAGCGGTGGCGCGCCTTAAAGCAGATTACCGCGAAGGCGCACAGCGCGAGCTCTGCCCGCAACCCAATAAAGATCTCACGCAGAGGCGCAAAGGCGCAGAGAACCAAAAGAAGTCAAGGCTTTGCTTTCTTTTACTTCTCTGACTTCTCTGCGCCTTTGCGCCTCTGCGTGAGATCTTTCTCCAATGGATTTGAAATCGAATCGAGCCGGAGTGCAAATGAGCGTTGCACCCACGAAGCCGCGTGATATTGGAAAATCTTGGCGTGGAGGAAAGAAATTGCAGGATATCAACGAAGGGGGTCCCGGCGATTAAACGCCGGGTCCCGCGAAGTTGCGCGAAGTTAGAATCAATTCTTGTTTTTTCTTCGCGCAACTTCGCGGCCTTCGCGTCTTCGCGGTTAATCTTCTACAAATGCTTACGAACTTGAGATCCTAAGCCCCACCCAGGAGAACCGCCAGCAACCCCTTCTGAAAATGCAGCCGATTCGCCGCCTGCTGGAAAATCGCCGATTGCTTCCCTTCCATCACGCCTTCGCTGATTTCCATTCCCCGATACGCCGGCAAGCAGTGCATCACCACCGCGTGCTCCGGCGCGGCCGACATCAGATTTTCATCCACGATATATCCGGCGAAATCCCGCACCCGGCGCTCCTTGTCCGTCTCCTGGCCCATGCTCACCCAGGTGTCGGTATAAACGACGTCCGCTTCCTTCACCGCCTCGGCCGGGCTGCGCGTCGTCTGGAAATCCATCGTCGGGACCTGCGACATAATCCGATCCATGTCCGCCGCGGGCAATTCATATCCGGCCGGTGACGCCAGGATAAATCGCACTCCCAGCTTGCCGCACGCCACCGACAGCGACCGCGCCACGTTGTTCCCATCCCCGATGAACGCCATCGTCCGGCCCGTCAGGTCGCCGAATTTCTCCCGCATCGTCATCAGGTCCGCCATCGCCTGGCACGGATGGCTGTAATCCGTCAAGCCGTTCACCACCGGCACCGTCGCCCATTTCGCCAGATCGAGCATTTTCTGATGCTGATAAGTCCGCGCCATGATCCCGTCGCACATCCCCGACAGAACGCGGGCGACATCCTTCACCGGCTCGCGCCGGTCCAGACCGACTTCATCATCCCGCAGCAGCATCCCATTCCCGCCGAGTTGCGCCATCGCCACGTCGAACGCCACGTGTGTCCGCAGGCTCGGCTTCTCAAAAATCATCGCCAGCGTTTTCCCCGCCAGGATCGGATCATTCCGACCCGTCTGGCGATGCTGTTCCTTGAGCCGGTCGGATACCTGAAGCACGTGCTCAAGCTCCGCGACGCTGCAAGCGGCAATGGAAATAAAGTGGTGCATGAGAGTTGCGGGTTGCGGGTTGCGAGTTGCGAGTGAAGGATATGTGATCCTAACTCGCAACTCGCAACTCGCAACTTCCCTTCTACCTGACTATTTCCGTCCCGATCCCCGCCTCCGTATAGATCTCCAGCAACAGGGCATGCGGAATCTGGCCGTCGATGATGTGCGTTTTGTTCACGCCGCCCTTGAGGGCCGCGACGCACGCCTCGACCTTCGGGAGCATCCCGCTGGTAATCACGCCGCTCTTGACTAACTCGTCGATCTGCCCGGAATTCAGGTGCCGCACCAGGCTGTCCGGGTCCTGCGGATCGGTGCGAATCCCGTGCGTGTCGGAAACGACCACCAGCTTTTCCGCTTTCATCGCCGCGGCCACAGCGCCCGCCGCCGTGTCCGCGTTCACGTTCAGCTTGTTCCCCGCCCCGTCCCGCGCAATCGTCGCGATCACCGGAATCGAGTCCGCCTGCACCAGCAACTGCAGCAATCTCGCGTTCACCGTCGTCACCTCTCCCACCAGACCCAGATCGATCCGCCGCCCATCCGGACCCGGCAAATACGTCTTCTCCGCGAACAACACCACGCTCGACAACGAATGCAACCCCATCGCCTCGCATCCCTGCATCTGAATGAAATTCACCAGGAACCCGTTGATCTCGTTGCACAGCACCTGCTCGGCGATCGCCAGCGTCCGCTCATCGGTATATCGCCGCCCCATCACCATCTGCGGCTGCAATCCCGCCGTCTCCATCCGCTGGTTGATCGCCTTGCCTCCCCCGTGCACGAGGATCGGCTGCATCCCCACGTAATTCATGAAGACGATATCGTTAAGCAGATCGGTCAGCGCATTCTCATCATCCATGATCGACCCACCGACTTTGACGACGACGACCTTGTTATGGAACCGCTGGATATATCCCAGCGCCTCCACCAGGGCCGAGGCCTTGTCGATCGCGACGGTGTCGATGAGATGTTCCATGAACGAGCGGCCCAAAATAGTGAAACGAAAGCGGAGAAGTCTAGAAATTGCGGGCGGCTATGTCAAAAAGAGCGATGAGGAACTACTTCAGATTTAATTTTTTATATCCCTTTGATTTTTCCCAAACGCCCACGTCGCGGTGGACTCTTTGCGCCACCTCCTTGTACAATCTCAGCCTTGTCTTCACAAAACGTGCCTGATGCCATGCCGCTTCAGCCCGATTATCTCGGTCACGATACCGAATATCGCCGCCGGCGCGCACAAGGCCGAAATGGTTGGAGCGACGAAATAGGCCTCCGGCAGGCGATCGCCTCTATCGACTCGTTCCTTGCCGACCTGGCTCTCCCCGCGGCCCCAACGTTGATCGAGTTCGGCTGCGGCGCAGGGGACCTCTCGCTTCACTTGGCCGCACGCGGCTTCCACATTACCGGCTTCGATATCGCGCCCTTTGCGATTGAATGGGCCCGCGAAAAGGCATCACGGCAATCTGTCACCGGATCCTTCCTCATCGCCGATCTGACGTGCGATCTCGATCCCTTGCCGCCTCCCGCAGATGTTGTTCTCGATGGTCTGTGCCTTGATTGCATCATCGGGCCGGACCGCGAGACTTTTTTCCGCAACGTATGGCGCTGCCTCAAACCCAACGGGGTCTTTCTCGTCAACACAATGTGCGGGAACCCACATCCACCCAACGACCGCGACTTTGACCCAATCTCCCGCTGTATAGTCACCCGCGGCATCGCACGGCGCTATTTCGGCACCGCCGAAAGCATCGTGCAGGAAATGATCCAAGCGGGCTTTCGCGTGGATCGACATCAAGTGATCCACGCTCAATACCCGGGTGACGAAGATGCGCTGCTTATCAACGCCTGCTTACGCGCCTGATCTCCAAACGCGCCTCCGGACCGTTTTACTTTTTCACGCGATCTCCCCATACTTACTCAAATCTCGGGAGCATAGCTCAGCGGTTAGAGCAGGGGTCTCATAAACCCTTGGTCCCAGGTTCGAATCCTGGTGCTCCCACTAATGTAGTTTCGCATGTACTCGCGTCCTGTGGCATCTCGTCGTTAGCGGTCGCGGATTCTGGAGTTAGAGTTTTATCGTCACGAGTCAATGCGACACGCTGCGAGCCAAAACCTGCGGGTGCTGCACCGGATTCTGCACCGCCTGCCTTCCCTTCCCCGCCCGCGGCCCTGGCAAAATGCTCGTCGGTGAGTTGGAGATAGTGATCCCTGGCGACCACCTCGCTGTTGCCCATCCAAGCGCAAACAATGTGAGCCGGCCACGTCTCGGTCAGTTCCGTCTGCCGTGAGGATCGAAGATTCTGGAACAACTTGGGCCACGGCTCGATGCCGGCCTTGGCGAGAATTCGGAGAAATTGCGTGCGAATGTTCACGGCGGGATCGCGATAGCGCGTGATGACGTAGACGGCACCATCTTCCGCCTGCTCGAACGCCTGCAGCAAATACGCTTTCAATTCCGGATACAGCGGAATCAGCCGCGATTCCTTGCCGACGTGGTGTTCCGTCTTGCTCGCTCGCACCAGCACCTTCGCCTGATCCCAGTAAACGTCCGTCCACTTCAACGCCAAAACTTCACTGGGCACGCGAACCCCGCCATACCGGGCCAACGCAATGATGAGCTTCCACTCGATGTCCGGAGCGTGCTCGATCGCCTTATCAATGACCGCTCGGCCGATGAATCGCTGTCGCTGTGGATTTCTCTGCGAACCCGCCTTGACCGCGACAAATGGACTCTTGGCGAGCAATTCACGGTCCATGGCATCTTTGAAGAATTGCCGGGACATGATCACGATCTTCGCCACGTATGCCGCGGAATGTTTCGCTGCCAGATGGCGTTTGAAATCCATGGCCTCCGCGGCAGTGATTTCATCGACAGGCTTGTTCTCCCCAAAGAAGCCGACGAGCTTTCCCCTCCCCTGGTTGAGCATTTTGATCGACCAGGGCTTCAAGTCCGCCTTGCGACGCTGGATATACGCGGTGGTCATGCCGCCGATCGTGAGAGTCGGCTGATTGCAAGTCTCGCGATGGGCTGTCAGGCCGCATCGGGCAATTCGTTCGTGAAGCTCATCGCCGATGGTGCCAAGCCAGTTTGCCGTGTCCATGTGCAGGGGCATACCGGTCCGCTTCGATTCGGCCAATCGTTCAATGTGGAGCCTTACACCCTCGGCTGAACGCTGGTCGCATTTGCCCAAACGAATTGTTCGGCGTTTTTCGTCTTCGCCGACAAACTGAATTGAACGTCGGCCCCTTTCATTGTTGATGCTGGCCATGGGTCAAACTCCTTGTCCTACCTGCTTTCGTGTCCATTCTTCGAGGTCAACAACTCGATATCGAACACACCTGCCAATTTTGATAGAAGGCATAGCATGGTCTTTGGTCAACTGCCACAGCGTTCGCGGGCTAATCGCCAAACGCCGTGCGGCTTCGCGAGCATCCACCAGGATGACCGCGGCCGGAATGGTATTCAACTTCCCATTCATACCGTTTCTCCATGTTAGCTACGCTGCGAACATAAAGACCAAAAAAAATTAACTCTGTTTCGTCAACAACGCTTGCACCTGACCCACCGGAATGAACGGTGTTCCATTGGGCAGGACGAGCTCCCGGAATCGAAACACGGCTGCCGACAACGACACGCTGAACTTCCGCGTTACGGCCGGCAGGATGATCCGCTTCCACACCGTCTGCGTTTCCGTTGCGCTTTCCATTAGGGCCACCGTCAGCCGGCCTGGATCAATCCGGCGTTCGGTACAGATATTGAAGAACTCCTGCATCACCAGCGTCGCCGGCATCAGGAACGCGGCGCCAAAGCGATCCGCCTCATGTTCAACATCCCCGCGGGTGCCGGGCTCAACGTCTGCATCCCTAAACGCCCGGTTCAAATGCCCGTGAAGGATGAAATGCCCAAGTTCGTGGGCACAGGTGAAGCGGTAACGTCCCTCGTTCGACAAAAGGGTTTCGCTGATGAGGATTTCACCCTTGCTGATGAAGGCTGCGCCCAAAACATCTTTGCCCAAGTGCGACAGGTCGCTTACGCCAAATCGTATGCCCAGCGGTCCCTCGATCCATTGCTCGACAGGAACCGGGATCGGAAGGTCCTTTAGTCCGAGCTTCTCCATGCACCGCCGCAGGCACGCCTGGGCACTGGCCTCGATATCGAGGGCGGTCAAGGGTGGTCGCGGGATTGCCAGCGGTTGAGTGCTCATGCCTGCTTTCTCCTCGTGTTCTTTCCGCCTGCCATCCCTTTGGCCTGGTGAATCAGTCGATCCCATTGGTCGGAGCTTAGGTTTCGAGCCGTCCGCAAAAACTCCGGAACCTTCTCGGCGGTGGTGGCATCCTGGCTGGCCACTTCCTTCACAATGGCCTCCGGGCGACTCCAACCGGCGCGAAGCTCGGCGATGGGAATCCGATACAACTCCGCAATTTTCAGCATCAGTTCTTCGGATGGCGTCCGGCGTCCCTTCTCAATGTCGGTCAAGTGGGGCGGAGCGATGCCCAGTTCTCTCGCCATTTCCCTGAGTCCCTTGCCAAGTTTGCTCACCCGCTGCTGGCGAAGCTGCTCGCCTATCGGCTGCGGATGTTGTGGGGTGTTTGCCAATGGCGCCTCGTGTTGTTCTAACGTATGCTAACACTCGCGAATTCAAAAGGCAAGTGGACTTGCGGATTATTCTTCCGGATGAAGTAACCGTCTTGGGTCGGAGGCGGGCAATGCGCAGGAGGGGCCGGGCACGTTTGAAAATGTAACGCGCTCGGCCCCTTCCGTATGGTCAACGGTGAAGGACGGTTATTTGCCGATGATCGTTCGGCGCATTTCGTCCGACACGTACGAAGGCAGTGAAACGTTCAGGCCCGCGGCCCGCTGAGGCGACAACCTCTCCTCAATGGCCTTGTCGCGGTACTCCATTTCGATCCTGGCGTCGATGCGATCCAGCATCTCCCACTGGAGCATTGCCTTGGCAATGGCGTCCTGCGTCGACCAGACAAGAAGCGAGAACAGCAGCGCAATGGAGTAGAGGAGCAAGCCCATCCACCCCGTAAGAACGATCAGGGCGATCTGTATCACCCATTGAACCTTTTCGTAAAGCAGCGGAACACGAGGCAGGCCAAGGCACCGTGAATGCCAAAGGGCCGGCGGACTGCTTTGGTATCGCTGGCGAATTTTCCAGAAGTGCAGGCCCGTGCAAGCGGCGAAGCACACAATCCACCCGATGCCGAT
>JBEKEC010000022.1:0-128457 GCA_050014015.1 Tepidisphaeraceae bacterium
AATCCGGCGCGCAATCCGTTTTGTCGCTGCGTTCCGCATGGCTCAACGACCAATGGGAGGAATTTTGGAGTCAACGCCCTCTGGCGGCGTAAGAACCCACCTACTTTGATGGCTCAGACCCTTTACAACACGTGCCAAAATCGTCGGCTTGCTTCCCCGCAACCACCCCGCTACACTTCGCGGCTCGGAATTTTGAACTGACGAGGACTCCCAATGCCACGTGTTTGTCATTTTACCGGCAGGAAAACCAGCTTCGGAAACAAGGTCACGCATCGCGGCAAGGCCAAGTACCTGGGCGGCGTCGGCACCAAGATCACCGGGATTACCTCGCGCAAGTTCAGGGCGAACATTCAGAAAGTGCGCGCGGTGATCAATGGCCGGATCGTCCGCATCAAGGTCAGCGCCAAGGCGATCCGCAATGGGATGGTCGTCAAGCCGGTGCGGCGCACGTACGTCAAGCCAGCGGCCGACACGGCCGCCTGATGGGCCGATTGACATGTCCGAGCAGAAGATCACCCTCGATCAAGTTCGCCACGTGGCCAAGCTCTCGCGATTGGCGCTGGACGAAGGGCGCCTCGGCAAATTTTCCACGCAGCTTGGTTCGATCCTGGAATACGTGGCCAAGATCGGCGAAGTGGACGTCACCGGCGTCGAGCCGATGGCGCACGCCCTGCCGGTGCACAATGTTTTCCGGGAAGACGTGGTTGAGCCGAGCCTTCCGCTGGAGAAGGTCCTGCAAAACGCGCCGGATTCGGACGGCCCTTTTTTCAAAGTCCCCAAGATCATCGGCGGCGACGAAGACTCCGCCGGTTGATCTTTACCTTTTTGAAGCATGCTGGCATTTGACACCCTTCTGGCTGCGCGCGAGGCGATTCGGACGAAGAAGATTTCTTCGACCGAGTTGACGCGGCAGGCGCTGAGCCGCATCGACCGCCTGGAGCCGCAGATCATGGCGTTCAACAGCGTCTATCCCGAGCGCGCTCTTCAGCAGGCGAAGGACGTGGACGACGGAAAGCGGACGGGGCCGCTGGCGGGGGTTCCGATGGCGCTGAAGGACAATCTGTGCACGAGTTATGGAACGACGACGTGCAGCTCGCGGATGCTGGCCAATTTCAAAGCGCCGTACGACGCGACGGTTTGCAAGAAGCTGGAAGCGGCGGGCGCGGTGATCGTGGGGAAGACCAATCTCGACGAATTCGCCATGGGCTCATCGACGGAAAACAGCGCCTTCAAGACGACGCGAAATCCGTGGGACACGACGCGCGTTCCGGGCGGCAGCAGCGGCGGCTCGGCGGCGGCGCTGGCGGCGGGAATGTGCTGCGCGGCGGTCGGCTCGGACACCGGCGGTTCGATCAGGCAGCCGGCGGCGCTGTGCGGCGTCGTCGGACTCAAGCCCACCTACGGCCGCGTCAGCCGATATGGACTGGTCGCCTTCGCCTCAAGCCTCGATCAGATCGGACCGTTCGGCTGGAACGTGCCGGACGTGGCGCTGCTGATGAACGTGATCAGCGGGCGCGATCCGAAGGATTCCACCAGCGTGGACAGGCCGGTGCCGGATTATCTCAAGCAACTGGATCAGCCGCTGGAAGGCGTGCGCATCGGCATCGCCAGGGAATATCAATCGGCCGGCGGAATGGATGGCCGGGTGAAAGACGCGGTCGATGCGGCGATCAGGAAATATCAGGACCTGGGCGCGAGGATCGTCGAGGTTTCACTGCCGCATACCGAGTACGGGATCGCCGCGTACTACGTGATCGCCCCGTGCGAAGCCAGCAGCAATCTGGCCCGTTACGACGGCGTGCATTTCGGGCACCGGACGCGCGAGCCGGCCAAAGACATCATCGAGTTGTTCAGCAAATCGCGGGCGGAGGGATTCGGCGAGGAAGTGCAGCGGAGGATCATGATCGGGACCTTCGCCCTGTCGGAAGGGTATTCCAGCAAATATTATCTTCAGGCCTTGAAGACGCGGGCGCTGATCAAGCGTGATTTCGACGGCGCGTTCGAGCATTGCGACGTGATCCTCTGCCCGACCAGCCCGACGCCGGCGTTCAAGGCGGGGGAAAAGACCGGGGATCCGCTACAGATGTATCTGTGCGACGTTTTCACGGTGACGTGCAACATCGCCGGCATCGGCGGGATCAGCCTGCCGTGCGGTTTCACCGCCGGGCCCAAGCCGCTGCCGATCGGTTTGCAATTGCTGGGTCCGACGTTCGGCGAAGAGAAGCTGCTGCGCATCGCCCGGATGTATGAAATGGCGACCGAGTGGCATAATCGGCGGCCGCGGCTGAATGGGAATTGAGCGATCCGGTTTACGGCGGCGGCGAGTTGAAGAGATAGATCGTGCCGTCGAGAACCTCGAACGGTCGGGTCTTCAGGAAACGATTGTAGAGGTCGCGTTGGAACTCGGGGGGCATGTAGGTGCCCTGGAGGGCAACGGCGCTGATCGCGTAGACAGGGGGCAAGCCGGAATGCGCTTTCTCGTCCACTTGTTCAGCGTAGGCTCCGGGCATTGAAACGTAATGGATTCCATAATAGCGAGGATCGGGCAGGGCAAACTGGCAAAGATAGAGTTGGCGGTCGGGATGTTCCCGCTGCCAACGGGCCAGCGCGGGGAGGTCCTGGCCCCAGTCGATGTTGGAATCGCTGAGCAGGCGCAGGCCGCCGCGCGATCCGCCGGCGGCGACGTTGAAGAAGGGGATGTAATCGGGATATGCCGCGACGGTTTCAGAGATCAGGCCGGCGAACAATAGAACCAGCACGCAACTCATGGTTTTGGGCCATCGCCGGTAGGCCTGAGCGGCCATCACGCCCAGGAAAATGAAGAGAAACGGATAGACGGGCAGTACGTGCCGCAGCCCGATGTTCAGATTGCTGCGCATGGCGACGGCCAGATAGAAGATTGGCGCGATAAGCAGAGCGCAAACGGCCCACCGATCTCGATCCCCGGCCCAGCGGCGCGCCGAACCAAACCAGAAGGCCGCGGCCAGCCCCAAGCCGGTCAGCGTCGCCACGGGCGTTTTGAACAGCATGGCCAGGGGGAAATAGTACCACCATCCCTGAGCACGAATTTGGCCGCAGAGAAATGCGCGGCGCACCAGCGAGGTTCCGTAGGTGTAAAGAAATCCGAAGAGCCACGCCTGGGGGAGCAGATGATGCGTATTGACCACTTTGCCGATGCGAACGATCGCGTCCGGTTTCCACTGCTCGACCCATCGCGCCAATTGACTGTCGGAGACGGCGGGAGGCACGGGGTCTTGACGGAGCCTCATCTCATTTTCGGCGATGTTGACGATCGGTTCCTTGAAATCGAATGCGGCCCTGGGATCGGAACTGGGACCGAAGCGGAATCCGTAGCAAGCCCAGATGAAAAAGTATCCGAACAGGATCGACGCGGTCAGCAGCGCAAGGGAAGCGGCGAATCGCGGGCGGCGGGTCGCCAGGGTCCATTTCAGGAACGGCCACGGCCTATTGATGACGCTTCGGCAAACGAGGGCGATGGCAAGGACGGGAATTGCGAGCAAGCCCGAGAATTTGGTGGTCAGCGCGACGCCGACGAGCAACGCGACGGTGGCGCTGCGGAGAAGGGTCGCCCGTTCCCCGACGAGCCCGATGGCCCCCATGAGAAGGAGGAAAACGAGGGTGATGAGCACGTCATTTTTGACGATCGGGGAATGTGCGAGGAAATTGGGATCGAAGCAGAACGCGGCGGTCGCGACGACGGCGGCGAGGGGACCGCGCAGCCGCCAGGCCCACCAGGCGATGGCCGCGCCCAGCGCGACGCCGAGCAACACCATTCGCATGCGGGCGGCACGGAGGAGCTTGTCGGCGTCAATGCCGGGGGTTTGATACAAGGCCTTATCGGAATACAGCACGGAGGCGGCGGGAATGGAATCGAGCATTCGATTCCACAGCGGAGATTGCCAATCCATGGGCAGATCGTTCTTGCCCGTCCCGGCGGCAACGTAATATTTCCAGAGCGGGGGATCTTCGGGATTGCAGCGGAAATCGCCATAGTGGGTCTGGACCCAGGCGGCGATGAAATGGAACGGCTCGTCGAAGGCGGCGGATTTGCCGAGCCAGGCGGAGGAGGCGATGGCCCAAAACGCGATCAGCAGGAGGGCGCACGCCGCGAGGGCGAGCCATTTGGGCCGGGACGAGACATCAGCAATTGCAGCACGATTCATTCGCTAGGGTGGATTGTACAAATAGATGCAATGGCCAAGAACGGCAATGGGGGTTTGGCTTTGGAGCTTGGCATAGAAATCCCTGTCCTGCTGGGAAAGCCAGGGGAAATGAGCGGCGTTGGCGCTGATGGCATAGACCCGCGGGAGGGAATCGGAGGGGGTCTGATCGTCAGGCCCCTTGCCGCCGGGGAGTTTCACATAATGGATATGGTAATAGCGAGGATCGGCCGATCCGAAATAGTTGAGGAACAACTGGTATTGGGGATTGGCGCGTTGCCACTGGGCGAGTGCGGGCAATTCCTGTCCCCAATCCACGTTGGAATCGCCAAGGAGGTTTGGGCCGTTGCGCCAGCCGCCGGCGGCGACGTTGAAAAATGGAATGAAATCGGGATACGCCAGGTACGTTTCCAACGCCAGGCCCAGGAGACAAAGGCCAATCAAAGCCGTCGCGACTTTTCGGCCGCGCCGCAGAGCATCGGCGGCGGTGATCCCAAGGAAGATGAATAGGAACGGATAGACCGGCAGCACGTATCGGATGCCCAGATTCAGATCGGAAGCCATGGCGATCGCCACGTAGAGCACGGGCATCAGGGACAGCGCGAGGAGATCCCACAATTTGACGGCGGAGGCGCGGCGGAAAACCCAATATGCTGCGGACAGCAGCAGCGCGATCAACGTCGCCAGCGGCGTTTTGACGGCGATGGCAATCGGGAAGTAATACCACCATCCGGCCATCGAGGATTTTCCCAGCAGAAACGCCGCCCGGCCGGGGGCGGTGCCGTAGCTGAACAGGAATCCCTCGATCCAGGTCTGCGGCAGTAAATGACATTTCCCCGCCCACAGCGCCAGGCGAAAGAGGGCGCCGGGTTTCCAGTGGGCGTTCCATTGCTGGAGTTGCTCGTCGGTCAGAGTGGGCAGATTATAGGCGGCAAAGGCCTGGTGCTTGGCGGTGATCCGCGGCAGTTCGCTGAAATCGAACGTCTGGCTGGGATCGACGCTGGGACCGTAGCGAAACCGGTAGCACGCCCAGATAAAGACGTAGGCGACTAAACAAGAAGCGAAAGCGATGCAGGCGGCGACGGCCAGCCGTTTGGCGCGTGTCCTGGCCGTCCAGGTCAGAAGATTCCACGGCTCGGGAAGAAGGGCGCGAATCAAAAGGAGGATGGCGAGAACGGGAATCGCCAGCACGCCGGAAAATTTGACAGTAAGCGCCGCGCCCAGCGCCAGGGAAACGGCGATGCAGCGCCAAAGCGTGGCGCGTTGTCCGACGAGCCATGCCGCCGCCATGAACAGCAGAAGGACCAGCGTAATCGGCACGTCGTCTTTGACGAGGGGAGCATGGGCGAGGAAATTGGGATCGAAGCAAAGCGCCGCGGCGGCGATGGCTCCCGCCGCCGGGCCGCGCAGTCGCCACGCCCACCACGCGATCGCCGCTCCCAGGAGCACCCCAAACATCAGCATGCGCCCCCGCGCGGCGGCCAGTGCCGCAACGGCGTCATTCCCCGGCGTGAAGTAAAACACGTCCTGAAAGAACAACCCTTCAACGGCGCGATCTCGAAGCATGTCGCTCCACTCCACGCCCGAGGCTGGCACTTTCAGTTCGCTTTTGGAAGTTCCGAGCATGAGGTAATAGCGCCAAAGGGGCGGGTCTTCGGGATCGCAACGGAAATCGTCGTAATGGGTTTGAACCCAGGCGCCCATGAAATGCAGGGGCTCATCGTAGGTTGCGGACTTGCCGAGCCAAGCCGTCCAACCCGTGACGGCGAATGCAGCAAGGAGTCCGGCGATGATGACCAGGAACGGAAGCGAACTGGGCTTTTGAATGGACATTCTGGCCAAGTAAGGTTCAGTTTGAAGCCCGGCCGGCCTGGAGCAAATCCAAAGGTTGCGCCAGGGCGACGTCCAGAGCCGGCCAGAGACTGGCGGCCAGCGAAACAACCACGACCGACAGGCAACCGCAAGCAACGATTCCCCAGGGGACGTTCATAGGCGGAGCGTAGCCGAGGACGGCGCCGTTGAGTCTGCGCGCGTCGATGCTGATTTCCAATCCCGCCGCAAGGCCGAGCGCCACGCCGACCAGGCCCAGCATGGCCGCCTCAGCGAGGATAAGGCGGAGCAGATCGCCGCGCCCCAGGCCGATGCCGCGCAGAACGCCGAATTGCCATCGTCGAGATCGGACGGAGGCCATGATGGTGTTGGCGACGCCGAGGGAAGCCAGCGCCATGGCGGCGATGGCGATGGTGCTGATCAGATCGAGCAGATGATAGAACGCGCGTTCGATCTCGTATTTGATGTGCCGGACGTCGCCGGCGATGAGGCCGCGGTCGCCCAGGTCTTTCTGGACGTTTTTGAGCAGGTCGGTTTTATCAATTCCTCCCTGAAGATCGGCGGCAAACAGGCGGGCGCCGGTGACGCCGAAATCGCTCCTGGCATCGTCGATGGTGCCGAACACGCTTCCGATCGTGCGCTGATCGAGAACATGGCCGAGATCGAACATGGTGATCAGAACGTCGGCGCCGGGGGACCAGACGACGGCGCAGATGGTGTAGCTCTGCACGCCGTTGACGGTGGTCAGCAGATTGAACGTATCGCCGGTCTTCAGGTGGTGGGCTTGGCGGAACTCGTCGGTGACGATGATCCTGCGGGGCTTTTTCATTTCCTCGGCGGCGCGAGCCTCGGCGGCGGCCTGCTGGTCCGGAGGAAGCGGATTGCCGTCGTCGTCGCGGAAATCCAGTTGGATCATGTTGAGCGCTTGCTGGGGATCAACGCCGAAGAACATGGTACCAATGTTCCGGCCGGAAAGCAGGGAGGCGACGAGGAGATTGCTCTTGCTGTCGCCGGCGGGCGTGGTGACGACGACGGGCATGAGGGTTCCGGGCATGACACCGGGGACCGCGGCCAGGGTTTTCTGGTCCTGCCAGGAGATGAGGTCGGGACTCCAGATAAAAATGTCGGGGAACTTGCTGGGGATTTGCCAGCCGCCGATGAGCGTGTGGCCCTGAACCTGCATGGCGATGAGCGTCGCCAAACCGACACTGAGGGCGGCGCCGGTTCCGGCGGCGCGCCAGATGCCGGTGCTGAGCTGCTGCCGCAAGAGCTTGTTTGGCACGGCGAAGCCGAGGGCCAGCAGCGGGGCGACGGCCCGTTCGACGACCCAGACGACCAACGGCGCCAGCAGAAAGAACCCAAAGATAATCCCCGGCAATCCAACGGCAAAATGTCCGAAAAATCGAAGGGTCTGGGCGGCGTTGAGCGGATCGGGATAACCGACGGTTTGCAGGAGCCGCTCGACGGGGCCGAAAAAGATCAGGGGATCGAGCGAAATTAGAACCAGGCCAAGAATCGCCCAGCGAATTCTCGGGCGGTTGTCGGAAGGTCCGGCGAAGGCGTTCAGGGCATCCAGGGGACTGATGCGGGATGCCCACCAGGCGGGAAGAGCGCTGGCCGCCAGGGCGGTGGCGAGCGACCCGCCGGCGGCGAAGGCCATCCCGGTAAAATTGAAGATCACGCCGGCTGCGAACAATTCGGCGTAGCGGTGGTAGAGCAGCCGCATCCACAGCATGCCGAGCGGAATGCCCACGGCAATACCCAGGCCGGCCAGGACGAATCCCTCAATGGTAACCAGCAGAAAGACCTGAGATCGGACGGCACCGACGGCGCGGAGCATGGCCAAGGTCCGCTGGCGTTCGGTGACGCCCATGCTCAGAGCGGAGAAGATGACGAACATGGCGGTGAGCATGGAAACCATTCCGCCGAGATACGCGGCAATCTGAACACCGCGGAGATTTTTTTCCAGATCGCCGGGATTTTGCCGGCGCATGCGCAACTGGAGGCTGCGATCGACAAGCGCGAGGCGGGCGGTCCAGCGTTTCTGGAAGGCGTCGAAATCGGCCTTGGCGTGGAGATTGACGCTAATGGTGGAAACGAGGGGAGGGTTGTCCTGGCCGGTGAAGTGCTGGAGGGTTTCGATGGGGAGATAAATCGTGGCTCCCCGCTGGGCGAAGAAGAGCGGCTTATGGACGATTCCGACGATCCTGACGCGGAGCGAAGACCTGTGAATGCCCGGAAGGTCGAGGCTGTCGCCGATGGCGACGCCCATTTGTTCGGCGGCGACCTGGTCGATAATGGCGTCGTTGCCGGTGGAGGCGTTGAACCAGCGGCCATCGGTGAGATCGAGGGAATCGACGGTTGTATCGTCGGGCCTGCGAACGCCGATGAGCTCGACGTAGATTTTGTCGGGAGGCACTGCACCGGCGGCGAGCCTTTCGGGGCTGCGCTTCGGGCCGGCGTGGCCGGCGGCACGGTCCATTTCGCGGTCGGATTCCAGGCGTCCGGAGACCTGTCGCACGTCCGGATCGGCCAGAAGCTGCTTGACCAGATTCTCGGGCACGACCCCCTGCATCTGGTCGGTGGAGGTAATCATGGCGTCGGCGGCGCCCATGTATCGGTCGAGGAATTTCAGGGCCGCGCCTTGCAAGGACTTGTATCCGCTGGTCACGGCGACCACGAGGCTGACCGACAGGGCGATCGCCATTATGGTCAGCAGCATCCGGATTCTGCGGACTTTGAGACTGGAGATGGCCAGGCGAAGAAGAACCATGGGTACTCGTCATTTGTCATTTGTCATTGGTCATTTGTAAAGACGTGGGCGGGAATCATCCAAGACAATCGGCATATTTGGCGGCTAAGGCGTGGGCATTCATGCCGTCGGTCGCAAAATGGGTCAGAATCTGGCCGTCGCGGATAGCGGCGACTTCCTGGGCATAGGCGCCGATCACGGGTTCATGAGTGACCATGACAATGGTTTTTTTGTGGATCAGGACGAGATCGCGAAGCAGTTCGCAGACGGAACGGGAATTGGCGCTGTCGAGGTTGCCGGTGGGTTCGTCGGCGAGGATGACGGCGGGATCGGCGGCCAGAGCGCGGCCGATGGCGACGCGCTGCTGCTCCCCGCCGCTGAGGGAATCGGGACGATGGGTGCGGCGGTCGGTGATGCCGAGGGTCTGCAAAAGCTCCTCCACCTTGCGGCGCACGGGCCGGCCATTGGTTCCTTCCAACATCAGGGGCAACGCGATGTTTTCCTCGGCCGAGAGGGTCGGAATGAGATTGAACGATTGAAATACCAGACCGATGTTTCGGCGGCGAAAGGTCGTGAGCTGAAAATCGGGCATGTTGGCCAAATCCTCGCCGTTGATGCGGACGCTGCCGGAGTCCGGCCGGGCCAGGCCGGCCATCAGGTGCAGGAGGGTGCTCTTGCCCGATCCGCTGGCGCCCATGATGGCGAGGAACTGACCGCGGGGCACTTCCAGGTCGATGGAGGCCAACGCGGTGACGGTCCGGTCACCCTGGCGAAAGGTTTTGGTGACTTTCTCGACGGAAAGCGGATGCATTCGGCTCCAGCAATTCAGGAACGACGCACGACTATAACGGGACAAACGATCGCGCCAAGCGATCCCCGGACATGGGGGAAAGATTTACGCCCAAAGCGGTGGAGCGGGAAGGGGGTCGGTATTTACAATTGAATTGCCCGGGATGGAGGCAAGCATGGAAAACGCGGCGACGGGAATGTCCACCGAGGCCGGCGCCGGGCGGGCGCCGATTCGGCTGCTGGTGGTGGAAGACCATGCGGACACGGCCACGATGCTCGCCAAGCTGCTGGGTTCGGCGGGATATTCGGTGAAGACGGCCGGCAGCGCGGCCGGGGCGCTGGAGTTGGCATCGAGGGAGCCGTTCGATTTGGTCGTCAGCGACATCGGCTTGCCGGATGCCACGGGCTATCACTTGATGCAGCAAATCAAGGAGCGTTACGGCATGAACGGCATCGCCATGAGCGGATATGGCATGGATGAGGACATCCGCAAGAGCCGGGAGGCGGGATTCAGCGAACACCTGGTAAAGCCCATCAGCTTCGCGCAGCTCACCCAGGCGATCCACCGACTGATCAGAGGCGGACAGTAGGCGCTTTCGCCGTGGACATTGTGAAAAAAGCCCCCGGATAGCCATCCGGGGGCTTCTTATTTCCAGATGGGAATCGGTTATTGGGTTTCCAGCGATGTCAGGCGGGCGCGGGCGTCGATCAGCGTGGGATCGCACTCGAGCGCTTTCTGATATTCGGCCTTGGCTTCGGCCTTGCGGCCATCGTGCTGATAAATGCTCGCCAGGTTGTAGTGGATTTGGGCTTCGGTGAGAACGGGGGTCCACATGCGAACGGCTTCCTGAATCCTGCCTTGGCGGGCCAGGAATAGGCCGTAATTGGCGCGGCAAGGCCCGTTCTTGTTGTCCTTGGCGATGCCCTTCTGGTAGGTGGCCTCGGCGAGCTTGGGAGAGCCGTTCAGTTCGTAGCAGTAGCCGAGATTGCCGTAGGCATAACCCGCGTCGCCGCTGGCGGCGATGTAACGCTTCCAGATTTCGATGGACTTGTCGTAATCCTTCTGCGCCGCGTAAATCACGCCAAGCTGAAAAAGCGACGGCAGATGGTTGGAATCGATATCCAGGGCGGCATAATATTGGTGGATCGCGCTGCTGACGTTGCCCTGGGATTCGGCGAGTTGCCCGGCGGCAAAATGGGTGTTCGCCTTCAATGCGGGGGTCGGGGCCTCGGTTATCTTGGCATTCTCCGAGCTCATCTTCTGAGCGTCCGACGGCGTCAAGCCGGAAATGGAGGCGTTGTTGTGGTGGCTGCTGCAAGCGCACAGGAAAATGGACAGGCTGAAAAGAGTGATGACTTTGTTCATATATGCTTTCCTTCGGTCAAACGAAGCGGGAAGTTGAGCAACGACGGCAAAGCTTGACGGTTGTATCGGCTATTGGTGTTATGCCATGAAGATCGAGCGCCCTAATAATCTCGAATCCCGGTTATAGGGCGGGGCCAATTGATAATGGATAATGGACAATGGATAATTGTCAATTATCCATTATCCATTGTCAATTAAAAACTTATGCGAATCGGCGTGCAAAATCAGGAATACAATTCGTTGGTCCATTGGCTGGCGCTGATCACGGCGGGGGCGACGTTCCCGCTGATATTCATGGGCGGGCTGGTGACCAGCCACCAGGCCGGCATGTCCGTGCCGGATTGGCCCAATTCCTGGGGATACAACATGTTCACCTTCCCGCCGAGCAAATGGGTCGGCGGGATTCTCTTCGAGCATACGCATCGGCTGGCGGGGACGGCGGTGGGATTCCTGACGATCCTGCTGGTGGCGGCGGCGTGGGCGACGGATCGGCGGAGATGGGTGCGATGGACGGCCGTCGCGGTGTTCCTGGCCGTGTGCGTGCAGGGAACGATCGGCGGCCTGCGCGTCGTGCTCAGCGAACGCGATCTGGCCATCGTCCATGGAATCGCGGCCCAATTGTTTTTCTGTTTCATCGCCGCGTTCTGCGTGATGAGTTCCCGGTTCTGGGCCGAGAAAAGAAATATCGATCCTTCGCCGGCGATGCGAAACGTCGTTCGTCTGTCCCTGTTGACCGTGGCGATCCTCGTGGCTCAATTGATCGTGGGGGCCATCATGCGGCTGTGCGATGCGGGGCTGGCGATTCCCGATTTTCCAACCAGCTTCGGCCACCTGTTGCCCCCGACACGTATCGATGCCGCCTTTCGCCAAGCGGCGATCCATCAATATGGGATGGACCTGGGCCTCAATCGCGTGACGCTGTTCCAAATCTGGATTCATTTCGCGCATCGCATCGGCGCCACGGCGGCGAGCATTTCGGTCATCTGGCTGGCAACAATGATTCTGCTGCGGCTCCGGGCGCAGCCGGCGTTCACCCGGCCGGCGTGGATCATTCTGGCGTTGCTGGTGACTCAGGTGACGTTGGGGATTCTGACGGTGCTGCTGCGAAAGCCGGCCGACATCGCTTCGCTGCACGTGGCCGTGGGCGCGCTGCTGCTGGTGATGACATGGATCATCGCGATGCGCGCGATCGGAATAACACGGGCTGGCGTCAAAGTTTGCGAGGAGCTGGCAAATTCCCGGCTTGGATGATTTAGTGAATCCATTTCGCGCGATTTTGGCTGGTTTTTGGGGGCGATGACACAGTAGCGATTTTTTTTAGCGCCAGGGCCGACTGTGTCAGCGTCAGCGCGCCATTTCGTGATTTTTCACCGGAGGGGCTGGGTCTCACCGTGGGCTGGCCGTTCCGCCACAGCGCGATATTGTTGCATGCCCGTTCTCCTCCCAGAATGTCCCATATCCCCCCGGGGGGGTAGCTTCTGGCCAGCCCCAGGCGGGAGAGAGTGCGGCAGAAGAGCGCCCTCTACATTTATAGCCGGGAGGTGAAAGTTTTAGACGCATTTTTGGGGAAATGGGGATTTTTTGGAATTATTTTTTTGGCGGCAGCGGGGACGTGGGTGGATGGTCCCGGTTGTTCGTCCCAACCCCCGCAAAGCGGGGGGCTAATGGATGGGGAATCAACGTCAATTGCGGGACGTGAACCGGGACACAGCCCGAACCGGCGGGTTGGCGGCGGGGAACTTCATTATGCGGGGAAGTTGGACTAGAATCCCCCGCTTGCCATGAATTCGGCGACGAACATCTGCGAACTTTCAGCCGTGAATTCGGGGACGTCCTGGCGGGACGTTTGCGAGCTGGTGAAGCCGCGGATGAATCTGCTGATTTTGGGGACGACAACGGTCGGGTTTTCCATCGCGGCAAAGACGACGGAGCAGTGGATGCGCTTGCCGAATGCGCTGGTGGGAACGGCGCTGTGCGCGGCCAGCGCGGCGATCCTGAATCAACTTTTGGAAAGGGAATACGACGGCCGGATGCGGCGAACGGCGCATCGGCCGCTGCCGATGGGAAAGATTTCCGTGCGGCAGGCGTTGGGGCTGGGAGTGGTTGCGGGGTTTTTGGGGGGATTGTATTTGCTGCTGTTCGTGAACCGGATGACGGCATTGCTGGGGACGGCGACATTGGTGAGCTACGTGCTGGTTTACACGCCGCTGAAGCGCGTGACGACGCTGAACACGATTGTGGGGGCGATTCCCGGGGCGGTGCCGCCGATGATGGGATGGACCGCGGTGACGGGGGCGCTTGGGCCGCCGGCGCTGGCGTTATTTGGGATTCTTTTCGTTTGGCAGATTCCGCATTTCCTGGCGATCGCGACGTTGTATCGGGAGGATTATCGACTCGGTGGCTTCAAAATGTTGCCGGTGGACGATCCGCAATTGCGGCGCACGGGCAGACAGATGGTGTTGTACAGCGCGGCGTTGCTACCGGTGAGTTTGGGGCCTGTGATGGCGCAGGTTGCGGGGAAAGTGTACACGGTATCGGCGGTGGTGCTGGGGGTGACGTTCTTCGCCTTCGCGCTATCGTGCGCGACGCGGCGAAGCAGGGGCGAGGCTCGGAAATTGTTCTTCGCATCGATCGTCTATCTGCCGGTGCTTCTGGCGGTGTTGATGATGGATCAGAATTGAATTCCCCAAAAAATGAACCACAGAGGGCACAGAGAACACAGAGAGCACAGAGAAAGGCTGATTTATCGGATTTTTCTCTGTGTCCTCTGTGCTCTCTGTGCCGGTTTTTTGGCAATCGGTTGCGGGAGGCGGGAAGCGCCCGAGGCGCGTGCGGCGGCGGCGGGGAACGGGGTTATCAAGGGGCGGGTTGTTTTCCTGGGGACGCCGCCGGAGGCCAAGATGATTGCGGGTTCGCCGATGGCGCTGGACGAGTCGATTCTGGTCGGACCGGGGCGGGGATTGAAAAACGTGATCGTGTATTTGAAGGATGCGCCGGCGTCGGGTTCGGCATTGCCGGGGGCGGCGGTGCTGGACCAGGTGAAATGCGTTTACGTTCCGCACGTGCTGGCCATCCAGGCGGGGCAGGTTCTTCGGCTGAAATCGAGCGATGCCGTGTTGCACAACGTGCATTTGAAATGCGTGGTGAATCCGGATGCGAATTATGGATTCAACGGGGTCGGGCAGCAGGACATCACGCTTGCCTCGCCGGAGGCGCCTTTTGTGGTGAAGTGCGACGTACATCCGTGGATGAGCGCGTGGATCGGCGTTTTTGACCATCCGTGGTTCGCTGTTACCGGAGACGACGGAAGTTTCACGATCGAGCACGTGCCGCCGGGGCAATATACTTTGGCAGCCTGGCAGGAAACGCTTCCGCAGCAGGAGAAGCAGATCACGGTCGAGGCATCGGGGCAGACGGAAGCGGGTTTTACCTTCGAGGCCCCGTGACGGCCGGTGGATCATTGCAAACGGGGTGCGTGACACTTGCTGCGGAAAATCCCCCCTCCCCCTGTACTCAGGGGGAGGGTTGGGGTGGGGGTCGAACGTCGAACGGCCCACCAAACCCCCACCCTGACCCTCCCCCTGAGTACAGGGGGAGGGGAAGAATAAGGATCGCAGAATGTGTCATGCACCCTTGCCAACGTCGTCGCCGCAATCCGTCGTGGAGATTGAGCGACTGAGCCACAGCTACGGGCAGCGTGCGGCGTTGGTGGATTTGTCGCTGCACGTTGACCGGGGGGAAATCTTCGCGTTTCTAGGCCCCAACGGAAGCGGGAAGACGACGCTGTTTCGGATTCTTTGCACGCTGATCGCCGCTCCGCCAGGGAAGGTGAAGATTCTGGGGATGGACCTGGCGGAAAATCGGCAGGAGGTGCGCCGGCACATCGGGGTGGTGTTCCAATCCCCGAGCCTGGACAAGCAATTGACGGCGGAGGAAAACCTTCGGCAACAGGGGCATCTGTATGGCTTAAGCGGGTCGGAATTGTCGAAACGAATCGAGCGGCTGCTGGAACGGGTGAACCTGCTGGACCGCCGGCACGAGCGGGTCGAGCGGTTTTCCGGCGGGATGAGGAGGCGGGTCGAACTGGCCAAGGGGATGCTGAATCAGCCGAGTCTTCTGCTGCTGGACGAGCCGAGCACGGGTCTGGATCCGGCGGCGCGGATCGAGCTTTGGAGACTGCTGCGGGAGATTCAGCAAAACGAAGGGGTGACCGTGCTGCTGACGACGCATTTGATGGATGAGGGGGACCGAAGCTCGCGGCTGGCGATTTTGGACCGAGGCCGGTTGGTGGCGTGCGATACGCCGGCGGCGATGAAAGAGCAAATTGGCGGAGACGTGATAAGCCTGACGACGCGGGAGCCGCAGCGCGTCGCCGGCATCCTCAACGAGAAATTTCAGCTCGCGGCGGAAACGGTGGATGGGACGGTTCGGCTGGAGCGCAAGCGCGGGCACGAATTTGTGCCGCAACTGATCGAATCCCTGCCGGGCCTGATCGATTCAGTTTCGGTCGGCAAGCCGACGCTGGAGGACGTTTTCATTCACGTGACGGGGCGATATTTTCGGGATGATTCGGCGTAAAATTCGCGGGATTGCCGTGATGGGAAATTTTCACCACGATATTGGCGGCGGCGATTTCCATGGTGTTTTCATCGGCGAGGGTGACCCCGGCGTGGAGAGAGTAAAAGACCTGCTTGCCCTTGCGGCGATTGGTAATCACGTTGTTGCCCCGCAGCAGACCGAGATGGTGGCTGACGGTGGGCTGTGGAAGCCCCAATTCTTCGCAAAGGGAAGAGACGTTCCTTTCACCCCTGGCCAGGGACAAAAGGACGTTCAAGCGCGTTTTATCGGATAGAAGTCTAAAGAGGGAAACGAGCTGATCCAAATCCTGGTCCAGCGCCATGGCTTCCAGCAACGACATACGGACTCCTGCATAGGGTCTGTGAATTCATGGCGGTTGGTGTAAGTATAGTACCGCAAAACGCCAAGATTTGGAAAAACCGCAAAACGATGTGGAGAAGATCGATGAGATTCAGGCCCTTGTCGGCGGGTTGGCCGGTGTTGGTGCTGATGCCCGCGCTGGCATTGGGCGCGGCAGCGGCGGCGCCGGCGACCGCCACGCAACCGTCGGTCGAGCAGTGGGGAGTTTTCGATCGGGCGTTTTCCGGTCCGGCGACGGGTAACCCGTTTGTGGACATTGAATTATCAGCGCGATTTACTTCGCGGAATCAAACCGTGGAAGTGCGCGGGTTTTACGATGGGCAGGGCCAATACCGAATTCGATTCATGCCCGGAAGCCAGGGGCAATGGGATTACGTCACGCAGAGCAACTGCAATCAGCTTTCGGGACTCACCGGATCGTTTCGATGCGTGGCGGCCACGGGGGAAAACCATGGGCCGGTGAGGGTGCAACACGTGTATCACTTTGCGTACGCGGATGGAAAGCCGTTCGTGACCATCGGCACCACCTGCTATTCGTGGGTACAGGAGCCGGAGGAAATCGAAGAGCAAACGCTGGCGTCGTTGCGGGCATCGCCGTTCGACAAAGTCCGCACGTGTCTTCTGCCGGGGAAGCAGACGCCGCTGTTTTATCCCTACGAGAAGGACGAGACGGGCAAGTTCGATCCTTCGCGTTTCAACCCGGATTTTTTCCATCATCTGGAGAAGCGCATTGAACAATTGGGCGAGCAAGGCGTGGAGGCGGACCTGATCCTTTTTCACCCCTATCACAAGGGCGAAATGCAATGGTTCGACGATATGGATGACGGCGGCGACGACCGGTATCTCCAATACGTCGTCGCCCGCCTCAGCCCGTACCGAAACGTCTGGTGGTCGCTGGCCAATGAATATGGGCAGGTGAAGAACAAGACGGATGCGGATTGGGACCATTTTTTCCAGGTGGTTGAAGCGGCCGATCCCTACGGGCATCTTCGCTCGATTCACAACGCGGCGCGGTTTTACGATTCCAACAAGCCATGGGTGACGCACGCCAGCGTTCAGAACGGCTCGGCCGTGGCGGACTTTGGGCGCGCGGTGCTGTATCGGGAATTATGGCCCAAGCCGGTCGTCTATGACGAGGTTTGTTACGAGGGGGACATCGACCGGAGATGGGGACGTCTGTCGGGCGAGGAAATGGTGGAGCGGTTCTGGTTGGGGACGATCGCGGGAACTTACGTCGGGCACGGCGAGACGTTTTCAAATACCAAGGGCGTCTCCTGGACGGACGAAGGCGGGGAGTTGATGGGCCAAAGTCCGCCGCGATTGGCGTTCCTCAGAAAGATTCTGGAGTCCGGGCCGGCCGAGGGAATTGAGCCGATTGACGAAACGTACGAGACGCACGTCGGTGGGAAAGCGGGCGAGTATTACCTGGTCTATTTCGGAACGGAACAGCCCACCGCGTGGAAGTTCGCCCTTCCGCGCGATCCGCCGAACAAAAGCGCGCTTCGCGAGGGAATGCAGTTTCATGTCGACGTGCTGGACACGTGGAACATGACGATCACGCCGGTCGAGCGGGTTTTCACCACGGGCAAATTGGTGGAATCGGCGTTTGGCGCCGTCGGCGAGGCGACGATCCCGCTGCCGGGCAAGCGGGACGTGGCGTTGCGGATTGAGAGAATCAAATGATGCGGGGGCTATCTCAAATCGTGATTGCGCTGCTGCTGGCCGCGCCGGCGTTGGCGCAGGACCCGATCCGAATCGAGGGCGCGGAGCAATCGAGGCTGAACGGCAAACTGCCCGATGGGGGACTTTCACCGGCCGTGGGAGTCCGGAATTTTCAGGTGTTCCGAGCTTCGCGGACCGCGCCGGAGATCACCGATGGCAAGGGATTCACGTACAACCATCACGTCGATATGGCGTGCTGGGACCGGCGTCGCGCGATACGCCATCGGCCAATGGATCAGATTCCAAATCAACGCCGACGCGGAGAGCGGTGAATTCGGAGTCTCAATCAATGGCGCTCCGGCCAATCGTTTCAAATTCGCGGACCAGACGAATTTGCTCGATCGGCTGGTGTTCTGCACCGGCGAATACCGGCTCCTGCCGATCCGCGGCGACGAGGTCCCGGCCGGAAGCGATCGGCCGACGGAATCGTCGGAGTATCTGGTGCGAGGCGTGACGATTCGGTGAGGGGCACGGTATAATTCCGTACAGGTGAAATCCATGATCGTACAGACCGTAAAGCTGGGACGTGAACGATTCGTGCTGCTCAAAGAGAAGGATTACCGCCAATTAAAGGCGAAAGCTGCCCGGCAGGATGGGCCAAGGCGGTCGCGCAGACTAACCGCACAGGACCGGGGCGACGTTGCGGAAGCACGCAGACGCCGCAATGAGCCGGCTCTTCCCTATTCCGAATTGCGCAAAGAACTTGGCCTGAAATGAGCTTCACGATTCTGTATCGTGCATCGGTCAAGCGTGAAATGCGCCGGCTCGACGCGGTGATGGTCAAACGGATAGACGCGGCTATTCTCGCGTTGGCTGAGAACCCGCGTCCATCGGGGTGCGTCAGACTATCGGGGCAATCTCATCTATGGCGCATCCGCGTAGGCGACTACCGTGTCCTGTACGAGATTCAAGACCAACAACTCGTTGTACTGGTCGTGAGCGTGGCTCACCGCCGGGAAGCGTATCGAGGTTTGTGACGACAATAACGGTCGCGTATGTCAGCGTTGAAAAGCACCATCGGTAGCGCAGGATATGTTTGACGAACCCAACGAAGGTCCGGCAGAGCGGCCGCTGTCACCGGCGGATCGGGCGAGAGAGAAGTCGGACGAGTTTCGGATGCACGCGGAACTGGCGGCGGTTTTTGAAGGGTGCGGGAAATTCGACGCCCGGATTTATCCGGGGTTTGACCCGCAGATTGCCCGGGACATCCAGCAGAGCTTCGGCCGGCTGGAAAAATCGAAGTCGGCCGATAGTCCGGTATTGCCGGAGCAGTCGGCCGCCGAGGCGGCAGGGCTGCTGAACCTGGCCAATGCCCGCGAGCTGTCCACCAACGACTATCACATTTACCGCCGCCCCGGCGAAGTCATGATTGTCCGCTGGCTTGGGGGCGATCAGGTCGAAACGTTCTACGAACGCATTCAAGCCCACTTCGACGCGGCGCTGACCGGGTACCGGGAAGAGCAGCGGCATGCCCATGAATGGAAGCAGGACCCCGATACCCTGGCGTACCTGGCGGCGCTTGACGCCGTCGAGGTGCGGATGGCCGACAGGTATCTGCGGGAGATCATCCGCAAGCACAAAATCTTCGTGCTCTCGACGCAGACGGCTGACGAGATCAACATCGCGTATTTGTCCGACTACGTCATGGGAGTACCCGCGGCCGAGATCGTCGGCCCCGCGACCGCCCCGCCGGAGGAGCCGACCGAGCGGGATTTGGCGTGGTTCTACAAGCTCTTTTCGCTTCGCGGAATCAGCGAAGGAATCGAGCGGATGTGCTTCTTCACGTATCTTCAGAAATCGGGGGACATGCTGGAAAACGATGATTGAACCGCAGGCGGGCTCTTCACTGCATTCGCATATCAATGATGAATGATTGATTCTAAGCCAAGGGCCTCGAAATTTTCCGCGAGCGACCATGAACAACATCAATCGACAGAGCGGCGATGAATCCGATCCGCATGGCAAACAGCGGATGTTTACCGCCGGTCCAGCGCCGGAAAAGGCGGCTGGGATAATCCTTCTTCTGCACGGACGGGGTGATTCGGCGGAAAATATTCTCTCTTTGCGCGAAGCCATTGGCGCGGATGAATTTGCCGCGATCGCACCTCAGGCGGCAGGCTATACCTGGTATCCCAATTCATTTCTGGCGGCGCTGGATTCCAATCAGCCGTACCTGGATTCGGCGCTGAAGAGAATTGATTCGATCGTTATCGATCTGCTTGGCCGCGGCATTGCGAGCGACCGGATCGCGCTGCTGGGTTTTTCACAGGGGGCGTGCCTGACTTGTGAATACACGGCTCGTCACCCGCGTCGATTCGGGGCAATCATGGGATTAACCGGCGGCCTTATCGGTCCGCCCGGCACGGCAAGAAATTATCGCGGATCGCTCGCGGGAACGCCGGTGTTTCTGGGCACGAGCGATCCGGACCCACACGTACCCTATGCGCGAGTGAAGGAGACCGAAGCCGTCCTGAGACAAATGGGCGCTGAGGTGGAGGTGCGCCGTTACGCGGGAATGCCGCATACGATTAACGAGGATGAACTCAATATTTGCCGGCAAATGCTGCAGCGCATGATTGCGCCACCGAGCAAGAGTTCATGATGAAGCGACAATTCGTGGTTCTCAAATGGAGCGAACCTGCCTAAAGTTAATCCAGCCAGGGAGTTCATGACAAACCCGAAAACAACCCAGACGAGATCGATCCCCGGGATTCACCACGTCACAGCGATCACGGCCGATGCGCAGAAGAACATCGATTTTTACACGGACGTGCTGGGGCTGCGGCTGGTGAAACTGACGGTGAACTTCGACGACCCGAGCAGCTATCACCTTTATTATGGCGACGAACTCGGGCGGCCCGGGACAATCCTGACTTTCTTTGCGTGGGCCGGGGCACGTCGCGGCCGAGTCGGTCCGCCGCAGGTCACGGCCACGGCGTTTGCGGTTCCGATGGGTGCGATTGAGGTTTGGTCGGAACGGTTGGGGGAAAAGGGCATTGAATTCAGTGCGGGAGCCGATCGTTTTGGCGAGCGCGTGCTCAGCTTTTCCGACCCGGATGGAATGCAACTGGAAATCGTCAGTTCGATGGAAGCAGTTGAGCCAGGCGGCGAACCCTGGAAGCTTGGGCCGGTGCCGGTCGAGCATGCCATTCGCGGGTTTCACGGCGCCACGGTTTCTGAAGAAGGTCATGAAGAGACGGCGAAGCTGCTGATGGACGTGATGGGTTTCAAATTCATCGGCAACGAGCAGAATCGTTTCCGCTACCGGGCCGGCGCGGGGAATGGCGTTGCCGCAACGATCGATCTGCTGTGTGCTCCGGATGCTCGCCACGGCGACATGGGAGCGGGCGTTGTTCACCATATTGCTTTTCGAACAGCGGATGATGCGCAGCAGGAAGCGTGGCGGAAAACGATCGCGGGTAACGGACTGAACGTTTCGCCCGTGATGGATCGAACGTACTTTCATTCGATCTATTATCGCGAGCCAGGGGGCGTATTGTTTGAGATAGCCACCGACAATCCCGGTTTCACCGCGGACGAGTCGGCGGCAGACCTTGGCAAGAAGCTCATGCTGCCATCCTGGCTTGAGCCACATCGTAAGGCGATAGAGCGGTCGGCGCCTCCGGTGCGATTGCCGGGGCGAAGGTAAAGGCCTCTAAATGTTTCATGCGAAAGGAATGGATCTTTTGGGGAGAAGCATTTGGGGCTTCAAGGAGTCTTCATGCGTGCCGTGGTTGTTCATCAGTTTGGAGATCCCGGGCAATTGAAGGTGGAGGAACGTCCGATGCCCGAGCCGGCCGGCGAAGAAGTGCTGGTGGCGGTCAAAGCGGCGGCGATCAATCCAAGTGACGTGAAGAACGTGCAGGGGATGATGCACGGCACGACGTTGCCGCGTATTCCGGGACGGGATTTTGCGGGAGTTGTTGTGCGTGGGGCCGGAAATATCGGGCGGGAAGTCTGGGGCACCGGCGGCGATATCGGTTTCACGCGCGATGGTTCACACGCGCAATTCATACTATTGTCGGCCTCGGCGGTAACCACCAAACCCGCCGCGATTTCCATGGAAGCCGCCGGGGGCGCGGGATTGACGTTTGTCACCGCCTGGCTGGCGATGGTGACGTCGGCGCAAGTTTCTTGCGGTGAAACGGCCGTGATCATCGGTGCTGCCGGTGGGGTGGGATCGGCGGCGGTGCAAATCGCCAAATCGCGCGGGGCAAGGGTTATTGCCATCGTGCGCTCGGACGATGATTTCATATCAAGCCGTCAAAATGGGGCGGATGAGGTCATCAATTCAAAATCCGCCAATGTCATCAATGCCGTTCAATCCATCACCAAAGATGGCGGCGCCGGCGTCGTCTTTGACAGCAGCGGGATGATGTTTGCCGAGGCGGTGGAAATGGCGGGCATGGATGGCCGCATCCCCGTCATTACCGCGCCGGCAGATGGGAAATCATCATTCAATCTGCGTAATGTCTATCGCAAAGAGCTGCGCGTTTATGGAGTTGATACCCGACGATTGGATGCCGTCGCCTGCGCAAAATTGCTCGCTCAGATGGCGAATGGCTTTGAGTCGGGAAAACTCACCGCCAAGCCGGGTAAACCGTTCCCGATTGCGGCCGCGGTTGATGCTTATCAACAAGCGGCCAGAGGCGGCGTAAGAATCACGTTGCGGCCGGATCTGGGCATCGAGGGAAATGGGTAAGGAGGAGCCGAAGGAATTGGCCGCCTGCCCCAGGGAGCAAGCTCCCAGGGCTTTGGATTGCGAAAGTAACCCCTTAGCCGTTTAAGGCTCGCCTTGACGGTGTTTTGTGGGACTCTAGAATGGCTTGGTATTCCCGGGGCGATGGTCTAACGGGATGACGGCTGAATCGCATTCAGCAAATCGGGGTTCGATTCCCCGTCGCTCCAATTCATATCTCAACATTGTGGCGAGCGGCCCTGTTAGGGATGGGGAACTTTATCTACAATCCCGCGATTGATGTTCCGTCACGTCCCTAATGCCCTCACGGCGTCGCGGCTGCTGCTGGCGGGGGTGTTTTTCGCCATGCTGGCGTATTACCAAAACCAAAGCGCCTTGCCGCGGCATGGGGAGGCGCTGTGGCTGAACATCGCGCTGATCGTCTATCTTATCGCCCTGGTGACCGATTTCCTCGATGGATACCTGGCGCGGCGATGGAAGGTGGAGGGGGCGTTTGGACGAGTGGTCGATCCGTTCGTCGATAAGGTGCTGGTGCTGGGAAGCTTTATTTTTTTTGCGGGGAAGAATTTCACCGAGCCATGGAATAGTCCCGATGGAACCGGGATTCCGCGGGCCGTGACGACGATCACGGGCGTGGCGCCGTGGATGGTGGTGGTGATCCTGGCGCGCGAGCTACTGGTCACCAGCCTGCGCGGCAGCATGGAAAGCAGCGGGGAAGCGTTCGGGGCGCAACTCAGCGGGAAACTCAAGATGGGGTTTCAGTCGGCGACGATCCTGGTGATTCTGCTGTTCGTGAATTACCGGCGCGGGTTGGACAGCGACGCTTTGCGCGACGCGACGATCTTCCGGGATGCGTGCATCTGGATGACGCTGGCGATCACGGTCGTGAGCGGATTGATGTACGTTCAGAAAGCAGTGGCGCTGTTCCGCAAACACCCTCACCCTCCGCAATCATGAAGCGATGGATCGTCACCCTGGGCGGGGTGGGATACTTGCCGGCCTCCGGCACGTTCGCCAGCCTGCTCACGTGCCTTGTTCTCTGGCCGATACTGGCCTGTGTCGGGCCAGTGGCGCAGAACGCCGCGGCGCTGGTGGGATTGGGATTTTTTTCCGTGCTGAACATCGGCCTGGCGCCGTGGGCAATCCGCGAGTTTGGCGACAAGGACCCGGGGCAATTCGTTCTGGACGAGGGGGCGGGAATCTGCCTGTCTATTTTGTTGTTGCCGGCCAGAACCGGCTGGGCAACGGGGATCAATCTGATGGCCGCGTTTCTGGCATTTCGGATATTCGACATCACCAAACCGCCGCCGTGCCGGCAATTGGAACGGCTGCCGGCGGGCTGGGGGATTTTATTGGACGATCTGGCGGCGGCGATTTACGCGAATTTGGCGTGCCAGGTTTTGTTGAGATGGGTGCTGAGGATTTAAGTCGGCGTGGCGGCGATCAGGGCGTGGGCAATCTGGAGATCGGTCGGGGTGGTGATTTTCAGATTGCGCTCTTCGCCATCGACGAGCCAGACGGGCTTGCCCATCAATTCCAAAAGTTGAATGTCGTCGGTGATCTGATCGAGCGGGACTTTGCAGGCGGAAAAAGCGTCGAGCAAATCCTGCCGGGGCATGACCTGGGGGGTCTGCATGGCCCAGAGTTCGTGGCGGGGAAGGGTTTGACGGACCGGAGCGGGGAGCGGGCCGGTGGCTTGCTTGATCGTCAGATGAACGGGCAGGGCGGCGGCGGCGGCGCCGTGAAGGAGCGCGGCTTGAAACGTCCGGTCGATCAACGCCTGGGAAACCAGGGGACGGGCGGCATCGTGGACCGCCAGCCAGCCGATCGAGGAATGCGATGCCATCGCCGCGATGCGGACGCTGTCGGCGCGGCAGAAACCGCCGGGACACAGGTGGAGTTTTTTGGCCGCGCGGTCATCGAGGAATTTAGCGCAATCGCGGGCGGCATCGGGATCGGGCGTGGCCACGACGACCTGGGCGACGTCTTCTCGCTGGGCGAAAGCGGCCAGGGTCCAGGCGAGGACCGGCCGGCCGTTCAATGGCTGAAGGAGCTTGCTGGCCGACCCGCCAAACCGCGTCGATCGCCCGGCGGCGGGAAGAATCACGGCAAATTCGGGCATGGGGGTTATCCGGACAATTGTTCAGGAGACTTTCGCGGGCGCTTCGTGCGGCAGGCGGCCGAAGATCATTTTTCCAGCGCTGGTTTGCAGGACGCTGGTGACGGTGAATTCGATTTCCTCGTTGAGATGCGGGCGGCCCTGCTCGACGACGACCATGGTTCCATCGACGAGATAGCCGACGCCCTGACCCGGCGATTCACCGGGCTTCAGCAGGCGGACGGTCATCCGCTCGCCGGGGAGAACGACGGGCTTGAGGGCGTTGGCCAGATCATTGATGTTGATGACGTCCACGCCGCGAAGGCTGGCGACTTTGTTGAGATTGAAATCGTTGGTGAGAACGCGGCCGCTCAGTTCGGCGGAGAGGTTCATCAGCTTGGCATCGACGTCCTCGGGCCCGGCGTCGCGGGCGGAGGAATCGTACATGATGACCTCGGTGCGCTTGTTGCTTTGCAGGCGCTGCAATACGTCCAGCCCCCGCCGGCCGCGGTTGCGCTTGAGCTTGTCCCCGCTGTCGGCAATGGTCTGCAATTCGCTGAGGACGAAACGGGGAACGATCAGGCGGCTTTCGAGGATGCCGGTTTCGGCGATGTCGGCGACGCGGCCGTCGATCAGGACGCTGGTATCGAGCAACATCGGACGGGAGCCCTTGGTCTGTTTGCTGAATTCCACGTAGGGAATGATAAAGCGGAAATCGTCCTTGGTCTGAAGGATGAAGCTGATGGCGAGGTAGGTAAAGACCACCGCGATGACGATGTTGAGGTAATTGGTGGTCGCGATTTTTTGCGCGTTGGAGGCATCGGGCATGTAACGATCGACCAGCAAGGACACGATGAAGCTGAACCCATAGCTGGTCATCATCCCGACGATGAGGCCGAGGAAGGTTCCGGAAAAGATCGCCAGCTTGCGGCGAGGAGAAAGGATGTCGATGCAGACGACGAGCACGCCGATGGTGAGCGTGACCATGAGCATCAGCCAGGGGGGGACCTGGTAAATGCCGATCTGCTCCTTGAGGAAGTAATAGCCGATGGCGGCCATCAGCAGGACGAACAGCGCTCTTAGAATTTGAAGGACCATCGGTTGTCCCCGAGCCTCTGCCGGACCATGATAGAATGCGGCAAGTACAAGTTGCAAGTGCAAGCGGCAAGTACGAGTTGCAAGTACAAGTTGCAAGTTGCAAGTTAAGGCATCTGGGGGCCTTGCCACTTGCACTTGTAACTTGCACTTCCCCTGCAACTTGCACTTCCCCCACATTTGGCAATCGGCGGTTCGTTTCGTAGTCTCTGGGGCATGAATATCTGGCAGGCATTGTTCCTGGGCGCGTTGCAAGGGGTTTCGGAGCTTTTTCCCGTCAGCAGCTTGGCGCAGTCGATCCTGTTGCGGGCGCTGTTACGGTGGGACATTAACCCGGAAGGGTCGGATTTTCTGACGTTCCTGGTGGCCCTGCACCTGGCGACGGCGACGGCGCTGTTCATCTATTTCTGGAAGGATTGGCGCGTGGTTGTTTTCGCCTTCATCGGCAGCGCCAAACGCGGGAAATTGGTCTACGACGAGGCGAGCAAATTCGCGTGGCTCCTGGTCGCGGGGACCGTTGTCGTGGGGTTCTTTGGGCTGGTGTTTGAAAAGAAGCTGCGGCAATTGTTCGACGATCCGAAAACGACCTGGATCGTGGCCGCCGTGCTGGTGGCCAACGGATTTATGATGCTGATGGCTGACGTGCTGAAGCGGCGGGCCAGCGAGGGGGAAAAGCACGCCGCTCCGGCCCCGGCGCCGGCGGCGACCGATCCGGCGGAGGATGCGCCGGGCCAGCGGCGAAAAGCGGAGGACTTGACGATGATTGAAGGGGCGGCAATCGGGGCGACGCAAACGCTGGCGCTGGTGCCGGGCGTTTCGCGCAGCGGGGTCACGATCGCGGCGGGATTGCTCGCGGGGCTTAGCTACGAACAGGCCACCCGGTTCTCGTTCATGCTGGCGACCCCGGTGATCGGCCTGGCGGCGATTTTGAAGGTGCCGTCGCTGTTCAAGCACGAAGCGCGCGGAATGCTGCTAACAACGGCGGCTTCGGCGCTGGTGGCGGGAATTTTCGCCTATCTCAGCACGAAGTTCCTCATGCGGTATTTCCGGCACCATCGGCTTGGCCCGTTCGGATGGTATTGCATCCTTTTCGGGATATTCGCGCTGGTCATGCTGCGGCGGTGACGCCGGCGGTCAAGCCGAGGGATGCCAGCCGGCGTCGCACCACAATTCGCCGCTGACGGCCGAGTTGCTGATCATAAAGCAAATCGCGCTGGCGATTTCCTCGGGGCGGATCAGGCGTTTCAACTGGGTCGAAGGCAGAATGTGCTCGTCGATGAATTTCTGTCCGAGCGAGCGCACCATCGGCGTGTCGGTGTAGCCGGGGTGGATCACGGCGCATTTGATGCCGTAGAACATGGCCTCTTTCATGAGGGTTGCGGCGATGCCTTCGAGTCCGCGTTTGGTGGCGGCGTAGGCGACCTGGCCCTTGTTTCCCTGGGAGGAAACGGAACCGATGAAGATGGCGGCGCCCTGAAGCTTTTCGTTCTTCGGGTCCCAGCGCCCGATGCCGCGCGTATGACGGTCCTCCGCGATGCGCGCGATCATTTCCAGCGCCCAATAAGTGGGTGCGACGAGGTTGACCTCGTAAACCTGCCTGAAGGTTTCCTCCGGATAGATGGCGGCCTTACCAGTGGTCTTGTCCAGACGGACGGCGAGCGAATCGCGGGTGATGCCGGCGGCGGGGACGCAGATGCGCACCAGAGCGGCCTTCTGAGCGATGTCGTCATAGACCTTGCGGCGGAAATCGGGTTGGGTGACGTCACCGACGTACGGAAATGCGAGGGTCTTGTTGGCCTGATCGTTGATCCCCGCGGCCACCTGGGCGACGGAATCGATGCGATCGACCAGAGCCAGAGCTGAAACTCCGCGGCCGGCCAACTCCACGGCCGCCGCCTGGCCGATTCCGCTTCCCGCCCCGGTCACCAGTGCAACTTTTCCCTTTACTTCCATGGCGCCTCCGTGTGTAGGATGTTTGGTATCATTGTAAATCATCGGTTGGGCAAGAACAACAAAAATAGTGCATCTGCACAACGACGGAATGGGAGCGGTCATGGCAAAGCGCGGTAAATCGAACGGGCAGGCGGAGCAGCCGAGGCTGCTTCAAATCAGCAAATACCCCAACCGGCGATTCTACGACAAGACCCGTAGCCGGCATCTGACGCTTGAGGAGATACACGCGCTGATCCGCGATGGTTACGAAGTGCGGGTGACGGATTCCAAGACGGGCGAGGACATCACCGCCAAGATCCTTGGACACATCATCTTGGAACTCGATTCTCCCAAGCTGGACGTTTTTCCGGTGGAACTTTTGCATCGGCTGCTTCGGACCAACGAGCAACTGTTGGTCGACTTCACGCAAAAGTATTTTTCGCAGGCGTTTATGGCATTCATGGATTCGCGGAAGAAGACGGAAGAGTATCTTCGGCAGGCGATGGGGTTGCAGACTGGGCCGACGGTGATGACGGACTGGGCGAAGATGATGTGGGGTCCGCTCAATCCGGCGGTGTGGGCGGGCCGGCCGGGCGAGGCCCAGGCGGAGAAGGGTTCGGCGGAGCAGATTCAGGAATTGCTGAAACAAATAGCGCAGTTGCAGCAGGAATTGGTGCGTTTGCAGGATAAGGATTCCAAATCCCGGCGGGGGAAGTAGCGGCGGGATACCAATCCGTATAAACGCCAAAACCGCTGCATTTTACCCGGTTTTTCCTTGCTATCGGACCTAGGCCGCAAGACAATCATAAGCACATTCCAACGTGTTGGTCGGCGTGGTCTGCGTCTTACCCAAAGGTTCACCCGAAGGAGGCGCCATGACGAACAATTCAATTCTCACCGCACAAGTTGCGCAGATTTTGGACCGGCTTTGCTCGCTTCCGGACCGCAAGGAACTGTCCGTGGAAACCAAACGATATCCGAGGCTTCTTCCGGCGGAGAGCGGAGCGGGCTATGAGCAGAAATTCTGGTCGTTCAACGGCAAAGAATCGCCGCGCATGGACGTCGCGATTCCGGCGGATGCGGAGGACGTGGTTGTGACTTGGAAGGGCGGCATTAACGCGGCCGAGGTCATGGGCAAAGTCGATACGATGATGGGCGCGGCGGCATCGGAAATGACGTTGCGGGCGAGTTGGAGCTACGAAGTTTTCATGCGACAGAGCGAAACCGAGAGCCCGCAAGTCGTGGTACGGGTCTTCCGGAATTTTTCCGCCGGCATTTTCAGCTGAGACGGATCACCTATTCATCCAAAGGCGGGCGTCCGCTGGTCTGGCAATTGCAGCGGACGCCTTTGAATGCTTTCCGTGACGGCGGCGGTGGTCACGATCCGCCGGCCCGCATTTGGTCGAGCGCCGCCGGGAATGGATAGCGGGGATAAACGCCCAAATCCGAATTGGACCACATGGCCGGCGCGGGATAGACGTCGCCGTAGAACCCGGCTTCGTACATGACGCGGAGGACGGTTTCGAAGGAGGGTTCGGCGCGGCGCTCGTCCACCAGGGCGTTGGCGCGTGCGCCAAGGAAACTTACCGAAGCGGTGGGGAGCCGGGTGGTGCGATGACGGATCATTTCGGAAATGATCCGGAAGGCGGAGGCCAGGTGATCGACGGTCAGATGTTCAGCGCCCGGGGGGCGAAGGATCGCCAGGACCTCAAGCATGTCCATTTCATATTTGATGATCTTGACTCGCTCGGGACCGGCGCTGAATCGAAGGGCGTAGGCGGTGACGGATTGTTCGTTCCATTGGGTGGTCGGGAGGAGGGCGGCGACCTGTCCGATGATGCCGCGGCTGTTGTCGCGGGTGTTGACGGCGCAGACGAGCGAGCGGTATCGCCCCAGAACCAGGTCCTCCAGGAGATGCTGGCCCCACATGATCCGGATATGGGGGCGGGTGTCGGGGACCTTTCCGGGCAGCGCATCGGGGATCATGACGATGTGTTGGCCGGGCGCCGCTCGTTCGATGGACATGAGCTGGTCGCCGTCGCCTTCGTAGATTTTTTGGGATTGATTGGACGCCACGACGTATCCCTTCCTGTACCAGAACCTTCAATCAATTGATGCGGAACTTGCCGGGCCGGAGGCCGAGTCCGCGGAGGCGGCCTCGGAGCGCTGCGCCAGCCAATCGACAGCCGCCGGCCAAAGTTCGGTCTGCGCCTTCGATCCGACGGCAAGCCCGATGTGCCCGGCATCCAACTGCATCGTCTTGCGGTCGGTCGAACTCACCAGATCGTTGAACGGCAATGTCTGGCTGCAAGGCACGAGATCATCCTTCCGCGCCATGACGTTCAGGACCGGGCAGGTGATGTTGCGCAATTGTACCGTATGGCGGCCGACGGGCAACTGTCCCTTCACCAGGCGGTTTTGCTGATAGAGATATTTGACGAACTCGCGGAAGACCTCGCCTGGAACGGGGATGTTGTCCTGGAGCCAGGTTTCCATCGTCAGGAAATCATCGACGAATTGATCGTCGTCCATGCGCTCCCACAGGGCGATGGGTTTCTCAAAGAGATTCTGGATCGGCTTGAGGAGGAGAAAGATGGATTGCAGGTATTGGGCCGGGACGTTGCCGCAGACATCGACCAGGGCGTCCACGTCGAAGTATTGGGGTTTGGTCCATTTCAAAAGCAGGCTGTCGTCGTCGCTGAAGTCGATGCCGGCGGCAAGCAGGATCAGGTTTCGCACGAATTGCTGATGCAGGGCGGTGAAGATGGCGCTCATCGTTCCGCCCATGCAATAGCCCAGAACGTTCACTTGCGGCACATCGCAGCGCTCGCGCAGGAAATCGATGATGTTCAGCATCGAGCCATTGACGTAATCGTCGAGGGTGAGGAATTTATCGGCGTCGGTCGGGACCCCCCAATCGACGAGGTAGGTATCGAATCCGCGGCGGACAAAATGCTCGACCACGCTCTTGCCGGGCTTGAGGTCCAGAATATAAGGCCGATTCACCAGGGCGAAAACGAAAAGCAGAGGCGTGCGGAATCGCGCGCCGTCGCCGCCGGTGTAGTGCAGCAGCCGATGCTTCCCTTCTTCGTAAACGACTTCGGACGCCATGGCGCCTTTTCGCACGCGCTGGGCTCTTTGCCAGAAGAACGGCAGCCGGACCATCCGCCGGAAATTCGCCAGCGATTCCTCCAGGACCTGGGTGGTCCAGTCGGCATAGGTGGAATGGCCGTTGTTGGGTTCGGTCATGGCTTGGTTCCTGACGTTTCGGCATCCGTTTCCAGGCGATCCAATCTTTCGGCAATCCCCTGGAGCTGGGTGTCCAGATTTTCCAGGCGGTCGAGCACGCGCGATTCCATCTGTCGAAGCAGCGTCATGGCCGCATCAATGTCCGTGGAGGCGACGCCCTCGGTGGAGTGGCGGAATTCGGTGAGCATCGTCTGGTATTGCTTCTGGAAATTCAGGGCGGCGTCGAGGGACTGCTTCATCGCCTGAAGGAACGTTTCGGAGCGCATGAACTGATCGGCCTGGTCGGCCATCGACTTGAAGACGGCACCGCGGAATTGGCGGGCCGCTTCCGGCGGCGGTTCGCCCGGCTTCATCTGCCCGAACAGCGACCCGGAGCGGCTCAGCATTTCCAGCCAGAGCTGGCCGAATTGTTTCATTTGATCGAAATCGCCATTGGACATCGCGCACCTCCCGATGAGGGGGATGAAATTGAGGCGGGGCAGGCACAGAATCAACCCGCCCCACCTCCACCCAAAGGCAAATTCGGCAGACCCTTGGGACTAGATCAACTCCACGGCCATGGCCACGGCCTCGCCTCCGCCGATGCACAGCACGTCAATTCCCAGCTTCGCTTTGCGCTGCATCATGGCATAGATGAGCGTGACGAGCGTCCTGGCGCCGCTGGCGCCGATAGGATGCCCCAACGCCACCGCGCCGCCCTTCACGTTCACCTTTTCCCGCCCGATCCCGAGTTCTTTCATCGCCGCCAGAGGGACGACGCTGAATGCCTCGTTGATCTCGAAGAGATCGACGTCAGCGGCCTTCAGCGCCAGACTGTCCAGGAGTCGGCCGATGGCCCCGATCGGAGCGAGGGTGAACCATTCCGGTTCCCGCGACGCGGTGGCGTAACCAAGAATCCGGGCCTGGGGCGTCACGCCAAGCCGTTTGGCGTCTTCGGCGGAAAGCACGATCACCGCGGCCGCGCCGTCGTTTACGCTCGACGCGTTGGCCGCAGTGACCGTTCCGTCCTTTCCGAATGCCGGCTTCAGTTGCCGCAGCTTTTCCTCGTTGAATTTTTTCGGATTTTCATCTTCGGCGACTTGCACGGTCGCCTTCCCGGCCGGGGCCTGCACGGCGACGATTTCGTCCTTGAAGGCCCCGGAAGATTGCGCGGCCAGAGCGCGCTGGAAGCTGCCGACGGCGAAATCGTCCTGCTCTTGGCGGGTGATCTGGCACTTGGCGGCGCAGCGGTCGCCGCATTGACCCATGTGGACGTTGTTGTACACGTCCCACAGTCCGTCGCGGATCATGGCGTCGATGATCTCGCCATTTCCCATGCGATATCCGCTGCGCGCCTTTTCCAGAAGATACGGGGCGCGGCTCATGTTCTCGGCGCCGCCGGCGACGACGACTCCGGCGTCCTTGCACTGGATCGCCTGGGCGGCGAGCATCACGGCCTTCAGCCCGGAACCGCAGACTTTGTTAATGGTGGTAGCGCCGACATTGGGACTGAGGCCGGCGAGGATAGAGCATTGCCTGGCGACGTTCTGGCCCAGTCCGGCGCCGATGACGTTGCCGAAGATCACTTCATCGATGGCCTCGGGGGGGACATTTGCACGGGAAACCGCCGCTTTGATCGCGGCGCCACCCAGCACCGGAGCGGGAACTTCGGAAAAAGCGCCGCCGAACACTCCGACCGCCGTGCGAACCCCGCCCGCCAGATAGATCTCCCGGATCATGGCTTTGCCTTTCCGCGCGGGGCAAACTTCGGCGTTGTGGCGGAGCGCCGCTTGCCTCGACGCCTGGGGATTTGCAAGCGCCCCGAATGCTTCGGCAGGCGGGGCGGGTTGTGCGGAGCGAGACGGTTACTTGGGAGCGGCTTTGGCCGCCGCCGCGGCGGACCTGATTGCCGCCTCGCCCTGTTCAAAATTTTTTCGCATCAGGTCCGTCCATGCTTCCAGGATCTTGACGTTCACCTGGGCCATCGCTTCGGTATTCTCCTTGACGACGGAGACGGACTCTTCCCACAGCTCGCGGATTTTCTCCTGGAGGCCATCGACGGCCCCGTTGTGATCCATGTTCAGCGCCCTTTTCAGGAGTTCAACGCTGCGGCGATAGTTCTGCTCGACCAGCTTGAGCAATTCCTGGGTGTGGCGTTGGGCGGTGGGGACGGCGTCGTCGAACAACTGGCGCGTCCTCTTCTGCCAATCCGCCAGCGGATTTCCGTTGGAGAGGGCATCGGACCACCACTTGGACATTTCTTCCTGCGCCTTGACGCCGGCCTTCATCGCGTCTCCGAACGCGTTGACCGCCGTATCCAGGACCTGCATCACATCCGACTCGACTTTGGTGCTCATGGCTCCTGCCTTTCTGAAAGTTTGAATCGTTCTTCCATCAATCACTATATCGAGCTGGGTCCGCCGGCGTCAAGAAAAATTTGTGCATTTGCACAACATATTTGCTCGAGGCAGAATTCGATATAACGGCTGATTACATGGGAGATTAACTCGCACCATCCGTAATATTGCTGCACACGCACTACATACACATGCCGCCGTTGACGGCCAGGACCTGTCCCGTGATGTAGCTGGCGTCGGGGCTGGCCAGGAAGCAAACGGCGGCGGCGACTTCCTCGGGGGAGCCGAATCGGCCCGCCGGGGTCTGCGCCCGCACGGCCTCCTTCACCTGCTCGGGCAGGTCCTTGGTCATGTCGGTTTCGATGAACCCGGGGGCCACGGTGTTCACGGTGATGTTCTTGCGCGCCAGGTCGCGCGCCAGCGCCTTGGTGAAGGCGATGAGCCCGCCTTTGGCGGCGGCGTAGTTGGTCTGGCCGAAATTTCCCTGCTGGCCGACGATCGAAGAGATATTGATGATCCGGCCCCAGCCCTGCTCGACCATCATGGGAGCGACGCATTTGCTGACGTTGAACGGGCCGTTCAGGTTGGTCTCGATCACCTCGCGCCAAGCGTCGTGGGTCAGCTTCAGGAACGAGCGGTCGCGCGTGATTCCGGCGCAGTTTACGGCGATCAAGACGGGACCCAGGTCGTTGAGGATGGCCGCCACCATCTCGTCCACCTGCCTGGGATCGTTGACGCCGGCTTTATACGCCTTGGCGCGGACGTTGCGGTGTTCGATTTCCTCGACCACCCGCGCCGCAGCCTCGCCTTGGGTGTAATAGCCGATCGCCACGTCGGCGCCCTCGTCGGCCATAGCCAAAGCGATAGCCCTGCCGATTCCCCGTGAGGCCCCCGTTACGAGACACACTTTGCCTTTGAGTGTGCGCATAAGGAGCTCCTTTGAATTTTTTTGCGGGTTCGGAAATCCGGCGAGGGTTCGATGTGATCGGACTCCGCTTTCCGATCCCGGCAACTTCCGATTTTGCAGCCTGACCGTTTGGCGCGGGGATGGAATCGGGATTTTTCCGGAGATCGTCGTAGGAAAAGCACCTATATGGCATAATGCGGGAAAGTTGGTGCAATCGCACCATTCTACGCAAGCGAGCGGGGGACATGAGATTGCGCCGCGGCATTTCGTTCCCAGGCCGCAATGTCGGGCTCGAAATATCGAATCCGAACTTTCTTGTATTCGTGGGTTGAATAGAGCGCGGCGTAGCGATCAATGCCCGTCGCCGAGGCAATGGCCTTCAGGATGATGGCGCCCTCGGCGCGTCGGCGCGCGTGAATCATGGTGTAGACGTTATATGGCCAATCCTCATAGGTGGGGCGAAGGTAGCAGTGGCTGACCTGAGAGAACCCGGCGGCGAGGGCGCCGAATTCATCCTGCCGCAGCGGCGGGACGATCCACACGCCCATGGCATTGGCATCAAACCCGAGCTGGCGATGGCGAAGGACGGCGCTGAACCGCCGCATGATTCGACGGAGGCGGAATTGCTCGGCGGCGTCGAGAAGTTCATCGACCGTCACGCCCAGCTCCCGGGCCCAGCCGTCAAACGGGCGTTGGACGATGGGAAGATCCCGCTGGAGCACGAGCACGAATTCGATTTCGCGCTGCGAGAGCGCGATGGCCGGAAGATGGGCGACGGGCGTGGGGGCGATTTTCTCGGCTGGGGAATGAGGGAGGTCTGATGCGCCGCGGTCCAAATCCAGCTTGACGCCGATCTTGTACATCTTGAGCGTCGGCAGCAGCCGGGTGGCGATGGCGGCGCTGCGCTGGTGAAGGATTTGCGCGGTGGCTTGAAGACCCAGGCGGCTGTCGGGAGGAACGGCCAGGGTGTACCACAAGTTGTATTCGTGATCGCGGCGATAATTGTGCGATACGCCGGGATGTTCGTTGATGGCCGCGGCGGCGGCGTCCAGGCGATGTTCCGGCACTTTGGCGGCCACGAGAGTGGATTGGTATCCGAGAGAAGCGCTGTCGAAGATCGCTCCGATCTGGCGGATGACGTTGTGCGGGCCGGTCCTGAGCGCGCCGAGCCGATCGAGCACGAGCGATTCCGGCAAATCCAGGTTGCGGGCGATGTCGGCAAACGGACGAGGCGAGAGGGGAACCTGCTCCTGCACGGCGGCAAGCAGTTGGCCATCGACATCATGCGCGGGAGGGGCGGACATCAGCCGCTCATTGTACATAGTCGTTGCGGGGGGATGAATCCCTATCGTCCCGGCGGGTATTGGCCGCATGGAGAGCGCCGGCGAGCGCCATCATTGCCGGGGTGGGACTATGGCGCAGGCTGTGGACGCAAGGATGCATGAACTTTCCGACGAGCCGGTCGACCCCTTGCGCGATCGCCTGTTTTTGCGAGTCGGTCAGGTCCGGGCACTTTCGCAGCAGCCGATCCAGTTCATCGTCGCGAACGCTTTTGGCATCGCGATACATCTGGGCGATGATCGGGTTGAGGCGGACGTCGTTGAGCCATTGGATAAATGCGGTCACTTCTTCATCGAGAATCCGTTCGCATTGCTCGAGGGCCGCGGCGCGGTGATTCTGGTTTTTGGTGACGATGCGGCCGAGGTCGTCGATGTCGTAGAGATAGACGCCTTCCAATCGCGCGATCTCGGGATCGACGTTGCGTGGCACGGCCAGGTCAACGATGTAGATCAACCTGTTTTGCCGCTGTTTTTGTATCTCGCGCATGCGCTGGAGGGTGAGAACGGGTTGGGTGCAACCCATGGCCATGAGGACGATGTCCGCGTCGACGAGTTGCTGCTCAAGCTGCTCGAAGGGGGCGGCGGCGGCGTGGCAGGCCTCGGCGAGAACTCGCGCGTTTCTCAGCGTTCGAGAAATGACGACAAATCGGGGGGTCTGGGCGCTGGCGGCCAGATGCTGACAGACGAGCCGGGCCACTTCGCCGGCGCCGACCACGAGAGTTTGTTTGTCGGTGAAATCGGAAAAGATGCTTCGGGCGACGTCGACGGCGACGGAGGGGACGGAGAGCCGTCCTTCGGCGATGGCGGTCCCGGCGCGGGCGCGCTTGCCGACTTCAAAGGCGTGATGAAACAGGCGATTGAGCACCCGGCCGGTCGTGCCCTGCTCGCAGGCGAGGGTGTAGGCTTGCTTGATCTGGTTGACGATCTGGCATTCACCAAGGACCATCGAGTCGAGCCCGCTGACGACGCGGAAGAAATGTCGGCAAGCCTGTTCGTCGGAGAACGTATACAAATATTGTTTGAATTGTGCGGCGGGAAGATCGCGGGCCTCGGCGAGGAAGCTGACAATGTCGGCGGCGGTGGGCCGGTCGCCCTCGGCGGCGACGAGGACCTCAACGCGGTTGCAGGTGCTGAGGATCGCGGCTTCGCAGCCGGGGAATTGCTTGCGGAAGAACATCAACGCGGTGGAAACGCCGTCGCGGCTGAAAGCCAACTGCTCTCGAATCTCCACGGGCGCGGTGCGGTGGTTGAGGCCAACAAGAACGATGCTCATGGCCGGCCTCCATTGGATTTGCGAACGTGCAACTGACGGCGGGCGGCGACGCGGGTTTCGAGCCACAATAAGGCGGCATAGCCCCACAGGAGGAGTAATCCGATCACATAGGCCGCAATGACATATTCGTTCATAACGCACCGTCCGTAAGTCTGATCGCCTTAGCGCCGGCCAGGAACGGCGGATTGGGGACGTTCTTGGGATGATTGGCCGGAACGGAATTCGGCGCGGCGGAAGCCGTCCGGTTGAGAACAAATCGGGAGAAGACCAAACCAGCGGCGAGGAGCGTCACGGGCACGAACGACGCCGCCAGAGTCAGTTTCATGGCCGGTTCAAGTTGGACGGAGCCGGGGTGGATATCCGGCAGCAATCGAGCGGACAACCAGACGAGGGGAACGTCGAGAAAGGCAATGATCGCGTAGACCGATCCGATGATGGCGCGGCGTTCGCGGCCCTCGACGGAAGAACGAACCACCAGATAGACGACGTAGAGAAGAAAGAGGACGAGGCTGAAGGTCAAGCGGGGACTCCAGGTCCACCAGACGCCCCAGGCGGCGCGGCCCCAGACCATTCCGGTGGCAAGGACCACGGCGCACAATTGAACCGCCACGCGAGCGGCGGCGGCCGCCAGGTCATCCCACCAACCCTTGCGTTGCCACAGATATGCGATGCTGGCCACGAAGGCGATCAGGCAGGCGAGAAACGTGTTGATGGCGACGGGCAGATGCAGGTAGAAGATTTTCTGGATAGAGCCCATGGACCGTTCGTCCGGCGTGTAACGGAAAATCAGGACCATGTCGGCGGCGAAAAGCAGCGCGAGGGCGATCCAGAAACTGCGAACGAGCTTGGATTGCGTGCCGCTCATGAAATCAACTCCGTTGCTCAAGGCTCGAGGACCAACTCAAACATCAGCCAACTGGCCGTCAGAAAGATCGCGTCGAACGCAATCAGGACTCCCAAGCCCATTCCACCGACCGGCAAACCGTCGCGGAACTGGTGGATCAGGAGCTGCGTGGAGGCGATTACCAGGGGCAGGGCGACGGGAAAGATCATCATCGCCAACAGCCCACCCTGGAGCCTCGTCGAAGAGACCACGGCAGCGAACAACGTGCCGATGGCGGCGAAGCCGACGATTCCCAGCGCCATGACGGCGGCGAAGGTGAAGGGGGCGGCGGAAAGATCGAAGGAGAAGAACAGAACTCCTGCTGGGGTAATGACTAGCGCGACGGCGGCCATCAGGGCGAGATTGCTGGTGAGCTTGGCCAGATAAAGGGTTCCCCGGCTGATGGGGGTAAGCATGAGGGCGGCCAGCGCACTTTCGGAGCGCTCGACGGCCATGGTTTTCTCAAAACAGAGAACCCCACTGAAAAGGTAAGCGACCCAAAGCACTACAGTTGCGCCAAACCCCACCGCCGCCCCACCACCCAGGCCGAGACCCAAAACCACGACAATCAGCAATCCCAGCACAATCACCAGGCCGATGGTTTGGCGGCTGCGGGCCTCGATCTTGAGGTCCTTGCCGACCAGGAGAAGAAATTGTTGCGCAACTAGCGGCATAGAAGTTCAATCAGTGAATGACGATCTCCCCGGGTTGAAACTGAGGATCGGTTCCAGCCAGCTCGGCGAGAATGCCGGGTGCATCGGCGAGGCGGGCGGGGCGATCAATGGCGATCGTTCCAGCGCCGAGGACGATGACGCGCTCGGCCAGCCGCAGGCTTTGCAAGACGTCGTGATTGACCATGACAATGGTCTTCCCGGCGGCATGCAGGTCGCTGAGAAGCCGCTCGACCGCCGCGGCGCCGGGCACGTCCAGCCCGGCGAAGGGTTCATCGGCCAGGACAAGGTCCGGCTGGTGGACCAATGCCCGTGCGATGGAGACGCGCTGGCACATTCCGCGGCTGAAGGTTTTGACCGCGTCATCCGCCCGATCGGTCATGCCGACGATCGACAGCAGTTCCTCGGCTCGTCGCTGGGGAGCCTGGACGCCGTACAATCGGGCGAACAACTCGAGGTTTTCGCGCGCGGTCAGATCGCGATAGAGCATGGATTGATGCCCGATCAAGCCCAGGCGTGCCCGGGCCTGGACGGCGTGCCGGGGGACGTCCAGACCGAACAATTGAAGCTGTCCGGTGGTTGGCGGCATCAGAGTCGCAAGGATTTTGAGCAACGTCGTCTTGCCGGCCCCGTTGATCCCCAGGATGGCGACAAATTCGCCGGCGGGGATGGACAGGTCGATGGAGTGCAACACCGATCGTTCATCGATCATTTTGCCGAGGTCGGCGGCGCGCATGGCCAACGGCGCGGGATATGTTTCAGTGAATGAGGATGAAGAACGTGGAGCAATCATAATTCACCCGAGCGCGAGCCGGACGTAGATCACTTGGCTCCTCGCTTATTTTGCACCTGAGTTGACTTGGGATGCTTCAGGAGAGTGATCGTCGTTCCCACGAGCAGGATGGCGATGGCCCCGCCAACCGCGATCGCCTTTGACGCGATGGAATTGTCGGCCAGGGGTTTTAGTTTTGGCGTCTCGACGGAAGAAACGGGCAGAACCGATGCGGCAGACTTCAGGCCGCCGATGGTGAGCGCAACCGTCTGTCCTTCGCTGAGGGATTTGGCGAAATAGCAGCGGGTTTTCGGCCCTTTTTCATCGAGTTGCTGGGCGCCCATGGCTTGCAGGGCGGGCGCGTCAACGGTGGTTCCATCTTCCGGGACGAAGACCAGGAGATGTCCGACGCTGGCGGGCGCCGTAACCGACAAGACGGCTTTGTTATCCACGGCGGGAATGCGGTACTGAAGTTCGTACCGGTCCTCACCGGGGATCAGGGGTTGTTTGCTGAAGAGTTTGCCATCGGCGACGAAGACGGCGGCGCCGTCCAAGGCCCCGCCGACTTTCAGGTCCCTGGCGTCGGAGGGCAGGGTCAGGCAGAAAGTGGTCCGCACGCCGCGGGCATCGGCCTTGCCGATCCAGGCGCGGTCGCCGGTTGACTGAATGGAGAGCATCTCGGTGACGTCGATGCCGGCTGCCGATGGATGGATGATGACATGGCGCATCGTGACGGACCAATTGGGAGTCTGATCGGTGGATTCGAAGATTGGAACGTCGAGTTTCAGCGTGGAATGATCCGGGTCCATGAGATCGCCGGCGGTGGTGAAGACGACGCCGGCGTGAGTGATTTTGACGACGGGCTGGATTCCAAAGCGGACGGGAAGTCCGCCGATCTGGAGCGTGCCGGCAGCATTCAGATGGGTGTCCATGCGATCGAGCAATTGGCCTTTGACAACGAATTCGACGTTGATGGGGTCGGCGCCGATGGCGGGACTTTTCGGCGTGCACTGGACCGCATGGATATTAAGGGTTCCGACCTCCGAAGGTTGGGTGCTGGCCGAAGCCGAGAGGCCGGCGGAATTACTCGCGGGACAGCCGGGCGGAGGATTCGACGTATCGCCGGGGGGTAAAGCCGATGGATCGATCGCGGGATGGCCGGGGGGAAGATTGGGGGCGTCGGATGCGAAGATCGGATGAACGCGCGACGCCGGCTGGCCGGCCGCGGCGCAACCGGCGAGCATGCAAATGCCCGCGACGAGGGTGGCTGCGAAAGTTCGTTTGATTGATTTCATAAAAGTCTCCAGATTGCGGTCATGGTTTTTTCATATCGTTACCGGGCCGCCACCGCGGGTCCGGGGTTTCGCGATCGCCGCCCGCGCGGCGTCGGGGCCTTGGCGGACTGTTGCCGCACCGGGGGCGTCAATTGGGCGGCCGGGGCTTTGGCGAACAGGGTTTCGACGCGGGGAATCAGGCAAATCAAGGCGCCAATCGTCAGCACCCATCCGCCTGCCCAGATCCAGTTGACCAGCGGATTCACGATGGCCTGGATCGCGACGTTTTGGCCGTCCTCGTCCCAGCCGGCGAGATTCAGATATAAGTCACGCTTCCAGTTGGAACCGATGGCGACGACGCTGCTGGTCTGTTCTTCCCATTTGTCATAGACGCGTCGTTGCGGCTTGAGGGTGATGGAGCGGCCATCGGCATCGGTCGCCGTGAGATTGGCTTCGGTCATCTGGTAATTCACGCCGCGCGATTGGGTGATGGAATTCAGCGTCAGTTTGAAGCCGGCAAAACCTGTCGAATGGGCGGGAATCAGTTGGAAGGTCTGGTTGGTGCTGAAGACGCTGGAGCCGGTCACGCCGATCACCACCAAGAGGATGCCCACGTGGACGAGTTGGCCGCCGTAGCGGCGATGATTGCCGTCGATCAATCGGACAAGGGCCAGGAGGGGGTTTTCGTCGCGGCAGCGAGCGAAGAGCATGCGGGCAAAGTCAATCAGTGCGGCGGTGACGGCGGCGGCGGCGATGGCGGCACAAGCGACGGCCCAGGCATTGTGAAACCCGCGGGCCCAAACGGCGACGCCGGCGACGATTGCCGCCAGGGCTGGGATGAGACTTCCGCGTGCCAGCCGCCGGGCGGCTTCCTTGCCGTAGGTGAGCAGCGGCCCGATCGCCATCAGGGCGACGAGCAACAAACCGGCGGGAGCAACCACCTTGTTATAGAACGGAGGCCCCAGGGTGGTGCTGGTCCCGGTGAAGACACGGCTGATGACGGGGAAAACGGTGCCGATCAGCACAACCAGCGTCATCCCGCTCAGCAGCACGTTGGTGGCGAGGAAAGCGCCGTCGCGGCCGATCAGGCCTTCCATTTTGCGTTGGGACCGAAGTCGTCGCATCCGCCAGATAATCAGGCCGACGGAGAAGACGACCGCGGCCAGAAGGAAGGCCAGGAAGAAGGAGCCGATGAGAGATTCACCGAAGCTGTGGACCGAATCCACGATGCCGCTGCGGGTGAGATAGGTTCCGAAAATGCAAAGGACAAAGGTGACGGCGAGCAGGGCGGCGTTCCAGATGCGGAACATTCCGCGGTGCTGTTGCACCATGAGGGAGTGAATGAACGCCGTGCCGGTCAGCCAGGGCAAAAGCGAGGCGTTTTCGACGGGGTCCCAGGCCCAGTAACCGCCCCAGCCGAGTTCAACGTAGGCCCACTGGGCGCCCAGGACGATGCCGACGGTGAGGAAGAGCCAGGCGAACAGGACCCACCATCGGGTGGCATCGATCCAGCGGTCATCCTGTCGGCCGGCGAGCATTGCGCCGACCATCAGAGCAAACGGAATCGTGAAGCCCGCATAGCCCATGAATAGCAGGGGCGGATGGGCGATCATGGCCCAATCCTGGAGCATGGGATTCAGGCCGCTTCCGTCGTCGGGGATTTCGGGTGAAACCGCGAAAGGATTGGCTGCGAAGAGGAGCAATAGTGCGAAGAACGCACAGACAACGGAAAGGGTTGCGATGGTGGCGGCGGATTGCGAGATGGGCTGCTGGCGGTTCAGGGTGAAGACCGCGATGGTGCTGAGCACGGCGAGGAGGACGGCCCACAAGAGCAGGCTGCCTTCCTGACCCGCCCAGAACGCAGCGAGCTTGTATCCGGCAGGCAATGCCCGGTCGGTGAATTTTGCGACGTAATCGAATGAAAAATCACCGCCGAGGAGGGCGATGAAGAGCACGAGGGCCGATGCGCACAGCATGACGGCCAGCGCGGCGATGGACCAGCGCGCCACGCCCAGAGCGCGGGCGGACTGGAATCGGGCTGAAACAAATGAAGCCAGAATGGCGACGGCGGACGCCAGCACGGCAAAGCTCAAGGCCATTTCACCAAGGGTGTTCACGGCGCCCTCGCTTTATCCATAGCGGCCTGACCGGCGGATTCGTACTTGCTGGCGCACTTGGTCATCATCACGTCGGCGGCAAAAACGCCCTGAGCGTTCAACTGTCCCTCGACAACGACGTCGCGGCCGGCCTGAAACAGGCCGGGAATGACGCCGTGGTATTGGACGGGCAATTCGACCTTGGCGCCCTTGAGCAGGAAATTGGCGGTCAGGGACGCGGGGCTGGAGGAGAAATGTTTGTCCTCGACCGTTCCGCAGAGGCGAACGCGCTGGATGCGGTATTGACCGTCGGAGAGGAACTGATCGACGGTGAGATGATAGACGTGGGCTTGCCGAGCGCCTGCAAAGGCAAGATAGGTAATCGCTCCAACAAACACGCAGGCGCCGACGGCCAGCTTGATGCGCATCGAGTTCATTGACTTCCCGGTCAAAGACAACGGGAGGAGTCACAATCCCGGTGCCATGACGAGAAGGGAAGGCGAACAAAGCGGGGGCGCATCCAAGAACCGTATTGGCAGCGAGTTACCGGGGAGGATGAAAGGCGAGCAATCGGATGGGGGGCGGGCGGCTCTCAAAGTTGGGAGGCGGGGAGGCCGGCAAATCCACCGGGCGGGAAGTGAAAGCGAATGGGCGGCGGGCATTTCCCGCGTTTGGATCGCACCGGGCACGAAAGAGCGGGGATTGGAAGTTTGATCCGCGTGGTACGCATCTTGCCCCGATCAAAGGCGCGCAGAGTCTCGACCAGACGGGCGTGATCGGCGTGTGCCGATCGGCATTTTGACCTTTCACCTTTGCAAAGGAGAACCCTTATGAGACATCCCAAGCTATTGCTGGGGACTGTCGCACTAAGTCTCTGTTTCGCGGCGCAAACCATGGCACAGAGCATTTCGACAAGTCCCCACAATCTGAACACGATCCCGAATGCGGCGGGCACCGGTAATCTATCGATCACCGGCCCGCGAACGACCGGCGAAATTTGCCGGCCGTGTCATACCCCCCACAAGGCAATTTACAACAGCGGTTCTTTGATATGGAACCACGACGTGAACATGAGCCAGTCGTACACGATGTACACGTCGGTTCACGTGACGGCAAACAGCGGCCCGGGCGGAAGCAGCGCCAACCCGCAATTGGACAGCACCAGCCGTCTGTGCCTTTCCTGCCACGATGGCCTGATCGCCGTGGATAGCTACGGCGGGGCGACCACTGGCACCGTCTTCATGCAAAACATCAGCACGAAGTACGGAACCGGCCAGGACGCGATCGCCGGAGGAACCAGCGCCACGCCGGTTGCCGGCAGCGACCTGTCGGCCGACCATCCGGTCGGCGTAGGGTATCCGGGTCTGACGGCGACGGTCAGCGGCGGATACGTCACGAGCGAATCCTGGACGCCAGTTGCAGGATGGAACGATCCCACACAAAGCACATTCACCACGGGCGGCGTAGACGGCCTGCCGGCGGTGAACCTGGTGCCGCTGCCCAACGGGCTGGTCGGTGTCGGGTGCGGGACCTGTCATGAACCGCACGATTTTTCGCAGTTGTTCGTGCGCATGAACAATTCCAGCAGCGCTCTGTGCCTGAAGTGCCACAACAAGTAGAGGCAACGCCGCGGCGCGTCGGCGTTTTGATCGCGCAGCCGCCTGGCGGGCCGGCCCGAAGGACCGGCCTCGCCAGGGGCCTCACAAACAATCGGTTCGCTTCGCTCGCGTCCGTCTGGTCACTCTACGCGAAACGAACCGGCAATTGAACTGCAGTGGAAGGCTTGGCCTCCACGAAGGTGTGAAATGAAACCGAACGCTAATTACATCCCCGTGGCCCGCGCGACGCTGGGGATTTCCTTTTTCGTTTTGCTGGCGCTGGCCAATGGATGCACTCAGCAGGTTAGCGCGCCACAAAAGCCTTACTCATTCTGGCCGCCGTTTCCACAGGAGCCGCGAATTCTGTTCCTTGCCAGCTATTCTGCGAACACCGACATCGAGCCGGCGAAGACAAAGCTGGACGAAATCATTTATGGAAAAGACCCGCAATCGCAAGTGCTGATCAGCAATCCCTACGGGGTGGCGATGTGGAAAGGGCGAATCTACGTTTGCGATACGCGGAGCCCGGCGATCGAAATCCTGGATCTGCGTAAGCATCAGATGCAGTTGATGACCGCAGGGGAAGCGGGCAAGCTGGCCAAACCGGTGGCGATCGCGATCGCGCCGGACGGGACCAAGTACGTCGCCGACATCCAGCTCGGCGCCATCGCGGTTTTCGACGATTCGGATCATTACGTCAGGCAGATCGGACACGACAATTTCAGGCCGGCGGGGCTGGCGTTGCACGGCAACGAACTATACGTCACGGACCACAAGGCGAACCACGTCGAGGTTTTCGACCGCTTCAGCGGCAATTCGTTGCGGATCATAGGCAGTTTCGGGCAGAAACCGGGGCAGATGGTCGGCCCGCTGGGGATCGCGGTGGATGACCAGGGCAACGTTTACGTTGACGACATCATCAATTGCCGGGTGCAGAAATTCGCGCCGGACGGGAAATACCTGAGTGCGTTCGGCTCTCTGGGGGATCACCCCGGCACGTTTACCCGGCCCAAACACATCGCGGTGGACCACGAGGGCGTGATCTACGTCGTCGATGCCGCGTTCCAGAACGTGCAGATGTTCGACAGCCAGTTCAGGCCGCTGCTGTTTTTCGGCAACCCCGGCTCGTACCCCGGCTCGATGGACCTGCCGGCGGGCATTTGCCTGCACGACGAGGACATGGACTTGTTTGCCGATCGAATCCCCGACGCCTTTCAGGCGCAACACCTGGTGCTGGTGACGAATCAGTTTGGCGATCACAAGGTAAGCGTGTACGCCCTGGGCCATCTCAAGCCGGGCCGGACCGTCAACGACATCGCCGGGAGCAAGGGAGTGGTTTCCCTGGGGACGACGACGCAACCGGCGACGGGAGTCGGCGCTCCGCTGCCGGAGCCGAAGGAATAGGCGACGGATTATGCCGAGCGATCCATGGCTGCCAGAACGAGATATTTTCAGCTTGGCCGGCGGCCAGTGTATGCGATAGCGATCTTGGCAATCCTGTCGATGCTGGCGGTCGGTTGCTCGGTTCGCAAGAACTACAAGACGCTGAGCTTTTTTTTCGACGGCGTTCCCGATCCGAATGCGCCGGTTGCATCGCCGGCATCCATGAGCGTCGCGGCCGGACCCAATGGGGAGCTGGCGCCGATGAAGATGTACCGGCACAAGCCATACGCGGAGGGCAAATGCGGTGAATGCCACGGGGCGGACAAAAAACACCTGGTGACGGTGAAGGCGGAATTGTGCATTAAATGTCACGCGCCGACGGTGAAGCAATATCCGACGATGCACGCGCCGGTGGCGGTTGGACAATGCCTCTGGTGCCATGAGCCGCACGAATCCGATTCGCCGAAACTGCTGAAGACGACGGCACCGGAATTGTGCCTGCAATGCCACGATGCGAACCTGCTGCCATCGGACGTCAAACAGCATCAGATGGCGGATCAGGCGGACTGCTTTGATTGTCACGTGGGCCATGGCGGGGTGAAGGCGTCGCTGCTGCTGGCGGACAATCCGACGGTTGCGCCGATCACGGCGCGAATGAATCCCGCGACGCAGGTCTCGCCGGGGGGAGGCCCGCCGTGAGGATGCGTGACACTTTCTGCGGAGGATTCCCCCCTCCCCAGGTACTCAGGGGGAGGGTTGGGGTGGGGGTCGAAGGTCGATTGGCCCACGAAACCCCCACCCTGGCCCTCCCCCTGAGTACAAGGGGAGGGGAAGAAGATGGCTCGCAGAAAGTGTCACGCACCCCCGCCGTGAGCGCCGGCCGTCGGACATGCGGCGCAAGGTTGGCCGCGCTGGCGCTGGGCGTCACGGTAGTTTGTTCCGCGGCCGTGGGTTTGGCGCAGGATCAAGGCGGGCCGATCGTCGTCGGCAGCACCGAATCGGCCCCTCCGTTCCACGTAGACATTCCCACGGGAGTCTTCAACTTCGATTACCTGTACGAGCACGATACCAATCGGCAGCAGGGCATAACGACCGGAACCACGGACAACAGGTATCAGGAAACCGTCAATCTGCTGACCAATGCGTATATCCTGAGTCCCAATCTCGCCAACATCAACCTGGGAGGCACCGTTGGATTTCAGCAGGAATCGTTCGAGGGGCCGGGCGAAAAACAGTACACGAACGGCTGGCTTTACGGCTGGGACGTTTCAAGCACCTTCCTGCAGGACGAAGGCGCGCCCTTGACGGCGTATACGCGAAGGACCGAGCAATTCATCACGCCGGACTTTTCGCCATCGCTCGATTCCATCGATACAACGTATGGAGGCGCCCTGGACATTCACTCCGATTCGGTGCCGACCCAACTTCAGGTATATCAAGAGAACGACGTGCAAACGCAGGCCGGGGGCATGACCAACTACCAGTTGACCGAGGATGTCGTTCACTGGCACACGGACGTTGTCGATCTGAAGAACCAGACCCTGGCCTGGGACTATACCTATCAGAACACCAGCGAACAGGAGGAGGACTCCCCTGGCATCCATTATGAAAACCACAATGCCTCGCTGAACGACGTGGCTTATTTCGGAACGCAAAACGCCAGTTCGTTGTCGTCGTCGGCGTCACTGACGGATCAGATCGGCGAACTTTCTTACACTCAATTCCGCCTGGATGAAAACCTGCGCGTGCAGCACTCGAGCGAATTTCAAACCCATTACGATTACACGCTGGATCAATCGAATATCAGCGGCATCAATCAACTCGACAACCAACTCGACGTTGGATTCGTTCATCACCTGTTCGAAAGCTTGACCACGACGGGGGACGTGGGCGGATCGCTCCTCAACGAAACCGGCGGGGCCGAGGTCGAGCAGCTTTTCGGCAAGTTGGATTTCAACTATCGGAAGAGGGTCCCTTACGGAGTGCTGCTGTCGAACCTCGATCTTGGCTGGCAATGGCTGTACTCTCCCGAAGGGACCTCGGAAACTCCGATCATCAACCAGCCGGAGACTTTCAACAACACGCAGCCGATCGTGCTGACCCAGACGAACATCGATCCGAGTTCGATCGTGGTGCTGAGTTCGGCGGGCGTGCCGTACCTCAAGGGAACCGACTTCAGCGTCAATACGATCGGGAATCTGATTCAGATCGAGCGGATTGTCGGCGGATTGATTCCACCTGACGGCGGCGTGCTGCTTGATTATGACCTGCTTCCGCAGCCGGCGAACACGACCAATACCGGCAACTTGGGCATCGGCAGCCGGTACGAGATCGAAAAAGGCCCGCTCAAAGGGCTGGCGCCGTACGTCCGCTACGGCGTTCAGGAACAGACGATCGACACGCAGGAGCCTGCGCAGATCATCCCCGACAGCTACACGGACGTGGTGGCGGGGATGGATTACCGCATCTGGAAGTTCACGTTCAACGCCGAACAGCAGTGGCACGACAGCACGCTGGTTCCATTCAACGCCTCCCGCCTGTCGGCGCGTTTTGACGAGCGGCTGGACCGCGACACCACCGCCGGCATTACCGGCAACTATGCCTACCTGGACTATTACGGGGAACAGGACTACGTCAACGACGCGTCGATCAGCGCGGTCCTGGACCACAAGATCGGCGACGCGTGGTCGATCGTGGCGCGGGCGATCTGGCTGAACGACCGGGATGAACTGTTTGGCAATACCGAGGGATTGGAAGAGCAACTGGAGCTGCGATGGAAGCACAACCAGACCGATATCTATGGCCGGATTCGCAACGCCACGCTGAGAACCAGCAACGTGGAAAGCACGTTTCAGGTTTTTGAGATCGGCCTGACCCGACGTTTTTAGCACAAAGGACGGAGCAACCGAATGCGAATGCGAGAACCTAAAATCCTGCAAACCGGCGGAAGCGGACTGATTCGACGGTTTGCGCTGGTGGGGCTGATGCTGCTGGGCGGCTGCGGTCACGACGCGGGGGTGATCTTCCCGAGCGTGCAAGACGCACCGCAATGGCCCGGCGCGCCGGCGGAGGCGCGTGTTCGTTACGTGGGTCAGTTGACGGGGAGCAAAGACCTGAAGCCCGCCGAGTCCTCGATGCAGGTGCTGGGCAGCGTCGTGTTTGGAGGATCGTCAACGGACTATTCGTTTCAGACTCCGATGGCGGTATGCACGGACGGCGCCGATCGCGTTTTTGTCGCCGACTCGGCCGACCACGTCATCCACGTGCTGGACCTGAAGACCCGGGCGTACCAGCGTTGGACGCCGACCGGCCGGAAATTACTGACGCCTGTCGGGCTGGCATATGATGGCAATGGCCGGCGTCTTCTGGTGTCGGACTCCGGCGCGTCAACCATCCTGATTTTCTCGCTCGAGGGCCAGTTCATCGGGGAATTGGGGTCGGGGCAATTGAAGCAGCCGTGCGGATTGACCGTCGATCCGCGGAACGGGCGGGTTTTCGTCGCCGACGTGGCGGCGCACCAGGTGCTGGTCCTGTCGCCATCCGGCCAGGTGATCGAGCGCATCGGCGCCCGCGGGGACGCACCGGGACAGTTCAATTATCCGACGAACGTCGCCCTGGACAGCCAAGGCCGGCTGTACGTCAGCGATTCGCTGAACTTTCGGGTGCAGCAATTCAGCGCCGACCTGGAACCGATCCGGCAGATCGGGCGTCAAGGGGACATGCCCGGCTATTTCGCACAGCCCAAGGGCCTGGCGATCGACCCCGATGGGCACGTCTATGTCGTCGATGCGCAGTTTGAGGCGGTGCAAATCTTCAACGATGCGGGAAATCTGCTGCTGGATTTCGGCGAGGAAGGCCGCGGAGCCGGCGAGTTCTGGCTCCCCTCGGCGATTTTCATTGACGGCCGCGGCCGCATCTGGGTGGCGGATTCTTACAACCATCGAGTGCAGGTATTTGATTACCTGCCGGAGCGCAAGCCATGAAACCCATTTTTCCAATGGCGACGTTGGCGATTCTGGCGCTGTCGATCGCGGTGTTCGATCCATCGGCGGCGCGGGCCCAGGTTGGGCCGACAAGCGTCGTGAACAGTCCGCACAATCTTTCCGCGTCCGGTCCGGGAAAGATCAAATCGACGAGCGAGCAGGAGGTCTGCATTTTTTGCCATACGCCGCACAATGCCGCTCCTGTCCAGCCGCTGTGGAACCGGGACCTTCCGGTCAACGCGTACAAGGTGTACTCCAGTTCATCCCTGGTGGCGACACCGGGCCAGCCGACGGGATCGAGCAAGTTGTGCCTCTCCTGCCATGACGGCACCATCGCGCTGGGCAGCGTGCTGTCGAGCAACCAACCGCTCACGATGGCCAATGGGGTGATCACGCTCCCGCCGGGGGCAACCAACCTCGGCACCGATCTTTCGGGAGATCACCCGATTTCGTTCACCTACGATTCCAACCTTGCGATCAAGAACGGCAATCTGGTCGACCCGGGCGGACTGCCGACGCAGGTGAAACTGGAAAGCGGCCAGCTTCAATGCGCCAGTTGCCACGATGCGCACGACGATAGCCGGGGGAGTTTTCTGGTGATGAGCAACAGCAATTCGCAGTTGTGCACGAGTTGCCACCTGCTGTCCGGAGAGGCGACGGTGGCGGGCCACAGCCAATGCGCGGATTGTCACCAGAACCACAATGCGCCGAGCGGGGCATTGCTGCTGAACCAGGCGACGGTGACGGCGACGTGCGCGGTTTGTCACGGGGCTTCGATTCCATCAAGCTCGGCATCCGCCGCGCCGCTGACCCCCGGCGCCACGCCGGTCTTCAACGGCGGCGTGATCGATGCGCCCGATCCAAGCATGCCCAGCCCGGTGAAAGCCGGCGTCAACATTACCGGCGATTTGAACAAAATGAGCCGGCACAATGCGGACGTGCGTACGGCGTTCGGCAATCTGGTGCCGAAGACGGCGATCCAAGGCACGGCCAATCTGGTCAACTGCGCCGACTGCCACGAACCGCATACGATGAAAAGCGGCACGGCGATGGCGCCGAACATTGCCCCCGCGCTGGGCAAATCGAGCGGGCTTACCATCGCCGGAGCCACAACGGTCAGGGCGAAATATGAGTATGAAGTCTGTTTCAAATGTCACGGCAACGACAATTCCGACCAGCCGTTTATCACGCGAAAGGCGGTGCAGACGAACGTCCGCATGGAATTCGTTCCGACGGCGGTGTCGTTCCATCCGGTGACGGCGCCCGGGCGCGGGCGGGACGTTCCGAGCCTGATTCCCGGGTTAACGACGGCGAGCCTGGTTTACTGCACGGATTGCCACAACTCGGATACGGGCCGGAAATCGGGCGGCGGCGGGCCGGACGGGCCGCATGGCTCGAATATCCCGCCGCTGCTCATCGCCAACTACGACACCATTGACGGCGCCAGCGAAAGCTCCGTCGCCTACGCTCTGTGCTATCGCTGCCACGAGCGGTCGAGCATCCTGAACAATGATTCTTACAGCGGGCACAGCGAGCACATTGTCAACGATCGAACGCCATGCTCGGTTTGCCACGACGCGCACGGGATCAGTTCGGCGCAAGGAACGTCCACGGACAACGCGCACCTGATCAACTTCGATACCACGGTCGTATTCCCCGATCCCATCACCAAGCGTTTGGAGTATCGAACCAACGGACCGCGCAGCGGACAGTGTTACCTGCTGTGCCACGGCAAGGACCACTCGGGGCTGAAATATCCATAAGGCAGGAACGCTATGTCCACCAATCAAGCAGAGAGACCTCAAGCCGACAAGCCGCAGCCCGTGGTGCTTTGGACGAATCCGATCACCATCCTCGGGCTGTTGTTTGTGGCGGTGGGCCTGGTGGCGCTGCTCAGCTTCTGGCTGTTGATGTTGTTCTCTAGCAGCGCTGAAAACAACCAGTACCTGGGCGTGTTCGGATTCATGATTTTGCCGGGAGTCCTGATTAACGGCCTGATTTTATGCCCGGTGGGAATCGTGCTGCGTCGTCGGCGGCTGAGGCACAAGAGCGCGGTGTGGGAGATTTCAAGCCGGCACGCATATCAGTTCCTGGCGATCACGTTTTTCCTGATCCTGCCGATATTGGGCGTCGCAAGCTTTCGCGGAATTGAATTTACCGATTCGGCGGAGTTTTGCGGGACGATCTGCCACAATATGGACCCGCAATACACGCGGTATCAGCAGTCGCCGCATGCGCGCGTGACGTGCGCGGGATGTCATATCGGTCCGGGCCCGGGCGCGTTCGTGAAGGCCAAGGTCTCGGGCTTGCGGCAAGTGTACTACACCGCGCTCGACGCCTTTCCCAGGCCGATTCCGCCGGCGATTACGGAACTCCGCCCCGCTCGGGAAACGTGCGAGCAATGCCATTGGCCGTCGCAATTTTTCGGCTCGCTGCTGCGAAGGACCGTTCACTTCGCTCCGGACGAAAGCAACACGCGCCATGAATACGAAATCCTGGTCAAGGTGGGCGGATTGAACAACAGCCTCGGCGTGGCCGAGGGCATTCACATGCACATGCTCGACCGGGTGGAATACGTGGCGGATGACGCCAAGCTCGATCACGTTCCCTGGGTGCGCTACACCTATCCGGACGGCAGGAAGATGGTCTTCCGCTCGGATGGGAAGATTGGCGATGACACTGCGCCGGCGGGGAAAAGACGCCTGCTCGATTGCATCGACTGCCACAACGTGGCCGGCCACAACTTTCAGTCGCCGGAGCGGTCGGTGGACCACGCACTGGCCGTTGGACAATTAGACGCGTCGCTGCCGTTCATCAAGCGGCAGGCGGTCGCGGTCCTGTCACAGAACTACACCACCAAGCCGCAGGCGCTGGATGCGATCGAGCAAAATCTGGCCTCTTTCTATAGGACCAGTTATCCGGATATTTGGTCCAATCGCCGCGATGCGGTGGATCACGCCGTTCAGATCGTGAAGAACATTTATCAAACCGAGTTTTTCCCCGAGATGAAAGTGGATTGGCGCACCTACCCGAACCATCTGGGCCACATGGAATCTCCCGGCTGCTTCCGCTGCCACGACGGCTTGCACATCGCCGCCGGCGGCAAGCGGATTTCATCCGATTGCCAGACGTGCCACGTGTTCCAGTATCGGCAGCCGGATCCGAAGGTGATCGTCGAGCGCACGTTCGATCATCCGCTGAAGATCAACGAATCCTGGAAGGGCCTTGGCCCGCACGAGGGAATGCTTTGCACCGATTGCCACGACGGCGGCCTGGGCGCGGTCGGATGGACGACCAACAACGCGATCTACGCCTGCGGCGATTGCCACCCGAGCGGCCGTTGGCTGGAAATCCAGCGGACGCTGCGAATCCGCCGGGCCGCGGCGACGCAGCCGTCGGGAGCGTCGGGCGTCGGCAAATAAGAGATTGGATGGGGGCCGCTGATTGGTTTGCGAGCGTTATCCCTCCGGCATCGTCGCGGTCAAATTGCGAAAGGAAATATCCTCGGAGTGACGAGGCACCCATCGAACTTTTCAGGTTCGATATTCTGTCGCGCGAACCATCCATGAAGGAGTTGATTCTAGCTACTTAGTCCTTCTGTGATCGCCGATTTCGGATGTCGATCCGCAAGTCATCACCCACCACGTACCTCTGCGCGGCAGTCGAAAATGAATAGTTGCCGAAGCCATCATGGCGCACCTTGGGATGTAGGTGAATGCCGAGATTTCCGGAAAAGTCAACTGAAACGTCATTCTTGGCGAAGGTGACTTTCTTAACCGTACGTCGTAGTAGTAGGTGCAGAGCCTTTAGCATCTTACCGTTGCTACGATTCGAGCTTGCATCATCGGCTATTCTGATCCCCGCTTGCTCGATGTCCCAGCCGCACTTCACGAACAACACGAACTCACCCTCGTGCGTTCGCAGGCTGTCCGAAATATTCGGATTATGGAGGGAACGGCGTCGCTGCAACCTAGCTCCGAAATGAAGAGTAACGAGCGACCCCGTACCCCTCCCAGCGGCTACCCCCCAGAGGACCTTGCCCTCAAGGTCTTGTACCGGTGGCACACTGGGGTCTTGGCAATGAGCAACGAAATGGTCTTTAACCAGAGTCATTGTCTGAGCGAACCTCCGTCTGGGAACATGTCCTCGCCGACCGCCTTCATGCCGGCGTAATCCAAGCCTTTGCCGGTGATTGCGTTGTGAAACTCCTCCTGCTCATCGTCATCCAATCCCAGTTTCTTGCATAGGTCACGAAAGGCCTTAAGCTGAACATGGTTGGCTTGACTGCTCGCGAAACGCCTTCGACCACGCCGCGGCTTCCTGTCCGGATCGCCACCCATTGATTTTAGCATCCTGCGCCGAGGATGCGAATGCAAGCGGCTGCCATCTTTTGTCGCTCAAGACTCTCATAGGATACGCAATCGTAACGTCGATCATTGCGCCTAATCGCTGAATGAGATTGTAGCTGATCGACAATCACAGCCCAGAAGCGAAAGGGCTTAGCGGCCGCTTTCGGGCGGCCATTTTTGCATTTGCCGTTCCACCGCGAACAGCGCCGCGATCGCCACGGCATAGCAAATCAAATTGTGCACCGAAAACGTCGTCCCGAAAACCACTCGCAGAAGCGGATTGGCATCCCACCGCGCCGGCAGAGCGGTTAATTTGAAACATTCAATTGCGATGCAATACGCCAACGCCGCAGCGGCGATCATTGCCGGCCGCAGCCGCGGCGCGAGCACGCCGATCAACAAAAAAGCGCCGGCGGCATAACACACATCCCCCACGCTCTTGTCCCAAAGATAACGCCCGACCGGATGACGACGGGAATAAAATCCAATCCCGGCGACGATCGCCAGGAGGATGACCCGCCGGGGAAGAACGCGCAGCATAAAATAGAGATTAACCACGGATTTCACGGATTGCACCCGTGGCGCTCCGCGCCGAATTTCCGGGTTACGGCCGTTCGTTCGATTCCGCCGGCGCCAGTGCCGGTTCCGCTTCCGGGACGGGAAGGTGAATGGTCAATTTCGTGCCGATGCCCAATTGGCTGGTGACGTCGATCATTCCGCCTAAGCGCTGAATGAGGTTGTAGCTGATCGATAATCCCAGGCCGGTGCCTTTGCCTACGGGTTTGGTGGTGAAGAACGGCTCGAAGACGCGATTCAAATGCTCGGGCTTGATGCCGGAGCCGTTGTCGATGACCTCGATGACGTACCATCGGTCGCTACGGCTGGTTTTCACGACGAGTGTTGGCTGGCGAACCTCGGCCAAAGCGTCCAGGGAATTGAGCAGAAGATTCACCAGCACCTGTTGAAGGGCCTGGGGACGGATCACGACCGCACCGACGTTGGGGGCCAAATCGGCCTGGATGCCAAGGCGCTTGGCGCGGGAATCGATGCGGACCATCTCGATGGACTGGGCGACGACGTCGTTGAGGGGCAGGCGCTGCTGCTGGCCGTCGGCGGGATGGACCAGCGAACGCATCTGCTGAACGATGGCGTTGATCCGGGCGATCTGCTCGCGCAATTTGGAAATGGCATCGGCGTTCATCCGCTCGGGCTTGTGTTGCGCAAGCTGGAGCAACCCGTCCATGTTGGCCAGGGGATTCATGACCTCGTGCGCGACGCTGGCGGCCATCTGACCGAGGGCGACGATTTTTTCCTGTCGAACCATGGCGCGTTGGCTGAGCCACAAACGCTTGGCCATGGCGCGGATGCGCTTGTTCTGGCGAGCCAGGCGTCGGCGCTGGCGGCGCAGGTCGCGGGTGATGTGGTTGGTCAGGGCGACGGTCATGAGCAGGGTAAGGGTGAAGCCGACGAGGATGAGCGATTCGGCATGAGTGCTGGGGATCTGGCCGGTCCAGGCAAGCGATCCGGCGAGCAAGCCGATCGCGGTCAGGGCGCTGCCGTAGGCCAGCATCCGCGGCAGAAGCAGGCTGGCAAAGACCATGTGAAAAACGAAGAATCCGAGGATGGGACTGCGTAGGCCGGAGGTCCAGCCCGTGAGCAGGGCCAGACAAACCAGATCGAGCAACATTTGAGCGACCGCCAGCCGAAGCAGATGGCGTCGTTTGAGTTGCCGCTCCTCCCTCAAAGACCAGAGCAGCGCCGCGTTATAAAAAAGGACGATCATGCCCAGGAAGAGCACCTGGGTTGACATGGCATGCCAATGGAGGAAGAAGCGATCCAGAGCGCCGCTGAGGGCGACGGCGGAGCCGGCAATCCACCGCAGGCGAATGAACCAGGCCAGTTCCAATGCCAGGGCGTATTGGCGGTCGGACTGTTTGGTCATAGATGGGACTCAGCCGCGGTTGGGACCGGTTTCGCCTCTTCCCCGGCATCGAACGCCTGGGCGGATCGATGCAGATCGAGCATTTTCACGCCGGTGGTATAGTCCGTCAAGATAATTCGCCGGGCGTGGCGCAGTTCCTCGACAGCCTTGGTCATGCGGTCCAGACTTTGGCGAATCTGCTTGAGAGGACCTTCGAACTCGGTGCGGCACTCGGCCCGCCTGCTGACCAGCGCCAATTGGAGTTCGATGATGTTGATGACGTTGTTCAACTCATGGTTCATCGACAGGGCCACCTGACCGAGGACCTCCACCCGCCGGCGCTCCGCGGCCTCGAGCTCTTCGGCCATGTGGTTGTACGCCTGCGCCAGTTGGCCGAATTCGTCACCCGTGTTCAGTTGAACCCGAACGTCGAAGTTTTCCTTTCCCAGTTCCCTCGCGGCGGCGACCAATTTGTCCACGGGGCGAAGAATCATGGCGCCCATCCGCAGCAGGGACAGGATCGACAGGTTGATCGCCAGAATGGACACGATGGTCAGCGCGATCAACTGGTTGCGGAAGCGGTTGTACAAATCCTGAAAATCGTCGTGGGCCTGCTCGCGGACCAACTGATTCAGGGTGGCCAAATCCCCGTCGATTTCATTGATTGTCCCGATCAGGGATTCGGCATGCGCCGGGCTCACGTCGGCGCCAGGCATGAAAAGCGCGCCGACCTGCTGCTGCACCTGGGGGAAGCGGGTATTGATGCGATCAAGCGTCGCGTCGAATCTCGGATGATGAACGATCGGCGACTGCTCGATGACGTGAAGAAGCTGGGCGGCGCTGGCCATGGAGGCGGCCATCGGCTGCAACTGGTTCGGGTGGCCCAGGGCCATTTCATGGAGATTGCGCCTGGCATCGCGGAGGCCCACCAGAAAATCGTTGCCCTGCTCGACCGTCGACAGGCCGCCTTCATTGATTTGGCCGACTTGCGACAGCGTACCCTGCAGCAGTACGATGCCGACGATCGACACCAATACCAAAAAGCCCACCAGCGGAATGATTATGCCTAAAAGGCGGTGTCGAAGCATAGGGGTTGACCGTTCCTGCTTCTAAGAGCAATGACGGGCAGCCAATCTCAGAACCGGTACGACTAATCAGGAGCCGTGGCGTCGGAACCCACGCTTTTCTCGATTCGTCGCACGATCGGCGGCTGTCCAACCGACAACTCTATATCTATATCAAACGCAGTTCCAGAACGGCGAATTCGGATAAATGGCGGCGGGTTGATCCCATTTGCCGTTTTGAGAACGGCTTGGGCACGGTTTCCAAGAACTGAGAATCGGCGTCGGCGGGAGGGCGATCATTGGCCAATCCCACTGGAAAACCGGGCAAAACCGGCGAAAGGGGCGTGGCACGAGGTTTGTGCTATATTCAGCCCGTTGGGGCATAAGGAGCGTTTGATGTCCACGTCACTTGAATGTTTCCCCGGTTCCCACAAACAGGCGGCAAGCGCCCCGGCGCCGCCGCTTCGACTGCTGTTCTGGGAAACCACGACCGGGTGCAACTTGGCGTGCATTCACTGCCGCCGCCTGGAGGTTTCAGAGGAACTGAGCCGGCTGGACCTCTCGACGGAACAATCCATCGCGATGATTCGCTCGCTGCCTGAAACCGGACGGCCGATCCTGGTGTTTTCGGGAGGGGAGCCGCTGAAACGGCCTGACATCTTCGAATTGGCCGCGGCGGCGACGGCCGTCGGCTTGCCGACGGCCCTGGCGACCAACGGGACGCTGGTGGATGCGGCGGTCGCCGGAAAGATCGTCGCGGCGGGGTTCCAGCGGGTGTCCATCAGCTTCGACGGGCCGGACGCGCCAACCCATGATTTCTTCCGCGGCGCGGGCGCGTTCGAGAAATCCATCGCCGGATTCAAGGCCCTGCGCGACGCCGGAATGTCGATGCAGATCAACACCACCATCGCCAAGCACAATTACCGCAAACTCGACCAAACCTACCGCCTGGCGCTGGAGTTGGGGGCCGACGCGCTGCACACGTTCATGCTGGTGCCGGTGGGCTGCGGCATGTCCCTGGACGCGAGTGTGATGCTGTCGGCGGAAGAATACGAGCAAACGCTGAACTGGGTGTACGATCGCAGCCTGGAGGGCAAACTTCATTTGAAGGCGACGTGCGCGCCGCACTATTTCCGCATCATGCGGCAGCGCGCCAAGACGGATGGCCGGCCCATGCCCATGCGACACGGCGCCACGCCGGGCGCGCACCCGACCGGACATGGCGGGTCCGACATGACCGCCATGACCAAGGGGTGTCTTGCGGGGCAGGCGGTCTGCTTCGTTTCGCACACCGGCGAAGTATTCCCCTGCGGCTATCTGCCGGTCAGTTCAGGCAACGTGAAGGAAACCCCCCTGCCGGAAATCTGGCGCGACAGCGCCATCTTCGCCAACCTGAGAGGGGCATCGAATCTCGGCGGCAAGTGCGGATGCTGCGAGTTCAGCAAGGTCTGCATGGGCTGCCGAGCCCGGGCCTTTTCCCACACCGGCGATTACATGGACGAGGAACCGAATTGTAGCTTCGTATCCGCCCGGGCGCGCGGCAACTGACTTGCACGCAAACTCGAAATCCGAAACTCGAATGGCGAATCAAATTCGAAACCCGAAATTCGAATTTCAGACTTCGAATTTGATTCGTCATTCGGATTTCGAATTTCGAGTTTCCGCGCTGGGCGTTGCTTCCTGCGCGGCTTCGCCTTCCTGCTTGTTGATCTTCAGTTCATCCAATTTGCGGTAGAGGCTGGAGACGCCAATCCCGAGGCTGCGGGCGGTTTCGGCCTTGTCGTAATTGTGGCGGTTCAGGCTGTAGAGGATGTGTTGCCGCTCGAAATGCTCCATCGCCGTTTTGAGGTCTTCGCCCACGTCGTCTGAAATCCCCTCGACGGAAAACGGAAGGTCCTCGACGGCGATGTCCCGATCGTCGGCAAAAATGACGGCCCGCTCGATCACGTTTTCCAACTCCCGAATGTTCCCCCGCCAGTGATGGCTGAGCATCGCCCGCATGGCGCCGTTGGTGATGCCGATCATCTTTTTGTTCATTTCCCGCGTGTATTTGATGAGGAAATGGTGGACCAGCAGCGGAATGTCTTCCTTTCGCTGGCGCAGGGGCGGAAGCTGCAATTTGACCACGTTGAGGCGGAAAAGCAGGTCTTCGCGGAACTGATGCTCCTCGACCATTTTCTCCAGGTCCTGATTGGAAGCGGCGATGATGCGCACGTCAATCGGGCGCGGGTGGGTGTCGCCGACGGGCACGATGACCTTTTCCTCGATCACCCGCAGCAGCGAGCTTTGCACGCCGATGGGCAGCGTCGAAATCTCGTCGAGAAACAACGTGCCGCCGTTGGCGGCCTCGAAATAGCCGATCTTGTCGCGGTTGGCGCCGGTGAACGCGCCGCGGCGATAGCCGAATAGTTCGGACTCGATCAGGGTGTCGGTGAGGGCGCCGCAGTTGACGGGGACGAACGGCTGGCCGCGGGTGAGGCCGTTGTAATGGATCGCCCGGGCGAAAAGCTCTTTGCCGGTGCCGCTCTCGCCGACGATGACGACGTTGCTCTTGACGTCCGACAGCCGCTTGGCCATCTCGAAGAGTTTGGTGACCGATTGCGAATTGCCGACGAGGTTGTGAAACGTGCTCTGCTCGGCCAATTGCTCGGTCATTACCCGCTGGGTGCGGGCCATGTCGCCGTATTCCAGGGCGCGCTGGACCTTCAGGAGCATGTCCTCGAACTGCACGGGCTTGAGAAGATAATCGTAAGCCCCCGATCGCATGGCCGAGACGGCTGTCTCGACGGTCCCGAACGCCGTCGCCACGATCACCGGCGTCTGGGGGGCGACCTTGCGCAGGTGACTCAGAAGCGTCAGTCCGTCCATCCCCGACATGCGCACGTCGGTGACGACGACGTCCACCGGCCGTTCCAGGACGATGGCGTAGGCTGCCTTGCCATCGGCCGCCTGGAGGACTTCGTAGCCCTCCCCGGCCATCAGCTCGGCCAGCGATTCGCGAAGAACCGTTTCGTCTTCAACAATCAGGACGCTCTTGGTCATGCCGAATGATCCTGCTAGATGCGAAGATTATAGCAGTTTGCGGCCGCCGGGAAGCCCGGCCACCGAATTCTGCTGGGCAATTCTTTCTATGGGGCGACCGCAGGGCAGTCACATTTGAGGGGATTTGGGTGTCACCTGGTCGGCCACTGCAACGCTGCTCTGATGATGGTCGGCTATTAGGTTTCCCGGCGTTACCTTGAGTTTTCGCAGTGAAATCCGCGTTCTCCCGCAGCGCGGAATCTCAGCGACGCGAGACGTGAAATCTGTGCCGGATTATTCTTCGCCAGCAGGAATTTCGTCGAGCCGTAGGCCAGTGCCAAATTGACCCGCGCCTTCGTAGGTAGTAAAGTGAAGATTGGATTGGGTTGATTCATCAGACGCGCGGGTTTGGCGTTCCGCGAAATAGATCAGCAGGGTTGTTTTCGACTTATTTCCAACGCTCGGAGCAGAGCATGAAAGTTGACGAGTCAGTCTCGGGGCAGGAACCGCTGCGGAGGCGACAATTCGCCACGATCGAGCGGCAAATACCCCCTACGCCAGTGCGAATTGCGTTGGTCAGCGCGCGAAAGGGTTATCTTGAAGTTTTCAAAAAACGGGCAAGAATTGAGAAAGTGCCGGATCATTGGCAGATCGAGCACGAATTTCCTACGGACTTAGAATCATCGAGCGATTTGAAGCAATTCTTAGGAAATGGGTATGACGCGATAGTCATCTGCTTAGGTGAAAGAATGTGGTTCAGCGACCAATATCGCAGTACAGCCCGGAAGTTGGGCTATGACACGCCGATTCTTGGTTTTGCTCCGGACGATGAATTGCAGAAAGAGTTTGAAGGCTATTTCGACGGGATGATCCATAAAGAACATGACCTTGGCAGTTACTTTGGAAAGATTCACACACAGATTGCAAAGAAGCGAAAAGACATCGCGCGCCCATCATCCGGCTACGATATCTTCCTGAGTTACTCCAGTGAAGACGAAGAAATCGCGAAGGAGTTGGCTAACGCCCTGCGGACGTCGTACATCGCGTGCTTCAAGGCGGAAGGCTCCATCCCGGCTAGCGCCGACTGGCTGAAACAAATCAAAACCGCGATGCGGCATGCGCGCCTGTTTGTTTTACTCGCCACCAAAAACTCGCTGGCTAGCCACTGGGTCCGCGTTGAGTGCGGCGCGGCCTGGATCAGCGGCCTGAAATTCGTCGTGTGTGACTTGCGGGAACGATCCGATACGGAAACGGTTCTGGACGACATTATCCCGTTTCAGCAAGCGCAGACGTGCAAATTTGCTCAAGTCGTTTATTGCATCACAAGCCGGCTCCTGGATAACAATCGTTCATAGGCAAGTTAGGACCGGCTCGGCACGATTCACGGGGATGGAGAGCACCAATGGTTCCATGTCAAACAGGCTTTGCTACGCTCGATGAAATGCTTGGCGGTGGGATTCCCTGGGGCAATATTGCTCTGCTCCGGGGCGGGCCGGGCAGCGGCAAAACCACAATCGCCCTGCAAATGATCGCCCACTTCCTGGCTGAAAACTCGAACTCGGTCGCGTATTATTTTTCGCTGGAGTTGGACCCGACGAGTACGATCGACCACGCGAAGGATTTCGAGCCCTGCCGAATGCTTCCGAAACTCGTCAAGGATAAGACGCTTTGGTGTATCAGCAATGAAGAACTGTTTAGTGCATGGACGGAAAGGAGGCAAAAGGCTCCGCTCAGCAAGCTCGATACCGAATGGATGGAAAAACTTTTCTATGAACATTTGAAGGATACGACGCCCAATGCCACTCCGGCGGCTCGCGAAGCGCGAAAGAGAATAATCGTTGTGGATTCGCTCAACGTCATGGCGGACCTGCTGGTCACCTTCGGAATGAAGCCAGAGGAGAAGATCGATCTACGCTCCGCGATGCGCAGCCTTTCAAGTGCGTTCCGCGCTTGGTCCAAGGAGAATAGCATCACTCTATTCCTGGGCGAATATCATCCAGCGGCATCACCAATCCGGAAAATCGAAACGGAGAGCTTTTTTTGTGATGTCGAAATACTCCTCACCCCGGAGGCCGTTGCGGGTCATTTGAACAGCGCGTTGGATTGCATTAATCCGCTGGGCTATGTGATGGAGCGCCGGTTGCCGAAATTGGGAGGCGACAATCAAGCCGACGGTGAGCCGCAGGCGATCGAGGTGCGCTCGTTTTGTCGCGTCCTCAAATCCCGAAACACCCGCAGCCAGTCCAGGCGATGCACCTATGACATCGTTCAGAGGGAAGGGGTCAAATTTTATCCCACCTACCCGGGCGACGGCGCCGTTTTGTTGTTTGGAGAGACGGAGCCGCAAAACCACTTTTGGGACGAATTTGTGTTCAACGAAGTGCCCTACAGCTATCCCGCGCTGCGATATGAACGATTTGGACGCAAAGCGTTGCAGCGGATCTTCGCCACACAGAGGCATTGGCGCTACATTCCCGACCGAACGGATATGTACATCGGCAGTTTCGATTCATACTGGATCAAATGGTACACAGAACTGTACGAGCGCGCGCTGGTCAACGACCTGACAAATCGGGAACTCGAGCCGCTTGCAAAACACCTGACCGGCTCGGCATGTGCCGAACTGTTGCGGACCATTTCCAAGGTGGTGTGCGAGACCTGTGACCTGTCTTCGATCCCCCAACCGGAAGACGCACCTGTTCAGTTCGATTCCGACGGCATTGCGGCCTGCACTGCGGTCTTCGCCAAACGCGCTGCTGCATGCCTGCGCGCAGCGCAGGAGCAGAACTTTGCCGCAGGCGATGCCAGGAAATTTCTGGTGAAACAGTTGGATCAGCAAGCGTCTTCAATATTCCTTCGACCAAAGAACTTCGTATCCCCGGAAGACGAACCCAATATCCCTTTCTATGCTTTGCTCACCGATATGTGTACTGAAATTGCCAAGCCCTCGTGGCGTGGATTATCCCGCGAGGGTATTGACCAGGCCGCTCGGGGGATCGTCGAAGGATCTCTAGCCAGGATATTTACGGCCAAGGACTATAATGGGCGGGTCACGCGCATGCTCGCGGCGGGCCGTTCAAAGATGTGTGAAGATCGTGACAAATCCGGAATCTTATGTCCGATTCCGAAGGATCGCCTGCGGCTCTACGGCGAGCGGCAATCCCCCGTCCTTAAGTCGATCGAACGACCTCCCCACCGCGCATTCACAAAGGAGATGTACGGATCGGTCCCATACAATGCGAATGTCAGCTTTCTGGTTTACCGTAATGAATTACTCAAGGATAAAAAGTCCGGCGAGGATTGTCCAAAGGCGAATTTGAAAAAGCTCGAAGAGTTATATAATTTCGAACGCAGGGCGCTGAAAGGCTTCCAGAACAAGCATATCAAAAATTCAGCGGCGTGGATTACGCTCCCAGATCCCAGATCAATGTTCGCGCTCCTGAATGCGAAGAGAAAGCCCCTGACGGAGAAACAAATTGGCTCGCCGCCCTTTCGCACTTGGGAAGAGTTGATCGTCTGGGCCGAGGAGGCTAAGTTCTCATTTCTTATCGAGACACAAACATTTGATACGTTTATCTGTGCGTTTCTTGAGCTTTTCTGGGGGTTTGGCGGCGAATTCTCAATTGATGAGAATTATGAGGTCCAAAATGAAGATGCCACGAAACAACAAATGTTTCAGGCGTTTTTTCTCCTCAATGAGATGTTCAGAAGGGGCGTCATTCCGCGTGAATCCACCCTCGATTCCGAGAGATTCGGCCGTCACTACAGCGATGCCAAACCAAAGAGCAATCGCGGAGATTGGTGCTTCGCCCGTCATTGGTACTCCACGTTTATCGACGTACTCACTGCCCGGGAAAAGAACGTGGACGGAAGCGGGGTTTGGCGCTGGAGACCCAAAGATACCACGGAATTGGGGATCATGCCGATTCCCGTTGCTCTTCAACGATTCGCCAATATACCAACTGGTCTACTGGATAAAGATGGATTCCCGATACACCGGTCTTGCTGGGGCGATTGGCACCTGGGCGTTCTGCGCAGCACCGAGAATCTTGACCTGGCCATCGAAATCCTCAACAGCCTGATGAGCAGCCAGAAGATCTGCGAAGCGGCCTTTTGTTGCGCAATTCTGCCCACCGTCGAGGATTTCTACAAAACCTATGGCTCGGCAAAATGTTTCAACCTGCCCGAGAGGGCGGATTCCATTAAGCTTCCGGACACCACCTTCCGCACGCTCCACGACGAATACATGGAAACGGCCAAGGGCCGTTCCGACTCGATGTACGACTATCGCCATTGTGTGCGCGAGGTCCATTCGCTTTTAATGCGGATTCAAAATGACCCGTCACTCAGTCTTGAAAGCCTCGGGAAAGCAGTAGAAGAAATGTTTAATCGCATCGGCCAGCTCAGGCATCAGACAATCCTGCTGCATTGATGATGGGCACCCACGTTTCAACGCTTTGCGAACGACAGCAGAGATCATCCGGTTAGGCTCTGTCTGATGGATGCCAAGCTCGGCGCATGTTAGGCATTGCGACATTCGTCTCGAACAAATTAAAAGTGACGCAAACCGTTATTTTACTCAGTTCAACGAGGATACGCAAAACGGCAAATAAGGCCCAAAAAAGAGGCGAGATGCTCGGGCTCGCGCCCAAAGCCTTCTCGCCTCCGCCGGGAAATTATGGAGCTAATCGTTGTCTCCTCGGCGAAACATCTCCTTTTATCCGCAGGTGCATGTGGCCGGCGCGGTGCGATCGGCATCGAGCGAGCCGGCGATCTCCTCGTCGGTTAAATAGCAGCCGGGGTCGGCGGCCCAGGGGTCGCCGGTGACGACCTCGGCGCGGGCTCGGAGGGAGCCGCCGCAAACTTCTTTGAATCGACACGTCGCGCAACGGCCTTTGAGCAGGGGGAGGCGGTTTTTCAGGCCGGCCATGATGGGGTCGGTGGTGTCCTGCCAGATTTCGGAGAATTTGCGGGTCTTGACGTTGCCGAAGGTTCGGAACATGGAGAACTGGTCGGCGTGGACGTTGCCGAGGAAGTCGATGTTGGCGATTCCGACGCCGCTGGAATATCGGCCGCCGCCGTTCCAGCGGATCATGTCGAGGACCTGCTCGGCGCGGGGATGATTTTCGCGGAGCATTCGGAGGTAGAGATACGGGCCGTCGCAATGGTTGTCGACGGTGAGGATTTCGATGCGTTTGCCGCGAGAGACCAGGTCGGCGGTGCGGTCGAAGATGGTGTCGATGGCCTGTCGGGATTCGTCGGGGGTGAGGGCGAGGAGGCTCTTGCCGCGGCCGGAGGGGCACAGGTGATAGAAGCAGGCGCGGTCGATGTTTTCTTTTTCGAGAAAGTCGAAGATTCGGCCGAGGTCCTGGGCGGTGTGGCGGGTGAGGGTCAGGCGTAGGCCGACCTTCTGCCCGACGTCGACGCAGTGGCGGAAGCCGCGCATGGTGCGCTCGAACGCGCCGTAGCATCCGCGGAATTGATCGTGGACGGCGGGAATGGCGCTATCGAGGCTGATGCCGATGTAGGCAAATTCGAGTGCTTTGAATCGCCGCGCTTTTTCGGCGTCGATGAGGGTTCCGTTGGTGCTGAGGACGACGTGCAGATCGAGGGAGCGGGCATATTCGGCCAACTCGAATACATCGGGACGAACGAGCGGTTCGCCGCCGGAAAACAGGACGGCCGGGACCTTGAACGCGGCCAGGTCGTTCAGGACGGTTTTGCACTGGGCGGTCGAGAGTTCGTCGGGATATTTCTCGGCGGCGGAATCGGTGTAACAGTGAACGCACTTGAGGTTGCAGGTCCGCGTCAGGTTCCAGACGACGATGGGGCGGCGTTTGGCGGCGCTTGGGGCGACGGCCATTCGCTGGTGCGGCGGCGGGTCGATCTGGGTGATCGCCCTTCCATATCGGTGCGGCGTGCTGGGGGCTTCAAGGCCACCGTATAAAACACTTACGTCGATCATTGCAGTCTCCCGGCTAAGAACGACTGTTCAATAAGCATATAGACAACCTGCGTACCACGCATGCGAGGGCGATTATTTCCTTTTTTCAAGGCGAACAAGTTCAGCATTTGGCGCAGTTTACATCGGGCGGCGTGAAACGGGGGATGGGGGCTTGGCGGCGTTCGGGGAGGATATTTTCTTAATCCTGAGAAGCGGGAGCAATGTGTAACTCCGAATCTCGGATTTTTATGTCGATGGAAATGCGTTAAATGCCGCGTGGTCAACGGTCAGGCACGTCAGGCGTATTGGCACCCTCATTGCTCTGTAGAGATTTCCGGCAGATTCCCCGTTGCGGGGAAGTGGATGGCGTATGTCTGGCTTGGAAAACGAACCTCGCAGCAGTTCAAGGCCGCAGGCGGCAGGGGGCGCGTGCGAGTTGCCGCAAAAAAATTTCCCCTCCGCTTGTACTCAGGGGGAGGGACAGGGTGGGGGTTTCGTGGGCCAATCGATGTTCGACCCCCACCCCGACCCTCCCCCTGAGTACATGGGGAGGGGAAGAAGATGGCTTGGGTTGGCGGTTTGGATTGTGTGGGCTCTTTCATCGGCGGCATGGGGGCAGGCGAGCCGGCCGAGTCCGGCGGCCGATCCGCATTGGTCGGCGGATGGGTGCGGGAAATGTCACGAGATGCGAGGGGGGAAGGCGTTGCCGATCGCGTTGGAATCGGTCACGGCGCTGTGCGTTTCGTGCCACGACGGCGAGCGGGCGTCGGATGAGATTCATCCGATCAACGTGAAGATGGATGGCCGAGCCGGCCCGAATCCCGGTTGGCCGACTTTGAAGGGCGAGCTTGATTGCGTGACGTGTCACGACGTGAGGCAGGAATGCGACGCGGCGGCGCAGCGGCCGGATACAAACGCGGCGTTCTTGCGGCAGGGGCAGATACCGACCACGGATCCGACTGTGGCCGCGGATCCGATGCCGTTTTGCGATAACTGCCACGCGCCGGAGCAGACTCCAAAATTCAACCCGCATCTGATGCTGGCGGCGGATCAGCACACGATCATCGAACAGCGATGCCAGGTCTGCCACGGCAAGCCGATGGACCGGAATGCGACGGCGCGATCGGGCAGCGCGTCGCTGCGCGCGGAGCAGGTGAGCCTGTGCCGGAGCTGCCACCCGCACCACCGGGACATCTCGCGCGCCGGGCACGTGTTGGCGACGATCAGGCCGCCGATGCTGGTTTACATGCGGGCGCGGGAGTTGACCGGACTTCTTGAAGTGCCGAGCCAGGACCTGCTCAAGCAACTTCAGGACGAGAAGGCGGGACCGACGCTGATGGTTCCGGATGCGCAGGGCCGGATCGTTTGTTCGACGTGCCATAATCCGCACGAGCAGGGAACGTTCGCGGCGAATTGCGTGCTGGCGGACCGGTCGCTGCGGCTGGTGAAAGGCCATTTGTTCACGCCGGTGCGGGGACAAATCTTCTGCCGGCGGTGCCATAACTTTTGAAATGGAATCATGAATACCCGACAGACCAACATCGCAGTGCTGCTGGCAATCGCCGTGACGGTCCTGGCGACGGCGCGTGCGGCATCGGCGTACGACACGGAAGGGTGCCTGGCGTGCCATCAGTATCGGGGATTGTCGCGCATCAGCGATGACGGCAAGGAGATCGAGCTGTTCTACGTGGATCCGAATTACTACAACACGCCGCGCGGCCCGCATTCGAGGTTGAAATGCACGGATTGCCACGTTCGCAAGGAAGTGGAGGTTTTTCCGCATCAGCCGCAGACACCGGTGGATTGCGGCAAGACGTGCCACCTCGACGGGCCCAACCAGGTGGAAGTGAGGTTCTCGCACGAGCGCGTGAACGAGATGCTGCGGCATTCGGTGCATGGAGATGATTGTCTGACGCAATCGAATCAATTGCTGGGCAGCCCGCTGAAGGCGGGGCAGGCACAATGCCTGTTGTGCCACGATGAGCCGCTGTTCAGCCGCGGCGGGCAGACGTGGCTGCAATCGGAGGCCCCGATCAATCGTTGCAACACGTGCCACGACGAGCAACTGTCGGTGGATACGCGGCAATTTTACTGGCACGTGACGGCGCGGACGCGGCCGGCGCGGACGAACGAAGATTTGGTGAGGCTGTGCGCGATGTGCCACAGCAACGCGGCGGTGCGCGCCAAGTTCAACATGCCGGACACGGCGGTAAGTTATCTTTCGAGCTTTCACGGGAAGGCGACGTTGCTGGGGAGCGAGGAGACGGCGAACTGCCTGAATTGTCACGCGGGTCTGGTGCGGAACGTGCATCAGATGGCGGGGCATACGGATGGGAGATCACCGGCGAACGCGGCGAACCTGCCGGACACCTGCCGGCAGCCCGCGTGCCATCGGGCGGCGGGGGCGATGATCAGTTCGGCGTCGGTGCACCTGGATTTAAGCCGCAGCCGCAGCATCGAATTTTTCATCGCCTGCCTGTTCGTGTTCCTGATCGTCTTCACGTTCGGGCCGTCGCTATTGCTGACGGCGTTGAAGATGCTGGAAATCGTCACCGGGCGGAAAGATCCCAGCGAGCACGAGCACGTGGAGCTGGCAAAGAAGTTGCTGGCCGACCCGCGGACCCGGCCCAAGCTGGACCGATTCAACCTCCACCAGCGATTTCAGCACTGGGTTTTGGCCACTTGCTTCATCATTTTGGTGCTGACCGGGTTCCCGCTGAAGTTTGCGGATCAGGCGTGGGCGGCATGGCTGATCGGCGAGTTTGGCGGCATCTCGTGGGCGCGGCGGATTCATCATTACGCCGGCGCCGTGCTGATCATCGGGCTGTTCTACCACGCCGTTTACATCCTGCGCACGCTTCGCCGCCAGCGCAAAGCCAGCGGCGCGGGCTGGCTGAAGACGCTGTTCGGTCTGCCGATGTGGGTTGGGCCGTCAGACCTCAAACAGATGAACGCGATCATGCTGTATCTGCTGCGCCTGAAGAAAGAACACCCGGCCGGCGGACGATTCAACGCCGAGGAGAAATTCGAATACGTCGGGGTATTCTGGGGCTCGATCGTGCTGGGAAGCACGGGCGTGCTGATGTGGTTCAACGCCTGGACGACGCAGCACCTGCCGGGGCGAATCCTGACCATCGCGATTTTGATCCACACGATGGAAGCGTTTTTGGCGCTGCTGCACGTGGGGATCGTGCACATGGTGAGCGTGATATTTTCGCCGGACGTTTTCCCGGTGTCGCGGGCGATGTTTGACGGCCAAACGCCGATCGCGGAATTGGCGGAGGGCCATACGGCGATGTTGGATGCGGTGAACGGCCAGGGGGAGGCGCCGCATGCGTAAGCGATTCCATTTGCGTTGGTTGTCGCCGAGGGCGCTGTGGGCCAAGGTCACGGGCCGGGCGTTTCGCGCGGCGATCAAGACCATTCTGGTGCGCGGCTATGCGCTGGTGATCCTTGGGCTGGTGCTGGCGGCGGGATATTTCGCGGTGCATTATTTGTTTCGCACGGTGTTCTTTGCGCCGACGCTGCCGCCGCAAATGCTGGATTGGGCGGGGCGATTGGACGTGGCGGCGCTTCGGTCGGACCAGGCGGAAGGGGTCGAGCGGCCGGCGCCGCGGGCGCCGATCAGCCACTATCACAGCGTCGATCAATGGTTTCAGCCGGATGCGGGGAACGGCTGCACGCTGAGCGGATGCCATCAGCCGCTTCCGCACGATCGCCGCGCCAAGGTTCCGGCATTCGCCAATTTCCACACGACTTTCCTGACGTGCCAGATGTGCCATGCCCCGCCGGGCCAGCGGCCCGCCGGGACGCGATGGGTCAACACGGACACCGATAGACCACAGAGTTCGCCGGCAATCCTGGAGCTTCTGAAATATCTGGAGCTTGATGCGGACGCGATCGAATCGCAGCCGGCATCGGTCGACGCGCGGATCAAAGATCTGCTGGAGCAGTCGATCCGGACGATCGGGCAGGATGCGGTGCTCGATGAATTGCTGGCCGAGATCCAGTCGTCGGAACCCGGCAGCCCGGTGTGGAAACGAGCGGTGAGCGAGTTGACGGGCGAGTTGCCGCTGCATTCGCGCGGCGAATATCGGGCGAAGCTGGCGTGGACGGCAGTCGCCGACAGCCGAGCGGTGCAGTTCCAGACGATGACGGAGCAGGCGAGGCAATATCTGGCGGCGGCGCCGGGCTCGACGGAACGGCGCGATTTGCAAACGGCGATTCATGGCTCGCTGGCGGGAGCGCCGACGCCGTGCATTTCCTGCCACGACGACGAACCGGGGATGCTGGATTTCCACGCGGCGGGATATTCGCCCAAGCGATCGGCGTTTCTCAGCCACCTGGAAATCGCCAAGCTGATGCAGCAGATCCGGCAAGGGCAACACTTCTACATTCCCAACGTGCTGGAAGGCGGTCAATAATGTTTTGGCGGTGGTGGGTGCGTGACACGTTCTGCAAGGCCCCTTCTTCCCCTCCCCCTGTACTCAGGGGGAGGGACAGGGTGGGGGTTTCGTGGGCCAATCGATGTTCGACGGTGGAGGGCAAGCCCTCCACTCCCACCCCGACCCTCCCCCTGAGTACATGGGGAGGGGGAAATTCTTTGCAGCAAGCGACGCGCACCAAGCGGTGGTCATTTTTGCCCGCGGCAGCTTTGGCGATCCTGGCGGTCGGAGCGGGGCCGATCCCCGCGGAAAACCGCATTCCCGCGGCGATAACCCGGACCGTCGAATTGCCGAGAAATCACCCGATGACCATGCCGACCGACGTGGCCGTCGATGCACTGGGGTATCTGTACGTCGCCGATGGGGTCAACGACCGAATCGCGCGTTTCGCGCCCAGCGGAAATCTGGACGCGATTTTGTATGGCCCGAAAGAATCCCCGTTAAGCCGGCCCATCGGCGTGGCGATCGACCGCGACGGCGCGCTGTGGATCGCGGACACGGGCAATCACCGTCTGCTGGTGCGTTCGCCGGAGGGCCGTGATTACAAGACGATCAGCGTGCCCTCGGCGGCGGCGGATAAACCGGCCGACCCAACGGGCGTCGTCGTCCGATCCGATGGAGCTCGAACCTACGTCGCCGACTGCGACAACCAACGGGTGCTGGTTCTCGACAACGCGACCGGCCGATGGACGGCGCTGGGGGAATGGGGCATCTCACTGGGGCAGTTCCGCTGGCCGTTCATGCTGTGCATGGGACCGGAGGACCACGTTGTGGTGAGCGAATCGGTGGGCGCGCGGCTGCAACTGATCAGCTCGGACAATCGCTGGGCGGGGCAGATCGGGCATTTCGGCGTGGCGATGGGAGACCTGTACCGGCCGAAAGGCGTGGCGGTCGACGGGGCCGGGCGGATATTTGTCGGCGACTCGTCGCTGGGCGTGATCCAGGCGTTCAACGATGCGGGGAAATTGCTGGGCGTTGTGACCGATGATGCGGGCCAGCCGCTACGATTCGATCATCCGATGGGAATGCGTTTTGACGCCGCCGGGACGCTTTACGTCGTCGAGCTTGGCGCCAACCGCGTGGCGGTCGTGGCGCTGAAGACTGCGGGCAAGTGAGTCATGAACCCGACCATGGATTACGATTTTCGTGAAAGCACTTACCGCGAAGGAGCGAAGAAGCGAAGTTGCGCGAAGTCAGATTGGTATTTCTTCGCGCAACTTCGCTCCTTCGCTCCTTCGCGGTTAATCTTCTTGAAGAGGCAAGAAAAGACAGGGGTGTTGCGTTGTCTCATTCCGGTGTTTGTGATTTTGATCGGGATGGCGGCGCGGGCTGGGGGGCAGACGCTTCAGAACATGGTGGAGTCGCGGCGGGATTGCGCGGTCTGCCACCTGGAATGGTCGGCGGATTTCGACAAACCGGGGGCCGTGCTGCTGATGGACAAACCGAACGTTTCGATGGCCTCGCGGGAGTCGACGTGCCTGGGTTGCCATGATGGTTCGGTGCGTGATTCGAGAAAGAAGGTGTGGCAGGAACAGAGCCATAAGACGGGCGTGAAACCGCCGCCGACGATGTCGATTCCACCCGGGTTGCCGCTGGAAGATGGGAAATTGGCGTGCCGGACCTGCCATACGGCACACAACCTTCCCGGCGCGGAGGACCTTTCCAGCACGTTTTTCCTTCGGGTGGATAACGATCAGAGCCAACTGTGCCGGATTTGCCATGCGGAGAAGGCGGACGGTCCGACGCACGGAAGCCATCCGGTGGGCCCGATGGCGGTGGCGATGCCGGGGAATCTTCTCGCCGCGGGGGCGAAGACCGGGCCAAGGGGTGAGGAGCTGATTTGCCAAAGTTGCCATGCCGCTCATGGCTCGCAGGCGGACAAGCTTCTGGTGCTGGCGGCCAGCGACAACGCGCTGTGCATCTCATGCCACGAGAAGCTGCGTCCGGGTCAATGGGGCGAGGCGGGGCATACGCATCCGATCAACGCGCCGCTATCGACGGACGTGCAGCGTCAGGCGATCCGGGACATGGGAACGCACGCGGGGTCACGAGGGACGCTGGCGTGCCTGTCATGCCATCGCTTGCACGATAGTCCAGCCAAGGCGAAGTTGTTGGCGGATACATTGTCGGATAGCAAGCTGTGCCTGCGTTGCCACCCCGACCGGGCGAGCGTGGCGGGAACGTTGCACGATCTGCGTAAGACTGCGCCGACGGCGCGGAACTTGCTGGGTCAGACGGCGGAAGATTCGGGGCCGTGCAGCGCCTGTCACACGCCGCACCAATCCGCCAGGGCGCCGGTCGTGGCCAAAGGGGATCCGACGGGTACGTGCCTGGCGTGTCATGCGGACGGCCGTCTGGCGGCGGGTAAGGGTGGCGGGACGCATTTCAATCACCCTGACGACGTGAGCCGGGCCAAGCTGCCCGATGGACTTGCTCTGGCAGTCCTGGCGGAAAAGGCCGATCCCGCGCGAGCGCAGTTGACCTGCAACACGTGCCATAATCCGCACGATGCCGGTCGGGCGCGATTTTTGCGCGGCAGGCCGGACCAATTATGCGGCTCGTGCCACGCCGAGCAGATGACGACGCTGGCCGGCTCGCACGATTTCACGCAGCGTCCCACGGCTCGGAACGGTTTGGGCAAATCGGTCGAGGAGACGGGCAAGTGCGGATTCTGCCACAACGTGCACCACGGGAACGGGCCGGCGATCTGGATCGCGACGAAAAATGTCCCGGCAAACGCGGCCGACACGTGCGTGCAGTGCCACAACAAGACGGGGTTGGCGGCGAAACACCCGGCGCATTTGTTCAGCCATCCGACGGGGGTGATGTCGCCGGCGACGCGGCCTTCGGCGATTCCGCTGCCCCTGTACGATGCGGCCGGGCAACGGGTCGAAAGCCATGGCCTGGTGCAATGCGCCAGTTGCCACAACCCTCACGCCGACAGCAGAAAATCGTCCCTCATGCTGCGCGTGCCCGGGAACACGTCGGACCTGTGTCTTCGCTGCCATGCGGGAAAGTCAACGCTGTTCGGCGGCATCCATGATTCCATGACCAATCCGGCGTGGCCGGGCACTGGTGCCGGCAAGGATCTTTGCATGGCCTGCCACCGCGCGCATTCCGATGACCCAACCCGCAAGCTCTGGGCGATGGCGCCGGCATCGGGGGTTGCAACGGCCGATGGAGTTTGCATTGCGTGCCACCAGAAAAATAGATGGGCCCAAAGCGAAGCTTCCGCGGATGCGGCCGATCCGCCGGCAAACGTGGGGGCGATGATGCATCCGCAGATCATGCCGACGGCGAGGGCGGGTTCGGATTTGGATGCCGAGGCGATCCCGACGGTCGGCGAATGCACGTTGCCGCTGGTGCCGGCGATCGGGGCGCAGTCGCGGACGCGGATCGGTTGCGAAACCTGCCACAATCCGCACGCCGGCCGGGGCGAGCGATCGCTGCTGCGTTCGCCCGATCCATCGCGGCCTGAGAAGGTCTGCTTCCAGTGCCACAAGAGCGAGGCGACGTTGGATCACAGCATGCACGCGAAGAACGTGTTGGCCCGGTCTTTGGGAACCGTCGATTCAAAGCTGCTCTGCGCGCCATGCCACGCGGTTCATGCCGTCGAAGGGAGCCAAAAGGACAAGCTCTGGGCGAGCCGGCTGGATATCTCGGCAGCGACGCCGAATGAGCAGCGGTGCCTTGGCTGCCACGACGACCAGACCGCCAGGCGGCCGGCGATTCCGGCGCATCCAACGGTGGTGTTCGGGCTGCTGAAATGGTCGGCGACGCGGCCGTCAAGCCCGCCGCAATACCTTCCAACGGAACGGTCGATTCCTTGCGGCGTGTGCCATCTGCCGCATGGAAACAAAAGCTCTGGGGTGATTCCGGTCCTGGCCGCCGGGACGAATTTGTCGCCGGGGCAACTGATCGACCTTCGCGGCGCGACCAAGCCGATGATGCGCCCCGGCGTGGCGCATGATATGTGCGCCACCTGCCACGGCGGCGAAGCCGATCGGGTGTTCCTCTATTACCATCACCCGCAGGAACGGCAGGACATCAAGGCACTACAGGACCCAACGGGCGCTTTGGAGCAGGATCAATGAGCGGAGCAGCATTCGCAATCGGGGGATCGTGCCGGGGTGGGAATCCCCCTTCCTAACCCGGATAATTCAGAGGAACCACGGATTTCACGGATAGCACGGATAAATCAGAACCGTTCCGAAACCGCGATGCGCGCAGTGTGCGCGCCGCGGAAAAGCATGAAATCGATCATAAGTGATTCCGAAGATCGGCCGGTCCTCCGGCAGGTCTTCGGCTTTCTCATCTGACGCTGCCGCACGTTGGGCCGGCGGCATCCGTTGGAAATTAGCCAGCCTTGGCAAGGATATGAACCTGCGCGTGGGCGCGGCGCTTGGGACGGATGGTCACGTCGATATCCTGGCCGAGCTTGTTGAGGAAATGGAAAAGCCGTTCGATGGAAAATTCCTCGAGCCGGCCACGCATCAGGTTGGAAACGCGCGCCCGGTCGGTGTTGAGCAGTCTGGCGGCCTGGGTTTGGCTGAGACCGGTTTGCTGGATCAGGGTGTGAATCTTGTACGCCAGCTCAACCTTGGCAAAGGCCTCGTCGGCGTCTGGCCGCCCGAGGACCTTGAAGACATTCACACCACCGACCAGCACGCGCGAATCTTTTCTCGGCGAATTTTTCCGATGGCCTGCCATCTGTGCTGATTTTAGCACAGGCGATTAATTGATCGAGTCCCCCGCCGAGGGCAAAATTGAAGAGAACGCAGTTTGTTCGCGACGTTCAAGAATCACCCCTCACCCTGACCCTCTCCCCATGAGTACGTGGGGCGAGGGGAAAAACACGTGGAACGACAGGACATCAACGCGCTACAGGACCCAACGGGGGCGTTGGAGCAGGATCAATGAGCGGAGCAGGGAAAACGCGTTCTGTTTCGAAGATGTAGAAGAACCCCCAATCGGGAGGGAGAATCCCCACGGCGGCGCCGTGGGCGTTCCCAATCGGGAGATGTCGCGGGCGTCGAAATTCCCAACTTTAAGAGTCGGTCGGGGTTTCCGGCACACTGTTTCCGTTCCATGCGACGCTAAGCGACGTTGGCGGCGGGGTTTGGCATCATGGCGATCGGGCCTGGCGACTTTGGTCGGATGTGGCATTGGGATTGTTGTTCCAGTGCTGAGTCTTGCTGCGCCGAGGTCCAATATGATTGAAAATCAGACGGTCGCCGCCGGGAGTTTGGAATCGACTCTTGAAACCGTACAGACGATTCCGAGCCAGAAGGCCCAGTACGTAAGCCGGTTGCCGCCCTGCAACGTGGCATGTCCGGCGGGGGAGAATATCCAGGAATGGCTGAACCACGCGCAGGCCGAGCGATACGAAGAGGCTTGGCGAGCACTGGTAAAGAACAATCCTTTGCCGGCGATCCATGGCCGCGTTTGCTATCACCCATGCGAGAAGGCGTGCAACCGCAAGCATCTGGATAGCGCGGTGAGCATCCACGCGGTCGAGCGGTTTCTGGGGGACATGGCGATCAGCGAGGGATGGAATTTCCAGACGCGGCCACCGACGGGGAAAAGGGTTCTGGTCGTCGGTTCGGGGCCGTGCGGACTTTCGGCGGCATACCATCTGGCGCTGCGGGGTCATGCGGTAACGGTGCACGAGGCAGGCGCGAAACTGGGCGGGATGATGCGCTACGGGATTCCGGAATATCGGTTGCCGCGCGACGTGCTGGATGCGGAAATAAATCGCATCGAGCGGATGGGCGTTGGGTTCGAGGTGAACACGCCGGTCAACGATCTGGATCCGTTCCTGAAACAAGGGCGGTTCGACGCGGTTTTCCTGGCGGTCGGGGCGCAGCTAGGCAAGCGGGTGGATATCCCCACGGACGACGCGCGGCGGATTGTGGACGCGCTGACGTTTCTGGCGGATCCAACGGCGGGCGAGCGGCTTTGCATGGGGCGTCGCGTGGCGGTTTATGGGGGCGGCAATTCGGCCATGGATGCGGCTCGCACGGCGTTGCGGCTGGGGGCGCAGGAATCGATGATCGTCTATCGCCGCAATCGCGATCGCATGCCCGCGCATGAATCAGAACTGGAAGAAGCCCTGGTGGAAGGCGTCGCGGTCCACTGGCTTCGCACCATCAAACAAGTCGGCGCGGGGAACATCGAAGTCGAAGTCATGGAACTCGATGCCAAGGGCAAACCTCAGCCCACCGGGAAAACTGAAACCCTTCAGGCCGACACGATCATCCTGGCCCTGGGCCAGGAAACCCAGAGCCAGTTTCTCAAGAACGTGCCGGGCGTCATCATTGCCGCGGACGGCACGGTTGGAGTCGATGAGCACCTGATGACGGGCTGCCCGGGGCTGTTCGCCGGCGGGGACATGGTTCCCGATCAGAAGACGGTCACGATCGCCGTGGGACACGGGAAGAAGGCGGCGCGAAACATCGACGCGTATTTTCACGGTCAAACGTACGTTAAAGGCGCGAGGCACTCGGTCGCTCGGCGCGACCTGATCAAGTTCGCCAAGTACCCCAAGACCGAGCAATCGACGCAGCCGGTGCTGGACGTGTCGCAGCGGCTGGACAGCTTTGCCGAGACCGTCGAGGGCCTGGACCTTCAAACCGCCACCTACGAGGCGCATCGCTGCCTGTCGTGCGGGAACTGTTTCGAATGCGACGCCTGCTACAACAGTTGTCCGAGCCTGGCCATCAGCAAATTGGGACCCGGCGAGGGGTATTACATTGCGGTGTACGATTGCGACGGGTGCAAACGTTGCGTTCGAGAATGCCCATCTGCCGCAATGGAAATGACGGCAATGGAATCACTGTAATAGATTGCACATCCTGAATCTTTCCCAAATCGTCGTGGTAATCTTTTCGCCGGCCGACGAGTCGATATAATCCCCGCGTCATCTTGCAAGCGAAGATCGTGGTGAGGGGACAAGGAACTCCTCTAGGTCTTTTGTCCTGCGGCAAAGACACGGGCGAGACGCCCGTGCCACATGGAGACGGCAATGGTCGAATTTCGTCAGAAGGTCCTGTTTGTCGGTTACGGCGCGGTGGCGCAGTGTACGCTGCCCATTCTGGAAAAGTACGTCAAGGTCCCGCTGAGCAACGTCACGGTGATGGATTTCGAGGACCGCTCGGAGGTTTTGCGGCCGTGGACCGAGCGCGGCGTGAAATTCGTGAAGGACAAGGTCACCCGCGACAACATGGGGCAAATTCTCGGCAAGTACCTGTCCAAGGGCGATCTCCTCATCGACCTGGCCTGGAACATCGACTGCTGCGAGCTGTTGCAGTGGTGCCACGATCGCGGCGTGCTGTACGTGAACACCTCCGTCGAGATTTGGGACCCGTACGAAAACGCCGACAAGAAACGTCCGACGGAGCGCACGCTGTATTGGCGGCACATGAACGTTCGGCGGCTCAAGGCATCGTGGAAGGAACCGGGCGCCACGGCGGTTCTGGAACATGGCGCCAACCCCGGCCTGATCTCGCACTTCACCAAGCAAGGGTTGCTGGACATCGGCAATCACGTATTGAAGGACAAGAAAGTCGGCGGGCGCGATGCCGAGCAACTCAAGCAGTTGATCAAGGATCAGACGTTCAACGAGCTGGCCCGCAAGCTGGGCGTGAAGGTGATCCATTGCAGCGAACGCGACACGCAGATCACCGACAAGCCCAAGCAGGTGGATGAATTCCTCAACACCTGGAGCGTGGAAGGATTCCGAGAGGAGGGGACGACCACGGCGGAAATGGGCTGGGGGACGCACGAGAAGGAACTGCCGCCGCTGGCGTACCAACACGAGGAGGGGCCGAAGAACCAGATCTGCCTGGCGCGCATGGGGATCAATACGTGGGTGGCTTCCTGGGTGCCGAATTATTGCATTCACGGGATGGTGGTGCGTCACGGCGAAGCGTTCACCATCTCCGACAAGCTCACGGTTTGGGAGGGCGGCAAGGCGGTTTACCGCCCCACCGTTCATTACGCGTATTGTCCGTGCGACGGGGCGATCGCTTCGCTGAACGAACTGCGCGGGTACGATTATCAATTGCAGCCGCGGTATCGCATCATGAACGACGAGATCACCAGCGGCGCCGATATCCTGGGGGCGCTGCTGATGGGTCACGCATACAACTCTTGGTGGATCGGGAGCGATCTGAGCATCGAGGAATCGCGGCGGCTGGTGCCGCATCAGAACGCGACGACGATGCAGGTGGCGATCTCGGTGGTGGCGGCGGTGTCGTGGATGATAGAGAACCCCAACCGCGGGGTGGTGGCGCCGGACGATCTGCCGCACGATTACGTGCTGAAGATTTCCAAGCCGTACCTGGGCAACTGGATTTCCACGCCGTCGGATTGGACTCCGCTCAAGAACTACACGAACTTCTTCGGCGGCTACAACAAGCCGTCAATCGACCGCAGCGATCCGTGGCAGTTCAAGAATTTTCTACTCACGGACGGAGATTGACGATGACACGGGCTGCGAACATCAATCGCCAGAAGGCCACGGGAGCACATTACACTCCGTTGCCTTTGGGCCGGTTTGTGGCCCGGCGGATTCTATCCCATCTCCATGCCGAGCGCCACAAGACGCTTCGCGTCTTGGATCCTGCTTGCGGATCTGGCGCGTTGCTGGAAGCCTTTGAATTGGCGGCACGGGAGGAAGGGTTTTCGCCGGTCGAATATGTGGGGGTGGAGGCCGACGATAGCGCTCTGGACTCAGCTTGCCTTCGTATGGATAGCCTCGCAAGAGATCGCTTGACTCTTGTCCATGGTGATTTCCTGGAAATGATCGGCCCGATCCGGGGACAGGTCGGTCTTTGGGAACCGCCGCTGCAAACGGCTGAGATGACGGAGTCTTTCGACGTCGTGATCGGCAATCCGCCGTACGTCCGAACCCAGGTACTGGGGGCGGTCGAATCACGTCGCTTGGCCGAACGCTTCAACCTTTCCGGGCGCGTGGACCTCTATCAGGCGTTCCTCGTGGCGGCAACGGCAACGCTGCGGTTCGGGGGTATCCTGGGGATTATCGTCTCCAACCGCTTCCTGAGCACCGTGACGGGGGCGTACGTCCGCCGATACCTGGCCTCCCATTACGATGTCTGCGAAGTCATCGACCTTGGAGACACTAAGCTGTTTGAGGCCGCGGTCTTGCCGGCGGTTCTCATCGGGCGGCGGAAGAAAACAGCCCAACCCTTCGTTTCGCCCTCTCCGACCCGCTTCCTGCGGATTTACTCCGCCCCCCAGTCCGCCAGGAAGGTTGGCGCCTTCTCACAATCGAGCAGCATCTACGAGGTTCTCGACCAGGGCGAGAATGGGATCTATCGGGTGGCGGAGGGAACGTATCGCGTTTCAACCGGGACAATCGACACATCCCGAGATACCGGGCGAGTCTGGTCGCTTACCACCCATAACGAATCGCAATGGGTCCAGCAGGTTCGAGACCGGTCCGTCGGATCTTTCCAGGACATCGCTCAGATAAGGGTCGGGATCAAGACCACGGCCGATTCGGTCTTTATCCGGTCGGACTGGGCGAGCATGCCTGCCGCTCTTCGTCCGGAGCCTTCACTGCTATTGCACATACTTAGCCATGAGGATGCCAAGCGTTGGGCCAGGAAGGCAGGGGAACTTCCCGCCCAGCGTGTTCTGTACCCACATGAAATACGACAAGGAAGACGGACAGCGATCCACTTGGCTCACTTTCCATTCGCCAAGAAATACCTTGAATCCCACCAGGTTCGTCTTCGGGCGCGCCGCTATCTGAGCGCGGGGGGGCGGAAATGGTACGAGATATGGGTGCCGCAGGATCCGGCCGCCTGGGCGGATCCCAAGGTCGTCTTTCCAGACATTAGCCCAAAGCCCTGTTTTTTCCTTGACCTCAGCGGCTCCATTGTCAACGGCAACTGCTATTGGATCACACTTCGGCCCGGTGTTCCCAATGAAATGCTTTTCCTGCTGCTTGGAGTGGCCAATTCCAGCGTAATGACGCGATTTCACGACCTGGCGTTTGGGAACAAGCTTTACGCCGGTCGGCGCAGATACATTACGCAATATGTCGGCAAGTACCCCTACCCTGACCCATCTACTCACCCGGCCCGCGAATTGGTTACTGTGGTCAGGGAACGGGTTGAGCTTGCCAAGCGTGGAAGCGAAGACTTGCAATTGTCACATATAGAGTCGCGGATTGATCACCTGGTGGAGAAGTGCTTTGGTATAAACCCAGAATAAATGGGGCTGACGCCATGACTAATAAAGCGGCCTTTCGGCGTTCCGCGAAACGGAAGAAAAATCATATACACGGCCTTGACTTGGCGGACGGGGAGCCACTGGCCAACGCTCCGGCTGATCCTTCGACATTGTACTCGCTGGAGGAACTAGCGTGTCTCTTGAAGCCGCTCATGGGCATTGATGCGCCACGAGACGCGCAGAACCGAATTCTCGAAGTTCGCCCTAAAGGGCACTGGTTTGAATACGAGGTCGTGAAGTGCGTCGGGTACCATTATCCGCCCGGATCAGGGCTTTTTCCGGACGTCCGCCACCAGTTACTAGAAGTGAAGCACCATACCGGGAAAGCGGTTACCATTGATTTTGGCCACCATCACCCAGACTCCAAGGTAGTTATCGATGCCCGGTGGAATGAGAAGGCCAAGGCCAGTATCCGTGACATTCGATACCTGATCGCACTGGCTCCACCACCGGATTACAAGGTGACCATTCTTGTGCTTGCCACGGGAGCCGAGATCCAGAAGATCTTCCGCGTTTCTCCAACGCGGACGATCAAGTACCAGCTTGGAATATCTTCCAAATGGAGAGAGCAACACAAAGGACAGATCTTAGTGTCTGGTAAGGCGTTCGACGTATAACATAGGAAAGTCCGCTGTAGGAAGGTGTATCGACACATGCCGAATCTAAGAACCCTGCGGCAACTGGCCGCCCGGCACGGGACGCCGCTGTTCATCGTGGATCACAAGCAGCTTCGGAAGAACTACGCCCAGTTCAAGAAATATCTTCCGCGGGTGCAGGCGTACTACGCGGTGAAGGCCAATTCCGATCCGGCGATCGTGAGCACGTTGTACAAGGCGGGGGCGAGCTTCGACGTGGCATCCATGCCGGAGTTTCTGGTCGTTCACGAGAACATCAAGGACCTGCCGGCCAAACAGCGGCAGGATTTCATCTGGGACAAGATCGTCTATGCCAATCCGATCAAGGCCAATGAAACTTTACAAGAATTGGACCAATACAAGCCGCTGGTGACGTACGACAACGTTCACGAGATCAAGAAGATCAAGAAGCACGCTCCGCATGCGGGGCTGGCATTGCGCTTGAAGGTGCCGAACACCGGGGCGATGGTGGAACTGTCGAGCAAGTTCGGCTGTCCGCCGGGCGAGGCGGTGGCGCTGATCGAGGCCGCCCATGACGTCGGGCTGATCGTCGAGGGGCTCAGCTTCCACGTGGGCAGCCAGTGCACCAATTACGAGAACTACGTGCAGGCGCTGAGCTTGACGTCCGGCATCTTCAAGGAGGCCGCCGACCGCGGGTTCAAGCTGAAGCTGATCGACATCGGCGGCGGATTCCCCGCGCACTACGACGACAAGGTCGGGCCGTTCCGAATCCTGGCACAGAAGATCAATTCCGAGCTGGATCGGCTGTTCCCCAAGGACATCGAGATCCTCGCCGAGCCGGGCCGGTTCCTCGTCGCCACCAGCGGCACGCTGGTGGCCAAGATCATCGGCAAGGCGTTCCGCGACGGGAAGCTCTGCTATTACATCAACGACGGGGTGTACCACACCTTCTCGGGCATCATCTTCGATCACTGCCCGTATCATCTGAAATCGTTCAAGACTGGCCCGACGCAGATTTGCTCGGTCTTTGGACCGACGTGTGATGCGCTGGATACGATTTCGCTGGCCGAGGAACTGCCCGATCTGGAACTGGACGATCTGCTTTACAGCCCGAACATCGGGGCTTACAGCCATGCGTCGGCGACGTACTTCAACGGCTTCCCGCCGGCACAGGTTCTGCACGTGAATCAATAGGGGTGGGGGAAGATTGCCGATTGCCAATTGCCAATTGCCGATTGGAATGTGGGGGTCCGCAATCACCCGGGGCGGCATAATCTGGCGGAATAAAAGCGGATGAAGTACGATCGCGCGAATCGTTCGGAAATACCGGAGAAAACAGCGGTTATTCCGAGGCGATTGAAACAAATTCCGGGCGTGGCGGAATGGCAGACGCTACGGACTTAAAATCCGTTGGCCAGAAATGGCCGTGCGGGTTCGACTCCCGCCGCCCGGATGAGGCTTTTGGCAATGAGCGCACCCGACGCTGAAATTCGTGAATTGGCCAACCGGCGGCGAAGCCTGTCGTGGATAGGGTGGGCGGCGGGTGTTGCCGTATTGTCGGTGCCGGCGATCTGGTACGTGTGCGACAACGCGGGACGATGGAAGGATCGGTGGGTGCCGCGGAAACTCCGGACGGTGGACGCCGGGCAAGTGTATGCCAGCGGGCAGATCGACCGGCATCTGATTCGGCAGGTTTTGACGGACGATCACATCAGCGTGATCGTATCCCTGATCGCGGACGACCCGGCCGATCCGGACGTGGCGGCGGAAATACAAACGGCCAGCGGGATGGGAATCCAGCGGTATATCGACCCGTTAATGGGGGATGGAACGGGCGACATTCACGCGTATGCCGACGCGATTGCGCAAATCGTGGCGGCGCGGAAGCAGGGCAAGGTTGTGCTGCTGCATTGCTCGAGCGGGGCTCAGAGGTCGAACGGCGCGACCTTCTATTACCGGGTGCTGGTGGAGCACGGCAATGCGGATGAAGCGGCGCAAGAAATGAAGCGCAACGGGCACGATTCGCGGAGCAATCCGGCGCTGATCCCGTATCTCAATTCCCACATGAGCGAGATGGCGAAGCTTCTGGTGGAAAGCGGGAGCATCGATCGCGTGCCCGATCCGCTACCGCAGGTTCATGCGGAATGAAGGGAATCATCAACTCATCTGTGCGGTGATGGGCGGGGCGCTGGCGGAGCGGGGGACAATATGGGGGTCCTCATCCACGGGGATTTCATCGGTAATCACGTTGAATTGGAGGAGTTGGGATGGCCCGAAGGAGGTGGTGATGGCCACGTCGGCGGCGTCGCGGCCGCGGGCCATGATGACCCGGCCGATGCGCGGCATGTTGTGCCGGGCGTCAAACGTGTACCAGCGCCCGTCCAGAAACACCTCGGTCCAGGCGCTGAAATCCATCGGATCGGGGTTGTACGGCACGCCGATGTCGCCCAAATACCCCGTGGCATATCGGGCGGGGATGTTGAGGCAGCGCAAAAAGGTGATGAACAGATGCGAGAAATCGCGGCAGACGCCGCGGCGATCCTGGTAGACCTCGAACGCGGTCTTGGTCGGCCGCGCAAATGGATAACCAAACTGCACGTTGTGATGCACCCAATCGCAGACGGCCTGGACGCGGCTCCAGCCGGTCGGCGTGTTTCCGAATAGGTTCCAGGCGATGTCGCTGAGGTGATCGGTTTCACAATATCGGCTGGCGAAAAGGAACTGGATGACCTCCGGGGGAAGGGCATGGACGTCCCATTGGATGGCATCGACATGAACGGGATCGGGCAGACCGGAATCGCGGATGATGGTTTGATGCCAAAGCCTCAGTTGCCCGGCCGGGGCTTGAATCCGGCCGCAACGGTTTCCGAAATGATCGGTAAAGGTCGAGATGGGGATTTCGGGGGCCACCTGGATCGTCTCCGGCGCGGACAGGCTCCCGGACCGGGAGGGATGCGTGTAGAGCATCAGGATCATCGGGACTGGGGCGGGGATTTGGAATATGACGTCAAAACCGATGCGAATAAGCATAAAATAACTGATCTTTCCCGCGGTTGGCCATGGATGAGTCTAGCAGGTGCAGGAGCGGACCGAAAGAAGCAAGGGCGGACATAAGCGAATAAATCGGGGGATTCGGAGCAAGATTGAAATATTCACTCGGTTACGCCGAACGAGGGCTTGAGGTTATGATTGCTTCGAACTTTTCGCAGGAGAAATGGCGATGAACTGGCGCGAACGCATTTCGGTCGATCCGATGGTGTGCCACGGCAAAGCGTGCATCAAAGGAACACGGGTGATGGCCTCGGTTGTGCTGGATAATTTGGCGGATGACCAGAGCGAGGCGTCGATCTTGAAGAGCTATCCATCGCTAAAGCACGAAGACGTGCAGGCGGCGATCGCATACGCCGCGCAATTGGCGAGCGAACGCATGGTGCCGCCCACTCGTATCCCGCCGGAGGGCGGTATAAGATTGCGGTGAAGGTGATCGAAATTTTCGGCAACGACGCCACGAAGGTGTTGGAGGTGAAGATATGACGACGATCAATGCAATTTATCGGAAGGGCGCATTTCAGCCCATCGGGCGGGTAGATCTCCCCGAGGAAGCCCATGTCAAGCTCGAATTCCAACCGATTGAGCTTACGGAAGATGAGGCGAAGGCGATTCAGGAGATCTATCGGATCATGGGTCTACGGTTCAACTCCGGCCAGCATGACTTGGCCGAACGTCACAACGAGCATCAGCCATGACTTTTGCATTTGTTGACACGGTGGGGCTTCTGGCCTTGTGGGATAGTGCCGACCAATGGCACCAGGCAGCAGACGAGGCTTGCAAAAGATGCTGGCGTCTCGGGCGGTGCCGTACACGACGCCGTTCGTACTGTTGGAATGTGGTAATGCGGCCTCGCGCAAGCCGTTTCGGCCTCTCGTCGATTCCATTCGTCAGCAATTTGAACAGGCACGGCGCCTCATCCTGCCGACCGATGAGGAATGGCACGATGCCTGGCGCGCTTACGCACAGGGCAAGCCCGGCGATCCGGGGATTGTCGACCACATCTCCTTCATCGTCATGCGCCGTTTGGGCATCACGGATGCGATCACCAACGACCGGCATTTCAAGGCCGCAGGTTTCAACACGCTTTTCTGAGACCAAATTAACCAAAGGGTCGAGGACCGGACCATGGGATCGATGCCTTTCGTCTTTCCCGCCCCGTCTCGTCTGGTACGAGGGAAGCAGAAAAGCTGTCTCGCGCGGAGGCACGGAAGGCTTCGCCTCCGTTGCTGAGGCGCGGAGTTTTCTTCTCCTCCTCCGCGCCGCCGCGCCTCTGCGCGATCCATTTCTTCGCATCTGACGATCGCCGACAAATAAATCGGCCGGGATGCGCCCCTTCCCATGATCGCCGATTCAGGGCAGAATAAGCGGGGATTGCCGGGAGCTCCCTCGCATGACAGACCCGACATATTATGGGCCGGACGTGGAACCGGGAGCGGCAAATGCGGCTCATGGAAGAAGATCGGGCTGGGCGGGTCTGCTGATCTTCGCGTGTTTGGCGCTGGGATTTGCCGGCAGCGCGGTGCAATACGAGCGGGTGGCGGCGACGAGCCAGCGGAACAGGGCTGAGGTGCTGGCGACGGCCGATTCGCGGGTGGAAGGGCAACTGGAAGACCTGGGCAAGCTCCTTTCCGACCCGCAAACGCGAATGATCCGATTGACCGGCTTGCCAGGCTCTTCCGTGGCCAATGCGGTCATCGCCTGGAACGGGGCGGCGCGGCGGGGATATCTGCTTTGCGATCAATTGCCGGTGCTGGATTCGGGCAGCGGGTACGAACTTTGGATGCTGCACGGCGGGGATGAGGCGGTGAAGATAGCGAGCATCGTGGCCAAGGCGGGGCAGAGCGTTTATCTTTTCCAGGCCTGGGGCGCGATGGATGGTAAGATCCGGCTGGAGATCACCGCCGGAAAGAGATCGACCGGCAAAGCGCCGATTTTGGCCGGTGAAATTGAGTGACAGGTCAATAGAATAATCCCGGAGGTCTAGTCATGGTTGCCATCCGATGTGCCGACAAGCCATCCGGAAGCCCGTCGCCCACGCCGAGCAAGCTGCTCGAACAGCTTCAGGGCAAGGGGTACTACAGCTTCTTTTCCCACGAGCATTGGACGCCGAACGTGAATTTGTACGAGACGGACCTGGAGTACCTGGTCTGCGTCGATCTGGCGGGGGTGGACAAGGAAAAGATCGAGATCGAAGTGGTGAACGGGGCGTTGCGGCTGAGGGGCAACCGCAATGTGCCCATGTGGACGGAGGGGCCTGAAACGCCGAACGTGCGGGTTCGGATGCACCTGATGGAGATCGATCACGGGTCATTTGCGCGCGAAGTGGAATTGCCGCAGGACGTTCACCACGAGCAGATCAACGCGCGGTATCGGGATGGAATGTTGTGGGTCGTATTGCCGAAGAAACATTGACACGTGGCTGAATTGATATGGCTGAATCACAAGTCATCGAGCGGAGTCCAACGGCGACGGTAATTCGAACGGCTGGAAACGGGCAGCAGCTTACCATCCCCAGCCTGATTCCGATCCTGCCGATCCGAAACATCGTGGTGTTTCCGGGGACGGTGATGCCGCTGAACGTGGGAAGGCAGAAGAGCAAGAACCTCCTGGACGAGGTGATGCCGGCGGAAAAACTGATCGGCGTGGTGACGCAGAAGAACGCGGAGATGGAGGATCCGGGTTACGGGGATCTGTTCACGGTGGGTACGGCGTGCATGATCCTGAAGCTGTTCAAATTGCCGGATGGGAACCAGTCGATCATCGTACACGGGCTGGTTCGGTTTCGGCTGCTGGGGATCGAGCAAAGCGAGCCGTTCGCGCTGGGCCGGATCGAGATCCTGGAGGACGTGGCATCGCCGGGCACGGAATTGGAGGCGCTGGTGGCCTCGGTGCGCCAGCAGGCGAACCGGGTGATCGAGCTTTCGCCCAACACGCCGGACGAGGCGGCACAGGTGCTGAACAGCATCGGGGCCCCATCGGCGTTGGCGGATTTTCTGGCGGCGAACCTGCCGGTGGAAAAAGACGACATCGCGGAAAAGCAGCGGATGCTGGACGAGATGGACGTGGAAAAACGGCTGCGGATCATCGCGGCCCGGCTGGCGACACAGCTCGACGTGCTGGAATTGCAGAACAAGATTCAGTCGCAGGTGAAGGAGAACATCGACAAGAGCCAGCGCCGGTATTACCTGCAGGAACAACTCAAGGCCATCCGCAAGGAGCTGGGCGAGGGCGATTCCGGCGCCGGGGGAAGCGAAATGGAAACGTTGCGGGCGCGTCTGGAGGCGGCGCAGATTCCCGAGGCGGTCATGAAGGAGGCCAACCGCGAACTCAATCGCCTCGATTCCATACCCAGCGCCAGCCCGGAATACGGCGTGATCCGCACGTACCTGCAAATTCTCAGCGAATTGCCCTGGTCGGTGCAGACCACGGACAAAATCGATCTGGCGGAGGCGAGGAAAATCCTGGATCGGGACCATCACGACCTGGAGAAAGTGAAGCGGCGGATTTTGGAATACCTGGCGGTGCGGAAACTGAAACCGGACGGCGGCGGCGCGATCCTCTGCTTCGTCGGGCCGCCGGGGGTTGGAAAGACTTCGCTCGGCAAGAGCATCGCCGAGGCGATGGGCCGGAAATTCATTCGCGTGGCGCTGGGCGGCGTCCGCGACGAAGCGGACATACGCGGGCATCGGCGGACGTACATCGGATCGATGCCCGGCCGGATCATCGCCGAACTGCGCAAGGCCGGGACGCGGAACCCCGTCATGATGCTGGACGAGATCGACAAGGTGGGGGCGGATTTCCGGGGCGATCCGGCGGCGGCGCTGCTGGAAGTCCTGGACCCGGCGCAGAACCACACGTTCACGGACCATTACCTGGACGTGCCCTTCGACCTGTCCCACGTGCTGTTCATCGCCACGGCCAACACCATGGACCCCGTGCCCGGCCCCCTGCGCGACCGGATGGAAGTCATCGAAATCCCCGGCTACACCAATAGCGACAAGCTGGACATCGCGCGGCGATTTTTGGTTCCGCGGCAATTGGACGCCAACGGGGTGCCGGCGAAAAAAGTCAAAATCCTCGATCAGGCGCTGAGCTGGATCATCGAGGGATACACGCGCGAGGCTGGGGTGAGAAGCCTGGAGCGGAACATCGGCGCGATCGCGCGGAACCTGGCGGCGGCCATCGTGGAAGGGAAAACGGACCGCACGGTGATCACGCGTGAAAAAGTCGGCGAGATTCTTGGTCCGCGCAAGTTCGATCCTGAACTGGCCAGCCGCACCAGCGTGCCGGGCGTGGCCACGGGGATGGCGTACACGCCCGCCGGCGGCGAGATATTGTTCATCGAGGCCACGCGAATGCCGGGCAAGGGACAGATCACCCTCACCGGCCAGATCGGCGAGATCATGAAGGAATCGGCGACGGCGGCGTATAGCCTGATCCGCTCGCGATCCCGGAGCCTGGGGATCGACCCGAAACTGGTGGCCGAGAGCGACATTCACATCCACGTCCCGCAAGGCGCGGTCCCCAAGGACGGCCCCAGCGCCGGCGTCGCGATGTTCACGGCGCTGGCGTCGCTCATGCTGAACAAACCCGTCCACCACGACGTGGCGATGACCGGCGAGATCACCTTGCGCGGCCTGGTGCTGCCGATCGGCGGACTGAAAGAAAAGACGCTGGCCGCCAAGCGGGCGGGGATCAAGCAGGTGATCGTTCCGAAGCGCAACGAGCGTGACATGGTGGAGATACCCGAAGAAGTCCGCAAATCGCTGAAGTTTCATTTCGTGGAGAACATCGACCAGGTGCTGAAGCTGGCTCTGGACGGATCGGCCCGTCGGGCGACAGCGGCCAAGCGCCGCAAACCGTCGGCGGCGGGGAAAGCCAGATAATCGCTCGCGTCACCTTTAGTTCATGTTTATAACCGCAAACCCAACTGACGGTGCCAATAATCTTGCCGCTCCTGAGGCAGGGTGGACCACCATTTCCTCGCCGTCTCCACATCATCACCGGTCTTCGCCCCAGGCGGCGGCGTCTCGCCGATGCCTCGATAGTGAAATGCGTAATTCGTGCGGAACGCCACGGTCGGTTCCCGATTGTGGGCACAGGGCAAACCTAGAAGCCGGATGAGATTACCCACGACCCTATCGCAAACCGGACTGAGTTGCGCAGGCATCATCGCCCACGCGGGCAACAGGCGGAACGCGTGCCTGGTGAAGAAGAAGCAACTTGTGTCCACGAGGTTGTACTTATCATATTCGCCGTCCGCACCGATCAGTGAGCCGTCCAGCCGGTGGATGGTACGGCTCGCCGTGCATACGGCTGCGCCGGTCTGTTGATGTAGCTTGATCATCGCATCGAGATGGTTGGGATAGTACCAGTTGTCGGCGTCGAGGTAGGCAATTGCGTCAAAATCCTGATTCATTGCGGACAACGAGCCGATCGCCCGTGGGGTGTTGCCCGCATCGGCGTGCGACTTGGCGAGAACGATGTGCTGGACCGCCCAATTTGATATTTCGGTTTGAGGAAAACCGTCGGCCACCATGAAGTGCTCACATGGGTGCGTCTGCTTCCGTACGCTCTGGTGACAGTTTCGCAGCATGTCCAACGTTTCACGAAAGTAAGGGGTTATGATGCCGACGTGCATGAAGTCCCTCTGCGGTGGCAAATAAAAGTGACGAAGATCATCTTCTCCGCCGTTTCGCCTTGCGGCAAGTTCACGGCCCAGCCATCTCTATCAAGGCGTGAACCGAGACGCGGCCCGTGGGTTTTCGGCAGCGATGGAATTCGGCGCTGGCGGGGAATTGATCTATAGTTGGCGCAACGCTGACGTTGGAATGCGCTATGCTCATAGAAAGCTGCGCCGAATGGACCGCACGGTTGGCCAAGAGGCTCGGGGGCGGGAAATTGGAATTGATGCAACGCTCAACACTCAACACTCAACGCTCAACCTCGAAGTGAAAAGGACTGGGAATTCCGGGGGTTTTTGGTGTTTCCGTGATGGCTGAGCGTCACTTTTCGTTGCTTGGCGCTGTGCGGTGAATCTCGACTTTCATTTGGCCCATCTTTTCGAAGACTTTCCATCGCCGGCGCAAGGGCCACCAGTCGTAAAGATATATTTGCAGCGGGCGCCACATGGCCACCCATCCGGCGATGATCAAGCCTTCGCGGGGCACCTGCGATATCGTTTCCGGGCCTTTTCCATGGAGCAGTTCAACGATGACCAGGCAGAGGCTGAGGAACACCAGGCCGATCAACAGGCTCAGTCGCCCCTCCCTCATCAGGCGGCGAAATTCCAGGCGGCTGAGTCCCGCGCGATACGAGAAGTAATTGTGGACGGCGGTTTCAACGAGCGCATCGGGCGTCGGCGTTGGACCGTCATGACTAACGTGAATCGCCAGAACGAGCGGATCCTGAAGAGGGAATTCCCGAGCCCAACTCACGATGAACTCTTCGGCATCGGCATCAAGATCCTTTTCATGAAAGGGCGAAGCATCGATCGTGTTGAAGAGTTGATTGATGTCCCGCAACTCTATCTCGATGCGATGGGCGGGGAGAGTCTTGATAGGAGCCGATTGTTCGACCATGGCGTGCATCTTAACAAAGATCAGGGGGTCAAGAAGATTTTCGGAATAATCCTTGCGGGCTCTTGACGCGTGGGTAACTGAAGCGGCGCGGATGGATGAAGAAGCGGATGATCGGTTGTGGTGTTCGTGCCGTCCGGCCGGATTGACTCGAATATGACAAGGCGTCGTCGATGCGCCAGCCGTCGGCTTGCCTGTTCACGTTCGTGACGGCCGTTTGTAAAAGGGGAAGAGAGGAGTCGCCGCGTTCCGCGGCCATTGCGGGCATCCTCTCGTGGCTCTACGTCATTTACTTCGCCATGACGCGGCGAGCGGACGAAACCAAATGAGAAACTCGCCTGCGGCGGCGTCAGATCGAGCTGCGCAGAGCCTGGCGGGGTTGGCGGCGGCACAGCAGGACGCCGGCGAGGGCGACGATTCCCAGGCTTGCCGGTTCGGGCACCACCGCCTCCACGGAAATGTCAACCGGATCACCCATCACGTACATATCTCCGGTGAGTTCGAGAATCCCATAGGAACCCGCGGCGACGCCGTTGAGAAAGTTGGAGCCGTAGGTGTCGGGCACCAGCGAGAGGAACGGGCCGGTCACGCTGGACAAGTAATCATCGTATTGCAGGGAACCGAGAAGCGTGGCCGGGCCGCCGAGGAGTGTTGATCCCGGGATCGTCGGCTGCCACCAGTAGTTCACCTCGGCGCCGAATTCCGCCGATCCGCCGGGGAGAAAACTGCCGTACACCAAATAGGGCCGGTTGTTAGGGGTCGCGCCGGCGGTCAGACCGCCCAATCCCACGCTGTAATCGATGGCGAACTCCTCTTCCTCGTAGGCGTAACCGACAGCGCCGGTAGGCTGGCTCAAATACATCAGCGTCCCCGTGTTATTGCCCAACCGGACGTACGCATTGCGAGTCAACGTTCCTGAGCCGCCGATCCCGCCGTAGATGTGATAGTCGGCATAGGTCACACCATCGGTGAATGGGCTGGAGGGCGCGTGCCCCGCCGGCGCTGGGAAGGGGATGTTTGAGGTAAACGCAACGTTCGCGCTCGGATAACCGGCGTATAACGGCGGAATGTTGGGAAGGCTCGGCGGGCCGTTCGGAAGGGAGAAACCAACAGGAGTCCAGCTAGAAGGGCCCGGCGTTTCGGACTGCTGGTAAGTGTCGTTGGTGGAACCGAAGAACCCTTGGACATCCGAAGTAATGATTCCCGTGATTTGTCCTTGCGACGTCTGGGCGCAAACAAACAGGGCGGCAAGACCGGCCAAGCTAACGGTGATACCTCTGAGTAAATTGAGTCGCATTTTTCGCAGCTCCTCGTTTCTGCTCCTGCCATGGTTTTCTGACGCCGGCATATCCAGGGCGGATTCATTGCCATGCCGGCCAAGAACGTCCGATAATTCGCAATATTAACGTCTCGTTAAGAATATGCAAACAAATATTGAAATAACCATTTCCGACCGCCAAAAAAATGCGACCATTTGCCACACTCGACCCGTTTTTTGGCGAAAAAATGAGGTTTAGTCAACGATAGGGTGTTGGATTAAAAAGCGCAAACACTATCTGACTTTGCGACACCAAACGAGGTTGGGCTTTCCGAGCTTGTCGCTCGGATTTCGGAGATTCGTTCAAATGCGGATGATCCGAACCTGCTTCCCAATTTGGGGTGAATGAGAAAAGCAGCCGGCGATATAATGCGGGGCATGAAGCCCGCATTGCCCAGCCTGCTGCGAATGATCGCGATACTCTTGTGGATCGGTGGAGTGGTGCTGGGGATGCTGGATGCGTACGGGGCGGCGCGGACGGCGGCGCCGGCGGAGGAGTCGCTGGCCAGCCGGTTGCCGGCGGTGGCCGAGGCGGTGGCGATGGTGCTGGGGCTGGCGGGGCTGGGGATGGTGACGTATTCAATCGCGGAGATGATCGGGACCGAGCCGGGGACCGAATCGAAGCGGGCGTTGTCGGAGCTTCGGCACTCGATGCAGAGGCTGGAATCGGCGGTTCAGCGGCTATCGGATCAGCAGCGGGAGGCGATGGCGCGCGGTCCGGGGAGTTTTGGGGAGGTGGGAGTCGCCGACACGGTGGCCGGCGCGTCGCTGGGTGCATCGGAATCGATGCACCAGGTCATCATGCTGTTGCAGGAGATTCGGGAGCTGGCGCTGCTGAGCGACAGCCAGAGGCAGGAGCGGCTGGCGGATGCGCAGAAGCACCGGGGGAATTTCCTGGCGGCGGAGGGGGAGCGGTTGTTGGAGTTGAAGGAGTGGGGCGCGGCGGAGAGCGTTTTGAGTTCGTTGGAAAAGGAATACCCGAAGAGTCCGAATCTGGAGAAGATGAAATCGCGACTGCAAGCGGGCAAGCAGGAAGCGGAAACGGGGGCGATCGAGCAGTTGCGGGAGCGGGTGGAAGATTTGATGGCGGTGTGGGCGTGGGACCAGGCGTATGCGGAGACGGCGCGGTTCGTGGAGAATTTTCCGGATCACGCGGAAGGGCGCGATCTGCTGCGGCGGGTCATGAGCGAGCGGGAGAGTTACGTCGAGAGCACGGCCAACCGGCTGTACGAGGAGATCAAGACGGACATCGACCGCCGCATGTGGCGGCGGGCGATGGGCAGCGCGGTGAAGCTGCTGGAATGCGCTCCGGGGCATAAAAGAAGCGTGGCGATTCGCGGGCAACTCAAGACGATCCGCGAGAACGCGGAAATCGAGGAACGGCAGGAGCAGGAGCGGCGAATTCAGGAACTGATCCGGGGCAAGCAGTTTTTCGAGGCGATCGACCTTGCGGAGGATTTGCTACAGCGATTCCCCGGCTCGCCGCAGGCGGAGACGCTGAAGAATCTGCTGCCGAAGATGCGGGAACTGGCGATGGGCAACGAAGCGGAAGCGCAAGCGTCTTGAGACAAAAACGGGACAGGTCCAATTACGGGGAGGTACAGGAAGTTGACCGAAATTGGACCCGTCCGCCTTGTTACATAGGATAGCAAAAATCCGGCGAAGAATGCGCAATAACTATCGCAATTCTATTATTCGCTTGGAAGTGCCGGCGATGATCCGACGTACGCCATATCTGCCGCGATTGCAGCGACCGAAATTCGCTGGCCCAGCCACGCAGCGTCCGACCGCAAACGGCACCCCAAATCACGGGGAAGCGCTGCGAATCGCCGGGGCCGTGCCCGTGAACCTTTAAGCCGGGATCACAAATGCAACCTGCGGTTGCTCCCCCCGAAAGGCTTAAAGCTTCACAGGACCCCACGGCCCAAAGCTTCACCCCTCTCGTCGACCCGCAGCGGCCAGACAGGAAACGGGGGGTACGGCAGCGGACTGGCTCTTTTTCTCCAGTGGAAGAGAAAGTGTAATACGGTTAAGACTGAGCCCACGGCCCCAAATCATCATTCCCCGTAATAAACTCCGATGAAGATCCCGATGCTCCAACCTGGGCCGGACGTTGGACAATCACGTTGAATCTAAGTAGACTGCCAACTGGCATGAATGGGATCAGGCGCTGCACTGCCGCCTGTTCGCGGCATTCTCAAGGGCCTGCCAATCGGGCAGAACGTTTTTCCGTGCCTTCTTTCTCCGCCAAGGCTTCATCGCCTTTCCTTCCCTGCACTAACACAAAGGACCAACGCCATGAAAACCGGTTTCGCCAGTTTCTTCGCCGCTTTGGGATTCCTGATGCTCAGTGGCTGCATGAGCTCTCACGAAGGCGCCACGATGGATGCCCCCGCCTTCAATCAGCCGCTTCCCACAATCCACATCATGCCGTTAATTGATGCCCGCAAGGATAAATCCGGCTCGCTGGACGTGGACGATATCCAGCGCATTCGCGACCTGACCCGGACCAAGCTCGGGGATATGGGCTACCAGGCCGTCATCGAGAACGTCTGGCAAAAGGACGTTTCCACGACCGATCAGCAGCTGGCGGCCATGAACGAAGCGGCCTTGAGTCGCCTGGTGCCGCCGGAAACCGGCGTATTTTTGGTCCTGACCGTTACGGACGTGACAGACAGGTACGGCGGCGTCATGGCCTCATATTCCATCACGGCCACGTTTACCCTGATCGACAGGACCAAGGGCGCCGCCATCTGGAAGGACGTCGGCACCGGCAGCCATGCCGCAGGAGGGATCATCGCCTCGCAGGTCGCCGAGGCCGACAAACGGATCGAAGCGGAAACGGGCCTGGTGAACACTCTTTCCAACTTGCCGAAAAACAAGACCTAGCAGGACGCTGAAAAACCTCTTGATTTAAATTGTCGTCATCTTCTTGGATCGATTTTGCGATTTCCATTGACGAATTTGTGTTGATGGGTGGTGTTTTTCAGGCTTTTCCGCCTGTTCTGCGCGCACCGCCAGCCCGCGACCTCAAGCCGACAGGTCGCGCAGTCGGATGAGGTTGAAGGCCGCACCGGCAATGTGGGCCTGCTGGTTGGTCTTCCAATGGCCAATCATTCGGGTGCGGGCCAGCCCGCCGATGGTCTTGGCCCAGCCGAATAATTCCACATCTAAGTAGACTGCCAACTGGCATGGATGGGATCGGGCGCGGCACTGCCGCTTTTTCGGGGCTTTCTCAAGGGCCTGCCAATCGGGCAGAAGGTTTTTCTGTCCCTTCTTTCTCCGCCAACACAAAGGACTAGCGCTCATGAAAACCAGCATCTTGTTCGCGGCATTGGGGTTCTTGATCCTCACCGGCTGCATCACCAATCCGGATAAGCCCACGATGAATGCCAGCGCGTTCAATCAGCCCATTGGCCGCATTGACGTGATGCCGGCGCGTCCGCGATTTGGTTAGGACCAAGCTCCAGGGTTTGGGTTATCAGGCCGTATTGGTGGACTCCTGGCGAAAGGACGCATCCACCACCGATGAGCAACTTGCCCAGATGAGCGACGCGGCGTTGTGCCAACTTGCCCCGGCGGAATCCCAGGTATTCCTCGCCATCACCGTTACCGACGTGAATGACACCTACGCCGCCGTAATGTCGTCGTACACCATCACCGGCGCCTTTACGCTGATCGACCGCGCCAAAGGCGCCGCCATTTGGAAGTGCTCCGGCACCGGCGCCCACGGCGGCGGCGGCATCATCGGCTCGGTGGTGGTCCAAGCCGACAAAAGAATCGAAGCGCAAACAGGTTTTGTGAACATCCTGTCATCCGTGCCCCCGAACAAAAAATAATTCTCAATCGCGTTGCCTTTATGGAGGGAATGAAACCGGGACGTAGCTTCCATGGTTTTAGTTCACCGCCTTTGGTTTTTCGGGCCGGCCGCGCGGATGCAACGTCCGCCCCAAACCGAACCGGGACGTGAGCGCTTTAGGGTGTCCGGCAAAGCGCTCACGTGCCGGCTGCATTCTCTTCCTCGGTTCAACTCCTGGCCATGGCTCCCGGCTTGCGTTTGAGTTGCCGCAACCACGTGGCCGGGCGATGGGTCAATGCGATGCCAAACAGGATCGTCGCCCGGAAGGATCCCCACGGGGTGTAGCGCGCGAAATCGTGGTTGGCATCCGTATACCGGGCCAGGCCGCGCGCCACGATCCGATCGGTTTTCTCCTTGTATAAATTGTCCACGGCGGTCCAATCGGCGTCGGGGGGAAAAAGACTCGGCCCGATTCGCTCGTTCCTCAGAGCGAGATGCTTTGCCAACAATTCGTCGAAGTCGGCGTTGATCAAAATATAGCGGTACGTCATCGCGTCCAGTTCGATCATGCCGGCGTCGTTAATCGTGATCAGGATGCTTCCATCCTTGAAGCGGCTCATGAGGAGGGTTTTGCGAAAGGCTCCGATTGAGCCGTCGGCAATGAGCGCCAGGATGGTGCGATCGGCCGAGAGATAGAGGGCGGCGAACAGCGTGTTTTTGTATTTGACGTGATGTCCGGTGCAACGAAGCGTAAATCCATGGGCCAGCGCGGCGGCGGTCATTAACTGGAGGTACTTGGTTTGGACCTTCATTTCCCCGGCTTCGAACATGCGTATGGCGCGCTTCTCGAAACAGCCGACGATAAATGCGGGGATGAACGGCACGGCGAACAGGAGGAGGATTTGCAGGTGAATGAGCCAGTGCATCGTGTGCGCTCCGTCGCGGCCGACCGCAATCGATCGCCTCGGCGACTATCTTCTCCACCCCCACGGCCCGCGGCAACTTTGGCAACCTTGGGATTTAGCCCGGATAATTCGGAGGAACCACGGATTTCACGGATAACACGGATAAATCAGAACCGTTCCGAAACCGCGATGCGCGCAGTGTGCGCGGCGCGGAAAAGCATGGAATCGATCATAACTGATTTCCAGCATTGAGTATCCGTGATATCCGTGTCATCCGTGGTGAATAATCCGGGTTAGTCGAATATCTAAACTAGCCGTTGATTACTGACGATGGTCATTTCATAGCCCGCATTCCGCGCGGCCTTTTACTTTAATGGAGGATCGGCAATGAAGCGCAAATCGATGGGTTGGATCATTCTGGTGGGCTGCGTACTCTCTGTGGCCCTGGCGGTATTCAACAGCTAACCCGGATAATTCAGAGGAACCACGGATTTCACGGATAACACGGATAAATCAGAACGGTTCCGAAACCGCGATGCGCGCAGTGTGCGCGCCGCGGAAAAGCATGGAATCGATCATAAGTGATTTCCAGCGTTGAGTATCAGTGATATCCTTGTCATCCGTGGTGAATAATCCGGGCTAAGAGCGTTCCGCAATCACATCTTAGCTGTTCCGCGCCGGCTCGTTCGGAACCTCTTTCATTTCTTGTGCCCGCCGCCCCCGCCTCCGCCGCCTCCGCCGCCGGCTCCTTGTGGGGTTGTCATGTGTTGCTGGAAAATCAAACCGATCAGCGCGGGGATGAAGATCGACGCCGGTAGCAGGAACGGTTGCAGCTTCAGGTGATCGGTTGTTTGCTTGGCGGCATCCTGGTACTGGTAGATCAGTCCGAGAATTCCAAACACCAACATGAACGCGCCTTGCAGGCTGGTGTACATCATGACGCTGCCGCGGAAGAGCACGAAGGACAGCATTCCAAATCCGACCAATCCCACGAGCGCACCCGCCCAGACCAAATTCGGATCGAGACCGACCGCATGCCAGACGCTGGCGCCCATCAGCGCGCCGAACATCCCGCCCATCAGCGCCACCGCGTATTTCATGGTTGGCCAGGCGATGGCCGCCGCGGCCACGGCGCACATCACCGCGCCGATCGTCGCCGCATCCCCTTCTTTGCCCAGATAGTCCCCCAAATACGCTCCCACCACCGCGGCGTTCACCAGGACCAGAGCCTTGAAAATCTGAATGCCGAACAGCAGGTACACGATCCCCACGATGATCAGCGTCGCCGCCACCCCGGGCGTCATCTGCTGGCACCAGGTAATCAGGTCGTGCTGGTGCGGCCAGGTCTTGGGAACGTCCGCGAAGAAAGTCTCGGACTTTTGGAACGAATCGGAAGCATGGGAGATTGTCGCGAGCATTTGCGATAACATCGAATTTCCCTTAATCAGCGGCCTGATGCTTGACGTCCTTTTCCTTGGCTCCCTCAGCAGCCTCCCCTTTGGAATCCCCCCCAGAATCACCTCGCGCGGATTCGATCAAGGGATTCATTCGCCATTGGAAGATTGCCCCCAGCCCGACGAGTCCGGCGAGCAGTGCAAGCTGGTCCGAGGTTCGGCGCGGCACTTGCAGCAGCACCTGCGGATCGATCCGCGATAGAGCCGTCACCGCCGCCGGCAACAGCAGCGAAATCCCCGCGGCGCTCCAGAGCAGCGCGATTCCCACGCGCGGCCAAAGCAGCGCGGCGCTGATCCCCACCAGCATTGCCGCCGCCGCCGAAACCCCCAGACATTGCTGCATCGTATCCGGCACGTTCTGCCACAGGTTGGCCAGGTATTGGGGGAGCGTCTGGGCGGGGTCGTATTCCGGCCATCGCCAATGAAACGCCGCCCCGCGCGTCGCCCAAAGCACCAGCGCGGTCCAGATGCTCAGCACCGCCCCGAGCCACGCCCCAACCCAAATCTTATGAAAAACATAAGCGCTGACGCCCAGGACCATTGCTCCGCCCACCGCCGGCGCCATTGGTTCGACTTGCCAATGACACCACAGCGGCAATTTCATCCCGATCGCCGTCCCCATCGCCACCGCCGCCAGCGTCAGCATCGACCGGCTCAATCGCGCCCCGGCGATCCACAGCGACAGCCCCATGAGCGAACCCACCATGGCCGCGATCAACGTGATCGTGCCCGGCTGGCGCGGCAAAAGCGTTACCAAGTGCTGAAACAAAACCTGCACCTCTTACTTGGTTATCGACCACCATCGCGCGATTTCTCCACCCAACTCCACCTCCCATGCCCGGCGTTGCCGGGCTATTACTCTTTGTGCCGGTTGTGGTTAAAATCGAAATGGCGGAAAGCGATTGTGAACCATGCCCGATAAAAAAAAGATTGGCGTTCTCGCGGCAATCCTGCTGTTTCTCGTTACCGTCGGGGCCGCGATCTTCGTCGTGAGGGAATATCTCTTTTCGCCCGGCTCGGAGGATTCCGCTTCCACCGCCCAGAATGCCGCTCCAGATGCGCAGCCGGGGCAGGGGCAAATCCAGGTCGGCATCCTGCTGAGCGATTTCTCCGCCACCGGGCCGCATCGGCAAGCAACGCCCTATGGTTATCAGACCCAGCTTCGCGCATTCAGAACCCTGCGCGATCCGCTGATCCATTTGGTTCCGGTGATCGAGCCGAACACCGCCGACAAGGGCGCCCTGCCGCGAATCCTCCACCAAAATTTCCCGGGTGAAGTTCCGCTGGATGCGAGCAAGCTCGATGATCTGCAGAAGATCGACGTGTTGGTCAGCACCGCCTCCGCCAATCTTCACGATGACGTCACCGGGGCGATCTGGCAGCGCGTGCGCGGGGGAATGGGGCTTCTGCAACGGCAATTGGGCTATCTCACCCCCGGCTATGTCGCTCGGACCAATGACCTGGCCGGCTTCACCGATGCCGCCTTCGGCTGGAACCCCAACCCCGTCGATTGCCAGGTCGTCGCCAGTCATCCGCTGCTCGGCGATTTATCCGGCCAAATTGGCAAAACCATCAGTCTCACCCCCAACGGCGCGGTTGGCCAATTGAAGGGAATCCCGCTCCTGCGCGTCACGAACATGAGACAGGTGATGCTTGTCGCGGCCGACCACACGGTCGGGACGGGTGAATATCTCTATCCGCTCTACGTCAGCCAGTTGGGCCAGGGAAGGATCGTCGGCATCGGGTTCACGCAAGGCAAGGACGTGCCCCCGGAATTGGAGGACGCCAATCACGGCCGATTCTATATTCATTGCGTCGAGTGGCTGGCCGGCAAACCGCTGCAATAAAAATCCGCGGCGCCTGTCGTGAATGCCCGTTGGCGGCCATATCTGTCTGAGGCGATTGAGGATGTTGGCGCTAAGCGATGCGGAATGCCTGGAGGCATTCGTTCGTGGGCGAGACGAGAACGCCTTCCGGCAACTCGTCGAGCGCTACGGGCGGATCGTCTACTCCGCTGCGCGGCGGCAGGCACCCGACGAGCAATCCGCCGAGGACGTTACGCAGGCCGTGTTCATCGTGCTGATCCGCAAGGCCGCCGGCGTCAAACCCCAAAACCTCGCCGGATGGCTCATCAAGACAACCTATCTTGTCGCGCGCCAAGCCCGCCGGACCGAAGCCCGGCGGATTCGACGCCAGACCATCGCCGCTTCCATAGGGGCGACAATGAACGAACAAACTCCGGAATCCGATGCCGATTGGCGCGAAATCGCGCCCTTGCTGGACAAGGCGATCTGGCGGCTCTCCGAGCAGGATCGCAACGTGGTGTGCATGCGGTTCCTGCACGACAAGCCGATCAGCGAAGTGGCTGCGGCGATGGGGATCAGCGAACCGGCGGCGGCCAAACGCGTGGAACGCGCGCTGGCGCGATTGAGGCGCGATTTCGCGGCGCGCGGCGTGACGGTCGCCGCCGCGGTGATCGCCGCCACGCTCTCGGCGCGCGGCGCCGAGGCCTGTCCACCCGGTCTGGTCGAGGCGGTCGCCGCCAAGGCGCTGGCCGCCGCGCACGGCGCAGCCGCGGCGTCATCCGCAAGCTTGCTGGCGAAAGGAATTATTCTCATGGCCACGGCAAAGAAAACGGCGCTCGCCGCCGCGATCGTTCTCCTGCTGCTCACGAGCGGCGCGGCGGTGTTTGTCGGGATCACTTATTTCGGGAATTCCAACGACACGGCGGCGGCTCCCGATGCCCACGGCGGCGCCCCGATCGCAGCGGACACCGCAACCCCAGGCTCCCCGGCCGGCTCGAATCGGATCAAGGTGGGCATTCTTCTCAGCGATTACACCGCCAACGGGCCGCATTGGATTTCCACTAGATACGGCTGGAAAGATCAGCTCATTCCCGTTCGCGCCCTGCGCGATTCGTCGATCGAAGTGATTCCCGTCGTCGAGCCGGGTACCGCGGCCAACCCTGAATTGGCCCGCATTCTGTCAACCAACTTCCCCCGCAAGACGCCCATCGACGCCTCCAACGCGCAAGACCTGGAAAAACTTGACGTGCTGGTCGCCCAGGCCGCGCACAACGTACCGTGGAACGTCCAGCAGGCCGTGCTCCAGGCCGTTCACGACGGACTCGGGTTTCTCAACCGCGGATTCATGACCGTCACGCCCGGCTACACGCCCCTGTACTCGAGCCTCAGCGGCGTGGACAATGTTTGCTACGGCTGGAGTAACAATTACGATCCGTTGAAATGTGAAATCGTCGGCGATCACCCCTTGCTGGGCGATCTGGCCGGACAAACCGGCAAAACGATTATGATCGAATTAGCCGGCCCCGTGGGAGTTGCCAGGGGCATTCCATTGATTCGCGTATCCGACATGCAAAACGTCACTACGCATGGTGGGATAAAAGCCGTAGCGGGCCAATATATGTATCCGTTTCTGCTCAGCCAGTACGGCCGCGGCCGCATCATGGTATTCGCTTTTGCCCACTATCAGGTGCCGGCCGCGCTCGACAAGGCCAATCACGGGCGGTTTTACGTCCATTGCGTACAATGGCTGGCGGGCAAGCCGCTGAATTGAGAGCGGAGTTCAACATGATCAGCATTCGCAAAAGTGTCAGTCTGACTTTTCTCATCGCGCTGGCGATGAACGGAGGAATTTCCGGCGCGCAGACCCAGCCCGCCGCGACGTTGCCCGCCGTCATTTCGCCACCCGCCGCGCCCATGACCGCCGATCAGCTTCCCGATTCGGTCCTGCACGGCGATCTTCTTGCCGTTGTGGTCCTCGATCTCAAGACCGGCGACAAGACGGCGTGGAACAACTCGATGATGGTCATCTCCGGCGGCAGGCCCGCGACCCGTCCCCTTGGACCCAACGATCACCTGCCGATGGGACTCGACCAATCCATTGGACCGTTCTTCACGATGGGCGCCGAGCGCGTTTGCGCCGGATTCGCGGTCGGAAACGGCAGCCAACTTGAGGGGACGATCGCCATCCGCCTGCCAGACGGCGCCAGCGATACCCTGGCCGACAAGTGGATCCGCCAGAACATCGGCGGTGCGACGAAGATCGACCACGACGGACAATGGATCGTCACGCAGCTCGACACCAATAATCCCGTGATCAGGACCAGCGCCCCTCTCAGCGCCCAGGCCGATGACGTTCGCCAGGAGCTCAACTGCTGGGGCGATGACGTACCGCTGAAGGTTGTCTATCTGTCGTCCGACCCGGTAAGGAAGGCGCTGACGATCGGCGGCCCGCCGCCGGACTCGATCGCGCCCATGGTCACGCTCTTCTGGAGCGCCAAATACATCTTCATCGGGGCCCGGCTCGGCGCCGATCCGAACGTCCACGTACGCTGGGTCGCGCCGGATGACGATGGCGCCGTTGCCGTTATCAATGCCTTTGTCCAAGCGCGCACGAAACTTAAACAGCCGAACAACGGCACCGGCATCCCCCCGGCCTTTGTGCAGGTCCTGGACCAGGTTCAACCCGTTCACCAGGCAAACGTCGCCCAGGTGTCGCTCGGGGAAAAAGATTTGGCGAACATTTTCGCGGCGGTGCTGGCTGCTTCGATGGCCGGCGGCGGGCAGCAGACTGCGCAGACCCCTGTCGCCGCCGACTGGGCCCCGACCGATCCCGCCATCGATACCGCGTCGGCGCAAATGCGACTGATCCTGGCCGCCATCGCCGAATACGATCAGCAAAACCACGCCCTTCCCGCGACGCTCGACGATCTGACCAAAGCCAGGCTCCTTCCCGGTCCCGAGATTTTCCACAATCCCCGCACCGGCAAAGACAACGGATTCATCTACGTCAAACCCGCCGCCGCCAGAATGGCCGACATTCCCGAACCCGAAAAGGCCGCGATTCTTTTCGAGGAAAAAAATGGCAACGCCGATGAAGCGGGCCTTGTGGGATATGCCAATGGGAAAGTGGCGATGGGGAAGTGAGGTTGGAAGTTGCAAGTAACAAGTTGCAAGTTGCAAGTGAAGACAAGGCATTTGAATTTACTTGCAACTTGCACTTGCAACTTGCAACTTCCACTTCTTTGACGCGAACTCCCCCGGCGGCTAAAAACATGGCATGCCCGATCCCGATCCCCTCGACGCTCTACGCCTGAAAATCGACCAGCTCGATCAGCAGATCGTCGAGTTGCTCAATTCCCGGGCTCGCGTGGTGGTCGAAATCGGAAAGCTCAAGCAATCGCAGGGCGCGCCCATCTATGCCCCCCACCGCGAAAAGGCCGTGTTGGAACGCGTCCGGCTCCTCAACCACGGCCCGCTTTCCGACCGCTGCCTCGACGCCGTCTATCGCGAAGTCATGAGCGGCAGCTTCGCCCTGGAAAAACCGCTCCGCATCGGATTCCTCGGCCCCGAAGGTTCCTTCAGCCATGCCGCCTCCGTCGCCAAATTCGGCTCCAGCGTCGAGCACGTCCCCCTCAGCGCCATCCCCGCCGTCTTCGAGGAGGTCGTTCGCGGCCACGTCGATTACGGACTGGTCCCCGTCGAAAACAGCATCGGCGGCGGCATCGTCGATACCCTCGACGCTTTCCTCAGCAGCTCCGCCAAAATCTGCGCGGAAGTATTGCTCACGGTCCACCACAATCTCCTGGCCAATCATCCCTGGGAAAAAATCGAAAAGATCTATTCCAAGGCCGAGGTCTTCAGCCAATGCCGCAACTGGCTCAGCGCCACCGCCAAGGACCGCCCGACGATCCCCACCGAAAGCACGACGACGGCCGCCCAACTGGCCCGCGACCAGGCCGGCGTCGCCGCCATCGGCTCTCATCAGGCCGCCGAGTTGTATGGACTGCACATCCTGTTCGAGAACATCGAGGACAATCCCGACAACATGACGCGATTTTTCGTGATCGGCCGCGAGGCCGCCCGCCGCAGCGGCGAAGACAAGACCGCCATCATGTTCACTACCGCCCACAAGCCCGGCGCCCTCGCCGAGGTGCTCGACGTATTCAAAGAGAACGGGATCAATTTGACGGACATTGAAAAGCGTCCGAGCCGGAAGGTGAATTGGGAATACTATTTCTTCATCGACGCCCAGGGCCACGCCGACGACCCCGCCATGAAAACGGCCATCGAACAGGCGAAGAAGCATTGTTTGCAACTCACCGTGCTGGGGAGTTATCCGCGGGGGGATTAGGAATTTTACCCGCCCCGCCCCGCCCCCGCGATCGGCGTGACAGAGCACATTGCGGCGCTGGTACGCTGCACACCGGCAACCATTCATTACCCACCGGTGCCATGCCGGCGCTTGGCCGGCGGCGAGACCAACTTTAGCCCCAGCTTCTTCCGCAGACCCTTCGCTAGTCGCCGAGATTCCTTCACGTGTTCGCGCATATCTCCGGCGTGCTGCCGGGCGATCTTCTCGCGAACCAAGCGCACGTCGTCCACGGCGGTTGCCTTAAATATGGGTTTAGCCATTTCGGCAAAATACGGTATAATTAGAGCTATGTCATCGCCGGAATTGTTCAAAGAGGCTCGGCATCTTCCAGTCGCCGAGCGGCTCGAATTGATCGACCAATTGATCGATTCCGTCGAAACCGATTCCGCGCAGACTCTTTCCCCTGAGCTCGATTCCGAACTTGATCGCCGATATCGCGCGTTTTTGGCGAATCCGAACGAAGGCGAACCGTGGGAGGTCGTGCGGGAAAAAATTCAAAGGAATTTGGATGCGGCGAGAACTCGTCGTCAGGCCTGAGGCGACCGTCGACGCGATGGAGGCAAGCCGTTGGTATGACGAGCGCGTTAATGGCTTGGGGACGCGGTTTCTCCAACAGGTTAACACGGCGATGGCTTCAATCCGCCAGTCGCCGTCGAGCTACCCTGTTTATCGCCGCGAAATTCGGCGGATCCGCGTGGATAAGTTCCCCTACACCATTTTCTTTGCCGCCGCGGAATCTCGGGTTGTCGTACTGGGAATCTTCCACCTCTATCGCGATCCCCGCCTGCTCCGAAAAATGCTCCGTCAACGAAAATAAAAAATCGGCACGGTTCGACATTATGCCAAGCACGCCTTCGGCTTTTCAACAGGGACGTCGTGATTGTCTGCACGAATGGGCGCGGCGAGTTGTTGCTCCAACTGAAGCCTACGCTTGCCCCCTCGCCGCGATGGCGTCAACAACGCCTTTGGCGTCAGCCGGTGGAAAGTCGGGCGTCTCTTGGCGGTAATGGAATTCCATCGCTTTCATCTCCGCGATCTTTGCGTGCTGCGCGGTTCAATCATTCTAACCGAGTACGAAAGAGTTGATAAACCGCGGAGATCGCCGAGACCGCGGAGAAGAAATGGAAGAGTCATTTCAGTCGGGAAATGGTGAAATCCAACTCGGCATCTACGCTTTCCAAACGCATGCGTTAGGATTCGCCGTATGCTATCTTGCCCAGGAGGCTGCCCATGAAACTTCTCGGCTTCGACATCGAGATTTCCAATGTCTTCGACCTTCGGCCCGGCGAGGATATCGACCGATATGCGCCATTCGACATCTCCGTTGCTGCCACCCACGTCGATGGAGGCGAAAAGCGGGTATGGCTATCAAGCGGCCCGGATGGAAAGCCGCTGCTGAGCCTGAATCGTCAGGACGCAAACGAGTTGCTGGATTTCCTGGATCAAATGCAGCGTGCCGGACATGCCCTGGTCGCGTGGAACGGCCTGAGTTTTGATTTGCGATGGATAGGCCACGCGGCCGGCAACCTTCCGAAGGCGGCCGGTATCGCTCGCAAAATGTACGATCCGATGTTTCAGTTTTTCAAACTGAGGGGCTTTCCCATCGGCCTTGCGGCCGTTGCACAGGGAATGGGCATCGCCACCAAGAAGCTCATGAACAGCGCCGACGCTCCGGTCCAATGGCGAGCGGGCAATCATGATGCCGTGTGCAAGTACGTGCTAGGCGATGCCCGCATGACGGTCGAGATTGCCGCGGCGATTGACCGCAAGCGTCAAATTGCCTGGATGACCCAGAAGGGCACGCGTTCCTCCGTTCCGATTCCGTGCCTGCGAACCGTCGAGGAGTGCTTGAAGGACCCCATGCCCGATCAGTCCTGGATGAGCAGTCCGATACCGCAGGCGAAATTCGCGGGCTGGATAACGCCGCTTTGAGCGGCGAATGGGTGCCTGTCTTAGGGACGGTCACCTATTTCTGCTTACCCGAAATAGGTGACTGTCCCTAATTTCACGAAATGGGTGACTGTCCCGAATTTCAACCGCCCGGGTTTCGCTGGAATTCCCGGCGGCGGAGAATCCATTCGGCGCTCCAGGTCCAATTCCAATGGGAGACGATCAGCTCGTCCGATTTCAGCGCCCAGCGGCCGGTGAGGCCGGCCTTTGCCGCCTCCTCGTCGGGCCAGGACCAATAACCCAGCCGGCTGACTTCCCATACAATCACCCGGGATATTTCCGGATTCGCGGCCAGGTCGTCGCGTATCTGCGCGGTCGAAATCGACGAGTTGTAGATACAGCGGCTTTTGAATTGCGTCGCGGCGGCGCCGTATTCAAACGGCCATGAACTGCCTACGCGGAATTCACCGGGAGTCGGTTCGAGCCGGGCGACGATGCAGGCGTTGTACAGAGCGAGCGGGCGATATAGCGTGTCGTCAAAAAGGGCGTGCATCTCGAAATAAGTTCTTGTGTCGGAATGCGGCTGCGATCGGTAGATGTCCGTCACGACGCGATCCACCGGAACTTCCGACGAGGCATATTCCCGGGCCAGTCCGTTGACGAGGTTGTAGGAACAGATCATCAGCACCGCGCCGACGCGGAGGATCGGGGTCGGCAATCGGCTGACCAGCGCGGCCGCCGCGAGCCATACCGCCGGCCAGACCACCGCGACATAACGGATGTGCCAGACCGATTGCCACTCCAGCTCCGGGTGTTTCCGCATCGATATCTCGTGCATCCAACTCCATCCGACGAACATGGCGCCGCACAATGTCAAGACAACGCCCACAATCGCCAGCAGCCGAAGCAGTTCGATGAAGCGGTGTCGAAGCGTGCCGCCGGAATAGTGGAAGATGGTAGCGGGCGCCAGGGCGATTGCGGCCATTCGAATCGCCGGCACGTCGGCAAAATCCATCCATTGGCAGCGGTTGCGCGCGGTCTGGACCACCGCTGCAAGGGCAAGCAACAGCAGCGGAAGGGCAACGAATTTGGCGGCGCGCGGCTGCCAGTTCAGACACGCCGCGACGACCACCATTCCCGCCAGCGCGCCCCACGCCACCGGCCGAACGAACTGAAACAACGCATTCAGCCAAACCAGCGGGGAACTGAAATCCTCCACGGACCGGCAATAGAAAAATCCGTACACCGGCATGACGAGCCATAACAGGAGCCAAAGCAGCGATCGCCACCAGGGCTGAACGGGACGGTCACGCTGGCCAATCCTGCGGAGATGGGGCCATGGCATTGCCCCCAGGATGAACAAACCATACGTCGTCGTGAACAGGGCGATCATTGCTCCGCTGAATTTGCGCACAAAAAACGCCGGATGGGCAAGATCGTCGATCGTGGTCCACTCGAATCCGCTCAAATAGGCGTTGAGCGCTTTGAACGGCGGCTGGAAGGAGTTGTCGATCTGGTCGAGCCATTCCAATCCGCTGGCGCTCCAGTTTGCATCGGGCGCGGGTTCGCTCACCACGCCGGGCAGCAATCCACCGGAGTTCCGCGACCAATGGTTGTAAAACCCGTAATAGACCGCCGGCCCAACCGCGATCAGGGCCATCCCCGCGAGCAGCATCGGGACGCGCCAGCCGCGGAAGCGACCCATGGAAAGAAAATAAAGCGGCGCCAGCGGAAGCAGCAGCAAGGAGATGGCGTGAAACCCCGCGGCGGCGATGCCGGCGGCGATCCAGCACAACCACGCAAGCCGCCGCCAGGTGCGAATCCACCACAGAAAACAGGCCACGGTCAACGTTTCCAGCATCCAGGCCGGTGCGTACATCTTGGCATAGCGAGAAAAGAACAGCCCGTACGCCGAACAGGCGATGAACGTCGCCGCGAAGATTGCGGTGCGGCGGTTGAACAGTTGCCGGGCCAGGAAATACGTGACCGGCGTCATCAGCGTCCCCGACAGCGCCGGGACAAATCGCATCACCGACGGGGTGAGCAAAACACCGCCTGGAACAATCCGGACGCCGAATCCCAGAGGAAACCCCTGTCGAATCCAATTCAACAGTTCGTAGTGCAGCGGCATGAAGGCGTCGTCGCGCAGCGTGTCGAGCAACTCGCCGAGCGACCCGCACGTCCGCCAATAGGTAAGACATTCGTCGATCAGCATCGACGGTTGTGACAGTCGATTGAAACAAAGCGCCGCGGAAAGGCCCGTCAACGCCAACAGAATCCAGAGAGCCGCGGGGGATTGGGGCTTCGCCGGATCGGGCTCGATATTCGGGGTCAGAGGCTGCTCTTGCATGGGATCGGGCCTGAACCGGAATTTGCCAATTCAATCTATACTCTGACGAACGTCGCCGGGCTTTATTTCATAGCATACCGGCTGTTGGAGTGTTCGGCCCAACTTTGGCGCACGCTGACGCACCGTTACCCTTGGGTCCGCGGCGCCATTGTCAGGTTGATGCCAGGCGTTTTATCGGACGGTGGGGGTCACAGGGGCTGTTCCATTGGCCCGGAATCGGAGAAAATCGGGATTTCCAACGGAAGAAAACCGCCCGTTGCAGCAACTATGTTTGTGGAATGCGTGAATCTTGCCGTATCGGATGGCAACGGGTGAGGCTTCGAGGGAGACGCCGCACGTGGTGCAATACAACCCGGAGGCGGACGACATCGAGCTTCTGCGACGCGCCGGCGCCGGCGATTCGGCGGCATTTCACGCCCTGGTCGATCGCCATGCGCAGCGGTTGTATCGCCTTGCGGTGTCTCTGATTGGAAACGCCGCTGACGCGGAGGACGTGCTTCAGGAGACGTTTATCGGCGCGTTCCGGGGCTTGCGGTCGTTCCAAGGCCGGGCCTCGGTGAAGACCTGGCTGACGCGCATCCTGGTGTTGCAGGCGGGTCAATGGCGGCGGGACCGGCGGCGACGGAGGTTCGAGCCGATGGGCGATTCGATCGCCGCAGCCGGCCCAAGCGCCGAGGCGGGCCTGGACGTGCGGGCGGCGATCGGGCAGTTGTCGCCCGAGCATCGTGAGGTTTTGGTGCTCCGGGAATTCGAGCGGATGTCGTACGAGGAGATTGCCGAGGCGCTTGACGTTCCGCGAGGGACGGTGGAATCGCGGCTGCATCGGGCGCGAAGCGAATTGCGGGAAAAATTGAAGGCGTATCTGCCATGAACTGTCCGACGAACGAGCAATTGAGCGCATTCCACGACGGCGAGATTGACGAAGTCCGCCGGGTGGAAATGGAACTGCATTTGCGCCAGTGCCGGTTGTGCGGGGCCGAGATGGAGCGGCTGCAGACGATGTCGCGGCTGCTGGGTGCGGCGCCGGCGGCGCGGCTGTCGCCGATCGGCGTGCATCGGCTGCATCGCCGCGTGAACGAGGTAATGGAAGAAGGGCTTTTACGGTTTGTTCGGGTGCTAAACACGATCGCCGCATGCCTGTTGGTTGCGGGATCCGCGTGGTTGATGGTGAAGACGCGTGCAGATCAGACGGTTGAGAGCCCAATGCCGGCGGCGCCCCCGTGGGTGGATGTCGTGTCCGACTCACCCTCGGGGGCGGCCAGCACACCGGCGGCGGCGTGGTATTTGGCGGAAGATTCCAGTCGCGGCGACGATTAGCCGTAATTGGTGGAAACATGATGAACAGGAAGGCCGTTCTTCTTCTGGTCATGGCGGTGATGACGCTCAGCGCCGGCGTGGTGCTGGGCTGGGTGTGGACTCCGGGCGGCCGCGGCGGCGGGCCGCGGCCCTGGTTCGATCAGCTTGGGCTCGGCGCCGAACAGCAAAAACAAATGGACAAGATCTGGGGCGACACTCGCCAGCAGATGCAGAAGTTGTTCGAGCGCCGCCGCGACCTGGAAAAGCAGAGGGACCAACAGGTCCTGGCGCTTTTGGATTCCGGCCAGCGCGCCGCGTACGACAAGATCAACCAGAATTTCCGAACGCAGCGGGAGGATTTTGACAAGCAGCGCGAATCGCTCATTGCCGACGCCAACGTCCGCAGCCGCGCGTTGCTCGATCCTTCGCAAAAGGACAAATGGGACATTATTTCCAAGGACATGCAGATGCGCCGCAGGCGCGGTCCCATGGGCATGGCGACGCAGCGTTCGGCAGCGGAGGCTTGGCCTTCGGCGACCATGCCTTCCCACGAGGGAGAAGGACATCACGATGTAGATTCAAGATCGCACTAAAAGTTGATCATCGGAAATGGTTTCCGGTGTCGCGCGATATTCTGTGAAAGGAGATTGTTTATGTCGGTACCCAAGAGGCTTGGATTTGTTCTGACGGCGCTGTTAATCGGCATGCTGACGATGCCTGTTTTAGGCCAGGTCGGCGGCGGCGGTGGCGGTGGCGGTGGTGGCGGTGGCGGCGGCGGGGGTGGAGGCGGCGGCGGGCGGGGTAATCCAGGCCAGAGGCAGCAGTGGATGATGGACCAACTCAAAACGGCCCTCGGCGCCAGCGACGATGAATTCGCGGCGATCCAGCCGAAGATTCTGGCCGTCATGCAAGACCAGCGTGACGCCAACCCGCGCACGTTCGGCATGTTCGGCGGCCGCGGCGGCGGCCCGGGCGGTGGGCGTTTCGGCGGCGGCGGCGGCTTCGGCCCAACCACCGAGCCTTCGGTCGTGCAAACCGCTTTGCAGGATTTGCAAACCACCCTCGATGACCAGAACGCCTCCCCCGATGCCATCAAGGCCAAGCTTGATACGCTTCGGCAGGCCCGGACCAAGGCCCGTCAGGACCTGGCCGTGGCACAGGCGGACCTCAAGTCGATTCTCACTCAGCGGCAGGAAGCCGTCTTGGTGCTGAGGGGACTTCTCGACTGAGATCGGCGTGAGTTTTTCCGCGGCGATGGAGGGGCCTGCCGGCAAAATCGGTGGGTCTCTCCAGCGCCGCTGCAAAGGATTTCCCGTGAACGATGTCCTGACCAGGTTGATTGCCGAAGGTCTGCTGGATGCCGAGAAGGCGAAGCAGGTGACGGATGCGGCGGCGGCCGGTAAGCCGCTGGACGACGCCCTGCGCGCCGTCAACGGCGTGTCGGAGGAGAAAATTCTCCGGTCGCTTGCGGCCTACTTTGACGTTCCGTTCATCGACCTGGAAAAGGAGGGCGCCAAATACGCGCCGTCCAAGGAATTTCTGGCCAAGTTTCCGGCCCGGATTCTTCTGGACCGCCGGCTCATGCCGCTGGCTGAGAACGGCGACGGCGTCGCCATCGTCACCTCGCGGATATTCGACAACGGCGGGCTGGACGAGCTTCGCCTGGCGACGGGCCTGGACGTTCATCCGGTGATCGCTCCCTCGGCGGAGATCGACCGCTTTATCAAGAAATATCTCGGCGTCGGGGCGGACACGCTCCAATCCATGGGCCTGGAGGACAGTGCCGACGACGTCAAAGTCCTGGAAGAGCAGGGCGAAGACGACCTGGACCTTTCCACCGCGGCGCACGATGCGTCGATCATCAAATTCGTCAATCAGGTGATGGCCGAGGCCCTGGACCTGCGCGCCACCGACGTGCACGTTGAGCCGTTCGAACACCAGCTTCGCGTGCGCTATCGCATCGACGGCGTGTTGCAGGAGGCCAACATTCCGGCCCAGGTCCGCAAGTATCACGCGGCGATCGTGTCGCGCATCAAGATTCTGAGCCATCTCGACATCGCCGAAAAACGTCTTCCGCAGGACGGCCGGATTCGATTGAAGGTCGCGGGCCGCGAAATCGACCTGCGCGTCAGCGTGATTCCGATGATCCACGGCGAGGCGGTGGTGCTGCGCATTCTGGACCGCGGCGACGCGCTGCTGGGTCTGGAGCATCTGGGCATGGGGCCGCGCGAAACCAACGTCTGGCAGCAGGTCCTCGATCTGCCGCACGGCATTATCCTGGTGACCGGCCCGACCGGCTCGGGCAAAACGACGACGCTCTACGCGGCCCTGTCGAAGATCAACAATGCCGACCTGAAGATCATCACGATCGAAGACCCGGTGGAATACCAGCTTCGCGGCATCAACCAGATTCAGGTGAACACCAAATCCGGGCTGACGTTCGCGTCCGGGCTTCGTTCGATTCTGCGGCACGACCCGGACGTGGTGCTGATCGGCGAAATCCGCGATCGCGAGACCGCGGAGATCGCCGTGCAGGCATCGCTGACCGGTCACCTGGTTTTCAGCACGCTGCACACGAACGACGCTCCCGGCGCGGCGACGCGGCTGGTGGACATGGGCGTCGAACCGTACCTCGTCGCCTCCTCGCTGGAATTGGTCGCCGCCCAACGTCTGGTGCGGCTGATATGCCCCAAGTGCAAGACGGAATTACCGCAGTCGGACACCGATAGATTGCGGGCGGATTATGGCGAGAAGATTCCCAAGACGCTGTATTACGGCACGGGTTGCCGCAATTGCCAGGGGACCGGCTATCGAGGCCGGCAGGGCGTCTTCGAGATGATGCCGATCGACGATGAAATCCGGGCGCTGATACTGGAACGGGCCAGTTCGCGGGACATTCGCAAGGCGGCGACGCGGCAGGGAATGAGCAGCCTGCGCAACGACGGGTGGCGGCTGGTGGGCGAGGGGCGAACCACGGCCGAGGAAGTCATTCGCGTGACGAAGGACGAGGACGTGGCGGTCGGCGCCACCAGAGCGGCGGAAAAATAACGGGCTTCCTTGAAAGGCCGGTTCGGGCGGGAAAAAGCGGATTTGACTGGAAACGATTGATGTCGGTTTTCGCGTACACGGCATTGAGCAAGGACGGCCAGCGCACCAGCGGGACGCTGACGAGCGATTCGCGGAGCGCGGCGCTGGCGGAGATGACCCGCAAGGGCTTGCGTCCGGTGACGATTGAAGAGGCCCGCGATCTGGCGGCGGCGGCGAAAAAAGTTCAGGGCGGGGCGCATGGCGGCAAGCCGCGCAAAGTTCACGCCAAGGCCATCGAAGCATTCACTCGCGAATTGGCGAATCTTCTGGCCGGCGGGGTGCCGTTGGCGCGGTCGCTGGCGCTGCTTCGCCGCGAGGCGTCCCAGCCGGCGGCCAAGCAGCTTTGGAACGACATTCACGACGACGTGGTCGGGGGAACGTCGCTGGGGGACGCGTTGGCCAAATGGCCGGGAAGTTTCTCGACGGTGTACGTGGCGATGGTTCGCGCCGGCGAAGCGGGGGGGTTTCTGGACGTGGTGCTCGGACAGATCGCCGATTTCCGCGCCCGCGAGCAGGACCTCAAGGGCAAGGTGAAAGCCGCCATGGTCTATCCGATCATCCTGGCCATCCTGGCGGTGGGAGTGGTGACTTTCCTGATGGCGTTTTTCATTCCGCAATTCAGTTCGATCTTCGCCAGCTTCGGCGCGGATTTGCCGGTGATCACGCAGGTCGTCATCGCGTGCAGCAACGTCCTGAAGCGGTATATCCTGGTCGTCTTGGCGGTGTTGGTGGTTGGGATATTCGCGTGGAAGCGTGCCGCGGCGACGCCGGGTGGCCGGCGGCGGATCGAAGTGGCCGTGCTTGCCACGCCCGTGCTCGGACCGGTTGTCGCGCAATTCGCCCTGGTGCGGTTTGCGCGGATGCTGGGAACGCTGGTGGGCGCCGGGGTTCCGCTGGTGGCCGCGCTTCGCGTGGCGCGCGAAGCCATTGGAAATCAAACCCTCGCCGACACCGTCTCCCACGCCATCGAGCAGGTTCAGCGCGGCGAGCCGCTGTCCAAGAGCCTGGCCAACAGCCCCAAGCTCTTTCCGCCGTCCGTGGTCGAAATGATCGCCGTTGCCGAGGAGACGGCCCGGCTGGACAAGGAACTTCTTCGTCTTGCGTCATCTTACGAGCAGGACCTGGACCGTCAGCTTCGGCTGCTGGTCTCCGTTGCCGAGCCGGCCATGCTGTTCGTGATGGCCGGACTCATCGGCACGATCGTCGTCAGCATGTTGTTGCCGGTCTTCAACCTCGGCGAGATCGTGCATTGATTTGCAAAGGAGCAATCAAATGAATGCGTTGAAATTGAAAAATAGATCGCGGGTCCGGCGGGGATTCACGCTGATCGAACTGCTGTTGGTCATGGTGATCATCGCCATCCTGGCGACGATCCTGGTGCCGCGCGTCGTCAACCGCGTCGGCCAGGCCAAGAACACCAAGGCGCAGGCCGACCTTTCCACTCTGAAGCAGGCGCTGACGGCTTTTGACATTGATAACGGGAGGTTTCCCACAACTTCCGAGGGGTTGCAGGCCCTGATTACCAAGCCGGCCGATCTGCCCAATTGGCAAAAGACGTTGGACAAGAACACGCTTCCGATGGACCCGTGGGGGCGTCCGTACATCTATCGCTCCCCAGGCAACAATGGAACTGATTTTGACCTTTTGACAGGTGGCCCGGACGGACAGGAAGGATCGGCTGGCGCTATCGCAGCCGACTAACTTGAAATGCGCAGGCGCAACCGACAATCCGCGTTCACGCTGATCGAGCTGATCCTAGTAATGCTGATCATCATGATCATCGCCGGCGTCCTCGCGCCGTCGCTGGGCCGGTTTACGGCCGGGCGGGCCGTGGACAACTTTGGCAGGCAGATCGTCGGACTTTCCCAGTACGCCCGCACCCAGGCGATCAGCGAAGCGCGCGTCTGTTATCTGAATTTCGGCTCGGGGAAGGTTTATGTCACCACCGACTCCCCCGGAGACAAGGGCAAGCCGCTTCTCGAGTCCGGGGCGCCGCTGACGATCTCCGTTCCCACGGGAATCAGGATGCAGGTGGTCGAGAACGCCGATACGCCGCAACCGATCATGCTGCTTCCCTGGCCCAGTGGTCTCCAGGCACAAGTCCATCCGCAGCCTAATCAGTTGCTCGACGGCACGACGGTGGGGGCTGGGTCAATCTGGGTGTTTCCACAGAGTAACGCATCGGTGCAGATTCAGCCGACCGGACGGACGGACCCGGCCACCATCCTGTTGACGGACAACTCCGGCCACAAAGTGGAGGTGGTCTGCGATCTCCCCGCGGACAGGTTCCATATTCAGGAGGCCGCGCGATGAGGCAATGGGTGCCTGACACTTGCTGCAAAGAATTTCCCCCTCCCCCTGTACTCAGGGGGAGGGTTGGGGTGGGGGTCGAACGTCGATTGGCCCACCAAACCCCCACCCTGACCCTCCCCCGGAGTACCAGGGGAGGGGAAGAAGATGGTTTGCAGAATGTGTCACGCACCCTGAGGCAATCGGCAATCCGCCACGGCTTCACGCTCATCGAGGTGCTGGTGACGCTTTTGCTGATCGGGATCGTGATTCCGGCGATCATGCACGCGATCACGGCGGCGGCGGCGGCGGGCAACGCGGCCCGGCATCGCAACGACGCCGCCTCGCTGGCCAAGTCGCAGATGGCTTGTCTGATCCTGGCGGTCTCACAGGGCCAAAACCCCGTTCTCGCCGCCGACGCCGCGCAGGAAGGGTTTCAATACCATTGGAAGGCCACCGTCCAGCCGTGGAACCAGGACACCACCACCGTGGGGATTCAGGAAATCGATCTGATCGTCAGTTGGGCCAATGGCAGCCATCCGGAGTCGATGATGCTCACCAGTCTGGCATATAACCGGGAACAAGTGCAGCAATGACGCGCCGTAATGCCAATGTTCGTTCGATGCGTAGCCAGTGCGGGCTGTGGCCGCGTTTTGTGGCCTCATCGAGGAACCCCCACCCTGGCCCTCCCCCTGGGTACAGGGGGAGGGGAATGAGGGGCTTTACGCTGATCGAGTTGGTGGTAGCGCTGACCATCGTGGGGATCATCGCCGTTTCGATGTCCTCGACTCTCTGGATGGCCTATAACACGACTCGCAAAGCCCAGGCCGCCGTGACGCCGGGGGATCAGTCGTCCATCGCATTGGAGTATTTCTGTGACGACCTGCAAAGCGCGATGCAGACGCAGACAAATCCGGCCAGTGTCTTGGTCGGAGCGCCGACGGCTGCGACCAATAATGAGCAGACCGCTTTTCTGGGAACGCCGGAGCAGGACAACCGCGGCCACGAGGCCGACGACGTGATCTTCTTCACCACGTCGGACAGTCCCGTCCACGTCTATGCCAACGGCGAAATCAAGTGCGTGGAATACAAAGTCGTTCAGCCCGTGGGCAAAGCGGATCACGTTCTGGTGCGGCGGGTGACGCGGAATCTGTTGCCGGTATCCGGCCAGACCGCATCGACCGATGAGGAGGTCGTCTGCACCGGGGTATCGAGCTTCAAATTGGAATATTCCTACGATGGGACCAATTTTACTCCGCAAACCAGCACTGCCGGTTCATGGGACGCCACGCAGGAGGACAACACGATTCCCGCGGCGGTCAGGGTGACTCTGGAACTGGAAGAAACGCCGCAGTCAAACGGAAGGGTCCAGACGATCTCATTCACGCGGGTGGTTTTTCTGCCCTGTTCGACGGCCGACCTGGATCCCCAGGTGAACGCGGGAGTTTCGGGACTATGAATCGTCGGCGTGGAGTCATTTTCGTCATGGCATTGGGGATCATCGTGATCCTGACGGGCCTGGCGTTGGTATTCGCGCAGGCGATGCGCACCGAAGCGCTGGCGTCGGCGAATCTTCGTTCCCAGGCCCAGGCCGATGCCGTGGAACTCGGCGCCGAGCAGTGGATGCTCGCCCAGATCGACGAATACACGTCCGACGCTTATACGCTCACCACCCAAGTCCAGAGCGATACCATCCCGGTCGGGTCGGTGGAAAGGACGGGATATTTCTGGATTCTTCCGGCCGATCTGAGCGACGTGCAGGGTCCGGTCAGTGGCATCGTGGACGAATCGTCCAAGCTCAACGTCAACAATACGACGCTGATGAACAATGGCTTGGCGACGTTATGCGATTCGCTGAACTTGACTCTTCCCGATGACATTCCTTATTCGATAAGCAATTGGGCGCACAGCGGGTCCAACGCCAACGCCAGTGGCGCCACCAGCCAGGACTATTCCAGTCTGCCGGAGCCATACCAGCTCAAAGGCTCTCAATTTGAAACGGTGGAAGAATTGCTGCTCGTGGGTCAGCAGGCGGACTTGCAGCAGAACGTCATGCCGCAGCTCTTGTGGGGCAACGATCCGAGCCGAAACACGCTCCTGCTGGAATATACGCAGAACACCGGCCAGTCGGCGGGGGGGATGCTGAACGGAAACACGGCCGGCAACGCCGGGTTGTTCAACTATCTGACGGCGTACTCGGTCCCGCCGGGCAACGGCACCAACGCGCCGGCCGGGCCGGCCGCCAATCGAGTGATCAACCCCTTCACCGCCTCGCCGCTGGTGCTGGAGGCGTTGGGATTATCCCAGGCGCAGGCCGAATCCATTGTCCAAGCCCGCGAGACGGCGTACGAAGCCAGCAGCAGCGGGCAGACGGGAATCACGGGCTATGGCTGGGCAATTCAGGCCGCCGGACCCGGGGCGGCCGGCGCGACCGCCTACCTGACCGGGGCATCGTACCGATACTCGGGCGACATTGTTGCCGTTAGCGCCGACGGACGCGCGTTCAAACGCGTCCGCATCGTCGTCGATGTCAGCCGGTTTAATCCTCTGGCCGTCTCGCTAGGAACGGCGACCCCTCCGGCGGTGATCATTTATCGGAAGGACTTGACGGCCTACGGCTGGCCGTTGCCGATTTCGCAGAAACAGTTTCAGGATTCAGCCTCGCGCGGCCAACTTCAACTGGGTTGGCTCGGCACGGCCCTGACGTCTCCGGGCGCTATGGGACAGAGTCAGAATCACTAAATGAGCCGGGCCGTCCCCGGCCCGGTTAAGGAAGCGAAACTTGAAGAGCATGCATCATAAGAAAGTGTTGGGGATCGCGATGGGTGAGCGGTCGCTGATGGCCGCGGAGGTCGTCGCGGCCGAGGGCCGGCCGCGGGTCAAGCGGCTGGCGGAACTGCTCTATCCCGAGGGGATTTCCATCTCCCAACCCGCGGAACTTGCCAAGGCGCTGGGGCATTTCCTCAAGGACAATCATTTTTCCACGCGATCGGCGGTCATCGGAATCCCGCTCAAATGGCTGGTGGTCAAACCCAAGGACGTTCCCCCGGCGGATGATGCGACGATCGCGCAACTGCTGCGGCTGGACGCCGAGGCGGAATTCTCCTCCGAATTGAAAGACCTGGTGTATGACTTTGCCGGCGATGCCGCCGCGGGCAGCGCGTCGCGAACCGTGCTTCTGGCGGCGACGCCCAGGAAATACGTCGATTGCATCGAATCGCTTTGCGACGGCGCCCGCCTTCAGCCGCTGGCGATCATGCCCTCGGCGCTGGCGCTGGGAACGATCACCGGCGCTTCGCTGAAGCGGGACGTTTTGGTTTTGGCGGCGGGTTCGGCGGGATCGGAATTGTCCTGGCAACGTCAATCGACGGCGGCGGCGATGCGCAGCCTGCGCCCGCCGTTGCCGCAGCCACCCTTCGTCAGCGAATTGCGAAGAGCGTTTTCCACGCTGGGCGGCGACGACGGCCGGCGCGAGATGATCCTGTGGGACGGCGCAGGCGTCGATGCGGCGAGCCTCGGCGAGCAACTTGGCGTGAACGTGCAGAGCGGCGAGCTTCAGACCCTTGGCGTCGAGGCTTCGGGCGCGGGAATCAACGGGCAGGGGAACAAATTCGCGGCGGCGGTCGCCCTGGCGCTGTCCGCCATGGATGAGAGCAGGCCGGGAATCGACTTCCTTCATTCGCGCCTCGCTCCGCCAAGGAAGCACCGCATTCCCCGATGGGGATATCTCGCGGGTGCGGCGGTCGTCCTTTTCATCGCCTTTGGCATCTATGCCTACACCGACCTGAATAACACGGAGCAAAAGGTGAACGCCCTGCAATCGAAAATCAACGCCCAGCAGAAGGACGTGGATGCAGCGCGCGATTTCGTCGGCAAAGAATCGCTGGCTCAATACTGGCACGGAGGCGATCCGCGCTATCTGGCGTGCATGCGCGATCTGGATGCGTTCATTCCCGAGGATGGCCAGACGTACGCGACCAATTTGGAAATCAAGGCCGAAACACCGCCGCTGAACGCCGGTAACAATCAGCCCGGCGCGCCGGCGGCGGGAACGGCTGGCGAGCGAACGCTGTTCGCCACGCTTCAGGGCCACACCCCCAACCTCGAAAGCGTGACCGCGCTGAGGGATCGGATGGGCCGCAATCCGTCGGTGTTCAAGGACATCAAGATCGGTCCCGAAACCAAGGTCCCGCGCACCCAGGAATTCCTGTTTTCCATAACGTTCAGTTACGAGCCGCCGAAGCCGGCGGCGGAACAGGCCAAATGATCGGCATTGAATTGGAGTGATCGTGGTTTTATCGAAACGTGAAAAGTACATTGGGATCGGGGCGATGGCCGCGGTGGCGCTGTTGGGGATCAACGGTCTGATCGTCGGTCCCTACTTCGACCGGGCGGCGGCGCTGCAGGACGACATGCGGACCGCGACCAAGACGCTGGGCGACGATCAGAACCTCCTCCGGCTGCAAAAGAGCAAGCAAGCGGAATGGAACGCGATGCTGTCCAACGGACTTCAGGCGGACGACTCCACCGCGCAGAGCCGCACGCAGCAGATGATCCAGACCTGGACCCGCGTGGCCAACATCAATCTGGAATCCATCAATTCCGAGCACGTTTCCACTCAAAAAGGCCCGTTCCAAGTGATCAACTTCAGTCTGGATTTCAACACGTCGGGGCCGGATTCGATGCGGCAGATCGCCAGATTCCTGTGGTCGATCGAAAGCGCCCGCATCCCGATCCGGTTGAACGACATCAAAATCCAAGCCACGCGGGAAGGAACGGATCAGTTGAACGTGAAGCTGGTCGTTTCCGCGCTGTACATGCCGCCGACGGTCCCTGGCGCCGCCGCCGCCAGCGAAATGTTCAATGAATTGGAAGGAATGCCATGAAGATTTGGACGCTGCTGATTGTGGCGATTGCAAGCTCGGCGATGGCGGCGGAATCGACGACGCGGCCGGAGGTTTCGGCGGCGGCGCCGGCGACGCGCCCGTCTGTCGCCGCGCCGCAATATGAATCGAACCGCCCAAACCGGCGAAATCAGCGGCGCAATGAACCGGCGCAGCCAAACCTGCCGACGATTTACGAAGAGGTGGGCGCCCGCAATATCTTCGTCAAAGGCAATCAACGGCCGCCGCGCCAGGAAGCTCCCGGTCTCCCCGGGCCCCTGCCTCCATCGCCGACCCAACTGGTCCTCACGGGCGTAGCGGTGGCGGACAACGGCAAGCTCGCCTTTCTGGAGGACCAGCAGGAGAGCACGATAACCCGCGTGAAAGTGGGCGACGCCATCGCCGCGGGCAAAATCGTCAACATCACGCTGGATTCATTGGAGTATCAGGATGCGGGCGGAAAAATAGTTCGCGTCTTCGTCGGCTACAACCTGGCGGGCGGGGACGTGTGGGGCGTTGCCAACGCGGGCGCGACCACGCAAGCGTCCACTCAGCCGCAACGAACCGGGCCGCGCGGCCCCAACGAATCGATGGAAGATTATCTCCGCCGGCGGCGGGCGGCGGAATCGGGACGCTGACATCGCACATACGGAAATGAAAGGCTCAACATGAAACGACAATTGCGCACAATGGCATTTCTCCTGGCGTCGATGGCGGTCGGGGCGGTTTCTCCCACCTGGTCGGCGGCGCAGGTGGCGCCGTCGACTTCCGACAGTCCAAGCACGGAGCCGAGCCCGGGCGTCGCCGCTTCCAGCGGCCAACTGATCAGCTCCCCTACCACGCAGCCGACCGCGAAGCTGATATCGTTTAACTTCAAGAACGCTTCAGTCGGCGCCGTCATCGATTACCTTTCGCAAAATGCCGGGTTTTTCGTCATCGAGCAGGCCGTCCCCACGGGCCAGGTCACCATTATCAATCGCGACCCGATCACTCCCGAAGAAGCCGTCAAATACCTCAACACGGTCCTACAGCACGAAGACCTCACGGCGATTCAAATGGGCAAGGTGCTGAAGATCGAAGCGTTGGCCGACGCCAAGCATGCGAACATTCCGGTCCTTTCCGGCAACGATGCGACGAAGATCGAGGAAACGGACCAATTGATCACGCAGATCATTCCGGTGCGCAACCTGGATGCGGTGAAGTTGAAGACGGACCTTCAGCCGCTGGTCAACACCAACGCGGACCTGACCGCCAACGCGGCCAGCAACTCGCTGATGATCACGGATACGTCGGCGAACGTGCGGCGGGTGGTGGAGATCGTGTCGGGCCTGGACAAGCACGAATCGGCGGCCAGTGACATCCGCGTGAAGCAACTCAAGTATGCCGACGCCACCGCGGCGGCCACGCTGATCATGAACATCTTCAATCCGCAGACAACCACCGCGGCGCAGAATGGGCCGTTCGGCAATCTGCCATTTTTCCGATTCGGTGGCGGTGGCGGCGGTGGGCCGGGAGGCGGAGGGTTTGGCGGAGGAGGAGGCCCTGGGGGCGGAGGCCGCTTCGGTGGCGGCGCAGGCGGGCCGGGCGGCGGCGCAGCAGCCGCGGCGCAGCAAGACACCGGCAACACCGGTCACGTTCAAGCTTCGGCCGACGCACGAACCAATACGGTCGTTGTTTCCGGACCACCGGACACCCTGGCGATCATCGACGGCGTCCTCAGCCAACTCGATGCCAATCCCGCGTCCGAACAAGACTTCTTCATTTACCGCGTGAAAAACGGCGTGGCGGTTGACATGGCATCAACGCTCAACGGACTGTTCAGCGGCACGATGGCCAGCAGCAGCACGGCACAACGTTCGACGTTTTCCAGCAGCACGGGAAACCGCGTTTCCGGCTCCGGCGGCTTTGGAAGCAGCAGCGGCCTGGGCGGCGGCGGGGGCTTCGGAGGAGGCGGCGGGGGTCTCGGCGGTGGCGGTGGTTTTGGCGGAGGCGGAGGCGGATTTGGCGGCGGTAGCCGAACCGCCGGCACAGCCGGCGGCGCCACCATTGGTGGCCGGACTTCCGCCGCCAGTGGTATCGGTGGAGTGGGCGTGTCAGGCAGCGCCGCAAATGCGGGCGGCGTCTCTGAGTTGATCGGACAGGTCTACGTCGTCGCCGACCAGGACACCAATTCGCTGCTCATCGCAACCGCGACCAAATACAAGCAGCAAGTCCTGAGCGTGATCGACAAGCTGGACAGCCGCGTGCCGCAGGTGCTTATCAAGGTCCTCATAGCCGAAGTGACGCACGACAACGAGTTGGATTTCGGGACCGATTTTTCCATCCTCGACACGAATCGTAATCCGGCCGGCAAGGAACAGTTGTTCACGAGCACGCTCGGCGCCGCGGCCGCGGCCGCTTCCGTCTCAAACCCCGGCGGGTTCGTCACGACTCTGCTGGAAGGCAACATCAGCGTCAAGCTCCAGGCCCTGGCACAGCAGAACAAGCTGGACGTGCTGTCCCGGCCTTATATCTTGACCAGCGATAACCAGGAGGCCGACATCACCGTCGGCAGCGAGGTGCCGTTTATCACCAACACGACCGTCGATACCACGGGCGGCGTGCATAACAATGCCCAATATCAGGACATCGGCATCATCCTCACGGTGACTCCGCACATCAATCCCGAGGGCTTGGTGACGATGCTGGTCTCTCCGCAAGTTTCGTCGCTGACGGCGCAGACGGTGACGATCCAGCAGGGCGTGTCGTTGCCGGTCTTCGACGTCCGGTCCGCCGACAGCTATCTCACCGTGCACGACGGGCAGACGGTTGTCATCGGTGGAATGATGCAGGACCAGAAGACGGTGAGCGCCAACAAGATTCCACTGCTGGGAGACATCCCACTGTTGGGCCCGTTGCTGTTCTCATATAACACGACGACGAAGACCAAGACCGAGTTGCTTATTTTCCTCACCCCGCACGTGGCGGCGGAGCCGGACGTGCTCAAGCCGATGGGCGAGGATGAAATGAAGGGGCTGCGGCTGGTGCCGGGCGCCGTGCAGCCGGGCGTGTTCCAGGATCACATGAAGGGCATGCAGCGTGGCAATGCCTCCACGCAGCCGGAGCCAAGCTATGTTCCCCCCGCGCCGCCCTCCAAGCCATCTATCCTGGAGCCGCCGGACCCGGGCAACAATTGAAATGGAGATTCGCTGATGTCCGTTCGATCGCTTGGCAATGCCCTGGCGGTTGTGATGACCGGGTTGCTGTTGGCCGGTTGTCAGCCGGCGACCCCTGCGCCAACCGCGGGCGCTCAGACGACGTTTGATTTCGGCCAGGGAAACGGAGGCAACGCCTCGGGAGGCGTTCCATCGTCGCCGGATGAGATCGTTTCGACCGATCCCACCGCCGCGCGGCTTCAGGACGTCGGGGGATACGTGCTGCTGTATTACCGCGACCACGAGCAGATGCCCGCGGCGCTCGACGAGCTGCGAAATATGCCCGGAGGCCAGGACCTTCAGTTCACCTCCGCGTCAACCGGCAAGCCATTCGTCTATCAACCGGCCGGCATGTGGTCCCCCAGCCGCGGCGACAAGTGCATCATCCTGTATGATCCGGACCTGAAGCACGGAGCGCGCTGGTGTTTGTTCATGACCTTGCCGAAAGCGGGCGCCGCGCTGTCGGTCGACGTGACGGCGATTCCGGAACCGATCTTTCTCAATTACCGGGCGGGGCAATAGATGGGAGGATCGGTCATCTGGCCAACCCGCCGGGGAGGAATCCCTCGAGCTTGCGCGCCCGCACAGGATGCTGGAGTTTGCGGATGGCCTTGGCCTCGACCTGCCTGACGCGCTCGCGCGTCACCTTGAAGATGCGTCCAACCTCTTCAAGCGTGTAGGTGTATCCGTCGCCGATGCCGTAGCGCAGCTTGATGATTTCGCGCTCGCGGTAGGTGAGGGTCTTGAGGACCTGCTCGATTTTGTCCTTGAGCATTTCCTGGGTGGCCGACTCGACGGGATTGTCGGCCTTTTCGTCCTCGATGAAGTCGCCGAAATAGCTGTCTTCGCTCTCGCCGACCGGGCGGTCCAGCGAAATGGGATGGCGGCTGATCTTGAGCACGCGGCGTGTTTCGGCGACGGTCATCTTGGCGCGCCGGGCGATCTCCTCGATGGTCGGCTCGCGTCCAAGCTCCTGCATCAGCGCCTTGCTGATGTTGCGGAGCTTGCTCATCGTCTCGATCATGTGTACTGGAATTCGGATGGTTCGGGCGTGATCGGCGATCGCCCGCGTGATGGCCTGGCGAATCCACCAGGTGGCGTAGGTGCTGAACTTGAACCCGCGGCGATATTCGTATTTGTCCACCGCGCGCATCAGGCCGGTGTTTCCTTCCTGGATGATGTCCAGGAACGAGAGGCCGCGATTGCGGTATTTCTTGGCGATGGAGACGACGAGGCGCAGGTTGCCGCCGGAAAGTTTGCGCTTGGCATCCTCGTACTTGTTGTAGATTTTGCGGACGGCCACGACGCGGCGGTGCAGGTTCTGGGCGTCCTCCAGCACCAGGTCTTCCAGCCCGCTGAGTTCCTCCTGGCAGACTTCCAGGTCTTCGCCGGGGTCTTTCACTTTCTTCAGCTCTTCGATCCGCTGCTCCAGCTCCACCATCTTGGTGCTGATGGACGAAAGCTTCTTCATCAGCGGGGTGACTTTGCTGGTGCGCAGGGCGAGTTCTTCGAGCAGCTTGACGCTGCGGCGGCGGCGGCGGCGAACCGCCAGCCGAAGCTCTTCCTGCTCTTTCTTGGTCTTGACCTCGCCAAGGTCTTCCCAGTTCTTCCGGTTGCGCAAAAGCATCTGCCGCACCGACGCCAGATTCATCGGAATCCGCTGTCCGATCGTCCCCTTGTCGGCCATGCCCTCATCGGTGCTGATCTTCATGGTGCGGTCGAACGGCAGGTCGCCGTCGTCCACCTGCTGAAGTATTTCCACCGCGGACTGAAGGCAGTAATCGCTCTCCAGGACCTTGGAGCGGAAAATCTTCCGGGTGATCTCGATCTTCTTGGCCAGGGCGATTTCCTGCTCGCGCGTCAGGAGGGGGATTTCCCCCATCTGAGTGAGGTACATCCGCACCGGATCGTCGATCCGCTTGGTCGAAGCCTCCGCAAGCTCCGCTTCCAGGTTCAGATCCAGCGCTTCGTCATCGTCGTCGTCCTCGGCAGCTTCCTCTTCGGGGGTCTGCGGGGGTTTGGCCGTCCTATCGGCCCTGGCCAACTTTCCAACCTTCTCGCCGATCTTTTCGATCTTCTCGATTTTTATCCGCACGACGGCTTTGGCCTGATGCTCGGGCGCATCGGCTTCGTCAATGAGCTTGATGCCCATCTCGTCGATCATCATCAAAAGCGAATCGAGCTTATCAGGGGAAACAACCTCGTCCGGCAGGCGCTCGTTGAGTTCCTCGTACGTGAGGTATCCGCGCGAGGTGCCCAAATCCAATAGCGCCTGGACGCGAAGGTCAACTTCTTCCTGCGATCCGGACCCGATCAGGGGTGATTCAATCCTTGCCATGTCCCAACGACCACTTTCCAGCGGAAGGCGCTCGCCCGCCGCAACGACCGGCCGCACGCCTGCGGCCGATCTTTTCGATAATGACGCTCAGGCCGGGCCAACGATTTCAGGGTCATTCCTGATCGTTGCAACGCGAACCTTAGCGCATTGCCAATATTCAGTTTTTCAAACCGCACGGAAATGGCCGTTCCATGGCCTGCTTAATCGTATGCTCACGACCCCTTAAGAGTAACACGCTTTAGGTCGGGATGACGAGCTTTTTCCTGCAATTTACGCAAGGTTTCCTTGTCCACGGACAGATCGCGTTGCGGTTCGGGCGACTGTGCGGTCGTCGCGGGCAATTCCCTTGATGCCGACCGCCTCAGTTCAACCATAATCTCTCGCTGCTCCTCGCATTCCCGCTCCCTTATTATATGGAGCAGGGACTCGTCTAAGTATCTTTCCGGATCCTCCAAACTAGAAACCTCGTCCGCCCATTTCACCGCGACGCTCTTGAGTTCCACGTCCGATAAGACGGCCAGGAACTCGTTGAATACCGGCTCTCCCTCATCCTGCAGATGCCGCCAGAACAGCTCGGCGATGCGGCGAAGCGTATCATCCGTAAAGTCGCTTGGCTTAAGCTCTTGCTGAATTCTATGCCAGCGGCTTGGCTCCGCGAACAAAAGTCCCAGAATAAAACCCTCTGCCCGCTGGCGAGCGGTCAGCGTTCTGGCTGGAGCATTGCTTTTCGGCACGCCGCCGTCTTCCACTTGAGCCATAACGGCCTGCCGGCCCTTGCCCGGCCTTATCCGGAACCGGCGATTCAGTTCCTCCATGGGAGTCTCGGTCAATCGGCTCACCCGCGCCAGGGCGGCGCCCCAGCGAATCGGATCAATCGTCCCGGAACCCCGTGCCGCCGCCAGCGTTTCCAGATATTGCTGAACCGCTTGTTGCCGCGACGTTAGCCCATTCTCCGTTTTCAGATCGCGCACCAGTTGATTCCATTTGAAAGCCAGGGCATCCGTCGCCTGGGCCAGGCATTCGTTGAACTTGTCCGCCCCATGCGCCAGGAGGAACTCATCCGGGTCCATGCCCTGCGGCAACGAGGCGATGGCGATCTCGACCGGTTGACTCAGGAACAATTCCAAAGCCCGGCTGGCGGCGTTGTCTCCGGCGCGATCGCCGTCGAACAGCAGCACGATTCGGTCCGCGAATCGCCGCAGCATGGCCACGTGATGCTCCGTCAGCGCCGTGCCCAGGACTGAGACCACGTTGCCGACCCCGAACTGATGGGCCATGACAACATCGGTATATCCTTCGACCACGGCGACGGTTCGCGTCTCGACGATTTTGGCCCGCGCCAAATCCAATCCGAAAACGCATCGGCTCTTGGAAAACAGCGGCGTTTCCGGGCTGTTGAGATACTTGGCCGGGTCATCCGACCCCGGCATCACGCGCCCGCCGAACGCGATCACCCGGCCGCTTTCATCCCGGATGGGAAACATCAGCCGGTTGCGGAACGTGTCGTAATACCCATCTCCCCCCTCGCGCGGTTTGACCAGCCCGGCCAGCGCCAGCTGCGGCGGCGTGAATTTCTTCATCGCCACGCTCTTGAGCAGCGCGTCCCAGGCGTCGGCCGCAACGCCGATGCGAAACCGCTGGATCGACTCCGCGTTGAACCCGCGCTCGGCCAGGTATTTCCGCGCACCTTCACCTTGCTGCGGATGGGAAAGCAACTTTTCAAAGAACATCGCGGCCGCCGATTGTGCTTCCAGCAGAATCTGCCGCTCGCTTACCGATTCCTTGGTCTGCCTGAACGCCGGCAACTCGATGCCCGCCGATTCAGCCAACGTCCGCAACGCGTCCTTGAATTCCACCCGGTCGCGGAGCATCACAAAGTCGATGACGTTGCCGCCTTTTTCGCATCCATAGCAGTAAAACCGCTGCTTGGAGGGACTTACCGAAAACGACGGCGTTTTTTCCTGATGAAATGGGCAAAGCCCGACAAAATCTTTTCCTCGCCGCTTCAGCCGCACCGTTTGCCCCACCAGGGCAACGATATCCGTGGCCTGCAAAATACGACTCTTGGCATCATCAAAGGTGCTGTACGCTTCGGCGCGCATTTCACGGCCACCCTGAGGCGGAAGAAATCGGCTTCCGCTTTAGCTCAACACCCCTAAACCCTTCGCGCAACTAGCGTAACAAAGCGCCGCCTGAAGGCGCACCCATTGAATATAGCACCGGTTCGGTGGAGGGTCAAATAATCTTTGGGAACTTCTCGCAACGTCCGGTAATTACGGCGTGCGGAGTATTAATCGCTATCTTTTCGCCAAATACCCACGGCCAATACACCCGGATCGGTATTGGGAAACCCGGCGGATCTGGCTGCGGTGTAGGAGGTAGCCCTCGTCTCAAATTGCGGGAGACATCGACTTCATTTGGCGCGGTGTCATGGCTGGCGACGTATTGCTTCCGCCTTTGGGATAGCACCGCATTCCGGACACCGATCCGGCGTGGCGCGCAGGTCGTAGCCGCAGCGCGAACACCTGTTCATGGTTCGACGACGAAACGGGCGAAATGAAAGAGCAGACATTCCCAGAGCAGGTGCCAAGAGCGCCAGGAACAAAAACCAGTATGGAAATACAACTTCAAATAACGTTTCGGTATGACCCTGCCGGCTCCAGTCTCCTGTCGAAAAATATCTCAAGTCCCACGTGGGATTATCGCCAGGGACCTTTAGCTGAGGGTAAACATCGTATCGCCCCGAACGCACGAAATGTCTAAGGCCCCAAACCAGGATCGTTGGGTATTGGCCGCCTTGAAAATCGCTCCAAAACTTGCCAAAGACCACCGGCTTGGCGAGATCGTCTTTGCGGGAATGAAAATGAACTTTGATTCCGCCAGCAAAGGACTTCGGCATCATGCAGTCTCGAAATACGCCCGCTCCCTAGCGGCCACACGGTTGTGATCGCGACAGAATCCGGAGCTATAACCGAAAGTCGTGGATGGTTGGCGGCTGAATAAAAGCGGCGTACCTTCGGTGGATCGTGCTTAGCGGTTCACCAGCGTCCCACGCGGGACAGAAAAGGATACGCCTCATGG
>JBEKEC010000023.1:0-71725 GCA_050014015.1 Tepidisphaeraceae bacterium
CTGGTAACCCCGCTGCCGGCATTGGCCAGCGGCTCGATCACCTTTGGTTCGCTGAATCGCCTCAGCAAAATCAATCCATCGGTTGTGGCGGCGTGGGCGGAAATACTGCGGGCCGTGCCCGATTCCCGGCTCCACATCCTCGCCGGTCTGGGCAGCCATCGGCAGCGATTGCTCGATCAATTCCGCGAACGGCTCGTCGATCCCCGGAAAATTGAGTTTATCGACAAGCAATCTCGATTTGAATACCTGAAGCAGTACGGCCGCATCGACATCACCCTGGACACGTTTCCATTTTCCGGACACACCACCGCATTGGATTCACTCTGGATGGGCGTGCCGGTGGTGACGTTGTCGGGCTGCACGTCCGTGGGCCGGGTTGCTTGCAGCGCGCTGCACAACCTTGGCCTGCCGGAGTTGATCGGGCAAACGCCGAAGGAATATGTTTCGCTTGCCGTTCGACTTTCCGGGGATGTAGCAAAGCTGGCGGACCTGCGAGCCGGCCTGCGCCAGCGAATGCAAAAATCCGCTTTAACCGATGCGGCCCGGTTCACCCTTCAAATGGAGGAGCTCTACGGTCAAGTTTGGCGGCGATGATGCATTCGCACAACCGCCACGTCAAAACCCGAAAGAATCAGGTCTCCATTGACGGCCCGGCCCGTGAGAAGCTCCTTGCCGGCGGGAAGGCCGGAAATGCGCTGCGCGCTTGAGTTGTGGTTGAGCGCGATGACATAGCGCGTGTTGTTTGCCACGCGATGGATGATCTCAACTTCCGGTGGGGCGGACAGCGGAATGGAAAGGTCCGCCGACGCGATCAGATGCTCAATGAGCAGATCGATTGCCGCTTCGGGGCAGTAGCCCCCGACGTAATAGACTTTGCCTTCGCCGAATTTGTTGACGGTGACGGCGGGCGAATCGGAAAGCAGGGAGTCGCCGGCCAGCCAGCGTGCGACGGACCTGGCGGTCGTGGGGCGCAGTCGCTCGACGAATGTGGTCAGGGTGATGGGCTGGCCATTGATGATGCGCGCGCTGCGCGTCTCTTTGGAGCTTAGGGTTGTCCAATCCTCGATCTCAACACCGGCGAGCTTCGCCAGCAGCCCCGGCCCAGTTCGCTCGACAATATGGCAATTGATGTCCTTCAATCCACCCTGCGCCCCGAGCACCAATACTCCCCCGCCCGCGACGTATTTTTCCAGTTTGTGAGCCAGTTCCCGCGTAACGATCTTCTGATGGGGAAGAATCAAGGCCCTGTAGGCATCGAACCGCGAATCCGGCCAGACATAATCCGCGGGGACGTGCCGCAGCGCCAGTCCCCGCAGCCAGCGAGCGAATTCGGCCTGCCCGCTCTTGGTATAAGTGTTGATCCGGCGTTCGTTGGTTTCGTTGTCAAAATCGCGGAGGATCGCGGCGATCTTTACCGGGGCCGCATCGAAAAATTCCGCTGGAAGCTTGCGGATTTCCCGGCCCACGGTTTTGGCCTCCGCGAGCCGGCGGGTGTCTTTGTTGTCCTGACCGAGCAATCCATGCCAATGCTGTTCGGCGCCGTAGGGGCAGGTCCGCCAGCGGAAAAAGCTCAGGAGTTTCGCGCCGTGGGCGACGGATTGCCACGCCCACAGCCGCAGCTCGCCGGCGCGGGGCGTGCGCTGGAGATAGCTCATCTGTCCGCCCGGGCCGGATTGTTGCTCGAGGATCGCGTACGGAAACGAAAGGCTCCGGGCCTGAACCAGCGCGTTGGCCCGGCCCGGCCAATCCTCCGCGAAAAGCGGATATTGGTCGTGGCTGAAAAAGTCGAGCGCCTTCGCCAAATCCGGGCCGTTGACGTTGTCAAACAGCCCATTGTGCGTGATGAACCAGCGATGGTTGCGCCGGCGGAGAATCTTCGCCTGCCGGCGCGCAAATCGGACGACGGTGTCGCTGATGAAGCGGGATTCGTCCAGAACCTGCGTGGGATTGGGACACGCGCTGGTGGGGTGCGGCAGATCAAGCTGGTCCCAATCGCTATAAACTTGCGACCAGAACGCGGTTCCCCACGCTTTGTTGAGGTGAGTCAGCGTCCGGTATTTTTCCCGCAGCCAGCGGCGAAACGCCAGCGTATCGCTCGGGGCATAGCTCACGTCCATGTGGCAATTGAATTCGTTGTCGAGCTGCCAGCCGATGATCTGTTTTTCGCCGGCATAATGCTCGGCCAGAGCCGTGCAGATGCGGTCGGAAAGTTCGAGATACTTGGGCGAAGTGTAATTGAAATTCCGGCGCGATCCGTGCCGCATTGGAATGCGCTGGAAATTCCACCGCAGGACTTGGGGGTATTTGTCGGCGATCCAGGCCGGACCGCAATACGTCGGAGTTCCAAAGACCACCTTGACGCCGTACTTCCGGCAGAGGTCGATGACGCGGTCGAAGAGGTCGAATTGGAATTGGCCCTCCTCCGGTTCAAAATAGCTCCACGCCCCCTCGCCGATCCGGACGAGATCGAACCCGCTGTCGCGCATGCGGCGCAGGTCTGACTCGTGGCGCGAGGCCGGCCAGTGTTCGGGGTAATAACAAACTCCCAGGAGAAACCGGTTGATCATGCCGGTAGAGGATAGTGGGCGCAATCGCCGGATCAAGAAAACGAATCAGGGGCGGCAACGCGCCGCCCCCGGTTCGGTGTGGAAAATGTGTACGAGCGTGGAGGCGAAGCCTTCCACGTTTAGCCGGCCGCCCACCTGGCCTGACGCCGAGGCCGCTGGAGGCACAGAGCGATTAACCCGAGCGCTGCGATCCGGCCGCTGACCGGCTCGGGAATTGTCGTGATGTTCTGAATGGCGTTCTGATCGCCCGAAATAACGTAGGACGATCCGGCCCCTAGAGTCATGTCCCATTCGAATCCCCATTCCCCATCTCCCACGGTCGACGTGCTGACATCCGACAACGTGCATGCCGTGGTGGAACTGGAAATGCGATTCAACAGGTTCGGAAAGACATTGGCCTCATATTCCGACGACGCCGGGCTGACGACGGTCTGGGCCCGCCATCCATTTCCCTGGTCGGTCGCCGTGTTGGCTCCGGAAATCGTCACCGCCTGGCCACTGGTCGAGTTACCAAGATTGAAGTCGGCGTACTCGAAGAAGTGATAAGTCTGCGGCGACGTTCCATCATTGCTGATCTCGATGGTCTCCGAGAGGTCGGAAGTTTTCGATCCGGCTTGACCGCCGGAAAGGCCGTAGGTGACCGTAATCAGCAGTCCATGGGACGAGCCATAAGTGATCATGGCCGTGTCGTTCAGGGCGTCGCCGTTGGTGTCGTAGAGCCAGGTCGATGGTGCGCTGAGGGTGTCGATGCTTACCTGGCCGCCGGTGCTGCCGGTTCGAACCCAGAACCACTCCTGGCTGAGTTGGTTCTGGCCGTTGATGGACCAATTCTCAACGCCCGCGGGACCAATGGGATCGATGGTAACGGCTGAGTTTCCATCGGTGAGCACGATGTTCGCGGCGTCGCAAGGCCGGGCGGCACAAAGGCCGAACAGCCAAGCCGCCGCCGCGGCGGCGGCGCCCACCACAATCGACTTACCTCTGGAAAGGGACTGCGAACGACGATGGACATGATACGTATTCACGGCTTTCTCCGGTCCTCCGTTGCCATTTCTCCCAAGGTACCGACTGGCGCAAGCTCAGCCGGCGCGGCTTATCTGTCGCTGTGAATCCGCGACGGCTGGGCCGTCGCCGGGCGCTCGAACTTGCCGGTCAGCACGTTGGACACGGCCTGTTCGCGCATCCGCGCGGTGAGCTGCAAAAGCTCCTTGTCGGTTGGGGTGTTCTCGAAGAGAGTGGTGCAGCCGAACATGCGCGCCGTCACCTCCTGGCTCTCCGTGATCGGACCGCCGATCATCGCCCATTTCTGGTTGGGGAATGCCGCCTTAAGATGGCGCAGGAAATCCCACGCGGACATGTCCGGCATCTTCAGCCCGACCAGCACCATGTCGAAACTGACCATCCGGAGCATATCGATTGCCCGGCGGCCGTTGTGGGCGGCGTGATAGCTCAACTCTGCCGATGGCCCCGTCGTTGCCGGGGGATCTACACAAATGCCCAAGACGGCGATTTGATCTTCCTGACACTTGAACATGGCGAACCTCGCAGTGAAATGTGGTTGGGATCGATTCACCGACGCGGCGTTCCGATCGCCCTCCGTTTGATACGCTTTCCTAGAGCGAGATCCGTGCCGCACGCCGATTTGAAAAAAAGATTGCGCGCAACTCGTCCCCGCCCATCGGCTTGCAAGGTCCGCCGCCCATAGGTCATCAGTTGTCTACAAAAGGGGTAAAAAGGTTATTTTAACCATCGCCCCCAGGCCGCTTTTTGACCTAACTCCAGCCGGCGAAACGACGGCCAGCCAAACGGGTTATTTTGAACAGCGAGTGTTGGAATGAACATCCTCTTGGGCGGCCAACGTCCGAGAAAAACGGCGGTGGGGTGTTCCGGGAATGGTTTGTCGGCGGCAGCGGTTCAAAAAAGCGCAAAATCCGCGCGGCGCGGATGCGCAGAAGGCTGTCATCCGATGACCCTATTCCCGGACCCTCTTACAGGTCGTGCAAACGCGTTCGCGTTGACCGCGGGAGCATTCGGAAGTATTATTCAGGCCTCTCGGTTGGGCTAAATCAGACTTTAGGATGGGCGATGCTTTCCCGGACGTACGGCTAATATGTGCGGGCCGGGTCGGACGCTCATCCACTGGATTCGCGATCGATTCGCGATTTTGAGGAGAGGGCCTCATCATGTATTTAAAGCCATTTGCATCCGCGAAGACCACCACCACCCGCCGGCATGTTTCTCGCGGCCGCCGCCAGATTCTGATCGAGCGGCTCGAATCGCGAGTCCTTCTCTCCGGCGGCGCCATCACCCTTGCGGGCAACTCCGCGAACATCGCCAACGCCGAAAGCGCGCCCAGCCAGAGCAACTTCACCGACTTTGGCGGTACCGCGGCCGGCGGCAGCGTGCCCCTTACCCGCACTTACACGATTACCAACACCGGCACGGGAACGCTCGACACCACACAGCCCACACCAGTCACGATCTCCGGAACCGATGCCAGTGATTTTACCGTCACGACACAGCCGGGCTCGGCGATTTCGGCCAACGGCGGCACGAGCACGTTTGTCATCACCTTCACCCCGACCGTTGCCGGGCTCGACACCGCGACCGTTACCATCGCCTCCGATGCTTCCAATGCCCCCTCGTTTACCTTCGATATTCAGGGAACCGCCCTGGCCACCACCTCCCTTACCGGCGGCCTTCTGTACGACACAACCGCCGCCGGAAGCGGCGCCGTTACCCAGGCCGGCGAACTCCTGATCATGAACTATTCCGGATACCTCACCAACGGCACCGAATTCGATAGCAACACAAACGCAGCCTTCGGCCACGTTACTCCCTTCGAGTTCAACCTTGGGGCCGGCTCCGTCATCAAGGGCTGGGACGAGGGCTTGGTGGGCGCGCAGGCCGGTGAATCCCGCACGCTGATAATTCCTGCCAGCCTGGCCTACGGCGCCGCCGGATCCGGGTCTGTTCCCCCCAACGCCACCCTCATCTTCACCACAACCCTGCTCAACGTCGTGAGCCTGGACGGCGTAGTGAATTCCTCCGACGTTTTCATCGCCGATGGCGATACTTCCATCAGCACCACCGATGGAACGGATTTCGGGCAAGTTGCCGCTTCCGGGCCGGCAGTCACCCACGACTTTGTGATCAACGAGACACCGAGCGGCCTATCGAGTCTCCTCGCCTCACCGGCAATCACCCTCACCGGAGCCGGCGCATCGTCCTTCAGCGTGGCTCAGCCAACCATCAGCGGCAATAGCACGGGAACCTTCACAGTCACTTACACTCCCTCACCCGGCTTCTCCACCGCAACGGTCACGATCAATAACGCCGCCTACGGCCTTCCCAATCTCACCTTCAACGTCCAAGGCCAGGAACAGGGCACTGGCGCCATCGCCCTCACAGGCAACTCAGCGGCAATCAGCAACGGTGAATCCAGCCCCAGCCCGAGCAACTTCACCGATTTTGGCGGGACCGCGGCCGGCGGCAGCGTGCCCCTCACCCGCACTTACACGATTACCAACACCGGCACGGGAGCGCTCGACACCTTACAGCCCACTCCAGTCACGATCTCCGGGGCCGATGCCAGTGATTTTTCCGTCACCACCCAGCCGGCCGCGACGATCGCCGCCAGCGGGACGAGCACGTTTGAAATCACCTTCACCCCGACCGCCGCCGCCGGGCTCGACACCGCAACCGTCACCATCGCCAACGATTCCAGCACTCCCTCGTTCACCTTCGAGATTCAGGGCACCGCCCTGACCACCACGACCCTTGCCGGCGGGCTTCAATACGATACGACCGGCGCCGGCAGCGGCGCCGTTACCCAGGCGGGCGATCTGCTGATCATGGACTATTCCGGGTACCTCACCGATGGCACGGAATTCGACAGCAACACAAACCCGACGTTCAGCCACGTCTACCCCTTCGAGTTCAATCTTGGGGCCGGCTCCGTCATCAAGGGCTGGGATCAGGGCCTGGTGGGCATGCAGGCCGGCGAATCGCGCACGCTGATTATTCCTTCCAGCCTCGGCTACGGCGCCAGCGGAAGTGGGTCTATTCCCCCCAACGCCACCCTCATCTTCACCACGAAGCTGCTCGACTTCGTGAGCGTGGACGGCGTGGTAAGTCCCAACGACGTTTTCATCCCCGATGGCGATACCTCCCCCAGCGCCACCGATGGAACGTATTTCGGGCACTATACCGATCTCCAACCGGCGGTTACCCACACTTTCCTCGTCAACGAGAGCGTCGGCCCTCTTTCGAGTTTCCTCGCCACACCGGAAATCACGCTCGCCGGCGCCGGAGCTTCTTCCTTCAGCGTGACTCAGCCGACCTTCAACGGCGGTGGCACTCAGGGAACGTTCACGGTCACCTACACTCCGTCACCCGGAATCACCACGGCGACCGTCACGATCAACAACGCCGCATCAGCCCAGGGTGATCCCAACGTGACCTTCGACGTCCAGGGCCAGGGCGAGCAAGAGGCCGCTGGGGCTGTCACCGCGGCAAATCAGACCGAAATCACCGGGTGGGCTTACGATCCCCTTAATCCCACCGCGTCCATCAACGTCCAGATTGACATCGCCGGCGGACCGGCCGCCCAGACGATTTCCGCCGATCAGACGCTCGACAGTCTGCAACTCCTCATCGGCTCCACCAATCACGGGTTCACTTATGACACGCCGATCCTCAGCGCCGGCAATCACGCCGTGAGTGTGTACGCCATCGATACGACCACCGGCGATAACGTCCTCATTGGCACGGGAACGATCAACTACCCCGTCACACCGGATGATCTTACGTTCACGCAACAGCCGTCCGATACGGGCGCGGGCGACACGATTGCGACGCTTCAGGTAACCGCCATTTCGCCCGTTACCAACGCCACGGACACGTCCTTCACCGGCGCGGTGACCATACATCTCCTTGAGGCGGGCACGCTTCTGGGTACCAAGACGGCAACCGCCGTCAACGGCGTCGCGACGTTCAGCGGCCTATCGGTGGATACCGCAGGTCGAAACGCCCTTGTGGCAAGCGCTGCCGGCGTTGATTCGACAAATTCCGCCGCGTTTGACGTCGCGTCGGGTGTTGCAACGCATTTGGCGTTCATCGACCAGCCCACGTCATTCTGGCAAGATAGCGCGATGGCAAGCCCCGTTGTGGTGGCTTCGGAGGATCAATTCGGCAACGCAGCGTCCGCAGGCAGCGGGACGCAGATTACGCTCGGCGTTTCGTCCGAGCCCGCGGGAGCCGTGGTTTCCGGCACGGGCACGAAAACCGCGGTCAACGGCGTGGCATCGTTCGCGGGACTCACGGCGAGCTTGCAGGGAAACTACGTTCTCATTGCCCGGTCCGGATCATTGACCTCCGCGACCAGCAACTCGTTTGCCGTCGTTCCGCTCATGGTGTCCGAGCGATTTACTTTCAGCGGCGTTCCACTCAGTTCCGCGGCAATCGCCTTTCAGCAGTCACGAAATTCCCAGGGGTACGCGCCAACCTACGCCCAAGCCCTGGCGGTTCTCGTCGGCGACGTTGCGGTTTCCACGGCCGCTCCAACTTTTGCGGCTTCGTCTTCCACAGCGCTTCCGGCGTCCACGGCTTCGCCGTTCGCCAGCGGCAACTCGACCAGTGACTCCAACCTGGAATCTCAACTGCTGGACGGCGGTTCAGGAGACCAACCGCTACTGAGTTAATGGATTCAGCGGTTGGGTTTCGTCGCCACGGCGAATTGCCGCCAGGCAGATGCCGAAGGCCGTCGCCAGCAAGATAAGCGCCAGCAGTGTCGCGGCCGCCAATGTCGGCAAACGCATCCAGGCGGGATGCAAACTGCCCAGGCGGCGCAATGCCGCCAGGCTCAGGCTCTTCTGCGAATAGGTCGCCACCATTCGGCCGAACTCGTCGAAGAACTCGACCAGGATGAAGAGTGCCGGCATGATTAGGACAACGAAATAGCCGAGTCGAGTATGCCGCCAGGCCAATGCCCCCGTGGCGATGACGGCCAAGAGCCAGGGGAGCGCCGGCGCGGCGTACCAGGACATGGTGCTGCTGCCTCCCCAAGCGATCATCGATTCGACCCCGTGAGCGCTCATCTCCGCCAGGACGCAACAGAACAACGTCACGATCGTCGGCGCCGTCCAGGCGCTGCGAAAAACGCTCGAAACTCCCAATCGCTCGCGGCGAAACAGCCACGCCGCCGGCCAGCCCAAAAAAGCGGCTAACAACAGGCCCTCGTAGATGTGGGTAAACACCGGCGGCGGAAAGAGAAAACACCATCCGCCGACCCATAGTCCGCCATCCAGAAACCATTGCTGGTAGACCGACCGCCAAAACCACCAATGATCCGGTCGCAGCCAAACCAGAAGGGCCGACAACTTCACGCCGTGGGCATGATTGTAAATCGCCTCCTGCATTGGAAACGGCACGCCAAAATGCCGAAAACTATCGATGACGATCGGACTGATTACGACGGCGGCGACGAGGAAGAAGATTCCCGCGGCAACGCCGGTTTCCGACCATTTCGTTTCCCGCCGCCACGCCACCGCCAGCAAACAAATCAAGACGAATGGGATCAGGGCCAAGTCGGTCGCCTTGGTCGCAATGCCCAGGCCCGTCAATGCGCCGATCGCGGCGGCGTGCCATCTGATGCGCCGTCCGCTCAGAGCCAACGTCCAGGCGACGACGATGACCGCCAGTAGAAAGGCCAATGAATCATTGGCAACGCGGGTGGAGTTCAATAGAAGCAACGGATGCAATCCGGCCCAAAGGCCGACGGCCATCGCGTATGGCCGCTGGCGGCAGGCCCGCGCGGCCCACGCGAGAATCACCGCCAGCGCCGCGGCCCCGAAGCCGACATTCACCAATCGCAGCACCGAGACTGAAACCGCCGAATGATCCGTCCCACCCGCCGCGTTGAAAATCGGGAGCATCAGCCAGTAATAAAGCGGCGATTGCTGGGCTTCATAGAGGGGCGGCGTCGGCCCGGGACGGAACTTCGGCCTGTCGCTGCTGAGCCAGAACTGCGGATAGAGCTGTCCCCCGGCGCCGATGGTCTGCTTATCAGCCCACTCCGCCTGCGGATACAGCACCACTTGTTTCATCACGGAACCCGGCACATCGGCTTCCTGGAAGACAGGCGATCGGCCCATTTCGTGGAGATATTCGATGCGTGCGAAGTGTTGATATTCGTCCCACATCTCCATGGGCGGCTCGATGCAACAAAGAATCACCCCGCGGCACAAATACGCCGCCACCAGAGCGAAACTGAACCAGCTCATCGCCTTGCCGTGACCGAGATTTGAGGGATTTGAGAGTTCTACCGCCCGAGCCTGAGCCACACTCATCAACTCTCCATCGTCAATTCGGAAAAGTAATCGGGATTCGTTATTGAGTCAATTGAGGACCTTGGCGACGAAAATCGGCCGGAGGCCCGGCCGGCTCAATTTCGAAGCAGAGCCGGCCGGTCCTCCGGTCGGTCTTCGGCACCCGAAAGTCTGGCTGACCCGTTAGACTTTATTTCTGCGCCTCGTTGGATTTGAGGAATACAAACTGCGAGCCTTCTTTGCTGGCGATGTAAAGGGGCACGCCTTTGGACAAATCGACCTTCTTCAAAGCATCGACCGCTTCGGCGGCGTTGTGAACGGGAGTGCGTCCAACCTCGGTGATGACGTCGCCTTCCCGAAGGCCCGCCAAGGCGGCGACGGAGTTGCGTTCCACGCCGGTGATCACGGCGCCCGACCTCACGTCGCCCAGGCCAAGGGACTGGGCCGTCTGGGCGTCAAGCGTCTTGAGCGTCATGCCCAGGGCCGCGGGGGATTGGGCCTCCTCATTTGCCGGTCCCGGATTCTCGCCGTTCTCCCCGTGGCCGAGGATCGCCGCGATATCTTCAGGCTGATCGCCCAGGGTGATCTGCACGTCCAGCTCCTTCTGGTTGCGGAAGACGTGCAGGGTGATGGAGGTGTTCGGGGCCATATCGGCGATCGTGTTGCGAAGCTGTTGGACGTCGGTGAGCGGCTGGCCGTTGATCGCGGTGATGATATCGCCGTGATGAAGTTTTCCGGACGCCGGGAAGTTGGGGAACGTCTCGACGACGAGAACTCCGCCGCTGCCCTGATATCCCAGATATTTGGCGACATCAGGCTCGTCGGAGACGCTCTTGATGCTGATGCCGAGCCAGCCGCGAACCACTTTGCCGTGGGATTTCAGAGCGGTGTAAACCTCTTTCGCCTGGTTGGACGGGATGGCGAATCCGATGCCCTGGAATCCGCCGCTGACGGTTGCGATGGCGGTGTTGATGCCGATGACCTCGCCGTGGACGTTCACCAGCGGCCCACCGCTGTTGCCGGGGTTGATCGGGGCATCGACCTGGATGAAGTTTTCATAATCCTGCGTTTGAAGGATTTCGTTGCGATTGAGCGCGCTGACGATCCCGTGGGTCATGGAGCCGACGTATCCGAACGGGCTGCCGAAGGCCATCACCCAGTCGCCTTTTTCAAGGTCGTCGCTATTTCCCCACTTGGCGGGGATGAGGCGGTCGGCGTTGATCTGAACGACGGCCAGATCGCTCTTGGGATCGGCGCCGAGGAGCTTGACGTCGCTGCCGGTGATCTTGCGGCCATCGGAGAGCGTGATCTCCATTCTGCTGGCATCGCCGGCGACGTGGTTGTTGGTCAGGACGTACCCGTGGCCGTTCTCGGCATCCATGATGACGCCGCTGCCGGTGCCGGTTTCATCGAGACCCTGATCGTTTCCAGAGCCGTCGTCGAAGTTGGGGACATCGCCGAATCCATGCTCGTGCAAAAATCGGCGGAGTTCGTCGTTGTCTGGAATGCGCGAGCGCGACTCTTTGATCGTCTTGTGGACCTTGATTTGAACGACGGATGGCTCGACGACCTTGCCAATGTGACGGAATACGGTGGAAAGGTCCTCGACGGTGGAAAGTTGATCGCGGGTGGACTGGACGTCCGCCTCGGCGCGGGCGAATTCCACGCGCTCCAGGATCGGCCGGCCGCCGAAATAACCCGCCGCAATCGCCGAAAGACTTAGAACCGCCACCCCGAATCCTGACCGCATCAGTTTCATGTAAAACTCCTTGATCTATTCCTTAGGCAATGGGAAGCTCATTTTCCACCGGATTTTTCATAATTGTGCTCGGCGGCGGGATATTTCCCGGCAGCGACGAGCGCGACGTATTGGCGAAACGCCTGGAGCATCGGCGTCGCCAGATCGCCGAGGCTGGGCACAAACTTCGGCTTGTGCGCGGTCAGGCCCAAGGCGTCGTGGGTGACGAACACGTACCCATGGCACGCCGGCCCGGCGCCGCAACCGATCACCGGCACGGAAACGGCCTCGACCACGGCGGCCGAAACATCCGGCGGAACGGCTTCGAGCAAAACCGCCGCGGCCCCCGCGCGCACCAGCCGGGACGACAAGTCAACGATACGCTCCGCTTCCTGCGCGGTTCGGCCCTGGGTTTTGTATTCCCCCAGCAATCCAATCGACTGCGGGCGCAACCCCACGTGGGCCATCACCGCGATACCGGCGTCGGCAAGCCTGCCGACCAGCCGCAGGTGGCCTGCGGCCGCCTCTATCTTCACACAGTCGCAGCCCGAAAGTTGCACCATCCGGATCACGTTTTTGACGCCCTGAGCGGCCGAGGCCTGGTAGGACCCGAACGGCATGTCCGAGATCAGCAAGCACTTGGGGGCGCCGCGGCGCACGGCGGCGGTCAATTCGATCAGGAACGCCAGCGGAATCGGAAGAGTGGTTGGATGTCCGAGAATCACGCCGGCGGCCGAGTCGCCGACCAACAACGCCGGAACCCCCGCCTCCTGCATCAGCCGGGCCGTCGTGTAATCGTAACAGGTGAGGATCGGCACCTTCGCCCCCGTATCCCTGGCGGCGCGGAGATCGGCCATCGTGAATTTGCGGGACGTGTCGGAACGCATGAGTCTCCATTATAGTCGGCATTCGACGGCATGCCGATAGAGGTTACGCGGAGACATTGCTACAATGATTTCAGGAGTCTAGTCATGTTGGCCACTGCACCTGCCCCTCGGCGTTGGAGCCGAGAAGAATATTATCGTCTTGGCGACCTGGGTTTTTTCCAGGATCAAGGCGTGGAATTGATCGATGGAGAGATTTTGGAAAAGTTCTCCGCGCCCGCCGTCCGGCGCTGGAGCCTTGATGAATATTATCGAATGGGCGATCTGGGCTTCTTTCAGGATCAGCGGGTGGAACTGATCGACGGGGAGATTATTCAAATGGCTCCGCAGAGAGACACGCACGCGGCGGCGGTCAGCCTCGCTTTTAGGGCCGTTTCAAAGATTATGCCGGATGCGTTTTGGGTTCGCTGTCAGCTTCCCTTGCGTTTGAGGGAAATGTCCGAACCGGAGCCGGACCTTTCCGTGGTCGAAGGCTGCGAGCGGGATTATGTCGGCAGGGGGCATCCCACGACGGCCCTATTGGCCCTGGAAGTTTCCGAAACGACTCTGCAATATGACCGCGGAGACAAGGCCGCTCTCTACGCCAGCGCGGGGATTCAGGATTACTGGATCGTCAACCTGGCGGACCGCCGTGTCGAAGTCTATCGCAACCCTGTTCCCGATGGTTCCGCCAAATTCGGCTTCCGATATGCCGATTGCTCGGTTTATTCCGCTCAAGACCGGGTCAAACCGCTCGTGGCTGCCGGTGAGATCGCCGTGGTCGATTTGCTGCCGTGATCCGCTGCTCCGCATTCCGTCTTTGTCCCTGCTACAATCCGAAAGTTGAAAGGATGATCCGTGGGCTGGCAGGACCGTGATTATTCTCGTGGCCAATCGTATGGCGCCAATCCTCTGATGTGGCTGGTCAGCGGATCGGTCCCGCTGTTTGTCGCGTTCGGGATTCGCGTCCGAGCGCACGCTTCGCTGATCATTTTCATTGCGATCACGCTCCTGCTTTCCGACCTCGGTGCGCGAAATGCCATCGTGTCGATGACCATATTGTTCGGCAGCGTGCTGCTGCACGAGTTCGGACATTGTTTTGCGGCGCGTTGGGTCGGCGGGCATGCGGAGGACATTCTAATGTGGCCCTTGGGCGGGCTGGCCTCCGTTGACCCGCCGCGCCGCCCGTTGCCCAGCTTCATTACCACGGCGGCGGGACCCGCGGTCAATCTTGTCATTTGCATCCTCACCGGAACCGCGATTGCCGTGCTGAACCGGTCGGCTTCCGCCGTTCCCTGGTTCCCCGTGCGGCGCGGACTGACGACCTACGTACCGCATGACTGGACGACGTATTATCTGTGGTGGATCTTCCTGGTTAACTATGCACTTTTGGTTTTCAACTTGCTGATGGTGTTCTATCCATTCGACGGCGGACGCATGGTCCAGGAAATCCTGTGGGCCATTTTTGGGTATTACAAGTCGATGCGATTTGCCGTCGTGACCGGGATGGTTGGCGCCGTGCTGGTGGCCATGATCGGATTCGCCGCGTGGAACCTGATGCTGGTTTTGATCGCGGCTTTCGGGTTCATGGCTTGCCTTCAGCAAAGGCGGATGCTGCTGGAAGCGGGGCCGTACGGATTTGATGACGTTGATTACGGCCAAAGTCTGTTTGACGCGCCGAAGCAACGGAGAACCAGTCTTCGGGCCAAAAAACGAATGCAGCGCCAGGCCATTCGTTTGCACGCCGAGCGGCACAAAATTGATCGCATCCTCGCCAAAGTCAGCGCCAAGGGCATGCATTCGCTCACCTGGTGGGAGAAGCGGACGCTGCGGAAAGGGACGGAGAGGATGAGGTGAAAACTCGAAATTCGAAACTCGAATCAAATTCGAAATTCAAATGACGAAACGCAGACCTGTTTCGAATTTCGAATTTGATTCGTCATTCGAATTTCGAATTTCGAATTTCGGACTTGCTTCGCGGCCCCAGACTCACAATCGTCATCGGATCAAACGGAAATTCCCGCATGAGATCGCGCAACGAATCCGTCTTGATCGCCAGCAGCGTCTGCATGTCCGTTTCCAGCGATCGATAGCTTTTGTTATAGAGCCATTGCCCGGCGATGGCGCGGAGCCGGCCCATGGGGACTTCGCCTTCCAGGACAATGCCGCTGGCGATCTTGTTCTTGGCGCGTTCCACTTCGCCGTCGGTGAGATCGGTTTTGACTCGCTCCAACTCGGCGCGGGCGATTCTTAACGCCTCGTCGGCCCGGTCGGGATTGGTGGTCAGGGAAATGTAAAAGCTCCCGCAGCCGTCGTGGGGATAGAAGCCGAAATCCGCGTCCTCGGCGATGGCGTTGTCGACCAGCGCCCAATAGAGCCGGCTGCCCTCGGAGTCGCCGATCACGTCCGCCAGGACGCGGGCGGCGAAACGCCGCTCGTCCTGGGCGCTGGGGCCGGGCGTCAGGCCCATCGTGTATTGCCGGTTCAACTTGCCGTCCGCCATGGATTTCCGGTGAGATCGAAACACCGGCGCCGGCTGGCTCCGGGGCGATTCGGACGGCTCCCATTGACCGCAGTATTCTTGCGCAATCGCGACCAGTTGGTCAAAATCCAGTTTTCCCGCCGCCGCCAGGATCGTGTTCCCCGGCCCATATCGACGCCCGAAATATTCGACCATCTGTTCACGCTTGAGCTTGCGGATCGTGCCCGCGGCGCCCAGCACGCTCATGCTCAGCGGATGTTTGCCGAAATGCGTTGCCATCAGGGATTCGTAAATCCGATGGCCCGGATCGTCCAGATACATCGCGATCTCTTCCAGAATCACCTTCTTCTCGGTGTCGAAATCCTCCTGCCGAATGGCCGGCCGGAGCAGATGCGACAGATGCTCGATTGCCGCTTGCGTGAATTCCGGCAGGACGTTGGCGAAATAGGCGGTGTTTTCCTGGCTGGTGTAGGCGTTGTAGTTGGCGCCCATCTCGTCGAAGATCCGGTTGACGTCTTCCCACGTGTATTTGCCGGAGCCTTTGAACATCATGTGTTCGAGAAAATGGGAAACGCCGTTGATGTCGGCGGATTCGTCGCGGCTGCCGGTGTTGACGTAAAACCCGGCGGCGAAGGAATGGGCGTCGGGGTTCGCCTCGGCGATGATCTGAAGCCCGTTGGAAAGTTGCGTGCGATGGAACTTCATTCGGGTAGCTCTGCCTCCAATTTATGGACGCCAGCGGCGCTTGGGCATGACGAAAGGAATGGAACCACGGATTACACGGATAACACGGATAAAATCAGTTCCAATCCGTGCAATCCGTGTAATCCGTGGTTCAATTCTCCGCCTCTTCCGCTTATACGTTGTTTGCGTCATGATTCAGGTACCCGCAACGCTTTGGGTCCGACCGTCACGATCGTAAACGGGCCCGGTTTGTGATCGCGCAAATACCCGTTCACGCGGTCGAGGGTCAGGCTGTCGATTTCGCGCTCGATTTCATCCAAAGTACGGATTCGCCCGCGCATGAAAAAGTCGTGGGCGATCGCGCCGCAGCGGGCGGACGTCGATTCGCCCTGCATGATCGTGCTGGCCTTGAGTCCGATCTTGGCCCGGTCCAATTCCGGCTGGGTGATTCCCTCGCGCAGCCGGTGAATTTCAGACACAATGCAATCCAGCGTGGCCTGGGCGCGGTCGTTGCTCGAGCCGGCGTACCCGAGAATCGCGCCCATGGATTTCAGGCTCGTATATCCAGCCCAGACGCTGTAGCACAAAGCGCGCTTTTCCCGGACTTCGGAGAATAGCCGGCTGCTCATTCCGCCGCCGAAGGCTTCCATGACGGCGCGAATGGCGTAGTAATCCGGATCGTTTTCCGGCGCGGCCCAATAGGCGATCCCAATGTGCGTCTGCTCGCTCGTTTGCTTGACGTGGTGAAGCGGCCCCTTCGGGGGCAGCAGCTTCAGCTTAGCCTCCGGCCCGGCGGGCAAATCGCCAAAATGCTTTGCCGCCTCGTCCCTGATCCGCTCGAAGTCGATGTTGCCGGCCAGCGCCAGAATCGCGCCGTTGGCGTGATAGCGGCGATGCCAATCGGCGCGGCACGCTTGGAGCGTGAGTTTTTTCAGATCGCCCGGCTGACCCATCGGGTTCCTTCCCAGCGGGAACGGCAGGAACCACTCGCGCAGTTTCACCAGCAGCATCTGACGCGGATCATCTTCCAATCCCTTGAGCGACTGAAGCGCCAGATCGCGCGCCGCCTTGAAACCCGCCGCCGGCAGATGGGGCCGGCGGACGATGTCGGCATAAGCCGCCAGAGATTCGACGACCCGGTCGGCCACGGCGGCGCAGGAGAATCGCGTATGATCGACGCTGACGCTGGCGGAGCGCTGAAGTCCGAGGCTATCGAGATAATCGGTCAATTGCCGGCTGTCGCGCTCGCCCGCGCCGCGCAGGACCAGATCGGACAGGACGGTCGCCAGGCCGGACCGGTCCTTCGGATCACCCGCCGACCCGGCCGGCAACATGAGCGTCATCGCCGCCGATTGCACCGCCGGCATCTTTTCGCCGAGCAGGGTCAGGCCGTTGTCAAACGTATGCTGGAAAAACTGTTGCGCCAAACCAAACTCCGTTCCCAATAGGAGGGGGGATTATAGGGATGCAAGGCAACTGTGGGAAACACCGGTCCAACGGCCATTATAAAGCTACGGTTGCAGAATCGGCCTTGGTGTGCCGTCTACGAAACCCCCATTTTCGATAGCGCCGCGGGGGGTTTTGTCTACGTCTACGGGGGGACCCACTTGAAAAAGCAGCGGTCGGCCATTTTGGCAGTGTCGGAGATGACCGCATTCGGACCGGGATAATGGTTGCTGGATCGACAACAAAAATGCATCTCCCTCTACATCTATAGCCGGGACGTGAAGCTTTTAGACGTGTTTTTGGGAAAGTGCGGATTTTTTGGGAATTAATTTTTCTTTCGCGGTCTTCGCCCGGGCTGGCGAGGCGTCGCGGCCATGTCCAATTTGCCTCTTGCCTCCCACAGGATTTATTATATAATAAATCCAGTGCAAGGTTTTCAAATGACGAGGTTTCAAATGCAAAGAAAAAGAAAATCGGAGTACGACCGGTTCATGGCGCTCTCCGACGCCCAAAAGGATCGCGAGGTTGCGAAGTACGATTCCCCGGCTCCGATTCCCACGAAGCCGCTACGGGCAAAGGACAAGGCCTTGCATCGCAAAGCCGAGCGTCGCGCGGGCCGGCCGAAGATCGGCCAAGGCGCGGCAATCGTCCCAGTTAGCATCGAGCGGGGACTGCTCCGGGAGGTGGATGCCTTCGCCCGGGCCAATCGCCTCAAGAGATCGCAAATGGTGGCCCAGGGCTTGCGTCTGGTGATGCGGAGGAAAGCGTCTTAGATCGGCGAGGCGCACAGACCTTCCCCATCTAATCAGCTCGCCTAACTCTCCCGCCGCTGGTGGTGCGATCACGGGAAGTTATCTCAAAACCAAATAAACCAACTCACGCTTTCGCGCACCCAAACCCCATCAGGACGGGTTTCTTGGTGCCAACGGGGCTTACTAAGTGCAACGCCTACCAAATACGCCCCAACGCCCAGAACAATAAGAATGCCCACCATCACGGGCATAGATGGTATCGGATCCGAAAACCGGGAATCTTGTTCAGGAACATGAATAATATGCCTTGGTTGTTGTGCAGTAACCGACGGTTTCGGCACTTCTTGCTCATGTCGCAAATAAAGAGTCCCACCAATAAGTATGAGCATTCCCATACCGAGCACAAGAGCCAGAATGATTCCAAAAGACTTGCCCATAAGGCTCCCTTCGGCTTGAGCCATCATTTTACCGCACCAACTCTTGCCGCCAAGAGCGGTACCAAAAAAGCTACTTTGAGGCGCAACCACGGTCTTTTGCATGAAGCTTGAACTGGGCGTCCGGTTGAATTCGCGCGAAGCGGAGAATCGAGACGCAGACTGATCGAGGGGATAACGGGGAAAACGCGTCAATGCAACGGATTCATCACCATCCCCGTGGCCAGCTTGGGATAGAAAAACGTGCTCTTCGGCGGCGTAACTTCGTTGGTCTTGCCTAATTCTTCCAGGGCATGTAGGGACTTGAACGGGGACGGACATGAGCGGCGATTATAGGGGCGGCGAGCTATAAGCGAAAACTTGTTGAATTCCCTTTCATTTGGGGTTATTAAACCCGTATGAGCGTCACGGAAGAAATCATCGAGGTTTGCAAGGCTCTGCCGGACGATAAGCAGGCGGAACTTGTGGATTTCGCGCGTTTTCTGCTTTCACGTCAGGACGACGAGGCATGGGAACGTAGCCTCGCCGGTTCGCAGCGGCGGCCGGGATTGGAAAAATTCCTCCGCGAATCGGCCGCCGAAGGCGATGAACCGCTTGACCAAAGCCGCCTGTGAATTCACGCACCCGGCCGAGTTTCTGGCGGGCCTATTCGCGGTTGGACGGACCGGTCCGGGAAGCTGCGCGTCGCGCCTATGCGCTATTTGCACAGAACCCAGACCATCCTTCGCTTCGCTTCAAGAAACTTGCCGGATACGATCACGTCTGGTCTGTTCGGATCAATGAGCAATACCGGGCCGTCGGCGAGCGTGATGGCGATACCATCGTCTGGGCATGGATCGGCACTCACAACGAATTCGATAACCTTTTTGGCTAAGAACCTGAGCAAGGGACAAGGCGTTGCCTCTTTCCGTTAGCCCCCGGCACTGCCGGGGTGTGCTCGGCATGGATTGCGCTGCGCTCATCACGGGAAACCCCGGCAAAGCCGGGGGCTAATGGAAAGAAGCTGCTCCAGTCGTTGAACGGTATTGCGGCTACACGGGGAAGAAGGCGTCAATGCAACGGATTCATTACCATCCCCGTGGCCAGCTTGGGGTAGAAGAACGTGCTCTTCGGCGGCATCACTTCGTTGGTCTTGCCTAATTCTTCCAGGGCGTGCAGAGGGGTGGGCTTGAGCAGCAGGGCGATCTGGTATTTCTGGCCATCGGTCATCTTGGCGACGGCTTTGCTGTCGGCTGTGTAGCCGCGGCCGGGGTCATTCCCTCCGGCGAATTTGGGCTTGAAGATTTGGTCGAGCAAATAGTGTTGGACGACGGCGACGTCCAGTTGCCGCCAGGCGGGGGAGCGGGTGGGTTCGATGGATTTGAGGACGTCGCGATCGGCAAAAGTGATCTGGTAGGTGTGGCGCGTCCGGCCGTCGAATAGGCCGAAGGTTGACGGCGGCTGTTTCGGCAGAACGGCGTCGATGTAATGGGGCAATTCGGATTCGGGGATGTTGAGATCGGTGACGGCGGCGGCTGGGTAGAGCGCTTTTCGCAGGGCCTCGGCGTCGAAGTCCTTCAATCCGGAGATCAGGCGATGGGTTGGCAGGATGAGCAATCCGTCGTCCTGCATGCCGACGAGGGCGAACAGGCAGAAATTGGCGGGATGCCCCGGCGGCAGGCGGCCGCCGTGGGCCTCGGAGCGTTCCTTTTGGTACTGCAGCGCCATGGTGTAGCGGTGATGTCCATCGGCGATATAGATGGATCGCGCGCTCATCAAGTCGATGATGGCGTTTTCGGTTTCGCTGTCGATGACGGTCCAGAGGTCGTTGCGCACGCCGTCGAGCGTCGCGGTCGTTTCGGGCTTGCTGAGGTTTTTATAAAGGGCCGAAGTGATCTGGGATTTGGGATCGGGAAACAGTCCGAAGACGGGCGAAAGCTGCATGCGGGTGGCGCGGGTGAGTTTCAGCCGGTCCTGGATGGCATCCGGATAGGTTTTTTCATGCGGAACGACGTGGCCTTCGCCGAAGGGGCTGAGCTTGACCAGGACGATCATTCCGCGGCGATGGAAGGTGCGCTCGCCATGGGTGTAGGTCTGGGAGTAGGGATAGATCGCCGGCTTGGGGTCTTTCTGGAGAACCCCTGCGGAGAGCCAGGACTGGAGGGTGTCGTTGGCCATGGCGTAGGCGGCATCGGGTCCGACGGTCTTGGCGGGCAGGTGGGGCAGATCGACGGTGACGATGTTTTGCGGATGGCCGGCTTGGAGCTTGCGTTTTGCGCCTTCGTCGAGGACATCGTATGGCGGGGCGATGAGATTGGATAAATCCGATCCAATTTTCCGCGAATAACGCACTCCGGCGAACGGCCTGATTTGAGCCACGGATTGCTCCCGGTGAAAGTGTGCAAAGATAAGGGGAGGAGGGTCATTTGTCATTAGCGAAGAACCAAGCGACAAATGACCAGGACGAATGACAAATCACGCCACCGGTTCATTTCGAGGTTTTGCGCCGGTTGACGGCAGTTTAGGCTGATGTCACAGTCAGGGTTTGTTGAGCTACGGCTCGCGATTGCCGTCGCCTGACCTTACACCGCGGTCGAGCGATGCGAGAAACAAACCATGGCGACACTTCATCTGATTTGCGGCCTTCCGTGTGCGGGAAAGACCACGTTGGCGCGGCGGATCGAACAGGAGCGTTCGGCAGTCCGTTTGACTCCCGACGAGTGGATCGCACGTCTGTTCGGCGATGATATTTCGGGTGCGCGGCTCGACGCCGCGCGCGACCCGGTGGAATCCGTTCTATGGGATCTGGCGGCTCGTGTGCTTGTGCTCGGCGTGGATGTCATCCTGGACTATGGTTTCTGGTCGCGCATCGAGCGAGACGACTTTCGAGCGCGAGCGACGCGGCTCGGGGCGCGCAGTGAACTGCATTTTCTGAACGTGACGGAAGAGGTGCTTTTGACTCGCCTGGCCGCCAGAAACGATCGGCGGCCGCCAGGGACGTTTTGTATCGACGAGGCTCGGGTAAGAGAATGGGCACGCATATTTGAGCCCCCAGGCGAAGACGAACTTCAGCCCCGGGAAGCGAACGAATCGGCGCCATGAACCCACACCCAAATGACCCATCACTTTCCTCCAAACGCAATATCCGATACCATTCCCCGCAGCATGAAGATCATCCTAGCCAATCCGCGCGGCTTTTGTGCGGGGGTCAATATGGCCATCGAGACCGTGGACAAGGTCCTGGCCATGAAAGGCCCGCCGGTTTACGTCTATCACGAGATCGTGCACAACCGGCACGTGGTGGACGGGTTCAGGAAAAGGGGGGTGACGTTTGTGGATGACATCGACGAGGTTCCGCGGGGCGGGCTGGTGGTTTATAGCGCGCATGGCATCTCGCCGGAGGTGCGGCAACGGGCCAAGGAACGGCGGCTGATCGAGGTGGACGCGACGTGTCCGCTGGTGACCAAGGTGCACATGGAGGTGCTGCGGTACGTGCGCGACGGGTATACGGTGATCTTCATCGGGCATCGCAAGCACGATGAGGCGATCGGCACGGTGGGTGAGGCCCCGGATTCGATCATCGTGGTGGAGACGCCGGAGGAGGCCTCGAATCTGAAGGTGAATCCGTATGCCCGGCTGGCGTACGTGACGCAGACGACGCTGAGCGTTTCCGATGCCCAGCGGGTGATCGACGCGCTGAAGGCCAGGTTTCCGAACATTCGCTATCCGGGCAAGGATGACATCTGTTATGCGACGACCAACCGGCAGAACGCGGTCACGATCCTCAGTCCGGAGGTGGACCTGGTGCTGGTGATCGGGAGCAAGAACAGTTCCAACAGCCAACGGCTGGTGGAACGGGCGGTGGAAGCGGGCAAGCCGGCGCATCTGTTCGACGATGAATCGGAGTTGGACCCGAATTGGTTCGACAACAAAAACGCGGTGCTGGTGACGGCCGGGGCATCGGCGCCGGAGCATCTGGTGAGCGAGCTGGTGCATCGTCTGTGCCGCGATTTCGGCGGAGAAATTGAAACGCGAACGCTGCTGGAGGAGGGGATTTCCTTCGAGTTGCCGAAGTCCGTCCGGAGTTTGTCAGTGGTGAATTGAAAAATGAGTTGGAAGTGGCAAGTTGCAAGTGCAAGTGCAAGTTGAGGGAATGATTTGGCTTTCAACTTGCACTTGCAACTTGTAACTTGCAACTCGTAATTTGCAACTTCCTTTGAGGCACACATGAAAGGCGTTATTCTTGCCGGGGGCACCGGCTCGAGGCTGTTCCCGCTCACCAAAGTCACCAACAAGCATCTGCTGCCGGTGTATGACAAGCCGATGATCTATTATCCCCTGGAGTGCATGGCCAAGGCGGGCATCGAAGACGTGCTGCTGGTCACGGGGGGAAATAACAGCGGGGATTTCATCCGGCTCTTGGGCAATGGGCGGGATTTCGGTCTGAAAGACCTGAATTACACCTATCAGGAAGGCGCCGGAGGAATCGCGCAGGCGCTGGGCCTGGCGGAACATTTCGCCGGCGGGGACAGCATCTGCCTGATCCTCGGCGACAACATCCTGGAATACACGATCCGCCGGGCTTGCCAGAGGTTCATCCAGCAGCGCGACGGAGCGAAAATCCTGCTGGCACAGGTGGAAAACCCCCGCGCCTACGGCGTGGCCGAAATGGACGGCGATCGCGTCGTTCGCATCGTCGAAAAACCCAAAGAGCCAAAGAGCAATTGGGCGGTCATCGGGATTTATTTCTACGACAAAAACGTCTTCGACATCGTCCGCCAGCTCAAGCCGTCAGCCCGGAACGAGCTGGAAATCACCGATGTCAACAACGCGTACATCGAGCGCGGCGAGATGACGTACGACAAAGTTGACGGCTTCTGGGCCGACGCGGGGGAAAACATCGACTTCTATCTCAAGGCGTGCAACACGGTTTCCAAGTGCGGGGCGAATAAGGAAGGGAAGTAGCGCCTATGGCGTCCCGAAAACAGACAAAACTCTTACATGAGGGAAGCTACCTCGCGGAGGTAGACGTGGAATTGATCGAATCCGACGATGCCTGGGCTCCTTATTTGTCGCCTGAGGAAGCGCGCAGGCTGGACGATATTCGCCTCTCGCTGCGCCGCGGCGAAGTGGCGGCAGTCGCCAAGATCGCCCGCGTCTTCAGGCTTACGCCGGTAAGCGCGGCTTGATTATTCGGACGATTTGCTTTGTCCGAGTGACCCGCCGACTGAAGTCGGCGGGCCGCGCAAGAATACGGGAAGTTATGCAAACCATCCTCGTCACCGGCGCGGCCGGGTTTATCGGGTCCAATTTCGTCAGGCTTCTCGCTTCGCGGCGCGTTTCGGCAAGAATCGTCGCGCTGGATAAGCTGACGTATTGCGGCAACCTGGCGAACCTTCAGGGCGTGTTGTCGGATCGGGCGGTGTTCGTTCGCGGGGATATTTGTGATCCGGATTTGCTCGGGGCGGTGTGCGACGAGCATAAAGTCACGCATATCGTCAACTTCGCGGCCGAGACGCACGTGGATCGGTCCATCCTCGGCTCCGGGCCGTTCGTGCAGGCCAACGTGGTCGGGACGCAGGTTTTGCTCGACGTCGCCCGAGCCAGGAACATCCAAAAATTTCTTCAGGTGGGCACGGATGAGGTGTACGGAACGCTGCCGGAGGATCGGCCGGACATCAAGTTCACGGAACAGACTCCGCTACAGCCGAACAGCCCGTACAGCGCGAGCAAGGCCGCGGCCGATTGCCTGGTTCGAGCGTATTTTCACACGTTCAAGATGCCGGTGCTCATCACGCGATGCAGCAACAATTACGGGCCGTATCAATTTCCCGAAAAGGTCATTCCGCTGTTCGTCACCAATCTGATCGAAGGGAAAAAGGTCCCGCTGTACGGCGACGGCATGAACGTCCGCGACTGGCTGCACGTCGAGGACCATTGCGACGCCATCTGGGCCGTGCTGGATAAGGGCACGCCCGGCGAGGTGTACAACGTCGGCGGCAACAACGAGATCACCAACCGCAAGATCACCGAAACCATCCTCCGCGAAATGGGCAAAACCTGGGACGAAAGCGTGCAATACGTGAAGGACCGCCCGGGCCACGACCGCCGATATGCCATCGACGCCGGCAAGATCAAACGCGAATTGGGCTGGGAGCCGAAGCATCGGTTCGAGCAGTCGATCAAAACGACGATTCAATGGTACAAGGACCACCAGGATTGGTGGCGGGCGATCAAGAGCGGGGAGTATCTGAAATATTACGAACAGCAATACGGCGGAAGATAGTCGGTGGCATGGGCATCCTGCCCATGCGGGCGATGTCGGCGCGCGCGACGACTTTCGCATTCCAGTCCATGTGCATTACCATTTCAGTGCAATGACCGTGATAGTCCCCGCCGCCGAAGCCGATGTTCCCGCCATCCTCGATTTCATCCGCAAACTGGCGGAATATGAGAAGCTTTCGCACGAGGTAAAGGCGACCGAGGCTCAACTTCGGGAGCATTTGTTCGGCGCCCGTCCGGCGGCGGAGGCGATCGTGGCGAAAATCGGGCCCAAACCGGTGGGATTCGCCCTGTTTTTCACGACGTTCTCGACGTTCGCGGGGCGGCCGGGGATTTGGCTGGAGGATTTGTTCGTGTTGCCGGAGCATCGCCGAAAGGGAATCGGCCGGGCGCTGCTAAAGGCAGTGGCGGGGATCGCCGTTGAGCGGAATTGCGGACGGCTGGAATGGTCGGTGCTCGATTGGAATGAGCCGGCCATCAAGCTGTATCAGAAGCTCGGTGCGGCGGCGATGAGCGATTGGACGACCCAGCGCCTTTGGGGCGAGGCGCTGTTACGATTGGCGGGCAAATGAGCGATCTTTACGATTCCATCCTTATCGTCGGCGGCCAGGGAATGCTTGGGCACGCCTTAACCGATCTTCTCGTCTCGCGCGGACGCCGGCCGGTTGTCGTCGATCTTCCGCAGATCGACATCACCGATCCGTCGGCCGTGAAAAAACTCTTCGCCGATCGGCGTCCCACCCTGGTGCTGAACTGTGCCGCTCATACCAAGGTTGATCTTTGCGAGCAGGAGACTGAGAAAGCCGACGCCGTCAACGGCTACGCCGTCGGCCTGCTCGCCGGCTCATGCAAATCCTCCAATGCGGTGCTGGTTCACATCAGCACGGATTTTGTTTTCGACGGAACCGGGCGCCGGCCGTATCTGCCGGGCGATCCGGTGAATCCGCTCAGCGCCTACGGCAGATCGAAACTTCTGGGCGAGCGGGAACTTCAAAAACATGCCCCCGCGCGATGGCTGATTGTCCGCACCGCCTGGCTTTACGGCCGGCACGGGCTCAATTTTCCGCGAACCATGGTGCAGGCCGCAGGCCTGCCGGGCCCCAAGAGGCTGACCGTGGTGAACGACCAGGTGGGCTCGCCGACGTACACGGTCGATCTGGGCGCGGCGATTCTCGACCTGCTCGACAGCGGGGCGTCGGGGCTGTGGCACGTCACCAATTCCGGGCAAACGACGTGGTTTGATTTCGCCAGAGCCACGCTGGAAGAATTCGGCGTGAAGGCGGAAATCGCGCCGATTTCCAGCGCCGAATGGGCGCAAAAACGGCCGGCTTCGGCGATTCGTCCCGGCTACAGCGTTCTGGACCTTGAGGCGCTGGAGCGCCGGATTGGCCGGCCGATGCGCCCATGGAGGGCGGCGCTGGCCGATTATCACGCCGCCGTGCAGCGCGACGGGTTTTAGGCGAATTGGGAGCATGTTGGTATACTCTCTGGTCGAAATGAGCCGCGCTTTCGGGATGCGTTGCCAACTATTTTTTGTTTCCGTGGTGAGTCTGTCGGCGCTTGCATGCCAGCCGCCAGCTTCGTCCGCGCCGGCGGCGGGCTCGGGAGCGGCGACGACGACGCCATGCTGCCAATACGTTGTCAGCGGCGGAGCGGCGCATCCGGGCCAACACGTGCTTCGGCCGGGTGATACGGTATCGACGATTCTGGCGCGCGATCTGGCGGCCAAGCCGGGCAAGCCGATCACCATTGTTCTGATTCGCCAGGCGCCGGAAGGAAAGACCCGGCAATTGATCCAACTCGACGCGAGCGGGCGGCTGATGGACCAAAAGCAGAACTGGGTGCTTCGCAATGGGGATGAATTGGTGTTCCCCGGCGGAGCGGGATCGAATTCCACGCGCAATCCGACGGGTCCGCAGGCGCACAGCTCCGATTAGCCCCATCTGGAAAGAAGCGATTGAACCGCCAAGACGCCGAGGTCGCCAAGAATTCAATCGCAGAAAAGACTGAATTTTCCGAGCGCATCTGAAGTACATCTGAGGCAAGATGTAGTTCAGTCTTGCTGATTCCCACCTTGGCGTTCTTGGCGTCTTGGCGGTTCGTTCGTCTTTCTTCCCGGTTGAGCGAGGGCTGGCAGCGCATGCCACCCCGCCTTACGCTTATACGCATGGGCACTGAGACTTTTTCGGATTTTCTGGCACTTCTGGAACGCGAGGGCGAGCTGGCGAAAATTTCGGCCAGCGTTGATTCGAAGCTTGAAATCTCCGCGATCTGCGATCGCGTGAGCAAGACACCGGCCCCGCACGGACATCAGGAAGCCGACCGGTCCCCCGCGGCTGACCTTGGCGGAAAGGCCCTGCTGTTCCAGAACGTCGTCGGGTCGGACGTTCCGGTGGCCATCAACGTCTTCGGATCGTACTGGCGGGTGAATCAGGCGTTGGGATCGAAGACCCTGGCGGAATTGGCCGAGCGCGTGCAGGCGCTGGTCAAGCCGGAGATTCCCACGACGCTGATGGAGAAGATGAAGAGGCTGCCGGATTTGCTGAAGCTGGGGAGTTTCCCGCCGAGGTCGGTCCGCAGCGGAATATGCCAGCAGGTGGTTCTGGAAGGGGACAAGGCGGATTTGAATCGGTTGCCGCTGATTCAATGCTGGCCGCTGGATGGCGACCTGGATAGCGGGCAGGTGTTCGACCGGGCGGCCTGCGCCAAGCTCACGGAGCGGGGCACCGGGCGATACGTCACCCTCGGCGGAATCTTCACGCAAGACCCGGAAACCGGCGATCGCAACATCGGCATGTACCGCGTCCAGCAGTTTGGCCCGCGAAAATGCGCGATGCACTGGCACGTGCACCACGACGGCGCCCGCCATTTTCGCACGTACCGCAAACGAGGAGAAAAAATGCCGCTAGCGGTCGTGCTGGGCGGAGAAAGCGTGCTCCCCTACGTCGCCACCGCGCCCCTGCCGCCGGGAATCGAGGAACTGCTTTTCGCCGGATTCCTCAACGATCGCGGAATCGAACTGGTCAAATGCCGGACCATTCCCCTGGAAGTCCCCGCCAATGCCGAGATCGTCATTGAAGGATACGTCGATCCGGACGAAAGATTGATGGAAGGCCCGTTCGGCGACCACACGGGCTTTTACAGCCTGGCCGACTGGTATCCCGCGTTTTACGTCACGGCCATCACCCATCGGAAGAATCCGATCTATCCGGCGACCATCGTCGGCAAGCCGCCCATGGAGGACTATTTTCTAGGCAAGGCGACGGAGCGGATTTTTCTTCCGCTGCTTCGGACGATCGTGCCGGACATTCTCGATTACAACCTGCCGATCAGCGGGGTTTTCCACAACTGCGTCTTCGTGAAGATTCGCAAGGAATATCCGTATCAAGCCCGGCGCGTGATGCACGCGATCTGGGGCGCGGGCCAGATGTCCTTCACGAAATTCATCGTCGTCGTGGACGAGCAGGTGAACGTTCAGGACGAGCAGGACGTGCTGTTCCATCTGTTTTCAAACTGCGATCCGCAGCGCGACAGCGAGATCGTCCACGGCCCGGTGGACATTCTGGATCACGCCAGCCCGGAACACGGCGCGGGAAGCAAGATCGGCTTCGACGCGACCGCCAAATGGGCCGAAGAGGGAAAGGTGCGCGCGTGGCCGAAGGAATTGGAGATGGATCAGAAGACGAAAGAATTGATCGAGCGGCGATGGAAGGAGTATGGCTATTGAACAAGAAATGGCCATACACGCGCAGGGTGGGTATTCACCTTACTTCCCAGATCGCAACTCCGACGGCGCCGTCGCGTAGGTGAGTGGGCGCTTGGAACGACCAACCGCCGGCAGCGGACGTCCGAAAATTCTGTCGATATAGATCGGCAAGTCCTTGCGAAACTTCCGATGCCAATGGCCGCAAGGTTTGTGCCCGGGGACTGCCATTTTCGGGCCAACAGGGCACGTGGTGCAAAAACCTTCTCAGCTTGTGCAACTGGTCTTCGATCCCGCAGTTTCTGAGATACTTATCGCGACTCGATCCGCTGACCCCGAACCAGGATCCAGCGGGATAAGTATAGTTCGGGAGCGTTGCAAAAAAGACCACGAGAAAAAGATCGCCGTCAAATTGGTCGGCGCGAACCATTGAAAGCTTAATCCAATCAGCCGCTACTGACGGAAAATATTTCGCAACTGTGCAATCGAATACGAGTTTTATTTCGACCATCGCGACCCCGCCACGCTCCCATGGACCGAAGATTAAATCCTGTCCGCGCCCCTTATTGCGAAGAACTTGCCCAATTCCCACGTTTTGAGTTTCAAGTATTTCTGCCAAATTTCCGTTGATTCCCTTCCGAAGTTGGCCCACGAGGGATTCCGGAATTCCAGCGGACTCATAGTGCTCGATTTCTGCCCTGAACTCGGCATTTCGATCACCCTCCTCATAGCTTCGGTCGGTTAACGCCGAGAGTACCCAAAAATCGTTGTACTCGCTCAAAATTGCATTCACTGCCGTCGCCAGCACTGCCAAGTTTGATCCTCGGTTTTTCATCGTCGATATCTCCGGATTTCGTTCTTAAGCAATAGTAAGGTGTTCTTACCGTGCTGGCTTTTTGGAAATCCAGCGGAGTATTCCGAAAATCTCCTTTGATGGTGTATAATCGGATGGGCCGCTCAGAGGCAACCATGGCAGAATCTTTGATCGAAAGCAATCCCAAAGTCATGATGGGCAAGCCCGTTATCGCGGGGACAAGAATCACGGTCGAGTTGATCCTTGAAAAACTTGCTGCGGGGGAAACCGTCGAGCAGCTTCTTCGTGCGTATCCGCGTCTGAGCGAGCCGGCGATTCGCGCCGCCTTGGATTTCGCCGCTAAATCTCTCGGTTCTGAAGTCATATATCCGATCCACGGATCGCCCGCGTGAATTTTCTTATGGACGAAAATGTCGACGGGTCAATCGTGACGGCTCTTCGCGCCGACGGCCACAACGTCTTGTACGTCGCGGAAATGCAGCCGGGCATGGACGACGATCAGGTGCTGGAACTTGCAAACTCCACAAATTCCATCCTTCTAACTGAAGACAAGGATTTTGGGCTATTGGTTTACCGCCTTCAACGAGTTACGCGTGGAGTTATGCTTGTTCGCCTGCCGGGCCTTTCGACGACCGCCAAAGTGGATTTGGTGAGACTGGCGATTCGAAAACATTCCAACGAACTGCCCGGCGCGTTCTGCGTCATCTCTCCGGGATATGTGCGAATCCGGAATCCATAAACGGAGAGCGAATGAGGGCCTGCCTGAGAATAGGGCAGTCCATCACTGTGCAATATCCCCACACGTTGGCCGGTCACTCATCGCTCGGCATGAATCTCCCGGAGGCGGCCAAGGCGAAACAACCGATTATTCGCACGTTTTGGCTATAGGCTGTATAATGCTCACGAGATGAGAATTCCGCTCGTGATCCCTCCGAAAACGCTGGTTCGGCTGAGCCGATACGACGAGGCCACGCCCGGCTGGCGTAAGCAAATCGGACGCGAATTTCGCGTTGGGTATTATTCGCCTCAGGATGGCCTGGAGTGCATTTGGCTCGTCAACGATTCCGGAGACTACGAACAAACGACCGACCGCAGAAGGCTTCTGATGTATTTTGACCTGCTGCGGCTTTCGCACGAGACGGATTTCTTCGGCGAGAAGCGGGCGCCGCTTGGACGCCGAAAACAGCGTCGTAAAGCTGTTGCTTAAAGGTAATCACATTACTGGCGGCAGAATGATCCGCATCCGCGAAATCGTCGATCCTGAACTCCGCAAGCGCATCGTCGAAGCGCTGGCGGAACGCCGCGGGTGCTCGGTGGCGGCGATCCCGGATTGGTTTGAATTGGACGATGCCGACTACGTTGATCTGCTCAATCAGTTGAAGGACAGCGAGCTGGGCGATGAATCGCTCGACGATCCGCGGATGTAGAGGGGGATCCCGGTCTTATTGCGATTCTCCGAAAAAGCCTTACCGCGAAGGCGCGAAGGACGCGAAGTTGCGCGAAGAAGAACTAAGCATTGAATTTCTTCGCGCAACTTCGCGTCCTTCGCGCCTTCGCGGTAATCTGCACTTGACGCTACCAGCGTAACAAAAGTTGGATGAAGACATCAGCGACGTTTTCATCGTTCTGATCACGCCGTCTCCCGGGAGATTTTCTGCCGCAGGGCGGCGTGCAATTTCAGGGTGATCGGCCCGCAGCGGGCCTGGCCGACGTTCCGGTCGTTCCAGCGGGCCACCCAGGAAATCTCGCGCGTGGTGCTGGTGATGAAAACTTCATCCGCCCGGCGCGCTTCCTCCTCGCGGATGGCCCGCTCGTCCACAATCAACCCCAGCTTCGGCGCTAGTTCGAGCAAGACCTGGCGGGTAATTCCGGGCAACACCTTGCTTCCCACCGGATGCGTGATCAGGCGCTGTCCGATCACGGCGAAAACGTTGCTGGCCGAGCATTCGGTCACCAGATCGTTGTCGATGAAGACCGCCTCATCCGCGCCGGCGGCCAGGGCCTGGTTCTTGGCCAGAACGTTGGGCAGAAGCGCGATGGATTTGATCCAACAGCGTTTCCACCGTTGGTCTGGAACGCTCAGGAGCTTGGCGCCCTCGGCGGCGGGGGGATCGGAGATCGGCGGCAGGACGCGGACGTAAAACAGGAGCGTCGGCTTGCATTGCGGAAAAGCGTGGCTGCGCGGAGCCACGCCTCGCGTCAGTTGCAGATAAATCATCCCATCGCGCACCGGCGCACGGGCGAGGAATTTGGCGATCTCGTTCTGAAGATTGGCCAATTCGATCGGCAACGCCAACTGAATGTCCGCGGCCGAGTTTTGCAGCCGGCGAAGATGGGCATCGAGAGCGAACGGTTTACCGTTGTAGAGACGGATGACCTCATAAATGCCGTCGGCGAACTGGAAGCCGCGATCCTCGACGCCGATGCGCGCCTCGGCCAACGGCATGATCTCGCCGTTCAGCCAGATGGATTCACTCATGGAAACCTCCTTGTTTTTCATTGGCAAAGCCAAGCCCAACGGGATCGGCCGACGACCGGCGACTACTGACCCATCCCCAATTTGCCGCTGGCCAAATACGCGTCGATTCCGCGGGCCAGATCATATTTCGATTCATACCCGAAACTCCGGTGCGATTCGGTTATATCAGCCTCGGTCCAATCCTGGGTGAAACTGTACGGATTTTCGAAATAATCCGGCTGGAGACTGGTTTGCAGGACTCTGTTGAGTTCGGCGACAACCTCGTTAAAGGACCACGATTTTCCGCTGCCGACGTTGAACGTGCCGCCGCGTTTTCCCTTCATGGCGAGGAGATTGGCCTGCACGACGTCGCCGACGTAAACGAAATCGCGCCGCTGTTGCCCGGCGGTGAAGATGCGCGGACGTTTGCCCCCGCGCATCTGTTTGGCAAGCTGATGAATCATGCTGGCGAATCGGCCCTTGTGGTCTTCGCCGGGACCGTAAACGTTGAAATATCGCAATCCGATGATCGGGTGCTTGAGTTTGGCGCGATATTGATCGGCCAGGCGCTCCATCACCAGCTTGGAATAGGCGTAGGCGTTCAGGGGTTGGGGGCTGGCGGATTCCTTCATCGGCGCTTGGCCGCGCCCGTAAACGCTGGCGCTGCCGGCCCAGATCACCCGGCTGTTCCAGTCCCCGGCCAGATTCAGGACGTTGCGGAAGCCCTCGACGTTGTTGGACATCATCTTCGGCTGATCCGTGACCGCGGTGTCGGTGATCGAGGCCTGATGGAAAATGACCTGGCAAGGGTCAAGGCGAACCAACGGCGAAAGGGGGGTCGAAACATCCAGAGTAACCACGTCGCCCCGGAAGCCGATGAGGTTGCTCCAATGGGCCGATGAGAAATCATCGACCACCACCACGTCATGCCCGTCCGAGGCGAGTTGAAGAGCGAGATTCGATCCAATGAACCCAGCTCCGCCGGTGACCAGAATCCTCACGCGCTTCTCCGTCTCATGTTAGGGTCATGTGAATTGCCGGTCATTTTCGCATCCCTGTCGCGGTAAGCACGGCCAAGTTGGCGGACCATCCAATCCATTTGAACGTGCAACGTCGCCCACCTGAAATCATCTGGCTGCATGCAACCCATGATCCACGATTCAGTAAGGGCAATCACGCCGATTCCAGCAGCGGCGGTTAAACGTCCATCGGCACGGCCGTTGCATTCCTAATTCACGTCGTCGCCGTGTAAATCCGGTGACGGCATTGAAATCTAGCCCATTCTTCCCCCGATGTGAAGGATCGCGTCAGTTTCTTACCTGAAGCCTCCTTCATTAGCCCCATTTGAAGCCGACCTTGCCCGGGTCGGCTTTTTTGTGCGCCTACCGCTCCCATTGGGCACACCATTGGGTCCAGATGTCCCGGTAAACCTTCTCGACCTGGCGGGCAAATCCCGGGCCGTCCATCAGGGGCGACCGGCAAACCTGGGTGCGAAGTTTGGATCGGAGGCTGATCAACCGCGGCACGTCCTGGGCCAATCCGGCGGCCGTATGAATGAACTGCTCGGGCGAATGGGCGATCAATTCGGGCAAGTTCGCGGCGTTGAGTATGCTCGCCGCCGCCCGCCCCGCGGCCGAGCGGCCGGTCAGCGCCACCACCGGCACGCCCATCCACAGCGCATCGCAAGTGGTCGCGATGCCGTTATACGGCAACGGGTCCAGAGCGATGTCGATTCGGTCATAAATCCTCAAATACTCCTGGCGCGAACAGGACGTCACGAAGTCGATGCGCTTGAAGGCGACCCCAACCTCGCCGAACGTGCGGCGGATTTGGCCACGCTGGGTTTCCGAATCGCTGAGCATCAGAATCCGCGAATCGGGAACCTTGCGCACGGTCTGCGCCCAGTTCCGTAGCGTCCGCGGATTGATCTTGCAGGGATTATTTAGGGATCCGAAAGTGATCGGCCCATCCTGCTCCGCCTGACGCGGGGGCGCTTGGCTCAATGGATCGTAGCAGCACCAGCAGCCGGGCAATCGAATGGTTTTCTCCGTATAAATCGAATCGTCGCCATCGGGCGGATCGATGCAGGAATCGGTCAGGCGATAGTCGATTGCTTCAAGCCCCGTGCCCCCCGGATAGGCCAGCCCGGTGACCTGGATCGGCGCCGGCTTGCGCGCGAAGACCAGCAATCGGTTGTCGGCGCCGTGCATGGCCAGATCCACCAGGATGTCGATGGGGATTTCGCGGATGCGCGCCGTGAGGCGCTGATCGTCGTCCGCCGAGACATCGTGCCAAACGTCCGCCACGGTGCGATGCAGCTCGGTGAACTCGTCCGGCCGCCGCACGCCGGCGAAGCAATGGACCTCGACTTGCCCCCGGTCGTGGGCGGCCAGCAACGGCAAAACGAAATGCGCCGCCGCATGGTTGAAGAAATTCGGCGAGACGTATCCGATCTTCAAACGGCGATTGGGCTCGGAATAATTCAGGTGCTTTTGGATTTCCTTCGCCAGCGGACGTGCGTGGGCCTCGTTCCAGCGCGCCATCTCCCCCGCGATCGCCCGGACATCGTAATCCGGGTGACGATGCAGCGCGTAAACCAGATTGCTGTGCGTTACGCTGTTCGCCCGGACGGCGATCGCCCGGCGATACAAGGAAATGGCCTCGTCCAATCGCCCGGCGTCCTTCAACGCCCCGGCGAAATTGTTGACGATCCGCGCATCCTGCGGACGCAGCGCCGCGGCCCGGCCGTGCCACTCGATCGCTTCATCGGTCTTTTGGTCGTGCATCAACGCCGTGCCCAGATCGCTCATCGCCTCGGCATAATCCGGACGGAATTCGATCGCGCGGCGAAAGGCGGCGATCGCTTCCGGAAAACGCTCCTTCTTCAAAAGCGCCTCGCCGAGGTTGCACAGTGCGTTGGCTTCATCCGGCTTCAGCGCCAGGGCCTGGTGATAACAGGCGATCGCCTCGTCGATCTGATTCCGCCGCAGGAGCACGTTGCCGAGGTTAGAGAGCGCTTCGGGATAATCGGGCCGAAGGTCCAGGGCCTTGTGATAGGCATCGGCCGCCAGATCGAGCAGGCCCATGGCAAAGAGGGCCAGCCCGCGATTGACGTGATAATCCGCCGCATCGGGCCGGAGCGAAATCGCCCGTTCGATCAAACCCAGACCTTCATCGTGATTTCCACGCTGGGATAGGATGGCTCCGAGCATCTGCAGCGCATCCGGCTCATCCGGCTCCGCCCCCAGGATCAGCCGGCACATTTCCTCCGCCTGATCCAAACGCCCAGCGCGATGGTGCGCCGTCGCCAGCTTCAATGCTTCGTGAACCGTCAACTCCATCGCAGTGATCTTAAGATTGCCGAGGTCCGATTGCGAACGGGGCGGCTTCAACGCCGCCCGCTTAAATTAGGGACAGTCACCTATTTCCGGTCACGGAAATAGGTGACTGTCCCTAATTTACTCAACGAGAAGAGGCCGATGAGTTTTTTACGACGGAGCGGGCGACCGACAAATGGGGCGCAGAACTAGGATTCAGGGTATGCGATCCCCACTACGAGAAGCGGCCAGAGCCTCCGAAAGAAAACGGTCTTTTTAACAAACCATCGCCCTGATGGCGGAATCGGCAGACGCTGCGGATTGATGGTATCGCTTGCGAGCGGCCCCAATAAATCCGCTGCCGCAAGGCGTGCGGGTTCGACTCCCGCTCAGGGCATTGGAGGTATAATTCATCTATGGCCCCCAAATCATCATCGCTTGGCAAACCGCATCTAGGCCCGGAAGACTTCAACGAAGGCCCAGCGGCGGCGGCGCGGTTTAGATCGGCGGTCAGCCATCTTGCCGCCCTCCCGAAATCCGCCGTTCCTGACTCCCACCCAGTCCCGAAAGCTAAACACCGTAAGAAAAAGTAGCCAATAAATGCCTGAAGAGCCGCTCAAAACCGAACGCGGACAAGCTGACTTCAAGCGAGGGATTGCCCGCATAATGGTCTTCATTATCGTCGTCATAGTCCTTTGCGTTGTAGTGACGGTCATCCTAGTCGAGATATACAAAAACACCGGCACCGGCATCGCGCCGCAATGATTCCTGAGTCAAGTACATTGTTACCCAAATTGGGACGCTACGCGGCGTCGGGAATCGAGCTTGCCGCACCCCACGGGCAAGATGCCCGTGCCACATCGCAATTCGCGGCGGCGGGATTAGAATCTCCGGCATGTCGAACTCCTGGGATACGTTCGAGCGGTATCGGCAAAAGGGCCTGGACGCCCGGCGGGCCGGGCAATGGGACTCGGCGCGGGTTTATCTCCTCGAGGCGGCGCGGGCCATGGTGGCTCTGAGCAAAGAGGCCCAGGGCGAAGAGCTTCGCGAAGCCCGGCGGCAGACGGCGGCCAAGCTGCTGGAACTGGCCCGCGACAGCGATAAGGCCCGCAGCGAGAATCGCAAACAGTCCGCCAACGCCACGCGCCAGTCCGCCGGCGAGGCCGAGGGGACGGCCTCGGCCGGGCAATGGCTCGTGAAGGAAAAACCCTCGATCCGCTTCGACGACGTGGCGGGGTTGGAGGACGTGAAGCAGGACATCCGGCTGAAGATGATCTACCCGTTCGAGCACGCGGACCTGGCTGCGAAATTCGGCATCCGGCCCGGCGGGGGGGTGCTGCTCTATGGACCGCCCGGAACGGGCAAAACCATGCTGGCCAAGGCGACGGCCGGCGAGATCGACGCGGCCTTCTTCCGCATTTCGCCCGCCGACGTGCTCAGCAAATGGGTCGGCGAAGCCGAGCAGAACGTCAAGAAGCTCTTCGACGCCGCGGCGGCCGAAGAGCGCAGCATCATTTTCATCGACGAGATCGAAGCCCTGGTTCCCGCCCGGCGGGATGAAGGCTCCAGCGTCATGCAGCGCGTCGTGCCGCAAATCCTTCAGGGAATGGAAGGATTCGACAAGAAAAGCGGCCAGCCCATTTTGTTCATGGGTGCAACCAACGTTCCCTGGCAGCTTGACCCGGCCATCCTGCGCCCCGGACGCTTCGACGAGAAGGTGTATATCCCGCTGCCGGACGTGGAGGCGCGGCGGAAGATGCTGGACACTTATCTCGGCCATCGTCCATTGGCCGGGGACGTTCTGATCGACCAACTCGCCGCGCTGTTGGACGGCTACAGCGGGGCGGACATCAAATATCTCTGCGACCGCGCCGCCACGGTGCCGTTTCTCAGCACGGTGGCCTCCGGCGTCGAAGGCCAGATCACGGCCGCGATTTTCCACGATACGGTGCGCGACACGCCGCGATCCGTGACCGTGGAGATGCTCGCGAAATTCAAACAGTGGGCAGCCGAGGCCACGAGAGAATAAGATTGCGTGAATTGGAACGCGATTTCCGGCACCAATTCCAACTGACGGAATGCACGAAATCCAATAATTTGATAGGATAATCACCCCATGGACCCAGTGATCGAGCAAAATCGAGCGGCGATCCTTCGCATCGCGGCGGTGCATGGCGCGGGTAATGTTCGAGTATTCGGTTCTCTTGCCAGAGGCGATGCGCGGGGCGACAGCGACGCAGATTTTCTCGTTGATATCGTCGGCCCTCGCACCCCGTGGTGGCCAGGCGGGCTCGTATCCGACCTGGAAGATTTGCTCGGACGCCGGGTCGACATCGCGACGGTGACGGAATTGGACGATTTGATTCGCGACGACGTGCTGAAGGAGGCGGTGGCACTTTGAATCGCGACAGGGTTTATTTGAAGCACATTTTGGAATGCATCCGCCGGATTGCGGAGGATGTTCAAGGAAACGAGACGGCGTTTCGCTCGAACCGCACGATTCAGGACGCCGTTCTTCGGAACCTTCAGATTTTGTCAGAGTCGACAAAGCGACTGTCAGAGACCCGCAAATTGACGCATCCCGCGATTCCCTGGCGCGACATTGCAAATTTCCGAAACCGTGTTGTCCATGATTATCTCAAGGTTGACCTCGATATAGTCTGGGGCATTATCGAATGTGATCTGCCTCCGCTCAAAACCGCGATTCAGGAGATCCAAAACAGTCTGCCGTAGCGCGTGCCCCCCAATGCCCGACCTTCGCGAAAATCTTCAGGAACTCTTCGGCCTGGACGATTTCCGGCCGGCGCAGCGGGAGGTCATCGAAGATGTCCTGGCCGGGCGCGACGTGCTGTGCGTCATGCCGACCGGGGCGGGCAAAAGTCTGTGCTTTCAGCTTCCCGCGGCGGTCGGGGGCGGGTTGACGGTCGTCGTCTCGCCGCTCATTTCGCTCATGGAAGATCAGGTCCAGCAGCTTCGGGACGAGGGGATTCCCGCAGCGCTTCTCAACAGCTCGCTGCCCCCGGGCATGCAGCGCGAAGTAATAAAAGAACTCCACGAGGGCTTCCAGGGCCTGCTCTACGTCGCCCCCGAGCGGTTGTTCGCCGCGAATTTTCAGCCGCTGCTGGAGAAATTGCGGCCGAAGCTTCTGGCGGTGGACGAGGCGCATTGCATCAGTCAATGGGGTCACGATTTTCGCCCGGAATATTCACGATTGGGCGAGGCTAGGCGAAAGTTCGGCGATCCCCCGACGATCGCCCTGACCGCCACCGCCACCGAGGACGTTCGCGGCGACATCATCACGCAGCTCGGCCTTCGCGAGCCGACCGTCGTGGTGACGGGTTTCGATCGGCCGGGGCTGCTTTATGAATCCAGCCGCATGGCCAACGGCGCGGAAAAGGATGCGAAGCTGATCGAGATGCTCAGGCAGGAATCGGGCAGCGCGATCGTCTACTGCGCAACGCGGAAGGTGGTGGACGAACTGGACGGGCTGTTGCGGCAGGCGATCGGCGGGCGCGCGGTCGTCCGCTATCACGCCGGGATGGACCCCGCGTCGCGCACGGCTAGCCAGGAGCGATTCATGCAAACCACCGGCGCCATCGCCGTGGCTACCAACGCCTTCGGAATGGGGATCAACAAACCGGATACCCGCCTGGTGGCGCATTACAACGTACCCGGCACGCTGGAGGCGTATTACCAGGAGGCCGGCCGCGCCGGCCGCGACGGGCGCCCCGCGCGATGCATCATCCTGTTCAGCTATCAGGACAGATTCGTCCAGGAATTTTTCATCGACAAGCTCGGCGAGGAAAATTCCCAGGCCGATCCCGAGTTGATCCAGAAGCGGAAGGAACATGCCCGGCAAAAGCTGGATTTGATGATCCAATATGCGACGACGCGCCGTTGCCGCAGGCAGATGATCCTGGATTATTTCGGCGACGAAACGGAAGTGAACGACTGCGGCTGCGACGTTTGCCGCAAGGGCCGGGATTTCTCGATGGTCCGCGGCGCGACGGGCGCCGTCGCCGACGAGGTGGTGACGGTGGTTCGGCAACTGCTGTCGGCGATCGCGCGGTGCCGGGGAAAATTCGGCGTGGGCGTGGTTGCCGAAGTCCTTGCCGGGTCTATCAATGAACGGACGCAAAAATGGGGTTTGGATGAATTGTCCACGTTCGGGTTGCTCAAGGCCTATTCCATCAAGCGCCTGATCGCCATGCTGCACCGGGTGCTGGAATCGGGCCTGGCGCGGCAGCGCGACCCTGACGGCGTGAAATTCCGACCCGTCGTCGAACTTACCCCGCCGGGCGTCTCGGTGATGCGAGGCGAGCAGCCGCCGCCGGCCATCCTGGCCGATCTGCTGCCCAGCAGGTTCGCCCCGGCCGCCGCGCCGCAAAAAACGCGATATATAGTGCAAGACGATCAACCGATGACCCCCGCGGTGGAAGTGCGCTTCGAGGCGCTGCGCCAGCTTCGCACGCGGATCGCGCGCGAGCGCGGAATGCCGCCGTACGTCATCTGCCACGATTCCACGCTCAAGCAATTGGCCCTGCAGGCGCCCGCCGACGAAACGGCGCTGGCGTGCGTCAAGGGGATGGGTCCGTACAAGATCCGCATGTACGGCCAGGCGTTTCTCGACGTGCTGAGGACGGAAGGCAAAGCCTCCGCGCGCGAATGAACGCTAGCGCTTCCCGCCGAAGCCATTTGACGCTCGGACTATGCACGATCCTGCACGGATTCACCCATGCGTACGGGTCGATGTTCGTGCCGCTCTATTTCCGCATCGCCGAGGACCTGAAACTCTCCGGCGTCGGGGCGGCGGCCCTGATCGTCACCCTCTACGGCGCGGTCTACAACCTCGGCAGCTACGCCGCCGGCCTGGCGGCCGACCGGCATAGCCGAAAAACCCTCCTGGCCATCGGCCTTCTGGGCAACGCGCTGGCCATCCTGGCCATCGGCCTGAGCCGGCAATATGGGCTCATCCTGGCGCTGGCCGTCGCCGCCGGAATCTTTGGCGCCATCTTCCACCCCGCCGCCAACGCGCTGAGCAGTTCCCATTATCCCAAGTCCCCCGGCATGGCGATCGGCATCCTCGGCATCGGGTCCGGTCTGGGATTTTTCTTCGGACCCCAGATCGCCGGCTGGCGCGCGGCGCGGGCATCCTGGCATCTCTGGAACGTCGCCCAATGGCAAAAACCCTGCGTCGAGATGGCCCTCGCCGGACTCGTCGTCGGAATCATCTTCATGCTCATCGGAACCGACGCGACAGCCGGGCCTCCTCGAAAGTCGCCGGCTACCGATCCGGCCCTCAACCGGCGAGTGATGCGATTGGCGCTGGTCCTGATGTTCCGCGATTTCGCCGGCGTCGCCGGGCTTTCACTGGCCGCGATTTACGTCAAAAACGTCTTCCACCTCAACGTCGGCGAGGCCGGCTTGTTCGTCGGCGTCATGATGCTGCCGAGCGTGATCTTCAATCCCCTGGCCGTTTATCTCACGCCGATGCGCCGGCGATTGCCGGGGCTGAGCGTGATCCTGATCCTCGGCGGCCTGATCGCCGCCACCACGCCGTTCTGGCCGCTGGGCGGGGCATTGGTGATCCTGTGCGCGTTTCAAACGATGCAACTGGCCAGCTATGCCGTCAGCGACGCCGCCATGCTCGAACGCGTCGCGTCGGAATTCCGCGGAAGAGTTGTGGGATTGTTCCTGCTGATCGCCGGCACGTTCGGCGCGTTAGGCCCCTGGGTCATGGGAGCATGGGTGGATAAGCTCGGCGTGAGGGCCGGCATTCAAACCGGCTATTTCGGCCCGTTCGCGTTGATCGGCGCTTGCATGATCCTCGCGGCCGCTTCGTCCCGGCCGATGGCCCGCCTCGGCCCGGTTTTGTCGGGATCGCCGGTCAAGCCGATGGAGGAGATTTCCCCGGAAACGATGGGCGCGGTGCCGTGAGGTACCCTTTGCAGCCCGCGGCCTTCGCAAAAGGATTGGCATAAGTGTGGGCACCTTCGACGCAGCGTAGCTGCATTCTGTCGGAACCCATCAGTTATGACCGGCTTGGCCCGGTGATTCGGCTTGCTGGGCAAAATTACGCTTGAGCGGTTATGATAGCGCCTTGAAAGGGACTGATCCTCATGCTAACGCAACTGAGCGTGGGTAATTTCAAGTCGTGGACGCGGATCGAGAAGATGCGATTGGCACCCATTACGGGGCTGTTTGGGACGAACAGTTCCGGGAAAACCAGCATCCTGCAACTGCTGCTGATGTTAAAGCAGACCATTGAGTCATCAGATCGGGCACAGGTGCTGGAATTTGGGGACGAGAAAAGCCTAACGAACCTAGGAAGTTTCCGCGATGTAATAACTGACCACAAGGTGTCGGGTGCGATGGACTTCTCGGTCAGCTGGGATCTTTCCAAGCCGCTTGTCGTGCGGGATCCGGAAAAGAGCAGGACCGATACGCTATTCACAACAAGTCAACTCGCGTTTGAATGTGCCCTAGGCCAAAATGGCGCGGACCGCCTGGCAGTATCAAGGCTTGCATATAGCGTAAACGACTATCACTTCGTCCTAAAGCGCAAAGAACAAGCTGGAGCGAAGTATGAATTGACCGATGAAAGCAATGGAATCCATTTTGTACGGACGCCTGGCCGCGTATGGCCCCTCCCTGCACCGGTAAAGTTCTACGGCTTCCCGGATCAGGTTTACGCCTATTACCAAAACGCCGGATTTCTCTCAGACCTTCAGTTGGCGTTCGAAAACCTTTTTCGACGCCTCTATTACCTTGGGCCGCTTCGTGAGTTTCCACAACGGCATTATGCGTGGAAAGGGTCTGAACCGGCGGATACGGGACGTCGAGGAGAACAGGTCGTTGATGCGATCCTGGCGTCACAGGAAAGGCGAGCTTACATCTCGCGCGGCCAGGGGCGCAAAAAGCAGTCGTTGGAGGAACGCGTTGCACATTGGCTCAAGGAACTGGGCCTAATTCACGATTTTAAGGTCGAACGGATTGCGAAGGAGAACAATGTCTACCAGGTCCGAGTTCAAAGGACGCCCGGCGCCGCCAAGGTATTGATAACCGATGTGGGGTTCGGGGTATCGCAAATACTGCCCGTCTTGGTGCTTTGCTACTACGTGCCGGAAGGGTCAATAATTCTGCTGGAACAGCCGGAAATCCACCTCCACCCCTCGGTTCAGGCGGGCTTGGCGGATGTGTTCGTAGACGCCGTGAAAAACCGCAAGGTTCAGATTGTGGTGGAAAGTCATAGTGAGCATCTGCTGCGTCGTCTGCAACGGCACGTGGCGGAGGGAACGATTACTCCAGAACAGACTTCTCTATATTTTTGTGAGGCGACGGATGCCGGTTCGCGGTTGAGGAGCCTAGACGTGGATATCTATGGAAATATTGCAAAATGGCCCAAGGATTTTTTTGGCGATGAATTCGGCGAGATGAGCGCGATAACGAAGGCCGCAATGGAAAGGAAAAAGGGGCAACAGGCGTGAGTGCGTTTGTGGTTGATACAAACGTGCCTGTTGTGGCTAACGGCAAGAGCGAACAGGCAGACCCGGATTGCGTGATTGCATGCATCGACGCGCTCGGGGATATCCGCGCCAACGGTCTCGTTGTGCTGGACGATGCCATGCTGATTCTTCGCGAGTACATGAATAATCTGAGCATGTCGGGCCAGCCGGGAGCGGGCGACCTCTTCATGAAATGGGTGTGGAGCGTGCAAGCTGATGGGAATCGGTGCGAACAGGTTCGCCTTACTGCTCATCACAGTCACGAGCCTGATAATTTCGAGGAGTTTCCGCAGGATGCCGATTTGGCGGAATTTGACCGCTCAGATAGGAAGTTCGTCGCGGTGGCGCTCGCCAGCCGCAATAAGCCGGTTGTGCTGAATGCCGTGGATCCCGATTCGGCGGAAAATTACGCGGCCCTGAAGCGTAATGGCGTAACCGTTCGTTTCCTGTGCCCGCAATGCGTCTGTCCTAGCGGGGAATAGATGAAAACCCCTGGATACGTCAAATCGGCGCGAACAGCGTTGAACTCGCTTAGCCCACAACGCGATGCGAATCTGTTGGCCAACCGCCGGACGTTCCTCAGTCGATCTTCACCGCGCCGCGGTGGAATCGCGTGACGATGTCCGGGTCGGGGAACAGCGACGTGCGCGAATTGTCCTTCCCCTCGTAGTCGATCAGCGACAGCAGGTATCGAATGCTCTCCAGCCGCGCACGCTTCTTGTCGTTTGCCTTCACGATGATCCACGGACTGTAACTGGTGTGCGTCCGGCTGAAAACGGTTTCCTTGTACTTCGTGTACGCATCCCACAAATCCTGGGCTTTGCCGTCGAGTGGGCTTAGTTTCCATTGCTTGAGCAGATTGTCGCGGCGGGATTCGAAGCGGGCCAATTGCACTTCGCGGGAAATGGAAAACCAGAATTTCACGATGATCACGCCGTCTTCCACCAGCATGTGCTCGAATTCCGGCACCTGTTGCATGAAGCGCTCGTATTCCGGCCGGGTGCAGAATCCGTTGACCGGCTCGACGATTCCGCGGTTGTACCAACTGCGGTCGAAGAAGACGATCTCGCCCTTGTTGGGCAATTGCTTCATGTAGCGTTGGAAATACCATTGCCCGAGTTCTTCGGCGGTGGGCTTGGGCAAAGCCACCACGCGCATGGCGCGCGGATTGAGGTGCTCGATGAACCGCCGGATGGTCCCGCCCTTGCCGGCCGCGTCGCGGCCTTCAAAAATGATCGCCAGGCGCTTGCCCTGCTCCTGAATCCATCGTTGCAGCTTCACCAATTCGATCTGGAGGCTTTCCAATTCGTCTTCATATTTGATGGCCGCTTTGATTCTGTTGACCTTGAGCTTCTTTTCCCGCAACAGTTGAATGAATTGTCGCCGCGAATGGAGATCGGCCAACTCGACCGGGGTCAAATGAAGCCCGCCGGTTTCAGTTGACGCGGCGGAAGACGTCAGCGTGTCGTTTAGAATTTCCTGTCCGTCTTTGACAAGCGAATCCTGCGAGCCCGGACCTGCCGCCGGGGCCAAAACGTCAACCATTGATTTGGAACGATCGCTCATGACTTGTATCTCCCGAATGTGCGCAGCGAGAAAACGACTGGGCGAGTTATTAACCAGATCGGGATGTGCGAATACTCACTTAACCCGGATTATTCACCACGGATGACACGGATATCACGGATACTCAATGCTGGAAATCACTTATGATCGATTTCATGCTTTTCCGCGGCGCGCACACTGCGCGCATCGCGGTTTCGGAACGGTTCTGATTTATCCGTGTTATCCGTGAAATCCGTGGTTCATTGTCTTCGGGTTGAGCGGAGGCGATTACCGACCACGGTCGATTTGCTTGGGGGCGTTCGCGTTTACGCGGCGTTTTTTTACGGACGTTGGGAAATAATCAGTTTCCCGTCATTGTCGAGCCACGCGTCGCAGGTGTGGCGCACTCCATCCATTTCATAATCGAACGTGAAATGCGAAGGATTATTCGCGTCCGGCTGGCCGGCGAAGAATTTCCAATGATCGAGCGAAGACCCGCGGTCCGTCGCCACCGTCAGGTAGTCCCACTTCGACAATTGCGGCCAGAGCGAGATGTCCCATTCCAGATACTGAACCCGGAATCCAATCTGCCCGATGGGGAACATCGGCGAAAACGTGAGCGACATCAGGCATCGCATGCCGTTGGGACGGCGCATTTCGTGCAGAAAGATCGTGCCGTCCGAGATAATGGTCCGGCCATTGTCGATTCCCTCGAAGTGAATTCGCGGCACGCAAACTTCGGAATGAAGGACGTTGCCTTGATTCATCTCGAAGACGACGTGGCTCGGCGGCTGCAGGAATCGCAGGCACTTTTGTTCCCAGTAGATCGACTCGGCACGCCGCCACAGCCCCGAACCCCACTGAACCGCCGCGATGACGCTGCCGGCGGCAAAGATGAGGATGTAAACCCATCGCCAAACCCGCCGGGCCGCCGGCGGCTTCGGAGCGTAATTAAGTGGCTTCACCGCATCCATTCGGTTACCGGCTTCGGCGCTAGCACCTATTATTTACCGTGGAGATCGCGGAGAAAATGCATTCTTGCCACAGATAAAAATCAGATGGACACAGATAAAAAGAAAGAAGGATCTCACGCAGAGGCGCAGAGGCGCAGAGAAAACAAAGGCATTGTCTTCTCTGCGCCTTTGCGCCTCTGCGTGAGCTCTCCTCTTATGCATTTCATCTGTGTCCATCTGATTTACATCTGTGGCAATTTCTCTTCTGCGCGATCTCCGCGGTAAAAAATCCGCTCTAGCTGACGGATTTTACCCGCGAAATGATTTCTGTCCTGGGGACGGGCGATTGATCCCCGGTCGAAAGATCCTTCAGCATCACCTCGCCCCTGGCCAGCTCGTTGTCGCCGAGGATGAGACAGAACTTCGCCGCTTCGCGGTCGGCGATCTTGAACTGGGCTTTCATCGAGCGGTCGGCCAAATCCATGTCGGCGACGACGCCAGCGGCGCGGAGGTCGGCCAAAAGGTTCCATGCCGCCTGCCTGGCGGCCGGCCCCAGCGCCGCCAGCCAGACCAGCGGCCGGCGCGGATCGGGCAATGTTACTTGCTGGGCATCCAATGCGATCAGCAATCGTTCCAGCCCGATGCCGAACCCGACGCCGGGCGTAGGCCGGCCGCCCAGGATTTCGACGAGGTTGTCGTATCGCCCGCCGCCGCCGATCGCGTTCTGGGCGCCCAGCCCGGACGTCGTCACTTCCCACACGGTTCCCGTGTAATAATCGAATCCGCGAACCAGATTGGGATTCACCGTGAACGCAATGGATCGGTCCCTGAGCATGGCCTGGACGTTTTGGAAATGCTGCCGGCTCTTGTCGGACAACGATTCCAATGCCGGCGGAGCGCCGATCACGGCCGACTGATCGCGCGGGTCCTTGCTGTCCAGAATGCGCAGGGGATTTTCGGTCAGCCGCCGTTGGCTGTCTTCGCTCAATTGCGACGACTTGGGCGTCAGGAATTTCACCAGGGCGTCGCGATATCGATTCTTACTTTCCTTGTCGCCGAGGCTGTTGATTTGCAGGGAGAAATCCTTCACTCCGCATCGGCGATAGAAATCCAGTTGCAGGAGGATGCATTCGACGTCCTGCTGCGGCTCGGCGATGCCGAAGGCTTCTACGCCGAACTGGTGGTGCTGGCGCAGGCGGCCTCTTTGCGGGCGTTCGTAGCGGAAATTCGGGCCGATGTAAAAAAGCTTTTGCCGCGAGCCTTCCTGGGCGAGGAGATTGTTTTCGATGGCGGATCGGACGACGCCGGCGGTGCCTTCGGGGCGGAGGGTGATCGAATCGCCGCCGCGGTCGGAAAACGTGAACGTTTCCTTGCTGACGATGTCGGTTGTTTCGCCGACGCCGCGGTGGAAAAGTTCGCTGTATTCGTAGATGGGCGTGCGGATTTCGGCGAAGTGATAGACCGTCGCCACGTCGCGCGCGATGGTCTCGATGGCCTGCCATTTCCAGCTATCGGCGGGCAGCGTGTCGGCGGTGCCGCGCGGAGCGTTGATTCTCGACATGGGTCACGGCCCCGTAGGCTGCGCGTCTGGCTCCGTAGGCTTCGCCTCTGGCTCCGTAGGCTTCCCCTCCGAACCGGAAGGCTGGGTCTCCCAAAGCGCTGCTGGTTCGACGCCGGTTCTCGGTTTGTCGTCCTTCATCGCATCCACGTCCACTTCCTCGATCCTGGCGCTTTCGAGGATCTTGTCCAGGGCCTTCTGCTCCCGCATCTGAATGTACATGCTCAGGAGCGAGCCATCGGCGGACATTTCCTGCTTGAGCTTTTCCGGCCTCTTCCCGGACTGGGCCGCCAGCAGGGAGGTCCGGCCGTTCAGTTCCGCCTCGTTCACGTCCACGTTGAAATCGCCGGCGATCTTCTGAAGGATGAAAAACAGCTTCAGGTCGCGCAGGGCCTCGTCCTTGACGTTGGCGCGCAGGGCGTCGATTCGCGCATCCGCCTGATCTTCGGGCATTCCCCGCATCAGCAACTCGATCCGCCGGCGCTTCAGCACCCGGTCCGCCTGCCGATCCGACAGCTTGTTCGGCAGGTCGATATGCACGTTCTGCAATAAATAATTGCTGATCTGGTCGCGCATCGTTTGCTGCACGTCGTATTCCACCCGCTGGAGCATCTGCACGCGAAGCGCGTCGCGCAGCTCCTTTTCATCGGCAAAGCCCAGGCTGTCGAGGAATGCCTGATTGATCTCGGCCAGCTCGAGTTTCTTGATCTCCTTGAGATCCATTTCGACGGCCACGTCCTTGCCGCGGATTTGCTCGTTGGGATTTGTCGCGGGCACGGCCACCGTGAATTCCCGCTTTTCCCCGGTCTTCAGGCCCTGAAGCCTGGCGTCGAGATCGTCGATCTGGATGCCGGCGAATCGGCCGGGCTTGGCGATGATCTGGCCGTCATGCTGGTGTGAGACGACGTTCCCGTCCACCTTGAGATGGACGTCGGCGATGAGATAGTCGCCCGCTTCGACGCCGCGGTCCTCGACGGGAACCAACGCGCCCTGTTGCTGACGGAGATTGAGCATCGCCTGATCGACGTGCTCGTCCTTCACTTCCACCTTGGGTTTCCGGACCGACAGCCCGGTCAGCGGCGGAAGGTTGATCTGCGGCTGAACCTCGATCTCGAAGGAATAGCTCAGGTTGCCCGACTCCGGCAACTTGATTGCCTCGGGGTTATCGAACTGCGGCTCGCCGATCACGCTCAGGGAATTCTTGGAAATCGCCTGCTCGTAGCTTTCGCTGATGAGGGTTCGGCGAACCTGATCGCGGACGTCGCTGTGGAATCGTTTTTCGATGAGTTTTTGCGGAGCGTGCCCCGGCCGGAAGCCGGGGACCGCCGCCTCTCGCCTGAGCTGCTTGAATTGCTCCTGGAGCTTGGCGGCGATCACTTCCTGCGGGACTTCAATGGACACTTTTTTCGTGGCGGGGCCCGCGTCCTCGATCTTGATTTGATAGGGACTTTGTTCCGGCTCCTGGACGGCGGAAGGGGCGTCGCCCCCCGGTGCGGAAAGCGCTTCGCCCTCTGCTGCGGCTTGTTCATCAGCCATGTAAAACCTCGACTCCTCACCAGACTTTTTTGACAAGCGCCCAGGAACGTCCCCGACGCCGAGAATCTCGCATTATAGCCAAACCGCCCGATTTGAAAATGGCAGGCGGCAATTTTTGGATGCCGAGGGTGAAACGCTCATTTGTGCTCCGGGTCGGTTCAATTCATCGCAGAAGAGGTCTCACGCAGAGGCGCAAAGGCGCAAAGGAATGAAGAAAACAAAGGCTCTTGCTTCTCTTACATCTCTGCGCCTTTGCGCCTCTGCGTGAGATCCTTCTTCCATGGATTTCAAAACGAATCGAGTTGGATCGCAAATGAGCAATGCACCATCCATTCCCGCTCTTCCCTGGCAATGGTAACGGCATGCGAAATTCTCGTTTACAATGCCAGGGCAAGTGACTCTTCAACAGCAAATCGAATCCGGTATGTCGCATCACCGGGCCGGGCGCCTGGCGGAGGCGGAGAGGATTTATCGCCAGGTCCTGGCGAGGCAGCCGGATCATGCGGATGCGTTACATCTGTTGGGGGTGCTGGCCATGCAAATGGGCCGGTTGGACGAAGCTCTGGAATTAATCCGGCGCGCCGTTCGGATCAAGCCCGATTTCGCCGACGCATACGTCAATCTCGGAAACGCTTTGGTGGACAAGCGGCAATTTGACGAGGCGATCGCCGCGTATCGGCAGGCGATTCGCCTCAAGCCTGTTTACGCGGAAGCCCATAGCAGTCTCGGCATCACGCTGATGCACGCCGGGCGACTGGACGAGGCCATCGCGTCCCATCGGCAGGCCACCCGGCTTAAGCCCGAGCTTGCCGACGCACATTACAACCTGGGCATCGCCCTGCAAGGCGGCGGGCAACTCGACCAGGCCATCGCCGCCTATCGGCAGGCGATTCGCCTCAAGCCGGATTTCGGCCAAGCCCATGGCAATCTGGGCATCGCACTGGTGGACGCCGGGCAACTTGATGAGGCCATCGCCGCCTATCGCCAGTCGATTCGGCTCAACCCCGATCTTGCCGAAGTGCATAGCAATCTCGGCAACGCGCTACAGGACAAGGGGCAGCTTGACGAGGCCATCGCCTGCCATCGGCAAGCCATTCGGATCAACCCGGATTATGCCAAGGCCCACAACAATCTCGGCAACGCGTTGAAGGACATGGGCCAACTTGACCAGGCCATCGTATCGTATCACCAGGCCATGTTGCTCAAGCCTGATTACGCATCGGCCCACGGCAATCTGGTCTTCACCGTCCAATACCATCCCGGCTTCGACGGCAGGATGATCCATGAAGAACTGGTCCGCTGGAACCAACAGCATGCCGAGCCGCTCAGGAAGTTCATTCAGCCGCACGCCAACAGCCGTGATCCCGACCGCCGCTTACGCATCGGCTACGTCTCGCCGGATTTTCGCGAACACGTTGTCGGCCAGAACCTGCTGCCGCTGTTTCGCCGGCACGATCATCGGCAAATGGAGATATTCTGTTACTCTAACGTTCTGAAGCCTGACACGCTGACCGAACAACTCCGGCGGCACGCGGATGCGTGGCGCCGCATCGCCGGGCTGTCGGATTCCCAGGCCGCCGATCTGATTCGGCAAGACGGGATCGACATTCTGGTGGATTTGGCCCTGCACACGTCGAATAGCCGTCTTGCGGTGTTCGCTTACAAGCCGGCCCCGGTGCAGGCGACGTTTGCCGGCTATCCCGGTTCGACCGGCCTGAACACCATCGATTATCGCCTGACCGATCCCTATCTGGACCCGCCGGGATTGAACGATCAGTTCTACTCCGAAAGATCGATTCATCTACCTGACAGTTTCTGGTGCTACGATCCCCTGGCGACGGGAGTCGCGGTCAACGCGCTGCCCGCGCAAGCAGATGGCCACGTCACGTTTGGCTGCCTGAACAACTTCTGCAAAGTCAACGAGCAAGTCTTGCGGCTCTGGGCGCATGTCCTCAAGACTGTTGATCGGTCGAGATTGATGATGCTTTGCCCGGAAGGGAGCCATCGTCAATCACTCCTGGACCTGCTGCAACGCCAGGGCATTCATCCCGATCGCATCGAGCTGATCGCCCACCGTGCACGTCCGCAATATCTGGAGCTTTACCATCGCATCGATATAGGACTGGACACTTTCCCCTACAACGGTCACACCACGAGCCTCGATTCATTTTGGATGGGCGTTCCCGTCATAACATTCGTGGGCCAGACGGTTGTTGGACGAGCCGGCTTGTCGCAATTGACCAATCTGGGCCTGCCGGAACTCATCGCCCAAACGCCGGAACAATACGTGCAGATCGCCGCCGACTTGGCCGGGGATTTGCCGCGGCTGGCCGAGCTGCGCCGCACATTGCGTGCGCGGATGGAGGCCTCGCCGCTGATGGACGCCCCGCGTTTCGCCCGCAACATCGAGGCGGCCTACCGCCAGATGTGGCGGAATTACTGCGACGCGGGCGGCGTTTCCGCCCAGCAATGGGTGTAACTTACTCCGCTGGCCTGCGACTGGTTCAATGAAACAGCTCACGCAGAGGCGCAAAGGCGCAGAGAGGTGACGGAAGCAAAGGCTTTGCTTCTCTTCCTTCTCTGCGCCTTTGCGCCTCTGCGTGAGATCTTTCTTCAATGGATTTCAAATCGAGTTGAGCCGGACCACAAATAGGCGTTGCACCCCGAGCATCATGGGAGGCCCCGTTCCAGTTGAAGATTCGCGATCAATCGGTAATATGCGGCCAAACGCTGAATTTCCCAGTGATTCAGCACTGTTCGGGCAGATAGCTCAGCTGGTAGAGCAATGGACTGAAAATCCATGTGTCGCCGGTTCAATTCCGGCTCTGCCCAATTGGTTCATTTCTGGTTTTTTTCGCAGATTTCGCGGTGTTGATTAATTTTGGGTGTGCTGGACGACACGTGGAGCAAAAGTCCAATGGTGGCGGGGGAATTCTTCGGGAATTCCGCGGAAAAGCAGCGAGTTTTGGTCGATGTCGCTGGTGATTTCGACAGGGGTTCGACACAGGATTGGTTATGAAGAATTGCCGAAACGTCATTGCAAGGTTCTTCGTTGAGGACAGTTGGGCGCGAAGTGCTGAACCGTAGAGAGTGGCAAAGGCGCCCCGTGACTGCGGCGTGGCTGGCGAGATGCGCCATGTATCGCTACGAATCGACGCCGTGCCGGCGGCATGTTCAGTCTTCGGATTGGGCGGGCGGCGCGAAGACCGTCGCCGCCGGCGGAGAATCCCCGATCCAGCCATCACCATCATCACCGCACTGGTCGGCACCGGAGCATTGGCGAACGTTGGCAAGAGCAATCCGTTATCGATCCGCGAGAAACTTCGCGTCCCGATTGTTGGTATTCCGCGGGGTCGCCGTCGAGCCGGACGTCGGGACTGTCACTACGCTGGCCGCATAAGTCGTCGCAGCGGATGTCTTCGATTTCCCTTTCGCCGTGTCATTGATGACTGCCTTGGAAACGCTGACTGCCTTGGTCTTCTTCAGTGAGATTGTCGCTGCGGTGGTTGATTTCGTGGTGACCGTTGCAACCGTCGGAGTTGTCGAACCGGCGGTCAGGGCGGCAGTCGTGGTGAGCGGCGACTTGGTGTTGGAAGCTGTTGCCACGGTCGGAGTGTTGGAGGCCGCCACGGTCGTGATTGTTGAAGCGATTGCCGGAGCAGCAACCGATGCCGTCATTTCCGCGGCGGGAAGCGAAATCCCTTGGTTGAAGTTCGCCGCCAGGTCGGTGAAGTCGGCGGCGTTGACTATTCCGTCGTAATTGAAGTCGCCCTGGTCCCAGCCGGTGACGTTCTGGTTGAAGTTCGCCGCCAGGATGGTGAAGTCCGCCGCGTTGACCAGGCCGTCCAGATTGGCGTCGCCGAGCAGCGTGTACTTCACTTCGATCTGGCCTGACGACAGGCCGGCGACAACGCCATCCTTGCCATCGGCATAGCCGAGGCCATAAGCCAGGCCGTGGGTGTGAACTCGGGCGGTTGTGGAGATGATGCCCGGGCCGTTCCATGCTCCGCCGTTGTAGCCGTTGGCCACGTCGGAGGCGATGGTGGAGATTGGATCGGCATTAGCGCCGAAATTGATCAGCATTTCGTTGTCGGCCAGATCGAGCGTGCCGCCCGGGTTAATATTCAGACTGGTTACCGTCAGCAAGATGGGGTCGCTTTGAACGACATTAAGCTGCGCGCCATTGTCGATAGTGAGACCGTCACCGAATGTGCTCGATCCGTACAGGTCCAGAGTTCCCGCCGTTATTTCAACTGCAGATGCCGCGGTCAACGTGTGCACCGCGTAGGCGCCCGCTCCGACCTGAATCGTGCCGAAGCCCGATCCGATAGTCACATCGTCGAACTGTGTGGGGACGAGATTATCCGACCAATTGGCAGCGTCGCTCCAATTGGTCCCATCACCCATGCCCGTCCAGGTTACGGCGACCAACTGTGCCTCGTAGGCCCCCATATCGATGACGCCGTCGATGATGCGCAGGTTGCCCGCGAGATCGAGTCCAACGCCAGTAAGCCCCGCGGCGTTGTTGTTCCCATCGTTGATGGCGGGTGAAGTCTGCTGCAGTTGGTAATTCCCACTGCCAGGATTGACAAACAGCGGATCGGCCGAGATGTTGCCGGCGCCGGCATAAGCTCCTTCAATGTCGCTGTAGGTCACGACCGGCGCGCTTGAGCCTCCATAGACCTGATCGTCCGAAATCTCGCTGCCTCCGAAGTTCGCGGAATCATTCCACAAAATGCAATTTGTGATAATCGGATTCGAGGATTCGTTGTCGATCGCTCCGCCATACTGGCCCGCGTTATTCTGTGAAAACGTGCAGTTGGTGATCGTCGGAGACGAAACAATGTCGAACACCGCGCCGCCGGCCTGGGCGGCTGAGTTTCCGGTAAACAGGCAATTCACGATTGTCGGCGCGGAACTGGTATCGTAAATCGCGCCTCCCAACGTGCTGGCCGTGTTGTTGACGAAGCTGCAATTTTCCACGGTGCCGGAGACGGCGCCTTCGTTGCCGAGGTACATCGCGCCGCCGGAGACGGCGGTGTTGTTGGTGAGGATGCAATTAAGAATCGTCGGGGATCCACCGTCTGCGATCAACCCACCGCCGAAGCCGCTGTCGGCGTCGCCAGCGCCGCTGGCGTTGCCATTGGTTATGGTGACACCATCAAGGACAGCCGAGGAATTCGTCCCGCTGGCGGTGACCACGTGGTAGTCGACTCCCAAGCCGTCAAGCACGGTCGGATAGGCCGTGGGATTGGGGCCGTTCAAGCCTCCGGTCTCAAAGCCACCCTGGATCGTGATCCCATCTTTAAGCTGAAACGTGTCCGTCGGATTGCTTCCGGGAGTAACCCCCGGCGAGTAATCCCCCTGGGCAACGTCGATCGTATCGCCAGGTACGGCCGCGTTCAGAGCGGATTGAAGGTTATTGAATGCCGTTGACCAGGAAAGCCCGTTTCCACCGGCGGCGTGCTGGTCCACGTATAGCGAAACCGGGGCGACAATGTTGAAGCTGTTGGACGTGCCGGCGATCGAGGCCGTGATCGAGTCCACCGCGGACAAAGTATAGGTTCCCAACTGGCCGATTGAGATGCCGCTGAAGGTAGCCAGGCCGTTTTGCGCCTCGGCAGTGACAGCGCCGTTCAGTTGGCTTCCCGAAGGAGTGAGAATGGACAGCGTCACCATCCCGGTATACGCGCTGGCCAGATTGTTGAAGGCGTCTTCCGCCTCGACCTCGATCGGTGGCTGAATGGGGTAGCTTGTCGACGTTGTGCTCGGCTGTTGCAGGAACACCAGATGAGTCGCTGGCCCACCGGTGATGGTTACGGCACCCTCGGCGGTAAGCCCATCGGCTGCATCGGTGAACAGGATCACATACGTGCCCGCGACGTTGTTGATGACGAGATTGTTGACGCCGCTATTTATAGAACCGCTGGTTGATCCGCCGAGCGTGCCCCCCGGGCCGCTGGCGATACTGGCCACCACACCGGCGGTATCATTGGTGATGATGTCGTTGTACTGGTCGAAAACCTGGAAATTGAAACCCGGGGAAATGATCGATCCAACCGGGGTCGTGCCTCCGCCGTAAACGTGCAGAGTGTGCGCAGGAGCGGGAGTCACGCTGAAGCCGGCGGACTCGCCGGAGGCGATGTTGGAGTTGGTGATATCGGTGGCCTGAAGAATAATATTGTAGTCCTCATACATCAGGTTCCCGATGAAATAGTTGCTGAACGTGGCCGTGCCATCAACCGCCTGAACGTTGAGTGAGCCACTATATGCCGTCTCGCTGGGGATAAGGACGCTGACGCGGATTGTCGAACTGTCGTTGATGATCACTCCATTTTGCTCGACGGACACCTTAAAGGTCGGCATTGGCACGTCGGCCATGATGGCGAAGCTTTGCGGCTGCTGGGTGAAGACCAGTTGCGTGGCGGCGACGGTGAAACCAAGGGTGCCGACGTTGTCGTTTCCGTCGACCGCGGTGAGAGTGTAGTTGCCGGTGGCGCTCGGGCTTAGTCCCGTGAACGTCGCCACGCCAAGATTGGAAACTTGCGCGGTCAGCGATCCGCTGAGCGTACCGCCGGACACTAAAAGCGTAACGAAGGATGAATCCGCGACGGGATTGCCAAGGGCATTTTTCTGCGTCACGGTGATGGTCGGATTTAGGGGGCTGCCCACCGCGGGGGTTATTGGCTGCGCGCCAAAGTACAGCGTCGGGATGCCCGCAGCCGGACTGACGGTTATTGAGCCGGACGTCATCGGGGTGTCAAAGCCATCAGAGGCAGTCAGGCTTACGGTCAGCGTGGAGGTCCCGGAGTTCGTGAGTACAAGGTTATTGAAGACGGCCATACCTTGAGAAACCGTAGTGCTGTCGACCGCATTTCCGCCGATGCTCAGCGTCACCATGGAGGTGCTATCCGCGGTGTCGAGCGAGCCGTTGAGGTTTTCATACACGACGACAGACGGGCTCATTGCAGTTCCCGACACGACGTTGCTAGGCGGAACGTGGAAAACCAACGTGGGCTCAGCCCCCGGTTGGATGACGTTAAACATGCCGGAGAGTATGGGGGTTGCGCCGTCGGCGCTGTCGGCGGCGCGGAGCACATAGGCGCCGGCGGTTCCGAACGCCACGTTGTTGCCGAACGTCGCCTTGCCGCCGACGGCGCTGACGGTGATGCTGGAAAGACCGTCGGCGAAAGTGCCTACCGGGCCACTGGAAATGGTCAGCGTCACCGTCGAAGTATCGTCGACGTCGACCTCGTTGTCTGTTTCGATGTCCACAGCAATCGCCTGAGCGAAGGGGTTTCCGACGTTGACCGTGGCCGGTCCCTGGGCGTAGACCAATGTTGGCGTAGGGAATGGTCCTTGGAACTCAAATGCGCCCATATCCACGGTGCCGTTGACGATGCGCGTGTTGCCGGCAAGATCCGTCAATCCCCCCACAACGTAATTGTTATAGCCCGCATCGATGCACTGTGAATCTCCTTGCAGCGCGAAGGTTGAGGTGAATTGCGGACTGATATTCTTGTCGCCGGCTCCAGTCCCGCCTCCCTGAATATCGCTGTACAGGACCGTGGGTGAAGGACCGGACACGTTGTACACCTCGACGCCCGAATCACCGTACAGGATCGAGTTATAAATCTGCAAGTTGCCGCCGCTGGCGTTAAAGACGCCGTCCCCGAGTGCGGCGGAATTATCGGTGACCGTACAGTTGCCGATTGAAATTACACCGGCGTTGTAGACACCGCCCCCATCGCCGGTCGAGGAGTTCCCGTTTACCAGGGAGTCTTCAAGATTGATCGTACCGCTTGCGATGTTTTCAATTCCGCCACCGTTTTGGGATGACCCGTTTCCCGTGATCCCGCAGTCGTAAATGTTGAGGGAACCGGCATTCACGATGCCGTCACTGTTCTCCCCGGTTACCTTCAGATCAGACAGGGTTGCGGCGGCGCCGGCCGAAACCGCGAACCCCCTGGCAACCCCGCCCATAAATGTCGTTGGGGTTGAGCCCGTCGCGAGAATATCAACAGGATTGGCGCCCGTGCCTAAACAGATTTCCAGGCTCGCGGTATCCGCATAGTTGTAGTCGGTTTCAGCCGGCGTGAGGTCGGTGATGGCTCCGAAGCCGGAAGTGCTGGCATTGGCCAGTATGGCGCCGCGCGGGGCTGTGTCTGAGGAGTCGTCGACGAGAATGTCACATTGGCCACCGAAATCGTTAATGTTGACCGGCCCATCGATACCCGCCGTCGAGCCAAGACCAAGATTCACTGCCATTTCGCCGCCGGCGCTGTTGATAAAACTGGTTGTTCCATAAGGCGTGTTGCTGACATCGACCGTGTCCGCATTAACGCCAGCCACCAGGCTTACGCTCTTGAGGCCAAAGTAATTCACTCCGCCGAATCCGGCACGGGTCACGCTTCCAATACCGGACACGTTGTTCAACGTGTACGTGGTTCGCGCCGTGTCGTTGTCGTCATAGACGTAGGCGTTCCCCGAGCCGGACTCATCGACGATGGTAACCGGGGTGGTGACGTTACTGAGGTTCTGAGCGCTGGGACTGATGTTGAAGGTGTCATTCCCCGCGCCGCCCTCAAACCCCAACGTCGAACTGCCCGTATACTCCACGTTTGCGACGCTGGTGCCGGAGCCAAACGAGATCGAGACGTTGGGCGTGCTCTGGTATTCATATTCGATGTAGCCGGCGGCGCCCCCGGACGAAAAGTGTATTTCTCCAAACGGATTGATGTCACCGCTCGGAACATTTCCTACGTAGTTCTGCACGGTTGCCGTGACGGACGCGGTATCTGACGCGTAGGAAACGTACAGCGCCTCGCTACTTGTCGGATTGTCGACGAGGAGGTTGTAGATTGAGCTGCTGCCCCCGTCGTTAGCATAGATGTTTTCGAAGTTCCCGGGCGATGAGTTCCCGTGTAGTTCCACGATGCCGGCCGTGCCGTCAACGGTTATGTTATTTGCGGCAAACCCCGTGTTTACAACGAGGTAAGACCGGCCGGTCACGTCAATCTCCGCGGGGGCCAGACCATCAATGTATGTGTACCCGCCCGCTCCGCCCATCGTCACATTTCTCAAAGTGTAGTCGAGATGGTCGTCCACCGTGATATTGGCAGGAAGACTGCCCATCTCGTTCAGGGTCAACGGCTGGGCAATGGCATCCGTCGTCCCTCCAGACCCCACGATAAAAATGTCGGCCAGGGGCGAGCCAATGCCATCGACGGTCGTGGGCACATCCGTGGCAAGCACGTCTACCTTGGGATTCCCCGAGGCATAGCTTCCCGCGCCGGTCTCCACAGTGAGGGATCGAGTTGAGTAATAGTCATAGTCGATCTCGGCGCCGAGGCCCGTAATACTGTCAAAACCGAAGCTCAAGCTGTGCCCGAGGGTGACCGTCCGCGAAGTGGTATCCGGCGCATCAGCGACCGTGATATCATCAAAACCGCCGGTTGCGTAGATGGTCAGGGGTGCCGCGATATCCGCTGTCCCTCCAAGGAAGCTACCAACGTTCACGATCGCGTCCGGACCGCTCGGCGAAGAATCGGTGACAATCTGCGTCGGAACGACCGTCGCGTTGACGTTGATTGTGTCTTGTCCTGTTCCGCTCACGATCTCAACATTTGCAATTTGCCCCGGATTTCCATTTTGCGCCGGGTCGAAATTGGTCGTCTCGCCGTTGAGGGTAATGCTGACGCCACCGCCGATGGACTTTCCTACCGAGATTACATCGTTCTTGTCAGCAAGCTGATCGCCATTGACCACCAAGTCGTAAGTTCCCGTGAAGGTATTGCCATTCCAAATGGGAGTAAGGTTGAGGTTCTGCGTGGTGCCATTGTCGACGACCCAGGCTTGATCCGCCGCCGACCACATCGCCTCGACCTGCACACCGTTGGGTTCGTGGAAGAGGTAATTATTGTTGCCCTCGTAGTCGCAGATCTGGTTCTCGTTGGACTCGGGACCAAAGGCGGCAGTAAAGGCCGCCGGCGGGTTGACCTCGTAGCCGTCCGTGTTGGGATCGGTCATGCTCTCCGTGGTTTCGTGGCTCAGGACGTGTGTGTAGAAATCATCTGAAATCGCGCTGCCAGTGCCCGTACCGATAAATTGGACGTTGAGATAATGATAATGACTGGGGAAATCCGAATCAAAAATCTTTGTATTGTAACCGTAATCGCCGGCAGGAAATATACCCGGCGGGGTTACAACTTCGTAAAGCGCATTCCCATTATCGGGCAACCCTTGATTATTGACCGCCTCGAAAACTGTATTATCGAGTTGGGTGGACGTGAATCCTTGCGGCGGGTCGGAACTGTTATACACGCTGCTGCCAGAATAATATGCCGTGGCGTTCGACGCCGGTCCCCCCATGTACTGCGCTGTTTCTGATAGAGACGGACTGTTGCAAAAATTCTCCGTATCCTGAATGATTTCGTTGGCCTGCGCGCTCGTCGTGCTGCCCCAATACGATCCCCAGAAGATCAACTCGATTTGCGGGTTGTCAAATCGACTGCCTCCATCCTTACTGAAAGTGTCCGGCCCAAAATACGGCTGGATAACCAAAGACAACAGTTGTCTTGGTTCGAGCCCCTCGACGAACGCCCGCCCCTGTACGTTCAAATGGCTCGACTGTCCTCGCTTTTTGCCCGGACGCGAACGACCGAATATTTGCACGATGGATTGAATCGTCGCATCAAAGTATTCTCTCGTAGTGCTCATGGCCCAAGGCTCCTTTCCCCATTCGCTTTCGAGTTGCCGCGAAGTCGGCCCAACTGCGCGGCCCCCAAGATAGTCAACTTCCCGCGCGGCGCGGGGCAAGACACCGTGCCTTCAACGTAAGGCCGAACGAAATGAACCGAACCATCCCGCTCCTTTTAAAGGACAAGGCATGGTGTGAGCGCGATGTGCCCAGACACGGGGCCACATAATACAAAACTGACTTGCGCCGGGCAACCCCCCCTTGTTTTAGGGGGGGTATGATCGAATTGATCGCCGGCAGCTTCATCGCAGCGCCGGCGAGATCACTGCACGATCACGGTAACCGACCAGTTGTCGGTGCCGACGGTGTTATAACATTGAAGTGCGCCTCCAGCGGCGCCATCGGTGGCAGCCACGTACCCGAACTCAATCGGTCCGCCAACACCTGAAAAGTCCGGGTGGCTTGATCCGGACAACGCCGTGAAAGCCCCCGAGCCCAATCCGGACGAAGCGTCTGTCACCCATGCGCCCGGCGACATCGGAAAATAACTAGAAGGCCCCAAATAATAGGTTCCATTTTGGAACGCTAGCAGCGATTCCCCGACGCCAGCCTCGTTGTTGGTACCCACAAGAAGCCCATCCATGGAGAAAGAAAGAGAACTGATTGCTCCGCTAACGGACGGATTATAAATCGCGTTGTCATCAAGCTCTGCTACCCAAATGCCCTGAGAGAATCCGGCATAGACCCCGTCGTAATACCAATTCAAGGTGGTCTGGCGATACGCTCCAGGGTTGCCGCCCGACGCCACCTGTCCCGCGCTGAAGGTTGCCGCTTGGCCGTCAGTTGTGTCGATTACCTTGGTGGCTGACCAGTTCGCGTTCAGAAAGGTTCCGTCGCTGAAAGTGACGGACGCCGGCGCAGGTCCCCGGATTGATAAAAGCACGCCAATCAAAACGCCCAGGAATAGAGTGTGGTTTTTGTGTTTCGACCCTAACCCAAACAATTTGAAGCGAATCGAAAGCACGGTATTTTCTCCCTTACGCGGGGACCGAAACAAGGATGCCGTTGGATTGCCAACGGCGTCCTGGTTTCATGTCCCAATTGAGACAGGAAGCGGCGACTTCAACGCAGCGAACTTAGGCGCGACGACGCCGAGCGAGCAGGCCGAGGCTGCCGATGCCGATCAATCCGAGGGATGCCGGCTCAGGGACTGGGGCGGACTCCACAACCATTACGAAGTAATCAAACGAGTCCCCCGTTCCCCACTCCCAGGTGTAAGTTCCTGGCCCACCTGTTAGGCCAAGACTGCTGTACGTTTCGCCCGCCCATGTCGAGGTGTCCGAAAGGGGGGCACCCGAAACGTACCCGTTGGGTACAATGAGATCCGACAGGCCAGCGACTCCCACGATATCCCCACTGCCGGATGTGGCGTCGACCCCGGAAGCGCTTCCGAAATCCGTGGCACCTGAGGTAAAACCAGAGTATTCATCGGAGTATGTTCCTGATGCGGGGCCGAAGAATGCTAGACCAGCCCCGGGATTTCCGGGATTTAAGATAGCGACGTTGGTCGCGCTCCCCACAAGAGTTAAAGCGGAGGTGTTGATCGTCCCGCTTCCGTTGGCAACCACGTCGCTTCCAACCTGCTGGACAGTCACGATGTAAGCGGCGCGGGCCATTGGTCCGGTTGCGGCAAGACCGAGCAGCGCAGCGGCGATAGACAATGACGTTTTGCGAAGTGACATTAGATTTCTCCAATTGAAGGACTGAAAGAAGTGCGACCACATACCGTGCATCGTGGCCGCCAAAACAGAACAAGAAAGTGCAACATTTACTGCGGAACGCTGACTTGGCAGGCGTTCATTTCTCTCCTTCCCGGTTCCAGAGCGATAGCGCACACCCAACATGCGTCGGTTCCATCCAAAAGAATCGTGACGCATGTCGAATTTTTAGAAGCCGCTGACGTTTATACCGACCCCGTCCGATTAAAGCAATCCCCCTTATTTTAGGGGGGGCGGCGGAATCAGGCGAGTGGATCACTTCGGCCGGCTTGGCCGCCGGCAAGGAATTGAGCGAGCAATTCTCCCCGACCATTGACGCCGAAGCGCTGATAAATGCGCTTCAGATGGTCGTTTACGGTGTAATTCGACAGCGAAAGCTTCTTTGCGATCTCCTTGACGCTATCGCCCGAAAGCAACTGAAACAGCACCTGCCGCTGGCGCGTCGACAATTCGTTGACGTGCTCGGCGGCGGGGACATCCGTGCCTTGGCGATGGAGCCAATCGATCTCTTCGGTAACGACATGCGCAATACACACGTCCCGCGGGCTGAATGGCGGCTGGCCCAGCCGACGCAGGAACACGATCGAACTGAACACCTTATCTCCAAGCGGATAGAGCGAACTCAGGTACTCCCCAATGCCGGCGGGCTCAAAGTGAAGACGGGCCAGATCCGAGGAGAACCACTCCTTATCTGGCAGAAGATCCACCCGGCGGCGCGTTATATGGGCCTCGCATCCCTCTCGCATCGCGCTGTTGAAGGCTTCCGCCGCAGGGGAAATCGTCCCTTCCGCGAATTTCATTCGCTGGAACTCGCTTTGCCATCCGCCTTCGAGAAACATGAATGCCACGGGCAGCCCATCCTTGGCGTCATCTTTGAAATGAAGCCACACCCACGTGTCGGCCTGGATCAGCTTCGCCAGCCCTTGCATGAGGCAACGCCTCTTGCCGGGCAGGTCCGTCTCCAAAATGGCAACATCGCCCAGCAAACGAACTATCCCGCGGACATCTCGGACAGGTAGATAATCCATATATGCCACACGCGAGCAAGGAATGCCCCATTATCCTTGATTTCCGACGGCCGTTCCACCGGCAAGAAACTGAGCGAGTAATTCTCCCCGGCCACTGACGCCGAAGCGGTGATAAATCTGCTTCATGTGGTCGTTTACGGTGTAATTCGACAGCGAAAGCTTCTTCCCGATCTGCTTTACGCTGTCGCCGGACAATAACTGTAAAAGAACCTGCCGCTGGCGCGTTGTTAATTTGTTGACGTGCTCGGCCGCGGGGACATCCGTGCCCTGGCGATGAAGCCAATCGATTTCATCGGTAACGACGTGAGCAATGCACACGTCGCGCGGGGTGAACGGCGGACAGCCAAGCGAGCGCATGAAAACCATGGAGCTATAAATGTTGTTTCCCAGCGGATAGTTTGAACCGAGCAAATCCGCGATTCCCGCCGGTTTCAAGTACTGCTGAACCAAATCGCACGAATCCCAGAAGTTTTCCGGCAAAATCTCCGCAGCACGATAGGTGAAATGGCCAGTTCCCAGTTTTCTCCAGCTTTCATTAATGGGCTTGACTGCGCTGGAGTTCGTTCCCGCGGCGACCTGCATCCGCTGAAACTCGCTTTTCCAGCCGCCGTCGATAAACATGAACATGGATGGCTCCTTGCCCTCTGCCTGATCCTTGAAGTGAACCCAATACCAAAAGTCGGCACGGATCAATTTCGCCAAACCATTCATGAGGAACCGCCGCTTGCCCGGCAGGTCCGTCTCCAAAACGGCTACCTCGCCCAATAATCGGACGATGTCGCGAACGTCCTGAACCGGTAAAAACTCCATAAAGACCAACTCGAGCGCGGAAGTTCAAAAATAGTAGAAGTAGTCGAACACGCCGGGAATCGAAAGCCGGTATGACGCACAGGTGGTGACGCGGCTTGCATCCAGGTTCACGTCGCCACTGTTCACTTCATCCACGCTGCCATCGCTCCATGCGCGATGTTGGCAGGTCCACGGTTGGTAGGTGTTGCTGGTGCCGAAGGTCGGATTGAAATTGATTCCGCCCGATAGGTGAAAAAAGGAATAACCGATGGGATTGCCGCCGCTCGTCGAATACATGAGCGTGTCGGCCCAAAGAACGCCCCGATGTCTTCCCTTGGCATCGGCTATATCACCGGCATTCAGAACCGTGCCCGTAATATTAGAGCTTTCGTTCACTCGCGCGCAGTAGGCGTAGCCCGTAATCCAATAGACAAATCCGAACGAGCTGGTCGGCTGCTGGAACAACTCGATTTGGGATCGGAACGGACAAATCAAAATCTTGGGCATGTCGGTCGTGGACTCACTTCCAAGCAATGTCGGCGTCCGCAAGTAGGGAGAAAGCTCATTGAGCAGGGCGGGCGAAATCGTCGAGGGCACGTCTCCGCTCAGGGCGGGAACGAACAGCGGATCAGGATAGTAATGCTGCTCGCCCAGATACATTTGGCAAGCTGTCGCGAGCTGGCGGAGTTGACTGGCGCAATCGGTATTCAACGCGGCCTGACGGACCTTCGCCAGCGACGGCAACAATATTCCCACCAAGACGGCGATGATGCCAATGACGACTAGAAGTTCAACCAACGTAAAACCGTCTCGGGGTCGGTAGGAACGGCCACGCTCCATGAAACGTTCGATCTCCGCCACCCTTTTACGCGGCATTGATGACCTCTGAATAGTCACGCTGATTGCGGGCTGGACAATCCCAAGAACGTGCAATGGTAAGCGACGACAGTCGTTGATGCAATTATATTTTGGGGGAGCGTATTTGAGGGTGTAGCGCCCCAGACGGGTAGATTCAATTCAAATGCGAATGCGGGAGGGCGGGGAAAACCACGTCAGGTGCGGAGTGTCTCGACACAGGTTGCCTTGTATTTCGGTGTATTTCGGCGTATCTACGTTTTCACAAATCCGCGTTCGTGAGGCGAAAAACGCGGTTTTTAATGGCCTGAAAATCCATGTGTCGCCGGTTCAATTCCGGCTCTGCCCATTCGCGTCCTGAGCACCGTCGAGAAAATTAGCCGATCAATTCATCGGCGTTTTGTCTCCCTCGTTGGAAATGATTGGAGCTGGCGATGCCGGACGAATCCTGGACGCGCAGAGAGGTTCTGGCGGCGGCTGCGGCGGTGGGAATGGCGGCGCTGGCGGGCAGGGCGGCGGGGGAGCCGCGGCCGGGGACTGCTCCTGATAAACTGCCGAGGGGATCGGGAACGATCGGGATTCAGATGGGTCTGCCGCCGCTGGCAACGCAGGACCTCGATCGCCTGTTCGACGATCTTCACCGGCTCGGGGGCGTCAATGCGCTGTTTCCGTTTATCTACACCTATGCGCACGTGACGGCGGGGATGCCGGCCAAGGGGTTTCACGGGGGCAATTTCGCCATTCCGCACATGCAATTTTATGGCCGGACGCCGCTCAACTATCAGGACATGCGAGCCACCGATTTTGGGGACCTGGACGTGATGGCGCGAATTATTCCGGTTGCCAAGAAGCATGGCATGAAGACCTTCGCCTGGGTGCTGGAGGATCACGATCGTGCGCCGTCGGCCAGTTGGGAGAAGCTATACGAGGTTGATTTTCACGGCAGGCCGGCCCTGGCGCATCCGGCGGGGCCGTGCTACAACAATCCGCTGTATCTGGGTTTTGTGTTGGGGCTGATCGAGGATTACACGCGGTCGTACGACATCGACGGGGTGATGTGGTCGTCGGAACGGCAGGGTGGATTCTTCAACGCGCTGGGCGCCTACGCGCACGGGGCGTCGGCCGATCCGGGCAGGGCCACCTGCTTTTGCGATTTCTGCACGAAGAAGGCGAAGGATTTGGGGATCGACGTGCAGCGAGCGAAGCGCGGGTTTACCGAATTGGAGCAATGGGTACGGAATTGCCGGGCGGCTCGCCGGCCACGCGATGGGTTCTTTGTCACGTTCTTCCGCTTGCTGCTGAATTATCCCGAGCTCTTGGCGTGGGAAAACCTGTGGATCAGGAGCCGGGAAGATTTGCAATTGCAGATTTATAAGCTGGTGAAGTCGATCAAGCCGGCGATTCCCGTGGGATGGCACATCTGGCACAACGTCTCATTCAGTCCCTTCCATCGGGCGGAAATGGATTATTCTCGCCTGGCGAAATTCTCGGATTTCATCAAGCCGGTGCTCTACAACAACGCCGCCGGGGAAAGGATTCGCTCGTTCGTGGACAGCGCCCGCGGGAATGTTTTTGGGGACTTGCCGCCAGAGCAGGCCATGGACGTGCTTTATCGTGAACTGGATTACGACGAAGCGGGGTATGACAAAGTGAAGGAGACGGGCCTGTCGGCGGATTACGTGATGCGCGAGACCCAAAGAGCCGTGGACGACGTGAAGGCGAATGGGGTGGAGGTATGGCCGGGGATTGACATTGACGTTCCGGTGCCGGCCGGGTCGAGCCAATGCACCGCCGACGGTGTGAAGCAAGCCGTGCTCGCGGCGTTCCGTGGCGGCGCGACGGGCTTGGTCTTGTCGCGGAATTATTCGGAGATGAACCCGGACCATCTGGCCGGCGCGGGGGCGGCGTTAAAGGAACTGGGGTTGGGATGAGAACGCGCCGCCGGGAAATCGCTGAAGGCGTTGCGATGGGTTGGCCATCGGTTGGGATTGCATTTATACTGCGCCCAACCAATTATGAAATACCTTAATCTTCCGCCGATTGCTCTGCTGGTGATGCTGGGAATGCTTGGGGGATGCCAGGCCGCGAACGGGGTTTTCGAGGTGAGGAACTTCGGGGCGCGCGGGGATGGGCGGCATCTTGACGCGCCTGCGGTGAACGAGGCGATCGACGCCGCGGCCAAGGCGGGCGGCGGAACCGTTCATTTTTCGCCGGGGACATACCTCTGCTATTCGATCCATCTGAAGAGCAACGTCGCGCTGTATCTGGATGAAGGCGCGACGATTCGAGCGGCGGGAACCAAGGACCTGGGCCAGTACGATCCACCGGAACCGTTTCCTTTCAAGGACCAATATCAGGATTTCGGACACACGCATTGGCACAACAGCCTGATCTGGGGAGAGAACGTTCAGAACGTGGCGATCCTCGGTCCGGGCCTGATTGATGGAAAGGATGCGCTGAACCGCGGCTCGCCGAAGCCTTCGACCAAGCCTTCGACGACCCGGCCAACGACCGAGCCGTGGCAGGATACGACCGAGCCGTCGGCGGATACCGTGGAGCCGTGGGACGTTGAAGTGGGTCCGAAAGTCATTCGGCCCGGGCCGGTGACCGAGCCGTCGGACAAAACCGTGCATCGCCGCTGGCGCTGGGCAACGTCGAGAATTTCGCCGGATATGGATACTCAGGATTACACGGCGATGTACGTGGCGACGCAGCCGTCCGTGGAGCCGACGACCAAGCCCACCACCAAGCCGGAATATCCCGACGAGAAGGAAACTCTGGGGCCGGGGATTGGGAACAAGGCGATTTCGCTGAAGAACGTTCACGGCTGCATTCTCCGGGATTTTTCGATTTATGAGGGTGGCCACTTTGGGATTCTGGCGACGGCCGTGGATGACCTGACGATCGACAACGTGAAGATCGACACCAACCGGGACGGGATGGACATCGACTGTTGCCGCAACGTCCGCGTATCCAATTGCAGCGTCAATTCGCCCTCTGACGATGCGATCGTGCTGAAGAGTTCGTTTGGGCTGGGTTACGCGCGGGACACGGAGAACGTGACCATCACGAATTGCGTGGTGAGCGGGGGATATATGGAAGGGACGATGCTCGATGGCACGTTCCGGAAGATCGGGCCGGGTTATGACCTGGACAAGGAAAAGCACTCCCGCCACGTGTCGCGGACCGGCCGGATCAAATTCGGCACGGAATCCAACGGGGGATTCAAGAACATCGCGATCAGCAACTGCCTGTTCGACGATTGCCAGGGTTTGGCGATCGAGAGCGTGGACGGGGGCGTGATCGACAACGTGACCGTATCGAATCTGGCGATGCGGGGGCTAACCAGTTCGCCGCTGTACATTCGGCTGGGGAGCCGGCTGCGCGGTCCCAAGGGAACGCCCGTGGGCGCCATCCGGCACCTGAACGTCAGCGACATCGTCGCCCAATGTTCGTCCGTGCGCTATGCGTGCGTCATCAGCGGGATTCCCGGCCATGACATCGAGGACGTGCACGTGCACGACGTTCGGCTGATTTTTGCGGGCGGGGGCAGCGGTTCATGGACAAGGCGCGAGCCGTGGGAGCAGGTGAAGGGGTATCCCGATCCGTCGCGGTTTGGGGGCGAGCCGGCCTATGGGTTTTACATCCGCCACGTCAGCGGGCTGGAAATGACCAACGTCCAGATGAACTGCCTCGCGCCGGACGTTCGTCCGCCGTTTTTTGTCAGGGACGTTCAGCATTTTTATCTCGAACACGTGACGGCCCCGCATCCGCCTCGCGTGCCGACGTTCATGCTGTATGGAGTGAAGGATTTCACGACCGAGCGCGTCAGCGGCGTGGACGACCAGCATCTGGACATCGCCGAGAGAGAAGACTTTTAGATATGTGGATTCCCACCCGCCGGTCCATTAGCCCCCCGCTTTGCGGGGGTTTCTTCACGCCGCCGCCGCCGCAAGCGCGAATATCTTCACGCAGTTTCGCCCCGAATGTTTGGCGGCGTAAACCGCCATGTCGGCGGCCTTGAGAAGGTGGCCGGAGTCGGTCATGCGACTGTTCGTTTCCAGCGTGGCGATGCCGATGCTCACGGTGACGGCGACGATTTGCTTGCCGCAGAGAATGGGTTGTTTGGCGATGGCTTGGCGGATGGTTTCGGCGATGGCGGCGCCGACGGGGCGCGGAGTTTCAGGAAGGATCATCGCCATTTCCTCGCCGCCGTACCGAGCGGCCAAATCCTTGGCGCGAGCGGCGCTTTTGAGGAGCTTGCCCACGCTGGCCAGGACCTGATCGCCAACCGGGTGCCCGTACCGATCGTTGATCGATTTGAATTTGTCGATGTCGAGCATAAGCAGAGTCAGGGGAGCGCCGCTGGCGCGGGCGGCGGTAAACTGGCTCTTGAACGCTTCGTCGAACCGGGCGCGGTTGTTTAAGCTCGTCAGGGCGTCCGTCGTCGCCTTCTGGTGCAGGGCCTGATTCTGTTCCTGGAGCTTGCTGGCCTGCATCTGGGATTCCAGGGTCAGCTCGACCAGCGCTTCGTTGGCTTTTTTGAGAATTGCCTCGTAGCTGGCGGCATTGCCGACGTTGATCTCAAACAGGGGAATGATTTCCTTGGTTTTAGCGCCGATCTCGTTGAGGAGTTGGTCGCAATCGGCATCGGTCATCTTGAACGCGGCCGCGCAGGCGGCCCGGACCTGGGCGATTGCCGGGGCGGCCTCGGAGTCAACGAAGACGTCGGCGCATTGCCCGGCAAGCTGCACCAGCAGGGCGACGTTCTTTGTGGTAGGGTCGGCGGCGTCGGCGGCGTTGTGGCTCGCTCTGATGGTGGCGGCGAGGATTGCGGGCAGCTTCCACTGCTCGGCGAGAATAGCCCCGACCTCGGCGTGCGTCATGCCGAGGGATTCCTTCTCGGCCTTGATAAGTTCCACGTGCGTGCCGCATTTGCCGCAGATTTCGCCGTATGCCGCGCTGATGACCTGATTGAGCGCCAGCATGCCGATGTCCTGCAGAAGTGCGGCGATGAACGCCTCCTCCTGCTGGACGAGGCGCATTTTCGTTGCCAGGGTGCGTGCGGCGGTGGCGGCGTAAATGCTCCGCCGCCAGAAACGCAAGTGATTGAACCCGGCGATCTTATTCCTGCTGAGCGTCGTCACCAGCGAGAATCCGAGCACCAGGGTTTTGACCGATTGCAGTCCCAGGATGACCAAAGCATGACTGATCGTGCCGATGTGCTGACTGCGCCCGTAAAAGCTGCTATTGACCGTCCGCAGAATCTTGCTGGATAGAGCAGGATCCTTGGAAATGACCCGGGCGATTTCAGTGATATCGACGTTCGGCATTCCCGCCAAGTCAAGAATCTGCATCGCAATGGTCGGCAAAGACGGGAGATTTGCGCATTGTTGTATCTTCTTGATGAGTTCGGTATTCATTTTTTGCTTCATGAGGCTTTGCCGCAAGGGCTTATGAAGCTAATCGGCTGCAAGGCGGTGTGACTTTGGATGAATTGACTGGAGTCGGAGACCTTGCCGGCGGCCGAGTTATCCGGACCTGAGACGCCGCTATTTTTTCAGGGCGGATTGGATGATCGGGCGAATCTGGTCCTCATCGCCGCCGATAAATCCGGCTTTCAGAACCGTGCCGTCCTTGCCCACGACGACGGTGAACGGAATCCCGCCGGCCGTGTCGTATGCATCGGTCACCTTGCCATCGGAGTCCAACAACACCGGAATCGAGAGCTTGGTGTCGTTGACGAATTTCTGCACGGGGTCCTTGTCTTCGGCAACATTGACGGCGAAGAATTTTACGCCCTGCGGTTTGAAATCCTTGTAGATCGCATCCAAATGCGGCAACGAGGCGACGCATGGACCGCACCACGTTGCCCAGAAATCCATGACGTACACGGAACCCTTGAGGCTTTGCGCGGAAACCACCTTTCCGTCCAGGCCGGTCAGCGAGAAGGACAGGGCCGGCTTGCCTTCAAGCGTTGAACCGGAAGAGTCGCTCGCCAGAGGCTGCGCCCCCGGCGGCACAGACCAGGCAAATCTGCCCGCGTCTGCGCCCGCGGCCGGAGTGTTGACGTACTCCATCGTCAGCAACGCGACCTTGACGTTCTGGGCGCCTTGAAGCCTGGCATTCTTGGCCAGGTCGGCAACGGCTCGACGCAGCAGGTGGGTTTGCGGATCGACGACCAACGTCATGTCATAGCGCGGACAAACCAGCATGATCGCCGGAAACGGCTGGCCGTCGATTTTCACGTCATCGACGCGGAGGATTGACGAAGCGCTTTGGGACAATTCGCCGGCGGCATCACCGGCCAGCGCCAGAGCCAGGGAAAGGTCCTGATTCCGCAGCAGGTCGGCTATGTCGTCGCCGAGCGCGGCCAGATCGACCTTCCCCTTGGGGGCATCAAAAATTTGGTAGCGATTGCGTTGTGGGAGAAAGAGGTAGATCTTTTCGCCGGTGTTGCCGAGCAGGAGATCGCCGGTTGGCTGCGTGGTGGAGCTGGCGTCCTTCATTTCGCTGCGGAACAGTCCCGTCGAGGAATAAAGGCCGGTGAACTGTCCATTATTGGCGCTGTGAACGCCGTCGATGTCGAACCGGCCGTCAACGGTGCCGGAAACCCCGAGGGTTTTCAGGGATGCGTAGGCATCGCGGACCTGGTCGAGGATTTGCCGGGCTTGCGGAGCGATGGTGGCGGTCGGCTGCGTGGCCGCCGGCTGCCCGTCGGATCGCGCCAGCGCCCCGAGCCCGATGGCGATCGCGGCCACCAAAACCAATCCGAACGCTAGATTTCGTCGCAGGTGCATTGGCCGCTCCTTGGAGCATATTCTAGGGCGCGAAATTGGCCACGCCACCCGAATTCCCGCGGAGCCGAAAGCCCGATGGCCATCCGTGGGTTCCTTTGGGCTTTTGGGCATTAATCGTCAAATTCATCCCCCCGGAACGTGTTGCCGAGATAGGCGCTGCGCACTTCGGGGTCGTTGATGATCTGCCGCGGCGTTCCGTCCTTGAACACCTGGCCATCGGTAATGATCAGCGCCCGGTCGCAGACGCGAAGGGTTTGTGCGACGTTGTGGTCCGTGATCAGCACGCTTTTGCCGAACTCCTCCTTGAGCCGGCGCACCTCCCGTTGCAGGTCCTCGACGGCTATTGGATCGACGCCGCTGAACGGCTCGTCGAGCAGAATCAGCTTTGGATCGGTCACCAATGCGCGGGCGATTTCCAGCTTTCGCCGCTCGCCGCCGCTGAGCGTGTCGGCCTTCTGATTTCGCTGGCGGGTCAGGCCATATTGGTCCAGCAATGCCTCGGCCCTCTGCATTCGGCGTCGTCGGGTGAGGTTGAGAGTTTCCAGAATCGCCAGGAGGTTTTGCAGTACGGAGAGTCGGCGGAAGTCGCTGCGTTCCTGCGAGAGGTATCCGATTCCGAGCCTGGCGCGCTTGTACATCGGCAGGAAGGTGATGTCGCTGGCGTCGAAGGCGACGGCGCCGCTGTCCGGCTCGACCATCCCCAGGATCATGCGGAAGGTGGTGGTTTTTCCGGCTCCGTTGCGGCCCAGGAGGCCGACCACTTCCCGTTGCTGAAGCAGAAAGCTGACGTCGTTGACGACGACCCGGCCGCTGTAGGATTTCACAAGTTTTGTGACTTCCAGGAGATTCATGATTCGCCCAAGCGCGCCCCGGCGCGGGGCGAGTAGTCTCTCGCAGGCGGCAGGAAAATCAAGCCCGGACAAATGTTGTGGATAAGTCGTGGATAAATCCAGCCCCATTGCCGCTGAAGCCTGTAGCGCAACGAATTACGAAGGACAGGTGAGGGAAAGCTAACAAATACTTAAAACGGACTTTGCGTTTGGCGGATTTGGTGAAAGTCCATAACATGATATTTTATAATAAATTATAGCGTGGTGATGAATTGTAACGTCAAAAATCCCTGTTTTTTTCGGACCAAAACAGCCGTCGGGTGTCAAAACGGCTGGAATAATGGGCAAAATCGGCGCATCGCACGAGTAAATTGTGGATAACTTTCCGTTGATATGAGGAAAACGCGGCTGTTTTTTGCAGGGAAAATATCAAAACTGGTATCTTCTTGCCCTTGCAATGCACACCCCGTCGGTACCGGGGGGCGCATTCCGCTCGGGAAGGGCTCGGCGGAATTCTCTTCTTTACGTGCCGCGATTGATTGACGCTCTCGGCGTCCATTCACGTCTGGAAAGGAGTGGCTGTATGGCCACCGGTAAGGTCAAGTGGTTTAACGACCAAAAGGGCTTCGGGTTCATCGCCTCGGACCAAAGCGGGAAGGATATCTTCGTTCATCACACGGTGATCCAGGCCGAGGGGTTTCGGACCCTTCAGGACGGCGAGACCGTGGAATATGAAGCCGAGGATGGACCCAAGGGAATGAAGGCAACCCTGGTCCGAAGGGTGCCCACGCCAACAACGTCGCCCGCGGCGGTGCCGGCCAGTTGAAGCGGCAACGGATTCCGTGAGATGAAAATGCCCGCCCGATCCGGCGGGCTTTTTTAATGCCCGTCCGTCAGTTCCTTGGCGACGGCGCCGATCACCTGCTTGGCGTCGCCGAACAGCATCAGCGTACGGTCCAATGTGTACAATTCGTTGTCGATCCCCGCGAAGCCGGGGTTCAT
>JBEKEC010000024.1:0-71469 GCA_050014015.1 Tepidisphaeraceae bacterium
CGCCTGCATGCGAAAATTGTTGACCATTCTCAACGCCATGGCCCGCGACGGCCTTACATGGAGTCCAAAATGTCAACTCCAAACCACTTGAAATTAGACACAGCCGCTTCGCGGTTCATCTTTTCGGAGAAGCGCGACATGACAAGACGGCCATGGAGGGCGACGTCATGACACAATTGACCACGCGCGCCCGGCACCGGCTGATTTCCCTCGGCCTTTATGCGTTCTTCTTGCTCTTTTTTCTCTGGCCGATCTATCGCATTCTCGTCCGCGGGTTCGTCACGCGCAGCGGGCATTTCACCTTGCAATACGTGGGGCTGGTTTTCAGCGATCCGGAACTCGTTCGCGGACTCGTCAACGCGATCGCGATCGCGGCCGTGGTGACGCTTTTGAGCCTGCTGATCTCGATGCCGCTGGCGATCCTGAGCGTTGGCTACGAATTTCCCTTGCGCGGATTGCTGGGCGGATTGATGCTGGCGCCGCTGGTGTTGCCGCCGTTCGTGGGAGCGATCGGGGTTCGGCTTCTGCTCGGCCGGCTCGGGCCGCTCAGCGTATTGGCGGGATATGGCCAGGGCGCGGGGTTCGACTGGCTGGGGCGATACCGCGCTCTGGGGATTGTCGTCATCGAGGTGTTGCATCTGTATCCCGTGCTGCTGCTGAATCTCCAGGCGTCGCTGGCCAGCGTCGATCCGACGATGCAGCAGGCCGCGGCCAATCTGGGCGCCGGCCGATTCACCGTCTTTCGCCGGATCACGATGCCGCTGATTCGGCCGGGCATATTCGCCGGTTGCACGCTCACGCTGATCTGGAGCTTCACCGAGCTTGGCACGCCGCTGATGTTCGGATTCAACACCATCACCCCGGTGCAGATATTCGAGCAGGTGACCGATGTCGCCGACAACCCGCTTCCGTTCGCGCTGGTGGTCGTCACGCTGGGCGTCGCGGTGGGGTTGTACCTGGTTGGAAAAGTCCTGCTGGGGCGATCCTACGACACGGCGGCGACCAAGGCTTCGGTGGCCATGATGCCAAAACGGTTGCGGGGATTATGGGCCATCCTCGCGTGCTTGCCGTTTGTCTTGGTGCTGGCGCTGGCGCTGCTGCCGCATCTTTCCGTGGTCCTCACCAGCCTCAGCGCGACCGGCCAGTGGTATCGCTCGATCCTCCCGCAACAGTTCACGTCGTCGCATTATCTGGCGGCGTTGACGGACGATCTGGCGATGCCGTCCGTCGCCAATTCGGCGATCTACGCCTCCCTGGCCACCGCGGTCGCTCTGGTCGTCGGCCTTGGCGTGGGAATCATCGCCGTGCGCAGCCGATTGCCGGATCGCGGCGTCATCGACGCCCTGGCCATGCTTCCCCTGGCCGTGCCGGGGCTGGTCCTGGCGTTCGGATACCTGGCCATCAGCGTCACCCTGAAACAGAAATTCGGCGAGAAACTTCCCATCTGGCTCAACGTCCAGGAAATGCCGGTGGTCTTTTTGGTGATCGCCTACGCCGCCAGGAGATTGCCGTACATCGTGCGCTCGACCGTCGCGGGATTGCAGCAAACCCCCGTCGATCTGGAGCTGGCCGCGGCCAACCTCGGTGCCTCCCGCGCAACCGTTCTGCGCCGGATCACCCTTCCCCTGATCCTGGCCAACCTGATCGCCGGCGCCCTCCTGGCCTTCGCGTTCGCCCTCCTGGAAGTAAGCGACTCGATCATCCTGGCCCAGAAGGCCGCGTATTTCCCGATCACCCGCGCCATCCTGGAACTCTCCCAACGTCTCGGCGACGGCCTATACATCGCCAGCGCCCTGGGCGTCTGGACGATGCTGCTTTTGACGGTCACCCTGCTGGCCGCGAATCAATTGCTGGGAAGAAAAATGGGCGCGGTGTTTCGGGTGTAAAAGGGGTCATAAGCCATTTCCGAGGCTTTGCCTTGGCTTGCCTGCTTTTACGCACGTTTGTAAAAAAGGCTTATGACCCCTTTTTTGTCGGCGGAAGAACAGGCTGGCCGACCGCGGTCGGTCCCGCGGCGCAAATTGTTAATGGTCATTAACATCGTTGACCGGGCCTCGCGGCGCGGTATCGTAGAGGGCGTCCTTTCCCTGGGTTGTGCATTCCGACGGCGAGGAGGTAGGGCTTGTATGTCAGATTGAATTTCAAGGCGTTGGCCGCCGCTGCCGCAGTCTGCAGCTTTATTGCCCAATCCGCTTTGGCTGCCTCCGCGACCGTTACCTACAGCCTGTCTCTCAACGACAATGGGTTCGGAATCTATTCGCCCGACGAATTCGCCGTCTATGCCAGCGACAGCACGGCCGATGGCAACGCAGGAATCGCATCCTTCGACGCGGTGTTTACGGGCTATAACACGATTGAGAATACAAGCCCGTTCGCGATCTATTTGGTCACCGCGATGACTCCCGGTTACCCGACTTCCTGGTTCTATGTGGGATTCACCTATCAAGGCGCCGACGGCAATCCGACTTTCTACGGCGTTGATAACGCAGATGAACGCCTTCCATATTTTGGGCAAGAAGCTGGTGATGTGACTCAAATCGTCTTTCCGGGAATCGATGCTGCCACGCTGGTATCCTCTTCGACGGATACGGCGTATTCCGCACCATTGCTGATCGGGACTGGGACCTACAGCGGTGCAGGCCCCAGTTGGGTGAACTCAAGCAACAACATGGCTCAAGTTTATGTGACTGAAGGGTCCTCGCAGACGGAGGAGTTAGATGTGGGCTCCGGCCTGGTTCTCAATAGTCAGGCGCTGTCCCCTCTGCCCGAGCCGACTTCGATCGGCATTCCAATCCTTGGCGGATTCTGCGTTCTCTATCGCCGCCGCGCCCGAAACTGACGGTGACGCAAGCCCCACTCCAACATCCCCAAAATCACATGAGTAGCGTTTTGATGCCGCGCGACCCGTGAAAGAACGCGCTGGGGAGGGTGACGGGAGTCAATCAATCGTCGTGCCGGCGGGTTGCGTTTTTCCAATCGGGTTCCCCGTGCCTTTGATCGCCAGCATCCGGTCCAGGGCGATTGACGCCCATTTGCGCGTCTCGGCATCCACCTTGATCTGATTCACAACCTTGCCCTCCACCAGGTTCTCCAGCACCCAGCAGAGGTGCGGCAGGTCGATGCGGTACATCGTCGTGCACAGACATTGGCAATCGCTCAGGACGATGATCTTCTGCTCGGGATGCTGATGGGCCAGGCGATTGACCAGATGAACCTCGGTGCCGACGGCCCATTGGCTCCCCCGGGGGGCGGCGTTGATTTGCTGGACGATGTAGGCCGTGCTGCCGGCCAGGTCGGATTTCTGAACCACCTCCCAGCGGCATTCGGGGTGGACGATCACTTTCATTTGCGGGTATTTGGCCCGCACCTGGTCCACGTGCTCCGGCCGGAAAAGCTGGTGGACGGAGCACTGGCCTTTCCACAAAACGAAAGTGGCCTGCTCGATTTTACCGGGATCGTTGCCGCCGAAATCCTGCGTCGGGTCCCAAACGACCATGGAATCGAACGGGTAACCCATGGCGAAGGCGGTGTTTCGGCCAAGGTGTTGGTCCGGGAAGAAGAGCACCTTTATTTTTTTGTCCGCCGGCCCGGCAGCGCCGCCTTGCAATGCCCATTGCAGGACATTGCGGCAATTGCTGCTGGTGCAGACCGCCCCGCCATGTTGGCCGACGAAGGCCTTGATGGCCGCCGAACTGTTCACGTACGTCACCGGGACGATGGTCTGGTCCGGGGAAACGTCGCGAAGCTGGTCCCAGCATTCGAGGGTCTGGTCGAGGTTAGCCATGTCGGCCATGGAGCAGCCGGCGCCCAGGTCGGGGAGGATAACTTTGACGTTATCAGCGGTGAGAACGTCGGCGGACTCAGCCATGAAATGGACGCCGCAGAATACGACGAACTCGGCTGTTTTCTGCTGGGCGGCGTTGCGGGAAAGCTCGAAGCTGTCGCCGGTGAAATCGGCGAAATCGGTGACCGAGTCCTGCTGATAGTGATGGCCCAGAATCACCAGCCGCGGTCCCAGGGCCTGTTTGGCCGACTGAATTCTCAGGCGCAAATCATTGTCAGATATATCTTTATAGATTATAGGCAAAGGCTGTTGCCAGGTTAAGCCCATGGTTTATCCTCGTCGCCCTGATTGCTTGGGCAACTGATTCTAGTGCAAATGGCTTTTTTTTCCTGTTTCGAGTTGTCTGATAATCGGGGGAAACAGGAATCATTATTAATCCATTCAAATGACGATGGTCGATGTTAAGGTCGAGCCAAAGAAGGTTCGCAATCGCCTAGTGGGAAAGGTAGACGTAGGCTTTCCATCATTTTGAACCCCCCCTCAAGTCTTATATGGAAGGAGCTTGATATGCTTCGGAAAGGTTTAGTCGGTGCGGCGCTGGCCGTACTGGCACTGGGTTCGGCTGCCATGGCGGATAACGCCGTTTCATCGTCTGGGGCAACGCCGATGGGCAGCAGCCCTGGTATCAACAGCAATATACCGGTGGATCTTGCGCGGGTGGCCATTGATCCCGCGGTCTATGCAGACGATCAGGCGACTTCGGCGCCGGCTGCGCCCGCGGCCGAAGCCGCGCCAGCCGCACCCGCGGTGCCCGATACTGCCATCATGTGGGGCCTGTCCCAAGTCGGCGCGGGCAAGGTTATGCAGGACCTGGAATTGAGCATCACGGGCTATGCCGAGCTTGGGTACTTCTATGACCTGACGTCGCCCAAGGACACCCAAACCGACCGGAGCTCTCCGCGCGACGGAATCTTCTTCCCGGGCGCATACAAGAATGACATCATGTTGAATCAGGTCGATCTGGCCATTCAACGCACTGTCGATACCAGCAAGTTCGACGTGGGCTTCATGATTGAAGGAATCTACGGCCGCGACGCCGTATATACCCACTCCAACGGAATTCTCGACAACGGCAACAAGCACGGCAAAACCAGCCCGGACGACGATCTGGACCTGGAACAGGCTTATTTGACGTTCGCAATCCCGCTGGGCAGCGGAATCACGATCACCGCCGGTAAGTTCGATACCCTGCTCGGCGAAGAAGTGATCAACCCGACCGGCAATCTGCTGTATACACACTCGTATCTGTTCAGCTACGCCGTTCCGCTGACGCAGACCGGAATCACCGCGACCTATACCTTCCCGGAGAACATCAAATTGATTGCCGGGTTCACCCGCGGCTGGAATCAGTCCACCTCGGACAACAACGGGGCGATCGATTTCCTGGGCCAGGTGTCGTGGACTTCATCCGACAGCAAGTGGAATGCAATTCTGAACTTCTCGGAAGGTCCTCAATCCACCGGCGACAATCACGATTACTGGACCGTCCTCGAGCCCATCGTCAGTTGGAAGGTTTCGGACCAGTTGACGGCAACGGCTGACGTAACCTATGGCGACGCAAACGCGATCGCGCAGTGGTACGGCGTGGCGGGCTACGTGTCATACGTGACCTGCAAATACGCGACAGTGAACTTCCGCGCCGAGTTCTATCATGACGGACGCGGGTTCACGACCGGCATCGGCGGGACCGACATCAACTACATCGAGGGCACCCTCGGCGTGGCGATCACCCCGCTGGCGGACGTGAAGGTCCTGGATTCGTTGACGTTCCGCCCCGAAATCCGCTTGGACACGGCCGACCATGGGGTCTTTGACAACACGCACTTCACGGAGCTAACCATGGCGCTCGATGCCTACATTAAGTTCTAGGCATGGCCGCAACGCCCTTGGAACACAATGCCGCGGGATACCCATCCCGCGGCTTTTATTTGGACATCGCGCATCTGCTACAATTGACCGGCGTGAAAGACGGCAGCGTGACATCAGGACGGGCGACGATGCGGATCGACGGGCTTCTGGGCCGCGGGCTGCCGACGATCTCCTTTGAATTTTTCCCGCCCAAGACCGAGGCTGGCTTTGCGCAATTGTTCACGACCGTGAACGACCTGCATTCGCTGAATCCCAGCTACGTTTCGGTGACGTACGGGGCCGGGGGCAGCACGCGGCAAAAGACGGTGCAGCTCGTCGAGCGCATCCAGCGCGAATCGTCGATCCTGGCGATGGCGCATCTGACGTGCGTGGGGCACACGGCCGAGGAAATCGGGGCGATTTTGGAGGAATTGTGGTCGGCCGGGGTGCGGAACGTGCTGGCGCTTCGGGGCGATCCGGCCGGCGGGCCGCAGGGGCAGTTTGTCGCCACCGCCGGTGGCTTCGACCATGCCAGCGACCTGGCGAAATTTATCCGCGCCCGGCGTGAATTCTGCATCGGCGTCGCTGGCTATCCGGAGGGGCATCCGCAATGTCTGAACCGCACGCGCGACCTGGAGATGCTGAAGCTGAAGATCGACAACGGCGGGTGCTTCGTGGTGACGCAGCTCTTCTTCGACAACGCCGACTTTTACCGGTTCCGCGACGAGGCCCGGGCGATGGGGATCAAAGCGCCGATCATCGCGGGCATCATGCCTATCGTGAACGTCTCGCAGATCAAGCGATTTGTGAGCATGTGCGGGGCGAAGATTCCACATCCGCTGCTTCAGAAGCTGGAGGCGGTGGAGCAGGATGCCGAGGCGGTTTACGCAACCGGAATCGCGTACTCGGTCCAGCAGTGCGGGGATTTGCTGGCCCACGGGGTCGACGGGCTGCACTTTTACACTCTGAACAAAAGCCGCGCGACCGTGGACATTGTCCGCGCGCTGAATGCGAAGCACGCGTACTGAATCGAGGCCTCGCTCGGAGGGATAAAAAAAGCAAAGCCCCGGATGTACATCCGGGGCTTCTTGGTTTCCCAACGCGTGAATCGGGGAAGATGGGGGATTAGTAGCGGTCGCGATTTCCGCGATCGCCGCGGTCTCCGCGGCCGCCGCCACCGCCGCCATAACCCCCGCGTCCTCCTCCTCCGCCGCCACCGCCGCCATAACCCCCGCGTCCGCCTCCGCCGCCTCCGCCGAAGCCGCGACCACCGCCGCCGCCGGCGCGTTCTTCACGCGGCCGGGCTTCGTTGACGGTGAGTGCGCGTCCGTTGTGCTGCTGGCCGTTGAGTGCGGCCACGGCTGCCGTGGCCTCCTGGTCGGTGGCCATTTCGACGAATCCGAAGCCTTTGCTTCGACCGGTGTCCCGATCGTTGATGATTTGAGCGGAAACCACCTGCCCGTGCTGGGCGAACAACGTTTCGAGTTCCGAGCTATCCACGGTGTAGCTCAGGTTCCCGACATACAACTTCTTACCCATCGGAATCTCCTTACATGGGTAGACCGGGGCCCGAGGGTCATTGGTTCTTTCCGGGCCAAATCGAAAGAGGTTGCATAAACAACCATTGCGGGAGGGATAAAACGGACACGGAGGAGAGACGTTGCACGAGAAGCTTTCCTGATGCCGATCGACTTACCCGCCACCTTACTTAGGGGCGGTATCCTATACCAACCCTGGTCGGCAAATCAAGAAAAAAACGCCTGCGGAAACACGGCCCAGCGGGGTGGCTGGCCCCTACTTTTCCGCGACGAAAGGCTCATAGGAATGCGGCTGCAATTGAATCGAGAACAGGACCCTGGGCTGGCCTGGGAACGCGCCGGATCGCCTCGTCGAGGCGCCGCCGCCGGACCGGGCCCGCTGGCCGGTGATGATCCACCCGCTTTGCAGGTCGCGAAGATGGCGGAACCCGCCCGCAACCGCCAGCGTGACGTAACTCGGCGTCGAAAGATAGGACTCCACGATGAAACTGTTGTTGTCATAGGCGAAGAGGCTCACCCTGCCGGGACCGTCGGCGATCACCGGAAAATCGCCCAAAATCACGCGTCGAATGGCGCCGAGGACTTCCGGCGGATAGTCGAACAGATCGTTGAAATTCTCCGGGATCGTCAAAACGTACAAAATCCCCTTGGAATAACGATCCATCAGCAGGATGGGATATCCGTTGCCGTTGGTGATGCCGGTGAGAAGCATCCAGGCGTCGTTGGTGAGGAAGTCGATCTGGGGGATCAGGATTGGGGCGGACAATTTTGATGCGCCGATTGGCCGGCCGCGCGGGCCTTGGAACTCCGTGACGGCCGCCTTGCGGTCCGTGTACTGAACCTCGCAGATGTCCTGGAGGCCCTTGCCCTGGATGGCGCGCAGGAGCCCGGAAGTGATTACCACGGACTTCCCGGCTGTCAACTGTGATTTGATCTTGCTGACGATGTCCGGATCGAACTTGGCGGATTCGGTCAGCAGCAGCATGTTGGCGTCGGCGGGAAACGTGGGATACAGATCGATCGGAATGCCGATCATGCCGAGAAAATTGTGGAGAAAATCCTCGCCGGTGGCGTGCGGCGGGCGATAGCTCTTGATCCCGATCGGTTTGCCCAACTGGCCGAGGAAGCCGTCAACCTGCTGAAGCGAATACGCGGCGGCATTGGCCATGAGCGGGTCTGAAGCAGCGGTAAACTGCCGCCCTCCGCCGGCAAACTGGAAATAGTTGAAACTCGTCGGCAAACCCTCCCAAAGCGTTCGGTCTCCCGCAACCGCCGGGCGCTCCAGGGCGGCCCAGTTGAAGAGCATGATCTCACGCGCCTTGGCGAAAGCGGTGTCCCACAATTGCTCGGCGTAGCGGTCGATGTACTTCAAATCAAAGGTGTCCACCCATCCGCCGCCGTTTCGGCCCGGGGCGATGTTCTCGAAATATCGCACGATTTGATAGCTTTCATAAGCCTGAAGATGTTGCTCCGTGAAGACCGGATCGCGCGTTTCCGTGCCGGTGTAAATCCCGTCGAAAATCCCCGGCTCGGCGTCCAGGTCGTATCCCAGGCCCTGAAAATGCTCGTACCAGTTCGGGAACTTGATGATGATTTTCACGTTCGGATTCACGGCCCTGGCGGGCTTGATGAGGAGATTCCGCGAAACCTCGTCCATCGTGTCGAGGCGGTATTGGGTCCAGGTCTTGTCGCCCTTGGCCGCGATGTCGGCGTCGGTCTTGGTGCTGTAAAAGAAGAAATCATCCAGAATGATTTCGTCGAAATGGCGGGCCGTCATCTCGACCACGCTCTGCACGTACTTCCGGTCGTCGGGATCGGCATAGGAAAACGAGCGGAATTGGTTGCCCTGACTCTCGTCCTGAAGCGCTAGCCCTCCCGCCACGCGGACGCCCCGGTCGGTGAAGAATTTCTTGATCGTTTCGATGGAGTCTTCATCGACGGTTTGCCGGCTGCGATAGGTTTCCAGGTAAACCTTGTCCACCTTGAGCCGGCTGGCGATGCCCTTCCAGTGATCCGCCAACCACTGCGGGTCCTCCATGTTGCGCGTGATGCCGACCGGGACGTAAACGGCGACCGAGAAATTCTTGTAATTTCCCGCCGGCGACGTCGAGGCCCAAATCAGAAGCATGGTGATGGAGACGGCGAAGACAACGGATCGATTCATTGTGAAATCTCCGGTTATCCAATGCCCAGGGCGCTGGCGGTGGCGTGGGTTTCGATGTGGCTGAGGCTCACGTGCCAGCGGGTGATTCCCAGTTCGGCTGCGATGCGGGCGCATTCTCCGGAGAGTTGGATTCCGGGCAGACCGCTGGGGTTCTTGACGATCTCAATGTCCGTCCAGGCGATGCCCCCGCGCCAGCCGGTCCCCAGGACTTTCAGAACCGCCTCCTTGGCGGCGAATCGGCCGGCGAGATGCTCGAAATATCGCTTGGGATTGGCGTTGCAATACGCCTGCTCGGCCGGCGTGAAGACGCGGTCGAGGAAGTGTCGTCCGTGCAGCTCGTGCAGCCGTCGAATCCGGGCCGTTTCAACCAGATCAATGCCATGGCCTAGGATGGGCATGAGGGGATGATACGCGGGAAATCCGAAATCCGAAATCCGAATGACGAATCAAACCAGAATGACGAATGTCCGAATGATTGTTTCGTCATTTGGTCATTCGGATTTGATTCGTCATTCGGATTTCGGATTTCGGATTTACCATCCAATTCGTATCACCCCGTCAGCGCAGCAGTTCCTGGTTTGACTGGTCGATGATCTGCAACACCGGACGCCCATCCACCTTGCGGAGGATGGGAATGCCCAGGAGATACGCGGCGGTCGAAAACGTGTCTTCGGTGTTAATGACCAAATCGCCGTAGATGGTGAGATCGAGTCCGCGGCGGATGCCGGGGCCGACCGCGATCCAGGGGATTTGGCGGCTGCGGGGGTCGTCGGGGCCGTGACCGAGGCCGGCGCCGCCGTGGTCCGACGTGACCAGGATGAACGTCGAATCGCGAAGACGCCGCTGGTCCAGCGCCTCCAGAACCTGGCCAATGGAGAAGTCGGCGACTTCGATGGCGGCCATCTGCCGCGGGCTGGACCAGCCGTAGGCGTGACCGGCATTGTCAACGCTGGGGAAGTGCACGAACAACACGTCGGGCTGATGATCGAGAATCATCCGCACCGCTTGTGCGGTGACCTCGGGGTCTTCGACGTGTGTGGAATTGGGTATGAATTGCCAATCGAGCGTACCGGGCTTGGCGAGGTTGATGAATTTCGACTTTCCCACGACCATGGCGGTGGTGTAGCCGGCTTGCTTGGCCAACTCGAACAACGTGGGAAACACCGGATAGACCGGATGAATCAGCGGCAGGTCGGCATTCCACTGGATGCCATGCTTCACCGGCGGCACGCCCGTGAGCATGCTGGTGTGCGAGGGAAGCGTCACCGATTCCGCGGTGGTCCTGGCCCAGAACGAGTAGCTGCCGGCGTTGAACAGAGCATGGATGTTGGGGGTATTGGCGCGGAGCGCCAGGTCTGGCCGAAGGCCGTCAACGCTGATGATGACGACTTTGTGGATTTGGGGAATTGGCCGGGTGGTTTGAGCCGCGACGCGAAAGCAGAGCGTGAGAACGACCAGGGTGCAAATGAATGCCCGTTTCATACTTGACTGATAACAGTCCATTATTTGGATTCTGTTTGCAATCCCGGGGGGGTAGTGGGTTACTATCGCGATCCAAAGCCCTGGGAGCTTGCTCCCTGGGCATGCCAAATCGCTTTACCATTGAAATTGACCCACTACCGGGCGCCCTCGGCAGGTTCATGTTTGTGCGGAAAAGGGTATACTAGAGAATTGCGCCGTTGGCGCGGATATTTCAATGGAGCAGGAACGTCAAAAGACGATTGGTCGGGAGGTGAGTCTTTCCGGCCGGGGGCTGTTCTCCGGTGAGCCGGCGACGGTGACGCTTTCGCCGGCCGAGCCGGGGTCGGGGATCACCTTCATCCGCGAGCAGGATGGGAAGACGGCAGAGATCCGGGCGATGATTCAGAACGTGTTGAAGCGTCCGCGGCGGACGTGCCTGAGGAACGGCACGCTGCTGGTGGAGACGGTGGAGCACTGCCTGGCCGCGCTGAGCGGGATGGGAGTGGACAACGCCATCGTGCGGGTGATGGGTGGGCGCGCCGGAGAGTTGCCGGCGGGCGACGGTTCCAGCCGGCCGTTCGTCGAATTGCTCGAAGAGGCGGGGATCGTCGAGCAGAGCGCGGCGTTGAATCCCCTGGTGATCCGCAGGCCGGAGCAGGTTTCCAACGGTGATGCGGCCCTGGCGGCGTTGCCCGGTCCCAGCGATCATCTGGAGATTCTGTATGAATTCGAAGCCGGCGTCCCGCTGGGCCGGCAGATTTACCGGTGCACGTTGAAGGGGAGCGATTCGACCGACTTCGCGACCCAGATCGCGCCGGCGCGGACGTGGGTCTTCGAACACGAAGCCCAGGAATTGCAGGCGCGGGGAATGGGCGTTCATTTGACGCCGCGCGATTTGCTGGTCATCTCGCCCGATGGACCGATCGACAACGAATATCGCTTTGCCGATGAGTGTGCCCGGCACAAGGTTTTGGATTTGATCGGGGATTTGTATTTGCTGGGCCGCCCGGTGTATGGGCGGCTGGTTGCTCACAAGAGCGGGCACGAATTGAACCACATGCTGGTGCGGCGGTTGTTGGCACAGGTGGAAACGTTGGACCGGGCGTCAATGGTTCATCGCGACGCGGCGCTGGATATCCGGAAAATTCAGCGGATTTTGCCGCATCGGTATCCGATGCTGCTGGTGGATCGCGTGCTGGAGATCGTGGGCGACCAGAAGGCCATCGGGATCAAGAACGTGACGTTCAACGACATTTTCTTCCAGGGGCATTATCCCGGCACGCCGATCATGCCCGGCGTGCTGATCGTCGAGGCGATGGGACAGCTCGGCGGCCTGCTCCTGAGCCAGAAGCTGGAACACACCGGCAAGCTGGCGGTGCTTCTGAGCATGGACAAGGTGAAGATGCGTCAGCCGGTGGTTCCCGGCGATCAATTGCTGCTGGAGGCCGTGACGGTTCGCGTCAAGAGCCGCACCGGGCACGTGCGGTGCAAGGCGTTCGTGGGCGAGAAACTGGCCGCGGAGGCGGACATTAAGTTCATGCTCGTGGACGCGGAGCCAATCTAGGAAATTGTCATTGGTCATTTGTCATTGGTCATTGGTCAATCCCATGCCAACCATTTCCCCCCATAGCTGCATCGATCCCAAGGCGTGCATCGCGTCGGACGTGGAAATCGGGCCGTTTTGCCGGGTGGGGGCGGAGGTGGTGCTGGCGGAGGGGTGCCGCCTGCTGAGCCACGTGGTGATCGTGGGGCGAACCCGGATCGGGCGAAACAACGTTTTTCATCCCAATTCGGTGATTGGGGACACGCCGCAGGATCTGAAATACCACGATGAACCCACGCACCTGGAGATCGGCGCCGGGAACGTTTTCCGCGAAGGGGTCACAGTCCACATCGGCACCGGGCCGGACGGGTGTACGCGCGTGGGCGACAACAACCTGCTCATGGCCAACAGCCATATCGGGCACGACGCCCAATTTGGCAATGAATGCGTGCTGGCGAACAACGTCATGATCGCCGGGCACGTCCAGTGTGCCAGCCACGTGAACATGATGGGTGGGGCGGGAGTCAATCACTTCGTAACGATCGGGGAATATGCGTACATCGGGGGCGCGGCGAGGATTCATCACGACGTTCCGCCCTACGTGAAGGTGGATGGCGCGGACCAGGTTCGGGGCTTGAATCGGGTGGGGCTGGAGCGCGCGGGTTTTTCGCTGCAGGAAATCGGGTTGTTGGAGGAGGCTTGCCGTCGCTTGTTTTACGGCCGCAGGCCCCTGGCGCGGGCGATGGCGGAATTCGACACGCTCAACGGCTTGAATCCGCGGGTGAAGCTTCTGGTGGAGTTCCTGCAGCGGCGTGGGCGGTCGCTGCATGGAAGATACCTGGAAAGCCTGCGGAAGGTCTAAGTTCCCACCGTGCGGATTTTCTCCGACAAGTTGCTTCTGGTGTCCAGTTCCATGCTGGCTCAGGTGATGCGCGTCCTTGCCACGATCGTGATGGCAAGGTTCATCGGACCCAAGGAAAACGGGGCTTATTATCTGATCTTTATCTACACGGGCTTCATTATGTCGCTGGGGGATTTCGCGGTTCCGCAATCGCTCGTGCAGATTCAGGGGTTTTCGGATCGGGTCCTGCTTGATACGGCCATCCTGCTTGAAGGTGCAATCTTCGCGCTCTACGGCGTGGTCACCGTCGTCGCGGGACTTTTTATTACGCATCACTATGCCGATCCACGCTTGTGGAAGGTGGCGATCATCATTGCGGTTACCAACATGCTCACCGCAACCTATACCGTCCAGCTTGCCAGCCTCAATCGCAACCTGAAATTCGGCGCCGAGAGCCGGCAGAACGTGGTCCTGTCGGTCTCCACGGCGCTTGCGGGGATTGGTTTTGCGGTGGCGGGCTGGGGCGTCTACGCCATCGCGCTTCAGCTTCTCATCGGACAGCTCGCCGCCAACGTCGTCCTGCAATTCAAGGTCCCGCTGAAATGGCCCTCACACGGGTCCTGGACGGTCGCCAAGCGATTTATGAAGCTGGGCATTCCGCTATCGGCCGCTAGTTACGTTTGGTCCGTCGAGGGAAGCATCGTCGGCGCGATCATCTCTTCCTTCGGCGGCGAATGGGCCGTCGGACTCTGGTCAAAAGCGTACCAGGTCCAGCAGCTTTTCGCGCAGAACGTCATGGTGGCGTTTCAGCGCGTCGCTTATCCGCTGCTCTGCCGGAGCATTTCAAATCCACTGAATCTCAAGCGCCATTTCGGACGATTGACGGTGACGTTGATGCTGGTTTCGCTTTGGATGACGGCGGTAGTTGGGGCGAATAGCCGGGCGATCGTGGCAATGCTGGGGCCGGATTGGGGCGCCGCCGCTTCCTTGCTCCGCATCACCGCCTGGGCCATTCCCGCCGGCGCGTTGCTGACCATCGGCTATATGCTCTGCCTCGCCCTGGGGATTGGCGCTTCGGTTTTCAAGTCCGCGGCGCTGAACCTCGTGATCTTCATCCCAATCCTTCTGGTCGCACGGCGATGGGAATTGGTGGGGTTGGCGGCCTGCTGGAGCGTCACCCGATACTTCCTCGCCGGCGCAATCCTCAGGTCCGGCACCAAGAGAATCGCGGTCGGGCTGGCGTCCGTCTGGCGGGAATTGGCGCGGCTGGCTTTTTGCGCCGCGGTTTCTTGTGCCGTCATGTTTGCCGTCGTGCGGATGCTCCCGCCGCACTTGCACTCCTTCTTCAATCTGATCATCTCCTGTGCCGTGGGAACTCTTGTGTATGGCGCACTGGTGCTGCTGATCGAACGCGAGGCTCTGGCCTACGCGATTCGCATAGCGCGCGGCGATCGGGCTCCGGATGAACCCGTTCCCTCCGATTCCGAGAAACTGCAAATGCTCGCCGCATCCATGCCCGAACCAGCCGATTCCACGAATTCCTTCTTCGCCGCCAATTCGCTTCAACCCGGTGTCCGCGTCGGTCCCACAAGCGGCCCACCATCGGGACAGGCTGAAGGGGGCGTAATTGATTAGAAATGAACACGGGGCGAGGCACGGGAGACGTTAAAGACCGCGGCACAACAGCCGCGCGGTGATTGTCGGATGTTTCGCAACCATTCCCTCTGGCGAATGGGCCGCTTGGAAACGCCCTGGATGCCGAATACGATTGTCCGGGTGATCAGACGGGTCATGGCGACGATTCGAGGACGATAAGACTGAAAGTTCAGCATGCCGCTCATCTCCGTCATCATTCCCACGTTTAATCGCGCGCATCTGATAGTGGGAACTGTCGAATCGGCGTTACGTCAGGATTTCGATGACTTTGAGGTCGTGGTGGTGGATGATGGTTCAACGGATGCGACGCCCGAAGTTCTCACGCGTTTTGGAGATCGCGTCAAAATCCTCCGACGGGAAAACAAGGGCCTCGGCGCATCGCGAAATCTGGGCCTGGCCAATGCGGCCGGAAAGTACGCCGCTCTGCTGGACGACGACGACTTATGGTTTCCCTGGACACTTCGCACCTATGCCGCCGTGATTGAACAACACAAAGGCCCCTGGCTCATTTCATCACGCGGAATCGAGTTTTCGGATGTCGCAGCGCTGCAGGGAATCCGTCCCGGCCAATTGCGCGCGCGGTATTTCAAGGACTTCTATGCGTCGCATGGCCCATCGTATTGGGTGACGCCCAGCGGCGCGCTCTTTCGAGCGGAAGATGCCCGGCAGGCGGGGGGATTCTTCGAATTCAATTACGGGCAGGAGGAAAACGATCTGTGGCTTCGGCTCGGAGAGCGCGATGGATTCGTGATCATCGACGATCCGCCCTGCTTTGGCCGCCGGGTTCATGCGGCGAATATCTCGTCATTTTCGAATCGGAATCTTCTCGGCACGAAATATGTGCTGGAGCAGGAACGGCGCGGGCTGTATCCCGGTCAAGAGCGCCGCCGTTATGAGCGATTGGATATATTAACGTCCCACGTGCGGGGGGTAAGCCTGGCTTGCTTGCAAACGGGTCGGCAACGAGACGCTTGGGGTATCTACGGCCAAACTTTGAAGTGGCATCTGCGGCTGCGGCGATGGCGCTACCTGCTGGCGTTTCCGCTCATATCGCTTTGGAGCGAAGTGCGACGATTCGCTGGACGACGTCACGGCGGCGATATTTCGCAAGAACGTCAGGAGCAGCGCATCACGTAGAACCTGTGGTCACGGGCGGTCACCCAGCTTGGACCCGGTGCGTCACTCGTTATCTTGCGTGAGGGCTTACGAAAAGGTTGAAGCGATGTTTGACAATCATTTCTCGTCCCTATATTTCTCCCCCCGTGTCAGCTACCGTGCCCGACAGGACGTGCCCGTCGTGTCCAATGTGCGGCGGTCAACTCTGCGGCGTCGTCGGTCCCATTTATTTCAATAAGCCGACTTACTTCGGCTCGGCTCCAATTGATCTTTCCGAACTCACGATCCGGCTTTTAAAATGTCCTGATTGTGAATTCCAATTTACGCATCCGCGCATTCCGCCGGAGAGACTGCTTGTCCTCTATTCCCAGATTGAGGCGCATCACTGGGGAATCGAAGTGGATAGCTATGAGCGCCAGTACGATATCATTGGCGCGATGTTGGCAAGATATGCCATCGGTCGCCGAATCCTCGATGTTGGATGTTTTACCGGCTCGCTATTAAAATACCTCGGTCCCGAGTGGGATCGTAACGGCGTTGAGCCGTCCGTCGCCGCCGCACAAATCACCCGGCGGACGGGCGCGACGGTCCTTGGGGCGACGCTTGAGGATATTCCTCCCCGTACGCCGCCATTCGATGTCATTACCGCAATCGATGTGATCGAGCACATCTCAGAACCCTTCGCATTTTTTGAGAGAAGTCGAGATTTGCTAAAGCCAGGCGGCGTCGTACTGATCGTCACCGGGGATACGCAATCCCTTACTTGGAAGTTGATGAAGAACCGCTATTGGTATTGCAGTCTTCCAGGACACGTCAGCTTCTTTTCTGGCCCGACCATGAAATATTTAGAAAACCGGCTCAACTTTCAGAGGCTTGAACGCTGTCGCCGCCGCCACATTCGTTCTCGACTTCTCCGGCACGTGAAGATGCTGTTACAGAACGTCTTTTATGAGCTTGGGGTCGCCGCTGGCGGCCTGGGCATCCCAAAACTTCGCAAACTGACGGTGGACGCCCCCGGCCCCAACTGGATCACGGCGCCAGATCACATGTTCTATGCGGCTCGGCGCCTCTAACGCAGCTTCTGCAAATCTTCCCGAGTGAGCGGCGAAAACCGCCGGATCGGCAGCGCAACCGTCTGCGCCATCATCCAAGCGAAACCCCGTCCCATTTTGCTGGGCAGCAATTGCGAAGCCGGGACTAGCCCGACTACGCCGGCTGAAGACCACGAATCATTTTTTGTGCGAACCGGCGCGGCGATGGGTGAAAATCGACGCCGAACGGATGCGGGTGGAGAACGGGCGGGCCTTTGGAGGCGCTTGGCTGGGGACGCAGGCGGTGGATCGGCTGGGACTGGCGGAGTTGCTGCGGCGATTAATCGAGCCGGGAAAAACGGTTGCCTCATCTCCAAACCTTGGTATCCTACGCGAAATTGCCGACGACGTTGGTCGCCCGCCGAGACGGTCGAAAATTCGTTGAGCCGAGTTTGTGGCGGTGGATTAAATGATCCGATGGGTGAAAAACCAACTTCGAAGCGGACTTGGAGATCAGCGATATGCATTCCTTGCCAAGCGGAAAAACAACTTCAACGCCTACCTGAATTATCTGGCGGCAAGATACGTCAAACGGCAGCCGAACCTGGGGTATGATCGTCAATATTACGAGCGGACCAACTCGGATTACGGATATTCATTTCCAATCATGGCCAAGACGCTGGTTGAGGTCTTTCATCCAAAACGCGCGGTTGATGTTGGCTGCGGTTCCGGCAGATTTGGCAGGGCCTTGATGCAGGCAGGATGCGCGGAAGTGTTTGGTTTTGATCAGTCGGCCGACTCCGTCGCGATGGCCATTTCCGAAGGGCTCAGCGGCGCCCAGCAGTTGGACGTTACCGTGGCCGCCGAAGCGCCGCTGCAGGGTGATTTGTGTACGTCTTTTGAGGTCGGGGAACATATCCCCAAGCGCTTCGCATCCAATTACTGTTCGCTGCTCTCACGCATCGCCCCAATCGTCGTAATGACCGTGGCTCCTCCCGGCCAGGGCGGACACTTCCACATGAATGAACAGCCGCGGCAATACTGGGTTGAATTGATGAAATCACTTGGGATGCAGTTTGACAAAACAGCGACCGAGTTTCTGCAAAATGCGTGGCGCGGCAATGTGGCGGAACACTACTTCAGAAATCTCCTCGTATTTAGGCGAATCTGAGGGCCGGCTCGCGGACTGGTTTCGCGCCCCGCAAAGCTTGCGAATTGCGGGCGAAGCTGGAATTGCCGCCTCACGCGGCGAAAAAGTCGAGCGGCTTGAGCGGGGAATAGGGTCGAGACAGAGCCTGTCATTCCCCGATTCCCATCACGTACAGCCAACTCCTCGGTTCCATCAGAAAACGTCTCAGTTTTCGCAGCCGAAAGACCTTTCGCCGCAGCCCGCTAAACTCCGCCCCATAGCGTTTTATAAATTCGGCATATTCGGCGTCCCACTTTTGCGAGCGCGATTTGGTGGTGGGATAGGTCCGCAGATTTGCCAGATGGTAAGGCAGCAGGGCAATTCGATGGGAACTAGCAACACGCATCCACCAGTCCGCGTCCATGACGAAATGAAGTGATTCATCCAAGTAACCTAACTTCTCATGGATACTGCGCCGCCACGTGGTTCCCGGTTGTGAAAAGACGTTGCGATTGTAATGCGCCAGTTCAAACGCATTGGTGGGCACCGACACCATCCGTCTAATGATTCTGTCGTTCTCGTCGATTATGCACGTATGACCATAGACCATTTCAACATCGACGTGCCGCGCATAGAAATGACCGATGCGCCGTAGCGACTTGGCCGCATAACTGTCGTCGCTGTTCAGCCACCCGACGATCTCCCCCCGCGCCCGTTTCAGGCCCTTGTTGATGGCCGAAGACTGTCCGCTGTCCTTCTCGCTTACCCAATATGCAAGCCGGCTTTCATATTTGCGAATGATTTCGACTGATCCATCCGTCGAGCCGCCATCAATAACGATGTATTCAAGATTCGGATAATCCTGATCGAGGAGGCTGCGAATCGTGCGCTCCAGGAACGGGGCCTGTTGATAACTACACGTGACGATGCTGATTTTGGGTAGGTTTTCCATAGAATTCGGAGTTCCGACGCCGATGGCGACCGGAGAGGTTATAATGCGCCCGCTTCGCGTTTTCCAACGCGGCAAAATGGAATAAGTCGGGTGGAGCGCGTGATGGGTCGTAGTCAAATTGAGCACCCATGGGTTGCGATGATCCAGGACGGGGCGCGGCTTCACTATCTCGTCCCGCTCGCCCTGCAAAACGCCGGCATTCTCGACCGCGTGTTCATCGACTGGTTCGTGCGGGAAGGATCGATCGAGGAGAAGATCGCCGGCCTTGGCGGGAAATTCCTGCGGCAAATGGGCCGAAAAATGGCGGAGCGAAGATGTCCGGAACTCGATCCGGCACGCGTGATCCGCAATCCCTTCATGGCGCTGGGGATGCGGCTCAGGATGCCCAGATTCGCCCGCTCGGAGGATTCATTCATCTGGGCATCGCGTCAAACCGCCAAATGGGTCATCCGCAAGGGCTTCGGCGACGCGAACGTTCTCTATGGCTTCATCCGCAATGCCGCGCCCGAAGCCTATCGCGCCGCCAAGGCCCGGGGGCTCCTGGCGGTTGGAGACCAGATGATCGCTCCGCTGGAAGTCGAAGTCGCAGAAATGCAGCGGCAAATTCAGCGCTGGCCCGGTTGGATCGGGCGGGAAACCGCCGACCTGCACCAGGAATATCTGGAATTCGAAAGAGAAACCTGGGAGACGCTGGATGGGATCACCTGTGCATCCGATTACGTGCGGGAGGGGCTGATTTCCCGCGGAATCGCGCCGGAGAGAATATCGGTGATCCCATATCCGTGGCCGCACCCAAGCGGGGATCGGGTCGAGCGACAAAGAAAATCCGGGCCGTTGGTGGTGGGGTTTGTCGGAGCGGTGGGGCTTCGCAAGGGCGCTGGCTATTTTCTGGAAACGGCCCGGCGATTTGATCCGGCAAAGATGAAGTTCGTCATGGTGGGGAATGTCCTGTTGGACCAAGGCAAATTGGAGCCATACGCCCAGCGCGTGCAATTCGTCGGCCCCGTGCCGCGAAGCACCGTTGCCGACTGGCTCGGGAAATTCGACGTGTTTTTCTTCCCCTCAACCTGCGAGGGGTCGGCCGGCGCGGTGATGGAGGCGATGGGCGCTGGACTGGCCGTGCTCACGACGCACAACAGCGGCTCGCGCGTTCGCGATGGCATTGACGGCTTCATTCGGTCCTGCGATGACATCGACGGCTTCGAGCAGGCCCTTCGCAACCTTGACGATGATCGAGATCTGTTGCTTCGGATGGGCGAGTCGGCGCGCGCCCGCGTTTTGGCATACGACCTCAACGCCTATCAAAGCGAGCTGTCGCGGTTCTTCCAGGGATTGCCGCCATGACCCCAAGCCTCGAAGCAGCGCCGGGCAAGATTCGATCGATCGACCCATCGCGTTTTAATCGAGCGATGGCGGCGATTTCGCTCCTGATCCTGTCCACGGTCGTAGCCGTCAGAACCGCTCGATCTCCCCTCGAGTATTTTGATTTCCCGCAATATTACGCGGCTGGTCTGATGGTCAGACTTGGCCACGCAGGCGCGCTGTATCCGTTGCCGAATCCTCATTCGCCATGGAATGCCGGCTATCCCGAAGGCTCGTCACTCAAGCCAAAGTACAGCCAGATCGCAAGACAATACGGCGTGCCCGTGGACGCCTACCGGTTTATACAACCGCCGCAAGCCGCCATGTTTTATGTGCCTTTGAGCCTGCTTCCAATTCAAATGGCGCACTACCTGTTCCTCGGACTCTTGACCTTGTGCGGTTGGTGGGCGGCTATTCAGGGAGGAGAATGCTACGAACGTCTCATCGGCAGGCCATCGGTTGGCAGCGGATGGCTCGTCTTCCTGATATCCACGTCGCCGCTGATGTTTCTGTCCGTCCGAACCGGGAATACCACGCTTCTCACGGCTCCTCTGTTCGGCGCTGCCGTCAACGGAATCCTGCTCCGTCGCGACGTGCGCGCGGGCCTGGGCAGTTGCCTTGGGTCCGTCCTTAAGATTTTTCCAGGCTCTTTGATGCTCGTCGCCATCGTCGCCGGACGCTGGCGCGCGTTGGCGTGGTTTGTGGCATCGAACGCCCTTCTTCTGATCCTGGCGATCGCAGTCATTGGTGTAGCGCCGTTTCACGAATTCGCGGCATCCATCGTTCCCACTCTATCGAGGCCGACCGCCGACATTGGAAATCAATCTTTGGCCGCATTCCTTCTGGCCGTAAGCCATCGCGACGTACTTTCAAGTTCGACGCTGCGGATCCTCGAAACCTCGCGCTGGGCCGCGCTGTCAGTCTCATTTATCGTTCTCTGGCGCCGCCGCCGTGCCGTGCGGGCAGAGCCGCAAAGAATGATCGCCGGCGCCGCACTGATTCTCGCGATCATCTTCATATTCAGCCCGCTTACCTGGACGCACTATACCTCCCTTTTCTTTCCGCTCTCCGGCTGGATTGCCTGGGAAGCTCGCCAACGCCGATCCGCGGCAATCGCCGCCGCTGCCGTCGCGGTATTGACGTGGTTCCCAATCCACGTGGCCCTCCACACAATCCACGTCACAATCCACATCCCCGAGCCCTTCGCTTCCCTCACTTTGTGGGCCTTATTGTTGATCGCTGGATTGTCTTTTCTCCGAGTGATCGCGCCCAAGGGAGATCAACTATCTTCAGGGATTCCCGTGGCGTGTTGATTTTGAATGGATGGGCCTGGTGAAAGGGTTGTGGGCGACGCACTCCGGGCAGTTCCAGCATTCGCCAATTGGCGATACTGGAATCGCCGATTATAATAGAAGTGAGAATTCCGCCAGAGATGTTATCCGGACGATCGAAGCGGGCTAAAGGATACTGCTCATGAGTGATTACGAAGATTATCAGCCGCACTCGGCGGACTCGTTTCTCTTTGTTCCCGGCGTTGCCGGCCAAATCCATGACGTTCGCCCGCTGAAGCGATCAAAAGTTCTCTATTTTTTCCTGCTCATTCCGTGCATGTGGGCGGGAATCTCCTGGATGGGGGGGGGAATTCCCTTCCTGACGGACTTGGCTTTTTCCACGCTGCTCGTGATGTGCCTGATATTGATTGCCACGGAAGTCGTTGCCTTTTCGCGACGATTTGGCGTAGGTGGCCTTGTTCTCTTCGGCGGCACGCTGGTCTGGTACGTCCACGACTACTTTTCGAACTGGTTTCAGATCAACTTCCAGTTCAACTTCACGGGTTTCTCGCCCGAGGTCGTGGCCAAGGCGGCGTTTTCGACGACGCTCTTCGTTTTCTTCGCGGCGATGGGCTTGCTCCTGCCGCCATGGCGCAGATTCACCAACATGTCTCTGAAGATCCCCGAGCCTGCGAATAACGGGGTTTACATGTTCGCCATCATCGCGACCGCATTGGTGGGGTTGATTCCGCTCGCCTTTTTCACCAAGGAGTCGCTTCCAATTACTCTCTGGAAGGCCATGACGGCGATGCGAACCGGCCACGGCCCGGAATACACGACGGGGCGAACGGGAAACCTCAACTATTCCTGGGGAGGGTATCTGGCGCAGCTGCAACAGATTGGATCAACGGGCGGCGTGCTGGCGGCATTTTACGTCCTGATGGTGCCCGGCAAAGGGCCGTCAAAATGGCTCGCCACGCTGATCTGGGTCTTCTCGGCCGCGCTCGGATTTGGCGGCGGCAGCCGCGGTGAGTTTCTTTTCGCGGTATTCCCCGTCGCCGTGCTTCTATTTCTGAAGTACATGTTGATCGCGGCCGACCGGCTGCGGAAATTCAGCCCGCGCGCCATACTCTATTCAGGCGTGTTTATGTTTTGCACGTTGTTTGTCGTTCAGATTCAAGGAAATTTTCGCAACAGCGGACTCCAAGGCGTCGACCTGTTCAAAATGCAAATCTTCAAAAGCCAGGGAAACGATATGTTTTCCGAAGGCTTGCTCGGGTACAAGTATTTTGGCGAAATTTTCCCGTTGGCGAAAAATAATTTTCCCGGAGCGACGTTTATTCGCCCGATGCCCGACGTCGCTTTTCGATTCGCGATCGGATGGATTCCCCGCGTTTTGTGGCACAATAAGCCCGGGATCGACGCGAGCGCGCAGTGGCTCAACAAAATGATGAGCGGCGGGACGGCCGCAAACACCGATACTTCCGGGCAGGTCACCGGAGGAACGATGTGCCCAGGAATCGCGGGGGAGGCCTGTAACGCCTACGGATTTGCCGGCGTGATTGAAATGGGACTGCTGTTCGGCTGGCTTTGCAAACTGACCGAGGAAATGTTGTGGGTAAACCTGCGCCGGCCACTGACCGTTATGTTCGCCCTTGGCGTGGCGGGGTGGCTGTTTCGCTGCTTCCGCGATCTGACGCCGCAGGACTTATATCCGCTGCTTATCGGCATGCTGTTCATTATTCTTGCGATCAAGTTCATCCAAGTATTTTCCGGAGGCCAGACAGCCGAGACGCCTGTCTTCTCCGGAGAATACGCCTGATCGGGCGCTTCGGCCGTGATGCGTTTGTGAGCGGCTTGCGCGAAATGGCTGGACGGTTGCGGACGCGCTAGTCGACGCGGTTCGGCTGCATCACTCGACTGAGATGCGCTTGGCATTCCACGCAGGTCAGCGCGGCTTAACCTCGCTCCACCCATCGCCGGGGCAGCCACGGAATGCGCTTTGCCGACATGCGCCTTATGCCGCGGATATTCTTTACGCCATATTTCGCCCAAATGAGTTGGGCCGGCGAAACGTTCGCGCGGCTTCGATTGACAAACAGGGTATTATAGTGCACGGTCCGGCTGAAATTGATGAAATAGAAGCCGAGGTCTTCCAGCCGGCGAATCAGAGCCGCCAGCGGTTCGAGTTTTACCAGTCCGTTGAAGTCGTGAAATTCCACGGTCATCTGTACGATGTTTTGTAGAAACGCGTCGCTGCATTTCTGAAGCGCCTCGACCTCCACGCCTTCGATGTCGATTTTCAGAAGGTCGATCACGCCGATCCCCAGGCGGGACGCGAAAGTTTCCAGCGTCTCGACCCTCACCATCGTTTGGCCGACGTAGGTTTCTTTTTCCGCCTTGATCAGTCCGGAGCCCATGGAAATCGGATTGATGTGCAACGCAAACCGGCCATTTTCCGCCCCAATTGCCACCTGGTGGAGCCGAAGGTTGGCGCTTTTCGGGATTTGCTCGAGTGTTTCAGGCGATGGCTCGGCACAATGAACCGTGCAGCCAAATCCTCGCACGATTTCCGTCGCAAATTCCCCAACGTTGGCCCCGAGATCGAGCACGGTGGAACTTGGAGAAAGCAACTGGGAGAAAAATGTGTGTTCGCTAACCGTAATCAGCGGCATCGCAGGTCCCAGCGATATGGATAGGGGCACTCAGCCCAAAAACTGCCAAAGCCGACGACGGCTCGTTTCGACCAAAAGTGTAGGGCAATCGCGGGGATTTGACAACGACGGACTGACCCGGATTATGCGCGGGACGCATAGAACTGGCTTTCCCATAGGCGCTGCCGTGCGCGTTGATCAAATCCAATACCAGGGCGCGACCTGCCTAAGAACCGATTTGACGTGAAACTTGATTCGTTCCCTCGGTGAAAAATAGCCGGAACTGTCCGTGCCGCGAAGTCCGTCGATCTTGGGCTGCGACCGAAATCTCGGAACGATGCGAAACGCGTCCCGCGCCGCCAGAAGCCGATCCATCATCAACTGTTCGGGGGCACGTTGTTCCAGATCTTCCCGCATGTACTGAAACTGGCCCATGAACAATGATTCGTAACCCCGCCGCGTGCACGCCAGCAACCGCAAGTCCATCCAGCGGTTATTCACCGTCTTGATGTCGCAGTACACGTCGAATGCCGACGGCGCCGTTGCGACCATTCGGCCCAGATTCAGAACGCGAAGCCGTCCCGTGATCTTCCACCAGCGACCGGCGGGCTCCATCGCCCAAAGCAGTTTCGACGTCTTGAATCCATGGTCGATCATCTTGAATTCCCCATACCCGCGGCCGTATTGCGGCGGGTGGTCCAGCCCGGCGAAGTTGATGATCTCTACCGATTTCCCCTCAGCCTCCGCGGCAAGTTTGTGAAGCGAATCCAACGGATGTCCCGAATTCTCCATGAAGACAATTCGATCCACCAACTCATTCGGCAGCCCAACGTAAAACTTGAACGCTTTCTCGTAGTCAGCCAGCCGCGCCGACGGATCCGTGCGATGCAGGTAGGGCACTCCCGGGGGCGGAGTCACCGTCGCGGTCAGTAAAATCAGTTCGGCCACAGTTGGGATTCCCGGTTCGGTAAACGAGGGCCATTATCGTATAAATCGGCCAGATCACAAGAAACCCATTCGCTCCTGTGCCGGGCGCTGAATTGCCAGGCTGGCGAGCCTGGTTATAATCGGCAAAATTCGCTTTCTCGCGGGTCACGCAGTTGTGGAGCAGCGTGACAATCCTTGCAAAGAACGAATCGCGTTTGAACACGCTTATGATTGAGACGCACGAATTGTATTTCCCCCTGAGCGGCGCGCTTGCCGTTTCTCCGGTGGTTTCGCTGGAGCGGCCATTTACCGGAGCGCCGGCTTTTGCCGGATATTCGCCCGTGGAGACAGGACTATGAAGGTCGGTTACCTGGCTGGTCTCACGCCTTACGGGCTGTTTTCCGTCTATCGCAATCTTCGCGCCGGGCTTGAAGGGCAAGGCATCGAGCTTCGATGGATCGGCCATGGCCAATGGACAGCCGATATCTGCAAAACCCCGGCTTGGGAAAGCGAACGCGAACACGGCGAGGTCGTCGGTCCGGACCTGACGAACAATGATGACATTGGAAAGGCGCTGGTCCGCCACCTGGGGGAGCAGCGTTACGATGCTGTTTTCATCAATCCACCCCAGTGGGAGCTGGCGATGAATGTCGCGCGCTACCTGCCGAGTTCGATCGTACGCATCATGTTTGTGCTGCAGATGGGGGCCGGAACCTACCGTACGTGCCGCGGCATCCGCGATTACGTGCATGCGACCGTCGGACTGTCTCCGCGCATTCGAGACGACCTGGTGAACGATTGGGGGTTCGATGCGAACCGGACTTCGGTCGGCGGGGAGATTGATCTGGCGCCCTACCGCGACCTGCCGCCGAGGCCGGCATCCGAGCAATTGCGGGTCATCTATTTCGGACGAATGTACGACGCACAAAAAGGGGTCTTTACGCTGCCGCGCATTTTTAAGCGGCTGGCCGACGTGCGGGCCCATCTTTCCATCGTCGGTGACGGTCCGGATTTGGACAAACTTAAAGTTCGTTGCCAGCCGCTGGGTGATCGCGTCAGTTTTATGCCGGTCGTGCAGCCGCGCGACATTCCGGTGCTTTTGTCTCAACAGGACGTTTTTATTTTCCCCACTCGCCTCGAGGGACTGGGCTATGTCCTGCTGGAAGCGCTGGCGGCGGGTTGCGTGCCGGTTTGTTCGCGGATTCGCGGCGTAACGGATTACGTCGTCCGCGACGGCCAGACCGGCATCCTGTTCCCCGTGGACGATGCCGCCGCCGCCGCTCAGGGAATCCGTCGGCTGGCGCAGGACCCGCAATTGTTGCAAAGGCTGCGCAGCGCCGGCATGGATGATTGCCGCCGCCGGTTCGACGCTGTTGCCATGGGGCCACGGTGGGCTCAAATGCTGCGCACATTGCAGGAGCGACCGCCCGCGATTGCTACGCCGCTTCCTCTGGAACAGTGGAATTATCCGCCCCAATTCAGTCCAACCTGGCGCCGCTGGATTCCCGAGAGATTGAAACGCGTGATTCGCGCCCGCATCGCGTGATCGGGCCGAATTATGACGGCAACGGCAATCTTAGCACGAAGGTTACGATCGAGGCGTCAAGTTTAACGCGGTGGCCCCGGATGCCGCGGAACGTTTTGCGATTGCGCGAGGATCTCGGCGGGCGGAAAATTCACCGGGCGATTCTCCGCATTTACAACGGGAGGCGAAGCCGGCTCGCGTTGCGCCGCCGCACCAGCCGGCTGACGCCAGATCAGCCCGAAGTGTCGTAGGGCCTCTCTGATGCCTTCCACCGGGTCGGCGGCGCGCTTCCAGGATTCGAGCATCGGCAACGAATTGGCCTTCATTTCAAGGTAACGGTCGGTTCGCGTGATCTCCCAGATGGCATTGGTCATCGCTTCGACGCTCCGGGGCGAAACGATCAGGCCGTTCTCGCGATGCCGAACCAACTCCACCGCCGCCCCCACGACGGATGTGGCAATGATGGGAAGCTCGCAGGCGACGGCCTCATTGATCACCAGCGCCCACGGCTCGTAATCGCTGGGATGGATCAGCACGTCGCAGGCGTGGTAGGCCAGGACAACCTCGTCGAACTGGAGGAACCCCAGCCATTTGACGCGCGGCCGCACGGCTTCGCTCAGCGAACTTTGAAGCGTTTTCAGGAGTGGGCCGTCGCCGGCGATGACGACATCCCAATCCGGCCGCGCCAGCGCAACCCGCGCAAAAGCTTCCAAAAGGACGTCAACCCGCTTGACCTTCGCGAGCCGGCCGCAATAAAGCAGGCGTTTTCGGCCGCCGGCCAGGTCGTACTTCTGGCGGAAAGCTTCGACCCGTTTCGGATCGATGTCGCTGAGGGATCGGTAATCCGGTTCGTAGGGGAAGAGGAATTCCGGCAGATTGTGGTCGAGATAGTTTCGAAAGTAGGCCCGGCCGCAGGTCCCCATGGGCATGAGGCCGGAAATGCGCCTCAGCACCCATCGAACGTAACGCCGCTTGAAGAAGCGCAGCCACCCGGGGGTCCTGGCGTCGCCGAAGACGTTGGAGTCCGCCGTAAGAAGAACCGGAAGCCCCATCCGCCGCGCCCAGCGTATGAGCAACACCCGCGTCAGGTCGTTGTATCCCAGAAGGATCACGAGTCGGATTTCACTGCGGAGGATATGTTCCCGTATGTCCCGGAAGAGCCGGACGTGCCGCCAGGAAATCGGCATTCCCGTCCTGATGTGGTTCTTGGGGTGGAAGATCGGATTCAGATGCGCCCCGATGCGCATTTGCCACGGCATGCTCGGATTGGAGATCGTGTGGGTGAAGACGTTGTGGATCTCTACCCCCTTCAGTTCGTCGGCCAGTCGCTGCAATACGTGGAGGCGATAAGGCGTTGGCTCGTTGGAAACGATCGCGACTCGCACCGGGGCGTTGGATTGCGGCAGCCCGGCGACGGCGCGGTTGGGAAAGTTGAACCGCTCCTGCATGAGATTGAACGCCTCGGCCATCTTCGGCGGAAGAACCAGCGGAACGCCGTAATTTCGCCGGGCCTGATCGATGCGCTTGACGTTGCGGCGCATCCAGTTTTCGTTCGCCGGCAGCGACAGAAAATCGCAGATCCGCCTCAGGGCCTGCTTGGGTCTGGCGGTCAACTCGTCGTAAGTGATCTCCAGGAGGCGGTCGCCCAGCCGGCTTCTCCAGCGGTCGACTTCCCCGAGGCTGACAAGCCATTCGTAAGCGCCCTTGGATTCGTAGCTCAACAGTTGCGGCAATTCATCGGCAAAGTAATTGTTGATGCATCCGTCCGTGTAAAGGGCGGTCCATTTGCAACCGGCGCGGCCCCACCATCGGTTGAGGTCCGGCTTGCCGACGATCCCGTAACCCCGGTCGCGCGACAGGCGATCGATCGACCGCGCCACGTCCACCCCGTCGCGCACCAGGTGAATGAATCTGCAATCGGGGCTGATCGCGTCCAGATAGCCGATCCGGCAGGCGTTGAACGGCGTTTTTTCCAACATCACCGCCGCTCCGGATCGGCGCGCCGAATCCAACAGCAGACGATTGAAACGTCGTTGCGATTCCGGCGTGCATCGGCCGCCATCCAACAGAAAACTGGATGCGCCGATATGATACAAGTTCAGCACGTCGATCGTGGGATCGATGGCTGCCCAGAGATGGTAGGGCTCAAAAAAATAGCGGATCCGCGGATGATGCCTCAGGACCTCCCCGCAAACCGTCGTGCCCGAACGCCCGCAGCCGATCAGATACGCCGACTGCACCGGGGGCGCCGCCGAATCGTCGACATTGAGCCGGGCCATGCGCCGATCCGCCATCCATTTCAAGGAGCCGTATTTGACGGCCCGCGCGGTTGACTTGAGGAAATGCTTCACGTGCTGGAAACTCCAACGCCAACGACCGATGTCGTCAAGGGCTTTTGAACGGAATCATATGGGTTGCTTTGCATGCCGGGAATTTGGGAAGATTGATACAATCATTATAGGCGGCCCGGCAATGACGGCCCCGATATGACCATCGGCTCTTTTGGCATTGAATGAAAGTTCTACACGCCATTCCATCCCTGGATCCTGCAACGGGAGGCCCACCGATGGTGGCGGCAAGACTGGCGGCCGCGCAGGCGGCGCTGGGATGTCAGTTGCAGATCGTCTCCTACCGTTTTCCCGATGCCGAGGCCCGGATAAACGCGTCCTTGAGCACGATTCCCAATATCGCCGGCGTAAAATTGGAATACTTCCCGCCGCTGACCTGGGCGGAACGATTCCTAGCCCGGGGGGCTCGCCGGCGGCTGGAGCCGATCGTCGACCAATTCGATGTCATCCATCTCCACGGCGTATGGGACCCGTTGATCTATGCCGTCGGCGCCCTGGCGGCGAAACGGGGCAAGCCCTTCGTTCTCACGCCGCATGGAATGCTGGACCCCTGGGCGCTGGCGCAAAAGCGATGGAAAAAGCGGCCGGCGCTGGCGCTGGGATATCGCCGGATGCTGAACGACGCGGCGTTCCTGCATTTTCTCAACGCCGACGAGCGCGCTCTTGCCGAAAGATTGCATTTCACCTCGCCGACGCGGGTGCTTCCCAACGGAATCTTCCTGGAAGAGTTCGATCCGCTTCCCGACAAGGGGGCCTTTCGCGCGGCGATACCTGAAATCGCCGGCGCCCGGCTGGTTCTTTTCCTCGGTCGATTGCATTACAAAAAGGGCCTGGATTTTCTGGCCGATGCCTTTGCGATCGTGAGCCGCGAATTCGCCGATGCGCATCTGGTCGTGGCTGGCCCGGACGACGGCGTGAAGGCCTCGTTCGAATCGCAAATCGCGCGGCTGGGAATCGCCGATCGGGTTCACCTGGTTGGGCCGATCTACGCCGCGCAAAAGCTGGCGGCGCTGCGCGATTGCGATTGCTTTTGTCTGCCGAGCCATCAGGAGGGATTCAGCGTTGCCATCATTGAAGCAATGGCCTGCGAAGCGCCCGTGGTGATCACGCCCGGCTGCCATTTTCCCGACGTAAGCAGCTCCCGCGCCGGGATCATCGCCGAGCTTGATGCCCCCGCCATCGCCGCCGCAATTGGCACGATCCTTCGCAACGCCCAAGCCGCGGCGAAAATGGGTAAGAATGGCCGAGAGTTGGTGGTGGAGCGATTTACCTGGCCAAAAATCGCGAGACAGATGGTGGATGACTATCGGCAGATTGTTCGCGGCTAAGCCGAAAGATCGCGCGATGGATCGCGCGATGGATCGCGCGGACCCCGCTTGCATGAAAAGATCGAGTCGTTTGTTAGAATGACCATGCCCTGGCCGCCGGGGCGCACCCCGGCGTGAAAGACATTTCGACTTGACCGGCATTGTATGAAAATACTGCACGTCATTTCATCCCTGGACCCCGCTTTCGGTGGTCCCCCCATGATCGCGGCGCGACTTGCCGCCGCCCAGTCCGCGCTCGGCTGTGACATGGAGATCGTCTCCTACAAATTCCCAAACGCCGGCGCCAGAATCTCCGCCGCTTTGAAGACGATCCCCAATTTCGAAAATGTAAAGCTGGAATATCTTCCCCCTCCGACCAAAACCGAGCGTATTTTCGCCTGCGGCGCCCGCCGCCGGTTGCATCCGCTTCTCCAGCGGTTCGACCTCATTCATTTGCACGGAGTATGGGATCCACTGATTTTTGTTATCGCCGGATTGTCCAAAAAACTCGGTAAGCCCTATGTCGTCACGCTCCACGGTATGCTCGATCCCTGGTCGCTCAGCCAGAAACGTTTGAAAAAAACGATCGCGCTGGTGTTCGGATACAAACGAATGCTCAACAATGCCGCATTCCTTCACTACGGCAACCTCGACGAGCGCCGGCTGACCGAAAGCCTGCACCTGACGCCGCCCGCCAAAATTGGCCCCAACGGAATCTTCCTGGAGGAACTCGATCCGCTTCCCGACAAGGGGGCCTTTCGCGCGGCGCACCCTGAAATCGCCGGCGCACGGCTGGTTCTTTTCCTCGGCCGATTGCATTACAAAAAGGGTCTGGATTTTCTGGCCGATGCCTTTGCGATCGTCAGCCGCGAATTCGTCGATGCGCATCTGGTCGTGGCTGGCCCGGACGACGGTGCCAAGGCCTCGTTCGAATCGCAAATCGCGCGGCTGGGAATCGCCGATCGCGTTCACCTGGTCGGGCCGATCTACACGGCACAAAAGCTGGCGGCGCTGCGCGATTGCGATTGTTTTTGCCTGCCAAGCCGTCAGGAGGGATTCAGCGTTGCCGTGACCGAAGCGATGGCCTGCGAGGCGCCGGCGGTGATCTCCACCGAATGTCATTTCCCCGAGGTGAAGGAATCCGGGGCGGGCATCATCGCCGAATTGAACGCCGGGGCCATCGCCGCCGCAATCGCCTCGGTCCTGCGCGATCCCGCCGCCGCCCGCCAAATGGGCCAAAATGGCCGCAATTTAGTCGTCACCCGATTCACCTGGCCCAAGGTGGCGAAAGAAATGATCGACAACTACCGGCAGGTGATCGGCATGGAAGCTCCAACCCCATTTTCCGCCGAAAAAACGGCTGGAGGCATTTGACACATTTTACACTTTTTTCGAATGATATAGTAATTACTCACAATCATTTCGCATACAACCTGTTCGCTGAGACATACTTGTGGAACGCAAGATTCGAGAGCTGTATTTGGCGCGCCAAAAAGCGTCAAATTTTTAAGGATATTGCGTTTTGGCGGTCGGAACCGCAGTCATCAAGAGGATTGATCGCTCCGCCGGTTGCGAATGAGGCTCAGTCCGCCGCAAGCGAGGAGCAAGTGCCAACTAGACAAAGTCCCCCCCCTCGCGGCTCGACAAATCAGGGCGTCGTCGTGGTTCGCGGCAATTCAATCGCGCATCCGCGGCCTGCGGAGGATCGCTGCCCCGGCCAGGCACAACAGCGCGGCGGAGGCAGGCTCCGGCACGTCGGTGGCTATGAAGCCGACGGTATATAGTAATCGAACGCCCCGACGATGGTATTGCCGTCGATGCCACAAACCATGGTTCCCACCAATGCGCTTGTTTCCAGTGGGTCATCAACGGTCGTAAAAGACGATCCGTCGTAAATGAATCCGTGGGTGCCGTACTGGCTGTCTTGGTAATACCCGACAATATCATTGCCGGATATCCCAAGTGCCCACGTCCCATCTACCCCAAGCGGGTCGTCCAAGGTGGTGTAGCTGGAGCCATTATAAATGAAGCCGTGGGTTCCATTGCTAGTGTAATAGCCAACGATGTCGCTGCCGGAGATGCCGCATGCCACCGTGCCTTGGAAATCATTCCCGGTCGCGAGCGGGTCGTCCAGAGTGGTGTACGTAGAGCCGTTGTAAACAAACCCATGCAGCGCTTCGTCTACCGTGTAGTAACCAACAACCGTGCCGCCTGAAACACCGAGGGCGTACGTGCCCCCCTCACCGATCGAGCTGAGGGTCATCGATGGGTCACTCAGCGTGGTGAACCCCGAGCCGTTATAAATGAAGCCATAGTTTGGAGGGGCGAAACCCGTCGCTCCTCCAGGGTTCTGGTAATATGTTCCGACCACCGTGTTGCCGGAAACACCGTTGGCCTTGGCAATGTTCCCCGGGAAATTCAACGGCGTGAATGTCGATCCGTCATAAATGAATCCTTCGTTGTTGTTATTGCCGACGATCGTGCTGCCGGAAATTCCGGTAAGAGTGGTCGCGCCGCCGGCCGGGTCTTCCACCGTCTGGAAATTGAATGTCGCCCAGGCGCGCGTTGTCGGCAATGCGGCCAGAAGCAGACTGGAAAGTAACAATCCAACGGAGTGACCCCTGCGCGCGGAATCGCGATTCAACGTCATGCTACCTCCTTCCGATTGCGGACACAGCCCCCGCTGGGCACCTTCGCGGTAATCCACATCCACGGACATGGCGCAACAACAACCGGATGAAAAGGTCGGAGCCACTTTCATCAGCCCACCCGGTCCCTCCCTCAATTGGTTGCCCGCTTAACCTATTCGAATTCTCATTTCGCCAGCGAGTCTACATACGTAACTTGAAATGTGGTAGAAGAATGTCGCTGAACGGCGTTAAAACTTGATGAATGTTCAATAGGTCCTGAAACCATCGCAAGCTGGATTTGTAGATATAATAATGAATCCGGTCACGAATTGGTCTGGCCGCACATCCTCTTTCCCCCAATCTTGCACATTTGTCCGCGGACTATGGTCGGCAATGGGCCGCTGTGCGAGTTATTCGAGAAACATCTGATCTGCCTATATGATGACGAGCGAGTTAAACCGGGACGTGAGCGTTCCGGGCCCAAGCGCTCACGTTCCGGTTTCTTCGCTCAAGCCGCGATTCTGGAAACCTTCAGCCGCTTTGCCTTTCGGCGAGCTTTCCAGAGATCGTACTGCATCTGCTGGGCGAGCCAGGATTCGGCGGTGGTGTTGAAGGCCATGGAGAGCCGAAGGGCCATTTCGGGGCTGATGCCGGATTTGCCGTTGAGCAGTTGCGACAGGCTCTTGCGCGTGACCCCCAGGGCCTTGGCCGCGCCGGTTACGGAAAGCCCCAGAGGCTGAAGACAAAGCTCGCGAATCACTTCGCCAGGATGTGGGGGATTATGCATTTGCAGGCTCATATTCTGCTCCTTCAATGGTAGTCCACGTAATCGACGCCGGCGGCGTGTTGTCCGTCAAATCGGAAGACGACTCTCCAATTTCCGCTCACGTCGACGGCAAAATATCCCGTCAAGCCACCCTTCAACGGATGCAGCCTCAGGCCAGGTAATGCCATGTCCCCCGGCTTTTGCGCTGCGGAGAGTCTGGCAAGAATCAACCGTAGTCTCTTGGCGTGATCGCCTCGGATTCCAGACGTCGCTCCGGAGACGAAAAACTTCTCCAGTCCCTTGTGCCTGAACGACTGGATCATTTCACGATTGTAACGTGATACGTTACAGGTGTCAAACAGATCTCCGGTCATGTTGGCCGGGAGTTTTCACCGCGGAGGAGGCAGAGAAAAGGCATCGAAGAGGACCAAGTCTTATCTGTTTTCCGCACGGTTCAAATAAGGGCGTTACCCGGTCGCGGCCAGAAACTTCACGCAAATCGGCGTCCCAACGCTCAGCATCTGGCCGGTATAGGACAGCAAGCCCGTGTCCGGATTGACGCGGAAGACCGTGACCGTATCGGTGTCCTGGTTGGCGGCGAAGAGGAAACCGCCGGTGGGGTCGAGGGCAAAATCGCGCGGTCCCTTGCCGCGGGTCGATTCGAATCCCAGAAGTTTCAACGTCCCGTCGGCGGGATCGACCGCGAAAATCGCGATGTCGTTCGGGCCGCGATTGGAGGCGTACAGGAATCTGCCGTTGGGGTGAATGCGGACCTCGGCGGAGGTGTTGGCGCCCCGGTAATCCGGCGGAAGCGTCGAGATGTTTTGCAGAAACGCAAGCCGGCCGCGGGCGGAATCCCAGGAATAGACGATCACCGTGCCGCCCATTTCGTTGATGAGGTAGGCGATTTTTCCGTTGGGATGGAAGGAGAGATGCCGCGGCCCGGAGCCGGGGGGAACGGAAACGGTTGGGGGATCGGCCGGGGATAACGAACGCGATGAGGGGTCGAAGTGATAGACGTACACCTTATCCACGCCCAGGTCGGGCACGAGCACGAATTTGCCGCTGGGATCGAAGTTGCAGGAATGGGGATACGCATGCCGCTGACGATCCGGGTTGACGCTTGAGCCGGTGTGCTTAATAACCGCCGACGGCGCCGCCAGCGAACCATCCGGATTGATCGGCATCACCGACACGTCGCCGGAATTGTAATTCGCCGTGACCGCGCAGGACCCGGCCGGGTCAACGTCGATGTGCGTGGTATCCTGACCCTTGGTGGCCTGCTGATTGAGCAAGCTCAGCGCGCCCGTTTGCCGGTCGATGCGATACGCGGCGGCGATGGACGTGCGATGATTATCGGACGTGGCGCAGGTATAGAGGAATTTCCCGTCCCGGGTGATGACCTGCCAGCCGGGGTCGTCGATTTGCGCGGCCACACCCTGTTCCGCCAGCGCCCCCGAAGCGGCGTCGAGCCGATAGAGATAAATTCCCTTGCTATTGTCCGGAGGGCGGGTCTTGGTGCCGACGTAAACCCAGAACTGGTTCTGCCCCGACCCCGGGGCCGGAGGATTGCCCGCCGATGCCGATTTCGCTTGTGCAAACATGAGCAGGATCGTAAGAATGAACCCGCCTTGGACGCAATGGTCTTTTTTCATTTGGCCCGCCTCTATATCTTCTGGCATCAATGAAGCTCTTTGACGTCATAGCGATTCTGCTGACTTTGACGGCGTTGCTGAGCTATTTCAACCACCGCTACGTGCGCCTGCACGCCAGCGTGGGCGTCATGCTGATCGCGCTGCTGCTTTCGCTGGCGCTGATCGTACTCGGCGAGTTGGGTCTTGGCATTCGCACGGCCGCCCGCCAATTCCTCCAGCGCATCCAATTTGGCGATGCCCTGCTGACCTGGATGTTGGGCTTTCTGCTCTTCGCCGGCGCGTTGACCGTTGACCTCAACGAACTAAGGCGCCAATGGAAGATTACCACGGTCCTGGCCACGGTGGGAACGGCGGCGTCGATGTTCATCGTCGCGGGACTTGCCCACTGGGGGCTTGCCTTGATCGGAATGCCGCTGCCATGGCTCGGCTGCCTGTTATTCGGCGCGCTGATTTCCCCGACGGACCCGGTGGCGGTGGTGGCGGTGACGCGCCAGGCCGGCGCCGGCAAGGCGATCGACACCGTGGTTTCCTCGGAATCGCTGCTGAACGACGGCGTCGGGGTGGTGCTATTCCTGACCATTCTGCACGCCGCCGCCGCCCCAGGCGGAATCACCCTCCTCGGCGTCGGCCGCATGCTGGCCCAGGAGGCGCTCGGCGGGGCCGTCCTGGGGTTCTGCACCGGTTTGTTCATTTATCATCTCCTCAAACAGGCCCGCAATTTCCAGGTTGAAGTCCTTCTCACCCTGGCGCTGGTGATGGGGACCTATTCCCTGGCGTCGGCGCTGAATATGTCGGCGCCCATCGCCGTCGTCGTTGCCGGACTGTTGATCGGCAACCGCGGCAAATTGTTCCGCATGTCCGAGCAGGTCAACGTCGATCTGGAACGATTCTGGGAACTGATCGACGAGGTGCTCAACGCGGTGTTGTTCGTTCTGATGGGCGCGGAGGTGCTGGTCATGCCGTACACGCCGCGGCATTTTCTGGCGGCGATCATCGCCATCCCCATCGTTCTGCTGGCGCGGACGGCGACGGTGTTGCCCTTCATACCGCGGATCGGCTGGGGAACGGTGTCGATCCTCATCTGGGGCGGGCTTCGCGGCGGGCTGGCCGTGGCCATGGCGCTTTCCCTGCCGGAAGGACCGGGCCGAGACCTGATCGTGGCCATCACCTACGGCGTCGTTTGCTTCTCGATCCTCGTCCAAGGCACGACGATTCGCAAACTCGTGCAGCACACCATCCTGTTTTCCCCGGCCCGGCATATCACATGACGGGGCATATCACATGACAGACCTTCCGGTGCAACAGGCCATCGAGGCGGCGATGAATTGTCATCGCGCCCAAGACCCCGCCGGCGCCGAAGCGCTTTGCCGCCAGGCGCTGGCGCTTCAGCCGGAAAATGCCCAGGCCCTGCATCTGCTCGGCCTGATTTGCTCTGGGCGCGGCGAGCAGGAGCAGGCCCTGAATTGGTTCGAGCGGGCCGTCGAGGCCGATCCGCTGGCGGCGGAATACCGCACCAATCAGGGCGTCGTGCTGGAACGGCTCGGCCGGACCGAGGAGGCCGTCGCCGCCTATCGCCTGGCCCTGGAAATCAGTCCCCATTTGACCGATGCGCACGTCAACCTTGGAAACGCCCTGGGCAGGCTGGGGCGATGGGACGAGGCGATTGAAGCCTATCGCGCCGCCGCCGATCGCCGGCCCGAAGTCGCCGAAATTCACAATGCCCTCGGCGCGGCGCTCTACGCCGGCGGGCAAATCGAACCCGCCCTGGCCGCCCTCGCCACCGCCCTGGAGCTGCGGCCCCAATTCCCCGAGGCCTACAACAATGTCGGCAACGCGCTGGTTTCCAGGGGCGAATTGGATTTGGCCATCGCCGCGTATCGCAAGGCCGTCGCAATCAATCCCGGCCTGACGGATGCGCAAATCAATCTGGCCAATGCCCTCGATCGCAACGGCCAGCGAGAACAAGCCCTGGCGGTCCACCTGCAAGTCGCCAAGGCCCGGCCCGATCGTGCCGAGACGCAAATGTCGATCGGCGATGCGTATTACCAACTTGGCCGGTGGGACGAGGCGGCCGATGCGTACCGCCGGGCCGTCGAACTGTTGCCGCAAGACCTTCGTGCGGTCGCCTGCCTCGGCCGGGCGCTTCTGGCCATGCCGGACCTGGACGGCGCGATCGCCGCCTATCGCCGGGTCCTGGAGCTTGACCCCAATTCCATCGAGGCGGCCAATAACCTCGGCGTCGCGTTTAAGGAGCAGGGTTTGATGGATGAAGCGCTGGATCACTGCGAAAGAGCGATGGAGATTCAGCCCGATAGTGCCGCCGTCCACAGCAATCTGGTTTATCTCCTGTCGTTTCACGCGGGATACGATCCGCCGGAGTTGGCGCGGCAACAGCGGCGCTGGAACGAAAAGCACGCCCGGCCGCTGCGGCATCTCATCCGGCCCCACGGCAACGACCGTTCGACGGATCGCCCATTGAAGATCGGTTACGTCTCACCCGATTTTCGCCAGCACGTCGTCGGGCAAAACCTGCTGCCGCTGCTGAGCGAGCACGATCGCAACGAATTCAAAATCCACTGCTATTCCAGCGTCATCCGGCCCGATCCGTTCACGGAGATTTTGCGATCCCACGCGGACGTTTGGCGAAACGTCGCCATGCACACCGACGACGAACTGGCCGAGATCGTCCGCGCCGATTGCGTCGACGTTCTGGTCGATCTGTCGCTTCACGTGTCGCACAATCGGCTGCTGGTCTTCGCACGCAAGCCGGCGCCGGTGCAGGTCAGCTACCTGGGATATTGCGCCGGCACTGGCCTGGAGGCGATGGACTATCGCCTGTCCGACCCCTATCTCGATCCACCGGATTCGGATTTGTCACTCTATTCCGAACAAACGATCCGATTGCCGGAAACGTATTGGTGTTACGGCTGCGCCGGCCCGACGCCCGAGCCGGCGCCGCCGCCGTGCGGGGTGAATGGCTTCGTCACCTTCGGATGCCTGAACAATTTCGCGAAAGTTTCCCCGGGGGCGTTGGATTTGTGGGCGGAGGTTCTGGCCGCCGTGCCGCGGTCGCGCATGATCATTCATTCCTATCCGGGGTCGCATCTCGACGCCGTGCGCCAGCGGTTTGCCGCCGGCGGCGTCTCGCCGGACCGGTTGGAATTCCTCGCCAAGCAGCCGTGGAGCCAGTACGTGCAGACCTACGGCCGGATCGACGTCGCCCTGGACCCGTTCCCCTACGGCGGTGGAATCACCACGTGCGATGCCCTGTGGATGGGCGTGCCGGTGGTGAGCCTCGTCGGCCAGACCGCCGTCGGGCGCGGCGGGAAAAGCATTCTCTCGAACGTCGGCCTGCCGGAACTGGCCGCCCGCCGGCCGCGACAGTACCTCCAGACCGCCGTCACGCTCGCCGAATCGCCCGGCCGTCTGGCGGAGCTCCGCGGGACCCTGCGCCAGCGGATGCTCGCCTCGCCACTGATGAGCGCCCGGCGATTCGCCAGGAACGTCGAGAAGGCCTACCGCCAGATGTGGCGGCAATGGTGCAATTCCCGCGACGGTTCAATATAATTTTGCGCTAGGCGATACCAGAACCCCGCACCCACTTTTGCCATAGGAGAGATGACATGACTTCACTCGAACTCACCGCCGACGTGCTGAGCCGCAACTTGGAGATGCTGAAGGCAACGATCGGCGATTTTTCGGATGCGGACATTTACGCTCGGCCTTGTCCCGGAGCCAATCACACGGCCTGGCAACTGGGCCATCTGGCCGCCTCGGAAGCGCGGATGGTCGGCGCATACAAACTACCCGATGGATTTGACAAGAAATTCACCAAGGAAACTTCCGGGAAGGACGATCCCAAGTTCTTCGGCTCGAAGGCTGAGTTGCTGGATCAATTAGGCAAAGTGCGCGCGGCAACAATCGCTTGGGTCAAGACGCTTACGCCGGCCGACCTGGACAAACCAGCGCCGCAGAACATGCAGCGCATGATTCCGACGATGGGGCATCTCGTGCAGTTGCTGCCGTCGCACTTTGCCATGCACGTGGGCCAGATGCAGGTGATCCGGCGGAAGCTCGGCAAGCCGCTCCTTTTCTGATTTTCTGAACAGATTTTGAAATCAACGACCGGGCCGCGCCGGCCGATAACATTTGTGTGACGGTCTGCGCATTGCCAGAGAGAGTTGCGGCGCCTGAGCGGGGGAGGGACCGCGCGCGCGGGGCCATGGGATGGTTGATCGGCACATGCGTGGTTTCAGCCCTGGTCGGCCGGCTCAGCTTTCTGGTTCGTCCCCTCGATGCCGACGGGGCGATGTTCATTTACATGGGCAAGCTCGTCAGCCAGGGCGGCCGGATCGGCGCCGAGCTGATCGACAACAAATTTCCCACGGTCGGACTGATGACCAGCGCGTGTTGGCGGACGTTCGGCGCTTGCTGGCCGGCGTACGTGCTGCTGCAAACGGCGATGGGATTTGCCGGCGCGTTTCTGCTGGCGCGGTCGGCCCGGCGGAACATCGGCGTTCATGCCGCCTGGCCCACCGGATTGTTCGCCCTGGTCTATCTCAATTTCAATTTCGCGGTGTACGGTGGATTTCAACTGGAAACGCTCCAGGCATTTTTCAGCATCCTGGCCGCGACGGCCGCGTTGGAAGCGCTGGGCGGCGGCGACGCGAGAGATTCGTTTCTGGCCGGCCTGTCGGCCGGCGCGGCGGCGATGCTCAAGCCGTCTGGGCTGGCCGTGCTCGGGGCATTCGCCGTTGCCCTCATCTGCCGGCGACGGCGATTGACGGCCCATGCCGCCGCCGCCGCGGCGGGCCTGGCGATCCCCACCGCCGCAACCTTGGCATACCTTGGCGCCGCCGACCTGCTCAGCGCCATGCCGGCGATCTGGCGCCAGATCGCGGGATACGCCGCCAACTCGCCCTGGGAACCCTGGGACCTCAGCAAGCCGGTCATCGTGATTCTCATCCTCGGATTTCCCCTGCTCATTCGCGGCGTGGTGTTTCGCAGGCCGCAACATCGGCTGGCGGCCCGGCCCGAAACGCCGATGGTGGTTTTCGCAATTGTCTGGTTGGCCCTGGAAGCCGCCGGCGTCGCGGCGCAGCGGCGAATGTACGCCTACCATTTCCTGGTTCTGGCCGCGCCCGCGAGCCTGCTCTTCGGCCTGATTCCGCGCCGTGCGCGCCCGTGGCCCCTGGCCGCGGCATTGATGCTGCCGGCGCTTTTCTCCCTCTTTGGCGGATGCCAGGTCCTGGCCGATGCGCCGCATTCACTCAAGCGGTCCGCTTCCGAAGAATATCTGGCCGCCCACGCCAGGAGCGGCGATGCCGTCTGGCTCGACGGCATGATGCGCCTTCTGGTCAACACCGACTTGGCCGCCGGCTCGCGCTACCCGATGACGTTTCTCTGGGTGAACGACGATGAAGCCCCGCTCCGATATTGCCACGCGATGCTGGGAGATTTCGATCAACGCCGCCCCAAATACGTCGTCCTGCCGACGAAATTTGACCATTACGTCCACGCGCTCAGCGACCACGTCAAGGAACTGGGACTTCGGCCGACCCGCAAGGCGAATTTCATCCGGGCGTGGATGGAGCTGAGAGATTACGTCCAGAAAAATTATCGCCCTGAAGCCCAGGTTGACTGGGAAACCGTTTACCGGCGAGGTTCGTAGATGAAAGCGGAGGCAACCGTCAGCTTGGGCGGCAATCTTTCGCCGTTCCTCGGCGAAGCGGATCAATCGCGGTTAAGTCCGCGGTTCCTGCTGCGCGCCGTGATCGTTCCGTTCGCCTACACGCGCCTGATGCTGATCTGCGCCGCCTGCTTTGCGATTTACCGGCTGCCGGCCGCGCGGGCCGTCGGCTGGGATTTGCCCACCGGCTCGGCCGCGATCGATATGTGGTCGCATTTCGACGGACGTTGGTATCTCACCATCGCCAGGGACGGCTATCAGCTTATTCCCGGTCAGCAGTCCAACGTCGCCTTCGCGCCGCTGTTTCCCATGCTGATGCGCCTCGGCGGGCTGCTGGCCGGCGGAAGCGATCAAGCGTTCCTGATCGCGGGGATCGTCATTTCCAATCTCGCGCTCATCGTGACCCTGGTTTACGTGATGGCCCTGTTGCTGCTGGAGGGATACGACCAGACCGTCGCAACCCGCGCGGCTTTGTACGTGCTGATCTTTCCAACTTCGTTTTTTCTCTCCGCCGTCTATCCAATGTCGCTGTTCATGGCGATTTCCACGGCCGCGTTTTATCACGCGCGAAAGGAACATTGGCGGATCGCCGGACTGCTGGCCGGGCTGGCGGCGTTATCGCGGCCCGACGGCGTATTGCTGACCGCCGGCTTGGCTGTTGAATTTCTCCACCAGCGAGGATTCTCTTTACGCCGTGAAATACTGAATTTGATCTGGGGTCCGGCGGGCCTGCTGGCATGGATGGCGTTTCAGTGGCAACAGTTCGGAGATCCCCTCACCTTCGTCGCCGTCCAGAAGCAATGGAATTACTGCCCGCTTCTGACCGTCCTGCACTCCTCGCACGCGGGGCTTCAACTGGGCAGCCCGGCCTTGCTGGCGGTGATGACGATCCTGGCCATCCGCCGGCTGCGGCCCTGTTACACCGTCTTCACCATCGCCATGTTCACCGTCATGCTGATGGCCCAACGGTACTGGTCGATCACGCGATTTATCCTGGTGTTGTTCCCGGCGTTCATGATGCTGGCGATCGTCGGCCGCCGTTGGCGGATCGTTCATCTTCTCTACACCTCCATGTCCACGCCGCTGTCGGTCATCCTCATGATGCGGTTTTCATTGAATCTCTGGGTGGCATAGCGTCCGGTAACCGCAATCCATCCCTTTGAAAAGATGCGGCCGGATTCACGCCGATATCGCATGAGTTGTAAGCCCCGGATGTACATCCGGGGCTACGCGAGAACGCATGAGAATCATCGACGTGCTCAAAGACCGGCTCACGACCAGGCACGACCTGCGCACGCGCCTTTGGCGGGTCGGGGGGCTGGTCGCGGTCTTTCTGGTCACGATCCTCATCGGCAACACGTTCATCTCCAAAGACCGGGCCATCACCTGGGACATGCTCGGCCACGATTTCCTGCCGTTCTATTACGGCGGGACGTGTGCCCGGACGGGGCATTACGAACAGCTCTTCGACCTGCCGGCGGCCAAAGCGTTCGAGTTCAACACCGGTCACGCCGCCGGGCTTTCCCTGGGAACCAGCTTTGGCCCATGGTGGAACCCGCCCTTCGCCGCCTGGATGTTCGCCCCGCTCTCGGCGCTGCCATACCTCTCGGCCCTGCACGTTTGGTGGACGTTCTCGGCGGTTTGTCTGGCGGCGTCGATATTCCTGATGTGCCGCATGTTGCGGGGAGGATGGGAAACGCAATTGCTGGTTCCCTTTCTGGTCCTGATGGCCATGCCCTGCTTCCAGGCGTTTTGCCATGGACAGAACACCTTCTTCTCCCTGATGCTGCTGACGACAACCGTCTGGCTGTGGCGCGGCAATCGGTCGCTTCTGGCCGGGATGGTCTGCGGTCTGCTTTTCTATAAACCGCAATTGGGCGCCGTGATCGCCGCGGTGCTTTGCCTGGGCCAGGGCCGCCGCGCGATCCTGGGCGTATGCCTCACGGGGACGGCGCTGGTTCTGGTGAACGTCCTCACCATGCCGGGGACCCTGCACGAGTTTGTCTATCACGTGCCCCTGAACCTGCGCTGGATTCAGGACGAAAACCCCTATCGTTGGGAGCGGCACGTGACTTTCAAGGCGTTTTGGCGATTGGTCTTCCAGGGCGACAACGTCGGTCCAACCACGACGGCCACCCGCGTGCTCTGGGGCTTTAGCGAGATAGCCATGCTGGCCGCGCTGGGGGCGATGGTCGTCAAGACCATGAGAAGCGAAAATTCGCCCTCGGAGCGAGATCGGTTGATCTCCGCGACGATTGCCGCCATGCCGCTGTTAATGCCGTTCTATTTCGATTACGACCTGCTGCTGATGAGCGTGGGGATCGTGGTGTATGCCGCGGATCGGCAGCGCGGCGCCGCCGCGAAGGAGGCCCAGAATTGGGAAGACCGCTGGCTGGTTCGGGTGTGGTCGGTCGTCTTCCTGGCTCTGATATTTTGGAAGACCCGGATGAATCCGGTGGTTCCACTGCTGGCGGCGGCGGCGGGGATGCTGATCCGCCGCGGCCTGCGAACGCCCGCCAAATCGTCCGCGGCCGAATTGCCGCGATCCCTTCCAACTGCGCTGGCGGCGTAGAGAATATCCCCCGCGTGCATACCGCCTCAAGCCTTCGTCGCGACATCGTTTCGGCCTACCTGTTGACCGCGCTTCGCGTGCTGGCCTGGATCGTCGTGACGGCCACCGTCTTCCGCGCCGCCGGCAAGCCTGCGTTCGCCTCGCTGGCAATCGTGCAATCGACCGCGGGGATCCTGGAATACGCCGCGATTGGATTAAGCCCGGCGATCATCCGCATGACCGCCGAGGCCATGCGCCAATCGCGCAATGGTCTTGCCCCCGCTTTGCCGGCGATTTCCTATGACAGCCCGCCGCCCAACCGCACGCCCGAGGTTCAGTCCGTCTATGCCAACGGCTTCGTGATGGCGCTGCTGACCGCGCTGGCCGGAGCCATCTTTCTTGCTTGTTTTACCTGGGTGTTCCGCCGGTCGCAGACCAACGTCAACAGCGGCGGAGCGATGGCGGAACTGGTGTTGATGGTCGGCGTCGCCACGCTGGTGCGCCTCATGAGCGACGCCGCCGGCGCGGCATTGCAAACCTCGGGGAAAATCTTCCTGGACAACATGCTGCTCACCACGCACGAGGCGATCTGGGGCGTGGGGACGGCGGTGAATTTGCTCGTGTTTCATCTGCGCTGGCAGCGGGCAACGGGGCTGGCGCTGGTGGCCGGGGCGGTAGTGCTGCTGGTGGCGCGGGGAATCATGTCCCATCGCCACGGTAGCGGGCTGTTCGCCAGATGGTGGCGGCGTTTCGACCCGAAAATGGTGCGCCGCCTGCTGATCTTCGGCGGAACTGTCGTGGCGGCGCAAATGGCCGATTATCTCTATGCCCCAGCCAACTACCTGCTGATTCTGTATCTGATCGACCAATCCACGGTCGCGGTCTATACGGCGGGCGTGCAGATCGACGGCGGCGCGCTGCTGTTGGTGGGCGCCCTGGCGTCGGTGCTCTTGCCGCGGACGGCGATGGCGTACGCCGCCGGCGATCCGCATCTCGTCCGCCATTTTTACGTCCGCGGCACCTTGGCGACGTTTTTCCTCCTCCTGGCGGCGGCGCCGATCCTTTGGCTCCTGGCCCCGTTCTTCTTCCGGCTTTGGCTGGGAGACCCGATGCCACTGACCTGCGCCATCCTGCCGATGGTCCTCATCCATACCGTCATCGGCGGCAGCAGCGCCGTCGGCCGATCGATTCTCCTGGCCATCGGCAAAGTCCGGCCGTTTACGGCCTCCGTGCTGATCGCCGGCGTCGCCAACGTGGTGTTGAGCTACTCGTTCGTGCGCTACGGCCATTTGGGGCTGCGCGGCATCGTTCTGGGGACGATCGTGGCCGTCACCGCCCGCTGCGCCCTCTGGCTGCCGTGGTACACGCTGCGCATTCTGAAACGGGAGATCGCTCCCGACGAGGCGCCGATCCTGCAAACCTTGCCGCCCGCGCATTTGTCGTGATCCGCAGGTCCGTGACACTTGCTGCAAAGAATTTCCCCCTCCCCATGTACTCAGGGGGAGGGTTGGGGTGGGGGTCGAACGTCGATTTGGCCCACGAAACCCCAACCCCAACCCTCCCCCCGGAGTACCAGGCGAGGGGAAGAACAGGCCTCGCAGAATGTGTCACCCAGCCGTGATCCGCCGAACGGTTGCATTTGCCTCCCGAAACATCGAGCATTTGCTGGCCGTGGCCAAGACCCGCACCCAGTTTCTCTGCAATCATTGCGGGAGCATCCATCCGAAATGGCTCGGCAAATGCCCGGATTGCGGAACGTGGAACAGCCTGGAGGCGTACACGCCGCCCGCGCCGGATGCCCGCGCCCAGCGCGTTGGCGGAGATTTGGCCGCGGCCGAGGCGCTGCCCATCGGAGATATCGACGAATCGCAGACGCCCCGGCTGAACACCGGCATTGCGGAATTCGACCGCGTTCTCGGCGGCGGAATCGTCCCCGGATCGGTCGTGCTCGTCGGCGGTGAACCGGGAATCGGCAAATCAACCCTCCTGCTCCAGGTGGCCCATGCGATGGCCTCATCCCGCTCGGCCAGCAAGGTGTTGTACGCCACCAGCGAGGAATCCGCCCGCCAAACCGCCCTGCGAGCCGGGAGATTGGGCGTCAAATCGGGGCAGCTTCTGGTCCTGGCGGAAACCAACGCCGAGCGAATCGTGCATCAAATCGCCAAACATCAGCCGGCCGTGGCCGTCGTCGATTCCATTCAGATGATCTACAAGCCCCAGCTTCCCGCCGCGCCGGGTTCCATCACCCAGCTTCGCGATTGCTGCATGGACTTGGTCTATCTGGCCAAGACCAGCGGCACCGCGATCGTCCTGGTCGGCCATGTCACCAAGGAAGGCACGCTGGCCGGCCCGAAACTCATCGAGCACATCGTCGATACCGTGGCGTATTTCGAGGGCGACCGCTTCCACGCTCATCGCATCGTGAGATGCATAAAAAACCGTTTCGGCTCAACGCACGAGGTGGGACTGTTCGAAATGACCGGCCAGGGCCTCAAGGAAGTGCTCGATCCGGGCAAACTGTTCATCGAGCAATACGGCCCCGGCGGCCAGCCGAGCGGGTCGGTCATCACCGCCGCCATGCAAGGCTCGCGAGTCCTCCTGGTCGAGGTTCAGGCCCTGACGGCCTCCAGCGTCATCGGAGCGGCCAAGCGAAAAACCAGCGGCGTATCCGCCGACCGCGTCGCCATGATCATCGCCGTCCTGGAAAAACGCGCCGAGATGCGCCTGGCCGCGGATGACGTGTTCGTCAACGTCGCCGGCGGCGTCAAAACACCCGAACCGGCGGTCGATCTGGCCATCGCCCTGGCCATCGCATCGGCACACCTGAATCGCCCATTGCCGATCGGAACCCTAGCGGTCGGGGAATTGGGATTGGGCGGCGAGATCCGGCCCGTGCCGCAAATCGAAATCCGGCTTCGCGAAGCCTCGCGCCTCGGCGTCGCCCACGCCATCGTGCCGCACATCGGCGATCACGTCCCGAAGCTCAAGGGCATGGCCCTGCACGAAGTCCGCCGGCTGTCGCAGGCGCTGGCGGATTTATAAAAATCACTGTGGCGAAATTGACCGCAGATATTCAAACGAATAAATCCCCGTGTTGTGATCGTCCGACCAGTCGATCTTCAAGGCGTAATTGCCCACCAACTCCGCCTTCACCACCGTCAGCGGCTTGTCATAATTCCCCGGCAGAATCTTCAACAGCGATTTGCTCTGCTCCTGCCCCAGGCGCTGTTCCTTGCAAGTAGCGCACGGGCACATCGAGCGGAGATAATCGAGCTTGAAAACGCTCCGCTGGCCATCCTTCCAGAGGATTTCCAGCTTTTCATCGCGCTTGAGATCGAGTTTGGCGGGAATTGCCGGCAAAGAAGTCATTCAACTCTATTGTAGCTTCCTCTTCAGCGCCTCCTGCACCATCTTCGGATTCAATCCCTTGCCGTTTTTCATCACCATGCCGACCAAGGCCCCCATCGCCGATTGCTTGCCGGCCCGGTAATCCTGTAACGGTTTGGGATTCTCCGCGATGACGGCGTCGATGGCGGCGTCGATCGCGCCGGTGTCGCTCACCTGCGTCAAGCCCAAATCGGCGGCCAGTTCCTCGGCGGGGCGGTCGTTTTCGCGGAGCTTGTCGAAAATCGCCCCGGCGCTGCTGGCGGAAATTTTGTTCTGGTCGATCAGCTTCGCCACCTCTGCGAACCGCGCGGGGGACACGCCGATCTCCGACAGGGCGACGCTTTTCTCGTTGGCCAATCGCCGGCCGTGCGACAGGATCAGATTGCTCACTCGTTTGGCATCGCCGCCGGCGGCGATGGCGGCCTCGTAAAACTCGCCGGTGGCTCGGTCGCTCGCCAGGATCGCCGCGTCCGTCGCCGATAAACCCAACGCCTCGACATATCGCTTCCGCCTCGCGGCCGGCAATTCGCCCACCTGGGCTTTCAATTCCGCCAGCCATGCCTCGTCCACTTCCACTGGAACCAGGTCGGGGTCGGGGAAATAGCGGTAATCGTTGGCCTCCTCCTTTTCGCGTTGCGGAAACGTCGTGCCCGTCGCCTCGTCCCAGCCGTAGGTGCTCTTACGGCCCAGCGATCCGGTCTCTTCCCATTGGCGGATTTGCCGCTGAATCTCGTACGCCGTCGCCCGCTCCAGAACGCTGAAGCTGTTCAGGTTCTTGATCTCGGTGATCGCCGTCTTGAGCACCTGCCCGTTCTGGTCGGTGATGTGCACGTTGATGTTCGGCTCGAAACGCATGTGGCCCATCTGCATCAGCCCATGGCTGACGCCGAGGAATTGCACGATCTTCTGCAATTCCTGGCCGAAGAGCGCCACGTCCTGCGGACTCGACAGATCGGGTTCGGTCACGATCTCCAAAAGCGGCGTGCCGGCGCGGTTGAGGTCCACGATGCTGAAGTCGATCGCATATCCCCCAGGCGCCTCGTGCAGCAGCTTGCCCGCGTCTTCCTCCAGATGCGCCCGGCGAATGCGAATCTTCAGCGTGCTCCCATCCCGCCGGACCAATTCGAATTCGCCCTGGTAACACAGCGGCAGGTCGTACTGGCTGATCTGATAGTTTTTCGGCAAATCCGGATAGTAATAGCTCTTGCGGTCCCATTTGGTGTGCTTGGCGATCGTGCATCCCAACGCCAGTCCGACCTTGATGGCATACTCCACCGCCCGCTTGTTCATCACCGGCAACACGCCCGGCAAGCCCAACACCTGCTCGTCCACCTGCGTATTAGGTTCGCCCCCAAACCCGTTGGCCGCCCCGGTGAACATCTTCGATTGCGTCGAGAGCTGGACGTGAACCTCCAACCCCACCAAAACCCGGTGCGACTTGCAAATCCGCTGTTCCACGATGCTCGGCTCCCTTCAATGCTCCGATAATCCGATTCTTTCCCCCTCCCCTGGTACTCCGGGGGAAGGCTGGGGTGGGGGCCTTCGTCCAAACAGGTAGTTATAAGCGCCGCACCCAATTGGCCAGTATAAACGGCAAACCTTGCCAAACCAAAGTCGTCGTCGTCTTTGGCCGAAGAATTCGACATGGAAACATCCGACTTTGGAGCCTCGCAAACCGCCGTCCTGGAGAACCCCGCGACCGCAACGGGAAACGCCTCCGACCGCCGTCGCAGCCGCCGTCAATCCTTCGTGGGCAACGCCTGGCTCTCCCCCGAGGCCGGCACGCGCGGGCACAATCATCACATCGTGGTGGGCGACCTGTCCCTGCACGGCATCGGCTTCAGCTCCGACGAGCGGCTCGATCCCCAGGCGGTCCACTGGATGGTTCTGGATTCCGGCGGCCTCCGCGCGTCAGCCCGAGTCCGCATCGCCACCTGCCGCCCCAACTCAACCGGCAACGGGACGTACGAGTGCGGCGCGGAATTTTTCTAAAATTAAATCAAAAAAAATCCTGGGGCGGGCGTATTCCCCTACCGCTTTGGTTAACCGCAAAGGCGACGGTGGGCGAGTGCGGCCACCCAATCCGCTGAGTCCATGAAGAGCGGGCCGCTGCTTTACAGTTTGGCCTTATGGAATACCATGGCCACGTGGAAACGAAGTCCAAAGACCCCAAGCCCCACAACTGCAAGGGCAATCCAATCAGCCTCGCCCCGCTGTCGATGGATCAGCCGACCAAAGAAAAGAAGAAGTTATGCGAGCCTGGGATTTCATTGTCGGACTGGCGATGATTCTGGGGTCGCTGGTAGCACAGTCTGTGGTTATCTTCGTGGTTGTTGGGCTTCTGCTCGCTGGTTTAATCAGTAGTTTTGGCCTTCGCGAGCAACGGATTTGGGTGGGAGAAGCGGGGGCATTCGTTCTACTGAACTGGCTCACCTGGCGGGCATTTCGACGTCAGAGCCGACCCCGCCGCGCCTTGGGCTACGGTGGAGCGTTCTTCCTGTTGCCCAGGGGAATATATCGGATTCGGTATGGTCGGGAGACCTATCGCGATTCAAGCGATATATCGCCGGCGTGATGACGCCCTATGGGTATCGATTCCGTCGCTAAGTGCAATCGCAGAATCTTTCGTGTAATAATTCCGACGCCGTCGTTGGCCAATCGAGCCGCTGGGAAATTGATCGGTTACGGCCCAACGCCAAATGCGAATACAAATGCAATGCGGGAGGGGCGGGCGAAACCGCTTGGGGCCTTATGCGGCGTCGCCCGCCTCCCCTGCATCTGCGAATTTCGAATGTTTGCATTTTGGATTTCTCGAATTGCCGCAATGATTCTGCGGTTTTACTTAGTCGGTATTCTAGTCTATCGCATTAACCGCCATTTGTCGCGCGGGGCATATTAAACGGCGGAGACAAGTAAGGGGACATTCAAGATTCCTACCGCCGCGCTGACGCGGTCATTAAACCCAGGGGGATATTGGTGTCAACGAGGATCATCAACCGTTCCGGAGTAGATGCTCTCGCGGCTGTCGTCGATTAAATGCCCCAGGGGCTTATGGCTGTCAGCCCAGGCGCGGAGGCTCTTGAGCCAGGGGTTGTCGGGCTTTTCTTCGTCAATGACGATGACGCGGACCTTGCGGCCGCGGAGGTCTTGGCGGCTCACCAGATCGTCCCAATCGCCTTGAATAATCTCATCAGACATGAATCACCTCACGGTATCTCTAGCTCGATTATATCTCCAGCATCTGCCGCGTCGGTTCTTCCAGGTATTGCTTGAGCCGCACCAGGAAGCTGACGGATTCGCGGCCGTCGACCAGGCGGTGGTCGTAACTTAACGCCAAGTACATCATCGAGCGGATTTCGACCTTGTCATTGACGACGACGGGGCGTTTCTGGATGGCGTGCATGCCGAGGATGCCGCTTTGCGGGGGGTTGAGGATCGGGGTGCTGAGCAGGCTGCCGAAGATGCCGCCGTTGGTGATCGTGAACGTTCCGCCGGAGAGTTCCTCCAGGGATAGTTTTCCGTCGCGGGTAGCGCCGGCGAGGCGTTTGATCTCGGATTCGATTTTAGCGAAGGACATTTTTTCGGCATTGCGAAGCACGGGCACCGCCAGGCCGCGCTCCGTGCTGACGGCGATGCCCAGGTTCACGAATTGGTGATAAACGACGTTATCCTCTTCGATGAAGGCGTTGACCTTGGGGAATTCCTTCAGGGCCAGGACGCAGGCGCGGGCGAAGAAGCTCATGAGTCCCAGTCCGACGCCGTGGACTTCCTGGAACCGGTCCTTGAATTTGTTGCGCAGCTCGATGATGGAGGTGAGGTCCACCTCGTTGAAGGTGGTAAGGATGGCGGCGGTGTGCTGGGCGAGGAGCAGGGTTTCGGCGATGCGCTTGCGGATTTTGCTCATGGGCGCGCGGTGGATGCCGGTGGAATCGTAGCTGATCGCCTGCGCCGCCGGCGCGGGGGCGACGTCCTTTTTTCGCTCGGCCGAGGCTGAGGGCGCGGAGGCAAAGGCTTCGACGTCTTCCTTGGTAAGCCGGCCCTTGGGGCCGGTCGCGGGGACCGACTTGGGATTGAGTTGATTCTCGGCAACCAGCCGTCGAACCGCGGGGCTGAAATCTGCCAGCGGATCATTGGCCAGCGGCGGCGGCGCGGGAGCTGGAGCCGGCTTCTTCGGCTCAGCCGGTTTGGCGCTGGTGGCGTCCGTCGGATCGATTTCGGCGATCACGTCGCCCACTTCCACCATTTCTCCTTCGCGTTTTTTCGGATGGATGATGCCGGCCGATTCCGCGGTGACGTCGGCGTTGGCCTTGTCGCTTTCCAATTCGCAGATCGGCTCATCGACGCCGACGGATTGTCCGTCCTGCTTGTGCCATTTGAGGAGCTTGGCCTGTTTGACCGACTCGCCGAGACCGGGAACTTTTACCTGGATCGCCATGGATTGGTCCTTCTCTGAACCGATGTTTTAGTCCCCGCCGACGCCGGAGCCGTGGGCGACTTTTTCCAATTGGGGTTCCGTTTCGGCGGGTTTGGATTCGATCGCCGGCAGCGCGGGCAGGTCCAAGGCCCGGGAAATTATGTCCGCTTCTTCCTGATCGTTGATCCGCTTGGAACCCACGGCGGGGCTGGCGGAGTCCTCGCGGCCGAAATAGTTCAGCACGGCGGTCTCCGGCAGCATCGGCTCCAGACGGTCGGACATGAACGTCCAGGCCCCGCGGTTCTTCGGCTCCTCCTGCACCCAGCCCACGTCGTGGGCGTTGCGGTACTTGGCAAGGATCGCCTGAAGCTCCGCCTTGGGATACGGATAAAGCTGCTCGACGCGCACGATGGCGACGTCCTGGCTTCCGGCTTTTTCGCGGGCGGCTTCCAGCGTGAAATAAATCTTCCCGCTGCACAGCAGCAGCCGCCTCACCCGATCCCGCGATGGAAACGTGCGATCGTCGATCACCAGATGGAACGATCCATCCGTCAGATCGGTCAGCACCGAGATGGCATCGCGGAGATTGGCCTTGGGCATCATGAGGATCAGCGGCTTGCGGAAGTTGCGCTTCATCTGGCGCCTAAGCACGTGGAAATACTGTGCCGGCGTGCTGGGATAAACGACCTGGACGTTGTCCTCGGCGGCCAGGGCCAGGAAGCGGTCGAGATAGGCGTAGGAATGTTCCGGCCCGGAGCCTTCGTAGCCGTGCGGCAGCAGCATCACCAGTCCGGACATCTTCCCCCATTTGGATTCGGCGGCGACGATGAACTGGTCGATGATCGGCTGGGCCATGTTCACGAAATCCCCGAACTGCGCCTCCCAAACCACGAGGTTGCGCGGGTCGGCGGTGCTGAATCCGTACTCGAACCCCAGTACCGCCAGTTCCGACAGCATCGTGTTGACGACGATGATGGGCGCCTGGTGTTCGGCGATGTTCGCCAGGGGAACGTATTTGTCCCCGTTGTTGTAATCGCGCAGGGCGGCGTGGCGGTGGGTGAAGGTGCCGCGCTGGGTGTCCTGACCGACGAATCGGACGGGGATCCCTTCCAGCAGCATGCTTCCCAGCGCCAGCATTTCCGCCCCGCCCCAGTCGATCGGAGCTTTCCCCAGCGACATTTCAAGCCGGCGGCTCAGCAATCCCTTGAGCTTGGGATGAACGGTGAATCCGTTGGGGACTCGGGCCGCGCCCTCGCCGACCTTCCGCAGAATCTCGGCCGACACCTTGGTGACCGCCGACCAATCCGCCCCGGCGCGACAGTAGCCTTTCCAAATGCCGCCGAAGGACGGCGGGAGGCTCACCGCCGTCGGCATGCTTTGGCGGGCGTTGTTGAGCGCCTCGTCGAGCCGGCGACGGCATTCGGTTTTCATTTCCTCCAACTTTTCCGCGGTGAGGACGCCCTGATCGAGCAGTAGCTTGGCATAGATATCGCGGACGGAGGTTTTGGCGGCGATTTCGCGGGCCATCACGGGCTGCGTGAAACTCGCCTCGTCCTGTTCGTTGTGGCCGTTCTTGCGGTAACACCAGAAGTCGATCATGACGTCGCAGTGGAATTCCTGCCGGAATGCGATCGCCAGCCGCGCCGCATGAATGCACGCCTCGGGATCGTCGCCGTTGACGTGGAAAATCGGGGCTTGAATCATCTTGGCCACGTCGGTGGGATACGGCGTGAACCGGCCCTGGCGCGGCAACGTGGTGAAGCCAATCTGGTTGTTCACGATCAGGTGGATCGTGCCGCCGGTGCGATAGTACGGCAATTCCGACAGGCCCAGGGTTTCGTGGACGATTCCCTGTCCGCAGAACGCCGCGTCGCCGTGGATGAGGATCGGGACCACCCGGGTGCGCGTCGCGTGATCGCCGCGATAGTTCTGCTTGGCGCGAACGATCCCGACGACCACCGGATCGACCAGTTCGAGATGGCTGGGGTTGTAGCTCAGGGCAATGTGGATGGTGTGGTTGTTCTTTGTCTGGCGGTCCTGGGCATAGCCCAGGTGATACTTGACGTCGCCGTCGCCGTCCTGGTTGTCCAGGATTCTGCCCTCGAATTCGCGGAAGATGACCTCGTAGGGCTTGTTGACGACGTGCGCCAGGACGTTGAGTCGGCCGCGATGCGACATCCCCATCACGACTTCCAGAATCCCCAGCGAAGCGCCGTCTTCGACCAGGGTATTGAGCAGCGGGATCAGCGCCTCGCCGCCCTCCAGACCGAAGCGTTTTTGTCCCGGCTGCTTGAGGGCGAGAAAATCTTCCAATCCCTGGGCGACGATGAGTTCGTACAGCAGGGCCTCCCGGTCCGCGGCCGTCAGGACCGGACGGTTGAGAATCGGCTCCATGCGCTGGATGAGCCATTCGCGCTGCGCCTTGTCGGTGATGTTGACGAACTCGACGCCCAGCGTGCTGCAATAAGTGGTCCGCAACTTGTCGATCAGATCGCGCAGCGTCCCGTCGAAGGGGCCTTGGAAATCGGTTTGAGTGACGCGCTTGTCCATGTCCGCCGGCGTCAGCCCGAACTGCGAGAAATCAAGCAGCGCATGGCTGGGCCGGTTGTGTCCGAGCGGATCGAGGTTGGCGATGAAATGCCCCAACTCGCGGTATGAATGGACCAGGTTTTTCGTCTCGACGCCGGCGCGGGCCTGGCTCGGGGTGAGATGGCCGTCGGCGTCGAATGCGCCGCTGAGGGCGGCGGCACGTCCACCGGCGGCGTCGAAGCCCGCGAAAAACGCCTGCCAATACGCGTCCACCGAGCTCGGATCGATCTGATACTGCTGATACAGCCGGTCGATGTAATCCGCATTGTCCCGGTTGATATTGTCGAACGCTTCCATAGACACAAGTCCCAGCGCCCCCGATTCCGATGGGCTCTCAATTGTAGGCCTTCAATTAATCGGCGCCCTCAACTAGCTTAACGCCTTCCTTTTGCCTTTCCAGCGTTGAACGACTCAATACTTCAATGCCTTGCCTTCTACATCGACCCTCTCTCCTATCCGCCTCAAACACCACGCGTTTTCGCAGTTCAGCAAGAATGAGGCATCCATTAAATTATCGTAAAAATCTCCCATAACCTTAATTCGTGCAATGTGTTACAAATATCCGGCATCCCGCGTCCGGTTTTTCGCCTTATTCAATCAATCCGGGACAAAGACTAGAATGAGGTTAGACGATAATCCCTGATTGGGCGAGCGACCATGTCAACGGAAATAATTTGTCCAGATTGCGGGGGCGTAATTGGCGGCGTTTCGACCGATGGCGGGCGGGCGTGCGTATGTTGGGCCAATAAATCCGCCGACGGCGAACTGCCAGGCGGGCAGGATTCCAGCGGGGACACGGTCGTCGAACGGCCCGATAGCCCGCGGCCCAAGGTTTGCTGCCAATGCGGGACGGATTTGACCGGCAAAAAGCGCTTGCGCGACAGCCGGGGATACTGGTGTTACGCCTGCCACAAGCTGGATAAGGAAGCGAACAAGCCCAAAGGCGAGCGATGCGACGATTGCGGCCGAATCGTCGCCGAAGCCGCGTTGAGCGAATTTGAAGGGCGCCGTATCTGCGGCGCCTGCCGGGCCGAACGAAAAGACCTCGCCAGGGAGCGCCGCCGGTTCAGCCCCGTCAAGACCGACGCGCATGACAAGTTGGCCAAGCAACGGGTGTACTGGCTGTTTGCCGTTCTTGCCGTTCTGGCGGTGATCGTTATCCTTCGCCAACTGAAGATCATCGGAGTGTGAACGGGACCGTGGGCTGCGGGGCGGAATGCCGCAAATCCTATTCAAACGCCAGTTCATAGACGCGATCCGGCGCGGCGACAAAACCACGACGTTGCGGCGATGGAAGTCCTGCCATTTGAGCGCGGGATCAAGAGCGTTCGCCCCGGGCGTGGGGTGGCTGAAAATCCTCTCCTGCGAGGAGATCAACCTCAAAGACCTCACTTGCGACGATGCCCAGGCCGACGGATTTGCTTCCCTCAGCGAGCTTCTGACCACGCTCCGGCGAATCTATCCGAACCCCAAAGCCGATGGCCGGCGCTGGTATCGCGTGGTTTTCCAGCCAGAGGCCCAGCAGCCCCCAACCCCCCGGGATGCCCGAAAGCACCTGGCTCGCCAAATCCGGGCCGACCTTGACAAGGCCGTCCGACAAAGCGGATCATTGTTCCACCTATGAGCAGCGCGGTCATCCTGCAACATGTCGCCCACGAGGCGCCGGGGCGAATCGTCCCGATCTTCCGTGATTATGGGATCCCGGTTCAGCTTCGCCGGCTATATCAGGGAGACGAGGTGCCAACCGACCTCGATGAGGTCCGCGTCCTGGTGGTGCTGGGCGGCACGATGGGCGTGAGCGACGTGGGAAATCCGAAATTTCCCTATCTCGAGCAGGAAGTTGAGGTTCTGAAACGCATGATCGCCGCCGACCGCCCGGTTCTGGGCATTTGCCTGGGCGCCCAGCTCCTGGCACACGCCGCGGGGGCTAGGGTCTATCCGAATACCAAACCCGGCCCCAAACCCGAAGACCCGCCGGTTCCCGTACCGGAGCTTGGTTGGGGTCCGGTAACTTTCCCATTCCCCGGCGGAACGGAACCGATCGTCATGGGAATGACCGATGGCTCGATGATGTTTCATTGGCATTACGACACGTTCGATCTTCCCCGATTGCCCCCGCCGCCGGACGCCCCGAAGCCTCCGGCGCCGCCGCCACCGGCGGGCAACGCCCTGCTTTCCTCCAGCCGATTGTGCAAAAACCAGGTCTTCCGTTTCAAAAACCGGCTTTTTGGGTTCCAATATCATTTTGAGTTCACTGAGAACGACCTTGAAATGGTGATTTCCGCCGGGCGGCACGACATCGCCAAGGTTCTCGGCCCCGACGGCGAGAAAACGATCCGCCAGGAATCGGCCATGTATTACCCCCGCTACGCCCGGCAGGGCGAGCGGCTGCTTCGGAATTTCGTGCAGTTTCTCAAGGTGTATTGATCGACTCCAGATCGTCGATCCGCGCCTAAGCGGGTCGCCCCGAGATTGTGCATGACATCGGCTCTAACCCATTCTGAACAATCCACCAGAAAGCCCTTCGTGCGGCCATGGGCATTGGCGACGCCTATCGTCGTCCTTCTCGTCTGTCTGCCCATGCTGCGGCCGCTGCGGCAACCGGGGCGGGCGTCGGATGATGAGCAGCTTCGCCTGGCGACGATCGCCGCCCTCGTTCAGCATTCCACCGATCCTGGCCCCTTGGCCGAGCGGCTTGCCATCAACACCCGGCTGTTCATCCTGCCATCGCACGTCATTTCCGTCGATCATCGCATTTACAGCGATCAGCCCCCGATGCTGGCGTTCCTGCTCAGCGGCCCGGCCCTGATCCTTGATTGGATGGGATATCCCCTTCGGGAGAATTCCGTGCTGGCGGCCTATCTGCTGACCCTGCTCGGCGTGACGCTTCCGGTCGCGGCGGCGGCGGGGCTGATCTACCGCATGGGCCGAATCTTCGAGCTGCGCCGGCAATGGCGGACCGCACTGGCCGCCGCCGTCGTCTTCGGAACCGGACTCATCAGCTATGCCGTCGTCCTCAATCCCCACGTCCCCGCCGCCGTACTCGTCCTGGCTTCCGCCGCATGCCTCATTCACCTGGCGGCAAGCCCCAACCCGTCGCGCGGCGGCGCTTGGCTCATCCTCGCCGGATTCTACGCCGCCCTGGCGGCCACCATCGACTTCTCCGCCATCGTCTTTCTCATTCTCCTGCTTGTCGCCGTGCCCGCCATGCGATTGCCAACCGCCCTTCGCATCGGCGGAATCATCCTCTATCTCTTCGGCGCCGCTCCGCCCATTCTCCTCCATGCGACTTTGACCATCCCGCTCACCGGCAATCTCCTGCCCGGGTCGATGCACCCGGAGTTGGCGATGCATCGCCGGCTCGTCGTCGAAGAACCCGCCATCGACGCCACCGCCGATTTGGCCGTCGCCAATTCGTCAATCGATGCCGATGACGATATGGACCCCAATCCCGCGCCGCCCTCGGTCTGGCAGAAAATCGAGCGCGGATTCGCCAGCTTCGCCGGCACCCTGCTCGGCGAGCATGGACTGTTGGTTCACTTCCCCGTGGTGATCCTGGGCTTCGCCGGAATGTTCGCGGTCATGCACCGACATTGGCCCAGCACCACCAAGATCCTCGCTGCCGACAGCGCCATCGCCGCCATCATCGGCGTGATCATCTTCTGCGCCACGCGCTACGGCTCGGCCAGCGCCGGCTTCGCCAACCGCTGGCTCATCGTATTTCTCCCATTCCTTCTCTTCTGGGCCGGCGCCTGGCTCCGTCGCCCCCATTCCACCCCCATCTGGTCCCTGGCCGCCATTCTGCTCGCCTTCAGCGTATTGGTCTCCCTGATCGGCGTTACCGATCCGATGCCCGTCGGCGGCTACAGTAAATACACCGCCGTCTCAGCCCTGCGCGATTTATTCAAATCGTCGCCACAGCTTCAGGGAACCACCCTGGCGGATAGATAGCGGGCCTCCGTTCCGCCACATCCGACTCACGTCGCGGCGATATGTTTCCGCTACGCAACTCATCGCTATCTGTTGCGAAAGAGCAATCCGCACCGGATAGTTCCCGTTGACCGCATGGCCCAGCTCACGATCCAACAAGCCTTCGATCTGGCCTTGCAGCACCACCAGGCCGGGCGGTTGCGCCAGGCCGAGCAGCTTTACCGGCAGGTCCTGGCCCAGCAGTCGGAGCATGCCGGTGCGATGCACTTTTTGGGAGTGATTGCCCATCAGGTCGGACGGAATGACGTGGCGGTGGAGTTGATCCGTCGGGCCATCGCCCTCAACCCCAACCACCCCGAAGCCCACTACAATCTCGGGCTAGCCCTGAGCGAGAAAGGCCAACTCGATGAGGCCATCGCGGCCTATCGTCAGGCCATCGCCCTTAACCACAACAATCCCGAAGCCCACAGCAATCTCGGCAATACTCTGAGAGAAAAAGGCCGGTTCGATGAGGCCATCGCCGCCTGTCGTCGGGCCATCCACCTCAAGCCCGATTATGCCGAGGCATATAACAATCTGGGCGTCGCACTGATGGACATCGGGCAACTGGATGAGGCGACCACCGCCTGCCGCCGGGCGATCGAACTGAAGGCCGACTTTGCGCACGCGCATTGGAACTATGCCTTGCTGCTGCTGAAACGGGGCGAATTCGAGCAGGGTTGGAAGGAATTCGAATGGCGGCTGCGGATGCCACGGATGGGGCTGGCGCGGGACTTTCCCCAGCCGCGCTGGACTGGGCAGGAGGCGCGCGGCAAAACCATCCTTCTGTTTGCCGAAGGCGGATTCGGCGATGCGATGTGTTTTATCCGCTACGCGCCCCTGCTTGCCGGGCGAGGGGCAACGGTGCTCTTGGAATGCCAGGCCGAATTGGCGCCGTTGCTGAGCCGGATGCGTGGGATCTCGGCGGTGTTTGCGCGTGGAGAGCGGCTGGCGGCGTTCGATTGGCAGACGCCGCTGCAAAGCCTGCCTCTGGTTTTCGGCACGACGATGGAGACGATTCCCGCCGACGTGCCCTACTTGGCGGCGCCGCCGCAGCGCATCGCGCAATGGGCCAATCGGCTGGCGGGCAATTCATCGTTCAAGGTGGGCCTGGCGTGGGGGAGAAGCCCCGGGCGGGATGCGCGGTCGTGCTGGCTGGCGACGTTCGCGCCGCTGGCGGCGGTTCCGGAAGTCACGTTCTATGGCCTGCAAAAAGGTCCGGAAGCGAATCAGCCCGTTCCACCGGGACTGCGGCTGATTCAAATGGGCGAAGAGCTTGGCGACTTCGCCGATACCGCCGCGCTGGTGTCGAACCTGGACCTGGTGATTTCGGTCGACACAAGCGTCGTACATCTGGCCGGTGGATTGGGACGCCCGGTCTGGACGCTGATTGACTCCAATCCTTCGTTCCAATGGCTGCGCGACCGGCTGGACAGCCCGTGGTATCCGACGATGCGATTATTCCGCCAGTCTTGCAGAGGGGATTGGGACAGCGTCATCACGCGAGTGGCCGAGGCGTTATCCCTTTGGATCAAGAATCGCGCCTGACTTTCCGGAATCTTTTGTCGCTCCAGTTCGGTCGACCTCCCCGTTATGCCGCCCGCACTGAATTGTTCCTGAACAATGCACCGATCATTGCGCACGCGGGGTCTGAACGGGTCGATTCCTGTTCTAACCCCCTTCCCGAATCGCTTCCGCCAGATCGACTTTCCCCTCGTACAAGCTCCGGCCAACAATGAATCCCCAGATCGGCAATTGCCGGAGTTGGCGAACGTGCTCGATGCTGCCCACGCCGCCGCTGGCGATCACGGGAACCTTGCCGGCTTCGGCGATCGCGCGCGTCTGCTCGATGTTCGGACCCTGTAGCATTCCATCCTTGGCCACGTCCGTGTAAAGAATCGCCGCCAGCGGCCAATCGCTGACCTGGCGCGCCACGTCCACGGCGCTGCGGGAGGACGTCTTCGTCCAGCCGCGCATGGCGATCATGCCATCCTTGGCATCCACGGCCAGGATAATTTTCTGGGCGTATGCCGGCTCATGCGCCAATGATTCAAACCATTTCCAATCCTCCATGGCTCGGGTTCCGACGACGACGCGCTGGACGCCGGCGCCCAGGAGCCGGTCGATGTCCTCGGTTTGCCGAATCCCGCCGCCGGCCTGCACGGACAACCCAGGCGTTTTCGCCAGCCGGGCGATCAATTCCGTCTGCACCGGCCTTCCTTCCTTGGCCCCGTCGAGATCGACGACGTGCATCCATTTCGCCCCCTCGGCCGCGAACGACCGGGCGGTTTCGAGCGGATCGACGTCGTAATTCAGTTGAAGCGCATAATCCCCCTGTTTCAGGCGAACCACTCGCCCGCCGCGAAGATCGATACTGGGAACGACGGTCAAAGACATATATTCCTGGCTTATGTCTTCTTCGCGCTCTTGGCGCCTTCGCGGTGAACTTCCGGAATGATTACCGCGAAGACGCCAAGAGCGCGAAGAAGAAGGTGGAATTCTAATTCTTATTGGCGCGCGTACAATCGTGTAAACCGTTCCATGGACGACCGCCTTGAAAAACTCGCCGCTAAAGCCAGGGAATTGCCGAAATCGCCCGGCGTGTATCTCATGAAGGACGACAAGGGGCGGGTGATTTACATCGGCAAGTCGGCCAGCCTGCGCGAGCGGGTCTCCAGCTATTTCCAGGCGGCGACCCGGCTCGAACACAAAAAATCCGGGCTCGTCGACCACATCGTCGATTTCGAGGTCATTCAAACCGACAGCGAAGTCGAGGCGCTCCTGGCCGAGAACCGGCTCATCAAGGACGTTCAGCCGCGATACAACGCCCGGCTGCTCGACGACAAGACGTTTCCATATCTCATGGTGACGACGGGCGAGGAATTTCCCGGCGTATTTGTCACCCGCCAGCCCAGGACGGATGGCGTCAAACTCTACGGGCCGTTCACCAACGTCCATGCGCTCAAGGAAGCCGTCACCCTGCTCCAGAAAGCGTTCAAGTTCCGCACCTGTCACCTGGATATTTCCGAGTCCGACGACAACCGGGGCTTCTTCCGGCCATGCCTGCTCTATCCGATCAAGCAATGCACCGCCCCGTGCGCGGCGAAGATTTCCAAAGAGACTTACCGCTCCGACATCACCCGGCTGTTGCGGTTTCTCGATGGCGGGAAAGACGGCGTCCTGCGCTCGATGGAAAAAGAAATGCTCCAGGCCAGCCAGGACCGGGATTACGAACTGGCGGCCCGGCTGCGCGATGAGATCAAGGCCCTGACCGCGCTCGGTCAGCGGGCGGCCAAGGGCGAGCAGGAATATTGGCAGCCGGAGGCTTTCGTCACCGATCCCAAGGAAGGGATCGAGAAATTGCAGGAAGCGCTCTCGCTCGCCGAGCCGCCGCGAATCGTCGAGGGCATCGACATCGCGCATCTTCAAGGCGGCGAAACCGTCGGCAGCAAGGTCTGTTTCATCGACGGCGTTCCCTTCAAGGACGGCTATCGCCGCTACAAGATCAAGCACGGACAGGGCAACAACGATTATCTGAGCATTCAGGAAGTGGTCGGCCGGCGATACCGCGAAGCCGGCGCCAGCAACGAATTATTCCCAGATGTCATCCTGATCGACGGCGGACTGGGCCAGCTTCACGCCGCGATGGACGTCTTCAAAACCATGGACGTCAAGCCGCCGATGGTGATCTCCCTGGCCAAGAAGGAAGAGCTGGTTTACGTCCAGGCCCGATCCGAGCCGGCGCGGCTGTCGCGCAGCAACGCCGGCCTGCGGCTCCTGCAATACGTCCGCGACGAGGCCCACCGTTTCGCCCAGCATTACCACCATATTCTGCGGCGGAAATCGCAGTTGGAAGAAGAGGTAAGACAGGGCCGTAGGCCGCCGGTGCGGAAAGCGGCGGGAAAACTCGAAATTCGAAATTCGAATGACGAATCAAATTCGAAATCCGAATGACGAAACGGCCCCTGTTTCGAATTTTGAATTTGATTCGTCATTCGAATTTCGAATTTCGAATTTCCGCGCAGCGGCTTGGTTCGTCATTCGAGTTTCGAGTTTGCCTATTACATCCTCCCCTACAATGCGATATCGTTTCATCATCCATGAGCACCACCCAGGGCAAACTTCTTCTGGCCTCGCCGCGATTGGCCGATCCCAATTTCGCCCGCTCCGTCGTGCTCATGATTCAGCACAATGACCAGGGTGCATTGGGGCTGATACTCAACCGGCCATTGCAAGTCTCCGTGCGGCAGGCGTGCGAGCAGAGCCTCGGCCAGCCGTGCAACGTCGAGGGAATGCTCCATCAGGGCGGGCCGTGCGAAGGGCCGCTGATGGTGCTTCACGGCTGCGAGCTGGCCAAGGACGCCGACGTGCTGCCCGGCGTTTTCTTCACCACCGAAAAATCCAAGATCGAATCGATCCTGAAACAGCAGGACGCCGCGGCACGGTATTTCGTCGGATTCGCCGGCTGGTCGCCCGGACAATTGGAAGCGGAGCTGGAGATCGATTCCTGGATCGTCGCCGATCCCATCCCCTCGCACGTCTTTGCAGACAAGCCCAATCTCTGGCACACCCTGATGCGGCAGAAAACGCTCGGCCAATGGATGGACCCATCGAAAATTCCCGACGATCCGACGACGAATTGAACCGCGGCCGCTGCGCGGAAACTCGAAACCCGAAATTCGAATGACGAACCAAGCCGCTGCGCGGAAATACGAAATTCGAAATTCGAATGACGAATCAAATTCAAAATTCAAAATTCAAAACAGGGCTTGTTTCGTCATTCGGATTTCGAATTTGATTCGTCATTCGGATTTCGGATTTCGGATTTCCGCGCAGCGGCATTCATCCCAGCTTCTTCAAAAACTCCCCGATCCGGTCGATCCCCTTGTCGATCTGCTCCATGCTGGTGGCGAAGCTGAGGCGGACGTGAGTGTCGAATCCGCTGTCGTTGCCGGGAACCACCGCGACGTGGTTGTGCTCCAGCAGGGCCGCGGAAAAACTTACCGCGTCGGCGATCCGGGTCTGGCCCGCGGTCTTGCCGAAATACGCGCTGACATTGGGAAAAGCGTAGAACGCCCCCTGCGGGCGGACGCAGGTGATTTTCGGCAGGCTCGTCAGCCGCTGCCAGATATGCCGGGCGCGCTTTTCGAATTCGCGGCGCATCTGCTCGGTGCTTTCCGCGCCGCGCGGATCGCTCAGCGCCAGCGCCGCCGGAACCTGCGTGAAGCTGGTGATGTGGCTGGTCATCTGGCTCTGAAGCTTGTTGATGGCGTCGATCACCGGCTTGGGCCCGCCGATGTAACCGATGCGCCACCCGGTCATGGCAAACGTCTTGGAGTGGCAGTTGAACGTCAGCGTGCGCTCGATCAGATCGGGATGGAGCGTGGCGAAACTGACCGATTTCAACCCGTCGAATACCAGCTTTTCGTAAATCTCATCGGAAAAAACGATCAAATGCGGATGCTTCGCCGCCACCTCGGCCAGGGCTTTCAGCTCGGCCGGCGAATACGCATGTCCGCCGGGATTGTTGGGGCTGTTGATGACCAACACCTTGGTCTTCGGCGTGATGGCGGCCGCCAGATCGCTCGGCGCGATCTTGAACCCGGCCGACTCCTGCCCGCGCACGAATTTGCAAGTCCCGCCGGCCAGCTTCACCTGCTCGGGATAACTCACCCAATACGGAGCGGGAATGATGACCTCGTCGCCGGGGTTCAGCACGGCCATGAATGCCATGTAAAGACAATGCTTGCCTCCCGCTCCCGTGGTGATCTGGTCGGGCTTGTACGGCAAGCTATTCTCGACATTGAATTTCCTGGCGATCGCCTCCCGCAACTCCGGCAAACACGGCGTCGGCGTATACTTGGTCTGCCCCTTGTCCAGAGCGGTCTTGGCCGCTTCCTTGATGAACGCCGGCGTATCGAAATCCGGCTCGCCCGCTCCGAATCCCACCACGTCGATGCCCGCCTTCTTCATGGCGTTCGCCTTGGCGCTGACCGCCAGGGTGATCGACTCCGAAACCAGCTTCATTCGCTCCGCCAATGGAAACATCGGTCAACTCCGCAGATAAGTGGACGGAACGGTATCCCGCATTGGGGGGGTTTTCAAGGAATTGCCGATTCCCCATTGTCCATTGTCAATTGTCCATTATTCACTGTCCCTGACCCAGTCGTCCCCAAATGTCCCATTACCCCCCCGGGGTGGGGCATGAGGGTGGAGTAGGGGAACTGGAGAGCAGGAAACAACCCCAGCGCCGTCCCTATCTAGGGGTCGCAGAACGCGAATCGTCAGTTTTGGACTCAGCATCGGAACGGCTGACAAATCCTCCAATGAATCGGACTTGGCAACGCCGGTGCGCGCATGCGCAGCGCCGGGGCTTTGCCCACCTGGATATAACTAATACCTAACATCATCGTGGTTCGCAAGAAAAAAATTTGAAGTTGGGTGTGGCGGGGTCGCGCTCTGAAAAACCCCAAGACGATGCGTATTTGATGATATTCGACCATCGAGTGCAAGGGAACTTCGATTGGCGGTTGATGGAAACGGTCTACCAACACCAAAACGAGTCGGAACTTCTGTATAGCAACCTGCGCGGTAGAATGCACAAGGTCCGGCGGATGTAGTGTCGGTCCCGTCGGAATGGAGCGAAAGGAAACGTGTCGAGCTTTTGCCGGACTGTCGATCTGAAATGAGCGTGAATAGAATTAATGCCTCGCGCCGCTCCTAATTCTCAGCATCATCCAAGCCGTCCGAACGGTGCCGGGACTGTTTCTGGCTGGGCAATCCTTCAAGAACACCGGCGACACGCTTCAGCATACCCCTTAAATGTTTTGGTATGGGGTCCGGGCGCTGATGGGGGCCGCGAGTATCGTGCCCGTTGCAAGCTTCGCGACAAGCTAACAGAGCTTGGGCACGATGCTAAGTTTAGCGAGGAATTGTGCGTTGAGCCGGATGCGCTTGCCGACCCGATGAACGATGAGCACCTTCAGGCAGAAGCGGCACAAATAATCGTGATGATTTACGGGTCGCGCGGCACACAGACGGAAAGAGACTTCATCTTAACGGATCGGGAGCTCGCGCAGAAAGCGATAATACTCGTGGAAAAGCAATTATACGAGACGATAAGGAAGCGGTCGCTCGCCGGCAAGAGTTGGGAAGAGATGGGTCAGGTTGCGCGCATCATCGTTTATCGAAAATCTGAGCGCCTGCAAAATTTGGTCGATAAAGTTTGCAAAATAACACAACAAATTCGCACGGCTCTGTATGTTCGAGATTTACGCCGGAAGGTGATTAATGGACGCTAAAGAAAAACCATCAGCCCTTTCCGCGCTTGAGCGATACCAATTTGAAACGCAGATACTGATGGACTCTGCGTTGGGGAAGTGGTTCGTTGCAATATGTGATGGTAAGAACCAGCCCGCTACGAATGTACCCGAAGAGACTCTCGCCATGATGGAACAGCGAGGTCTCGTCCGCAAAACTGAATTCGGGTGGCGCTTAAGGCCGGAAGGCAGGGAATTCGCCCGAACGTTGGGTCTCGTCCCTGGGCCAGTTCGGGCCGAATCCAACCCCAATGCCAGCCGGTTGGCAACTCGACCTAAGCGATTACGAGATTTGCGACGCGTCTGGAACGAATTCAAGAAGTCCAGGTCCGAAAAACTGCGGAACGCCCTAATGGAGAACTACCTCCATCTCGTCCGCTACAACGCTGAGCAGATTCACGTCAAACTTCCCGATGAGGTGGAGTTGGACGACCTGATGTCGGCCGGAATCTTCGGCCTCATGGATGCGATCAACGCGTTCGACCCGGGGCGGGGCATGAAGTTCGAAACGTATTGCGCTCCGAGGATTCGCGGGGCGATTCTGGACGAGCTTCGCTCGATGGACTGGGTGCCGCGCCTTGTACGCTCGCGCGCGCATAAGATCGAGACCGCAGCTAGGTCCCTGGAGGCCGAACTCGGCCGGTCTCCCACCAACAGCGAAATCGCCCATCGCCTCAAGGTCTCCATCCCCGAATTTGAGAAAATGGCCAAGGACGCCAGCGCCGTCGGCGTGGTGTCGCTTTCGCGCAAGTGGTTCGAGACCGACAGCAACAAGGACGTGCGCGAGGTCGACGTTTTGGAAGAGAAGCGCGGTGCCGGCATCGTGCCTGAAATCGAGTGGGGGGACCTCAAGGACTTGATGACCAAGGGCCTTTCCAGCGCCGAACGCCTCATCCTCATCCTCTATTATTTCCAGGAGATGACTATGAAGGAAATCGCTTTGACACTGGATTTGTCGGAGTCGAGGGTAAGCAATATGCACAGTTCCATCCTGGATAGGTTGAGGGTGCAGATGGCCGCCCGCCAAAAGAAATTTCGCGTGAAGGCAGCTACGTAGGAACGCAAAACGGTATATAAGGGTTACTTCGCTCACCGAATGACAAGAGAAGGCCATCAGCGGCAATAAGCCGATTTCATTTCTGAAACGCCGCTGGAAATCTCGGATACCGTCGTCTTTTCTTGTTGGCCCAACGTGCCGCACAACTCGACTAAGCTCGCTGAAGTCAAGCGCGGCCGCTAAACGGCATGTCTCGCGATCAAGTCGCCTTCATATCGGATCGTGGTCGCCCAGGAAATGATTGGCCAATGACGCGATGCCGCGGAGGAGGGGGACGCGGTCTTCGGATTTGATCGTGTCGCGAAGCGATTCGCCGAGCATCGGAACCATCGGCTCGACGGGCTGGAATTCCTCGGCCCGGCGGGCGTCGGCGAGTTCTTCGGTTTCAATCTTGCGGGCACGGTCCAGGCCGCCGGCGCGGATGAATTCGATGATCTGGCGAATCTCGTCGCGGTCGAGCCAGATTCCGTGAGCGGAGCAGGCGTTGATGACGATGCCGGACCGGCTGGCGTAATTCATCCGGTTCATCAGATTGGCGCAGGTGGGGCATTTGAGATAGTGGACGCGCGGGTCCATCTCCACCGGCGGGGGAAGGCGCAGGCCGGTCGCGGCCTGCTGGGACTCGGCATCGGAACAGATGTGCTCGAAATTGGAAACGTCCACCCAAAGCCCGCCGCAGCGCGTGCATTCCTCCAGCGGCGTATCGCCCACCTGAATGTCCGTCAACTTCACCTGGCAACGCGGGCAGACGCGCGTGGTATTCGGACCCTCGGCGATCGCCTGGGCCTTGGCGCCGCAATGCGGACAGAATTTCGTTCCCGCGAACATCATCCCCATGCACTTGGGACAGGCCACGGTTTGGAGCAGGGCATGACAATACCGGCACTGGGTTGAATCCGTAGCCACGGCCGCGCCGCATTCCGGACAATTCAACGTGCCGGCTTCCATGGGTGGGAATGATAATCGAAATGGAATGGATTGCGTCATCCTCAAATGCGTTACCGCGAAGGAGCGAAGGAGCGAAGTTACGCGAAGGCAGATTGATAATTCTTCGCGCACCTTCGCTGCTTCGCTCCTTCGCGGTAAGATTTTTCGGTTGCGGCTATTGGAAATGGATGGAGCCTTCGCACTTTTGCCTTGCTCCGCTTATCATTCCCCCACGCCATGGCGCCTATTCCGCTTTCCCAGCCTGACATTGCCGCCGCGGACATTGAAGCGGTCATCGAAGTCTTGCAGACTCCGACCCTTTCCATCGGGCCGAAGATCGAGGAATTCGAGCGCGGCTGCGCCAAGATCGCCGGAAGGCGATATGGGGTTGGGGTTTCCTCCGGCACGGCCGGGCTGCACGCGGTCATGGTCGCAGCCGGGATCAAGCCGGGCGATGAAGTCATCACCACGCCGTTTTCGTTCGTCGCATCGGCCAACTGCATCCTTTACGTCGGCGCCAAGCCGGTTTTCGCCGACATCGATCCGAAGACGCTGAACCTCGATCCGGACAAGGCGGCGGCCGCCATCACCCCCAAAACCAAGGCGATCATCGCCGTCGAAGCATTCGGGAATCCCGGCGGAATGATCGAGCTGGAACAGCTCGCGCAGAAAAACGAGCTGATCCTGATCGAGGACGCTTGCGAGGGTTTTGGCGGGAAATTCGCCGATCGGCCCATCGGGTCTTTCGGCCGGGCGGCCGTGTTCGGGTTCTATCCCAACAAACAGATCACCACGGGCGAAGGCGGCATGATCGTCACCGATGACGACAACTTCGCCTCGATTTGCCGATCCCTGCGAAACCAGGGCCGCGAGGGAATGAACTGGCTGGCGCACGCCCGGCTGGGCTACAACTATCGGCTGAGCGAAATCAACGCGGCGCTGGGGGTCGCGCAAATCGCCCGGCTCGACGACATCCTGGAAAATCGCCGCCGGGTCGCCCAGGCGTACATGGAACGCCTGATGACCAACCGATACCTGATCCTGCCCACGTTGCAGGATGACACTCACATGAGTTGGTTTGTTTTCGTGGTCCGCCTCAGCGATCTTTTCGAGCCGGGCGACCGCGACCAGATCATCCGCGAGTTGCGTCACGAGGGCATCGGCTGCAGCAATTATTTCCCGCCCATTCACGTTCAGCCGTACGTGCAGCAAATGTTAGGCACGAAGCCTGGCGACATGCCGTTTTGCGAATACGTCGCCGCCCGCACGCTGGCGTTGCCATTTTTCACCCGCATGACCCAGCGCCAGATCGAACGCGTTTGCGATACTTTGGAAGCGGTGCTGGAGAAGACGCAGACGGCGCGGAAGGGGCGGTTTTAGAACGCTTAATTCACCGTGAAGTACGCTCAGCGCAGGCTTTGCCCGCAACCCAAAGAATTTTACCGCGAAGGCGCGAAGGACGCGAAGGACGCGAAGTTGCGCGAAGTTGATATCAAATTTTGGTTTCTTCTTCGCGAAACTTCGCTTCTTCGCTCCTTCGCGGTAACGCATTTGAGGATAGCCGATTGAGCGGCGAAGCAGCGTGATCCCGGAAAATCTTCGCGTGGAGAGAAGAATTTGCGGGATATCAACGAAGAGCGCAAAGAACCAATGCGGAACGGATTGATAAGGGGACATTCAAGATTTGTGCCGCTCATAAATCTTGAATGTCCCCTTATCCGCTCTGCTATTGCTCGGGCAACTGTGAAAGCAGTTCCCCGGCCTTTTTCGCCGCATCGGAAGCGGGGTAGGAGTCGATAATGTTCTGAAGTTTGATCTTGGCGGCGGCGTACATCTTGTTGTCGATGAGAAGTTGAGCGCCGCGCAAGGCGGCGGCGGCCTTTTGGTTGATCAGGTCGGCGACGTCGCCGGAAGAGACCGTTGGGCTCGGCCGGGCCGCATCGGATTCCGCCCGGGCGGGCTTCACGTCCGGCGGAAGTTTGATTACCTGAAGCACTTCCGCGGTATCTATGCATACCAATTGCATCTTGCCCGGGATGGTCTGGTCGTGCAAATGGCCGACGTTAATCGCGGCAAGCTGGCCATATTCATCGATCACCGGAGCGCCGCTGCATCCCATGTGGTTGAACGAGCCTTCGACATTGTATTGAAGTTCGTGGTTAACCGAGTAATCGACGACAACGCCTTTATAGACATTTTGCCGCGTCTTGCCGTCATAGGGGACTGCGAGGAGATAAACGGTATCGCCAATCTCCAGCGGTTCCTGGCGGATGGGCAGAACCGTGCCGGGCCATTGTTCCTGCTGCGAGCGGGGGCAAAGCACCAGCACATCCATCGAGGGCGGGTTGGCCACGTCCATCGCCACTCGAGTCATCAGGACTCCCCCCCTCGATGGATCCACCGCAAATGCAGTCCATGATTTGAAGATGGAGTTGAAATCAGCGGGTTTCGCGTCGCCGAGGAGATGGCCGGCGGTGCCCAGGACCACGACTCCCCCGGGCAGGCGCATCAAACTTGACGAGCCGGAATACCCAACGCCGTTATTCTTATCGACGATTCTATTTCTCAACAGGATCTGCGGCCACTGGTCGGGAGGTTTCGCCATCCAGGCTGGAGGCGTGGGCCGAGTGGCGGGAGCGGTCTTGGCCGAGTCGATAGCTTGATTCAGGCGTTCGTCCCTGGCCGCGTCCAGAAACGGCAAAGCCTTCTGCGAAAACCACGGCAGCGAAAAATTCGGGTAATGCAGATCGTTGTCGTTCGACAAGTCGACCTCCATCAGCTGCCCGAATCCATCGGCCTTCATGGCGCCCTTCTTCAGGGCGATCTGTTGGCAGCAGAGTTCATCGTTCTCAGGGCCGATAAGAAAAAATGGACGCTCTTTGGCCTGCCTGCGCAGCGCGGCCGGCGGAGCCGCGCAACTCGCCGCATAATATCTTCCATTGCCGGCCGGTATGCTCCTGAACCAAAGTTGATCGTAGGCCAGGACGAACCCCGTAAAGACGTCCGCGCTGGAGAGCGCGACTGGAGTGCCGTTGTTGAAAGTCATCAGATAGATGCGCTTGTCATCAATCGCATATTGCTGTTTGAGGTTATCAACGGCATCGAGCGCCAGGCCCATCGTCTGCCAGAGGGGAACGGGAGTCGACTCGACCCCGATGCTGTTGCAGACGGGGGAAATGAAGATTAGATGGGATTGATCGAGGACCGGCAGCCAAAGCGGTGGGACGCTGTCTGTATTCTTGTAATTGAGATAGACAAAGACGCCGCACGGCGTGGATGGGTCGTAATTGGTGGGGACGTAGGCCTTGAAGGGGCATTGCGAGAGGTCGTAATCCTGGCCCATCTCGGATTCTTTGAGGTTCAAGCGGCGGGCCAACTCCTTACGATCGCTGAGTTGGCTGCGATGGCTGAACACGAGGTCCAACTCACCGGTCTTGGCATGATCCGCCGGCTGGGTGGCAGGATCCCCCGCTGCCGAAATGCTTAGCCCAAGCAGAATCGCTGACATCCACGTGATTTTGGCTTTGATGACAGGGCTTACCATGAATCGCCTCGATTTTGAAAGAAGATCGGATGATCGCAATGCAAGTTGACTCGCGTGTGTCGAACCCTAGCTGTTGATTTTCTGACCGAACGACCGCTCTTGCAACCGCTGGCGGCTTTGGGCGTGGCGGAATGGAATCGGGAGGTGAGAAGCTTTATCAGAAAGACAAGAGCTCTCATGTCCGCATTGCACTCTCCGCGTTCCCCCAAATAGAAAACAAATCGGCGTCGATTTTTTCCTTGCGAGCCGGCAACAGTTAGGTTATTGTTCGGCAAATATGTCGTCCAGCAGGCCAATTTCGCCTCTTCCTCCCCTCCCCATCTCCTGTTCCCCTGCTCCCCTGAAGATGTAAGAAGTGCGGGGCTTTGAATCGGATACGCTGTCTCTCGGTCACGAATGGCCCATTGGCCGGGAGACGGATATGCGACGGACAAACTTTATCGCGTTCGATGTGC
>JBEKEC010000025.1:0-76270 GCA_050014015.1 Tepidisphaeraceae bacterium
ACGCTGCGCGGGCGGATGCAGGCGTCGCCGTTGATGGATGCCCCGCGATTTGCCCGCAACGTCGAAGCGGCCTACCGGCAGATGTGGCGGAATTGGTGCGAGCAGGGCGGAAATTCGGGTTTACAATGTGCCGCCACATGACCCTGCAGCAACACCTCGATTCCGGGTTGTCGCATCATCAGGCCGGGCGACTGGCGGAGGCGGAGAGGATATACCGCCAGATTTTGGCGGAGCAGCCGGAGCATGCCGTTGCGATGCACCTTCTGGGAGTGATTGCCCATCAGGCGGGACGGAATGACTTGGCGGTGGATTTGATCCGTCGGGCTCTCGCCCTCATGCCCAACTGTGCCGATGCCTACAGCAATCTAGGGAATGCCCTGAAAGACAAAAGACAACTGGATGAGGCCATCGCTTCCTATCGGCAGGCCATTCGGCTCAAGCCTGAACACGGCGACGCACACTATAACCTGGGCAATGCCTTAAGGGAGATAGGGCAACTTGACGAGGCAATCGCCGCCTATCGGCAGGCGATTCGGATCAAGCCTGGTTACGCCGAAGCGCACGGCAATCTGGGCATCGCACTGGTGGAGGTCGGGCAACTTGACGAGGCCATCGCTTCCCATCGGCAGGCCATTCGGCTCAAGCCTGAGCTTGCCGAAGCACACTACAACATGGGCATCGCCCTGCAAGGCAAGGGGCAACTTGACGAGGCCATCGCCGCCTATCGGCAGGCGATTCGGCTCAAGGCGGATTTCGCGGAAGCGTATAGCAATCTGGGCATCGCCCTGGTCGGCCTCGGGCAACTTGATGAGGCCACCAAGGCCCATCTGGAGGCGATTCGGTTCAAGCCTAATCTTGCCGAAGCGCACAACAATCTCGGCAACGCATTGAAGGACATGGGCCAACTTGACGAGGCCATCGCTTCCTATCGGCAGGCCCTTCGGCTCAAGCCTGGTTACGCGTCGGCGTACAGCAATCTGATCTTCGCCCTCCATTATCATCCCGGTTACGACGTCAGGATGATCCATGAGGTATTGGGCCGCTGGAACCGGCAGCACGCCGAGCCGCTCAAGAAGTTCATTCGGCCGCACGCCAACAACCGCGACCCCGACCGCCGCCTGCGGATCGGCTATGTCTCCCCCGGTTTCGGCGACCACCCCGTTGGGTGGTTTCTTCTGCCGTTGCTGGCGAATCACGATCATCAACGTGTCGAGGTTTTCGCCTACGCTCAAGTTCCTGCTCCCGATAAAATGACCCAGCGTCTTCGCACCCACACCGATGCCTGGCGCAGTCTGGTGGGCCTCTCGGATGCCCAGGCGGCCGATCTCATCCGCCAGGACCGCATCGACGTTCTGGTGGACCTGGCGCTGCACGCGGCCAACAACTGCCTGCTTGTCTTCGCCCACAAGCCCGCGCCCGTGCAGGCAACTTACCTGGCTTATGCCGGCAGTTCGGGATTGGCCACGATGGATTACCGCCTGAGCGATCCATATATGGACCCGGTAGGCGGGGATGACTCGGTCTACAGCGAACAGACCATCCGTCTGCCCCAGACCTATTGGTGTTACCAGCCGGTAGTGGACCTTCCGCTCCAGGCGCCGCCGACACTGGAGAAAGGCTTCATCACCTTTGGCTGCCTGAACAACTTCTGCAAGGTCAATGAGCCGCTGCTGAGTTTGTGGGCTCGGCTGCTGGGCGCGGTGCCGCATTCCCGGCTGCTGCTGCACGCTTACGAAGGCAGTCACCGCCAGCGCGTGCTGGAACGTCTGCAACGGGAGGGCATCGATCCCCAGCGGGTGAACTTCGTGGGGAGGGCGCCCCTGGCAGCCTACTTCGAGCGCTATCAGTCCATCGACATCGCCCTGGACACCCTTCCCTATGGTGGGGGAACCACTACCTGTGATGCCCTGTGGATGGGAGTGCCGGTGGTGAGCTTGGCGGGAAAAATGGCGCTGGGCCGGGCTGGGTTGAGCATCCTCTCGAACGTGGGCGTGCCGGAACTGGTGGCCAACACCCCCGAGGAATATGTGTGCCTCGCCGTGCGCCTGGCCAACGATCTGCCTCGCTTGATGGGCCTGCATTCGACTCTGCGGCAGAGGATGCGGGCGTCGCCCCTGATGGACGGCCCGCGGTTCGCGCGCAATGTCGAAGCGGCTTACCGGCAGATGTGGCGGAATTGGTGTTCGCGCCCGGAAGGGTGAGGGGATCAATACAAATCCAACGGACGAGGAGATTCGATAATCCCATATTTGCTCGCCAAGTCGTGAAAGAGCCGGATGGCGTCGAGTTGGGCGGGGCCAATCTCAAACTTCAAATAAACAGACAGATACTTCATCGCCAGGTCCGCCGGCCAGCCGCGGGGGACGGCGTGGCGGGCGACGATGTTGGGCAGATCGGCCAGGCCGCGGTCCCGGGCTTGCCGCAAGCGATCGGGAAGGTCGGCCAGATCGGTCCCGAACCGCGCGATCCAGACCGCGAATACGAAAGGCTTTCCGGTCAGTTCCTTCCAGGCGGCGCCGAGATCGAGCTGATGTTCCATCCCCACCGGCGCGTGGGAGACGACTTTGTCGCCGATGAGGAGCATGGCATCAGTTGCGGCTGGTTCGGGCAAATCGACGAACCGCGGCCAGATGCCAAACCGCTCGGCCAATACGATCCGGGCCAGTGCGACGGAAGTGTGGCTCTCGACGTCGCAGGCCAGCGCGGTGATTGTTTCGATGGGGGAGCGGCTGAAAATCCGGACGGTGAGGGTCGGCCCGTCGCAACCGATGCCGCCGCTGGGCACAATCCGGGCATCCCGCAGGCGCTGGTAATCGATCACGGGAAGCAGGGCCACGTCGAACTGCCGCGACCGCAAGCCGTCGAGAAGCTTGGCCGGCACGGCCAATTGCAGATCGACGTTCGGATCATTTTCCAAGCCGTGAATCAACGGCTTGGCGTTGAGATAGCTGACGCTGCCGACGCGCAGGGTGCGCGAGGTTGGCCAGACGGGCCGGGCTGCGATGGCCGGGTTCATGGCGAAAGTTATATCGCATCGACGAGGGGACCGGCGGTTTCAAAGTTTTTGAAAGCGCCTTTGCAGGCGGTGATCAATGTACCTCGATCCGGCCGCGCGCCGGATCGTCGTTCTTGGTCGCCAGTTTTCGCCAGCGCGTCGGGGTGAGGCCCGCATACTGTTTGAATCGGCTGGTGAAATGGCTCTGGTGGGCGAAGCCGCATATCTTGGAAATCTCGGCCAGTTCCGTGGCGCGTCCATACAGCAGGCGCTTGGAATGAAAGATCTGGCATTCCAGCAGGAAATGCTTGGGGGTGATGCCAAGAAGTTCGGTGAAGCGGCGGTGGAAATGGAACGGGCTGAGATGGACGTGCCTGGCGATTTCGCCGAGGGCCGGCCCCCTGCGGAAATGCTCGCTCATGAAATGGATGGCGGGCACGAGGCGGGAGAGTTCGGCATCGGCGGAAAAATCGGCGGCCCGCAGCGAGACCCAATCGCAATAACTGGGCAGCAGACAATAAAAGAGAACGGGGCCCGTGCCGAGCGCGGGATAGTTGCGATACGCCACGGCGCGGAAAATCCAAAACTGTCCGCTCGAGTCGGGTAATGCGATGCGATCGGAGCTGATCGGTTCGCCGCCGAGGCGCTGCAACCGTTGGCGGGCATCCTGGTACAACTGATCCGAGACGCGCTCGTCGAGGTCCGGGATCGCCTGGCCGAGAACGGACTTGAAACTGGCGTTGAGGACCATCAATCGGTTGCCGGGGCGCAGCATCCAGGACGGCGTGTTGGCGCAGTCGCCGTGCATCAGGCGTGAAGATCTCGCCGCGGCGGCATCGCGGCCGATCTGTCCGGCGGCATCGGTGATCGCTTTCACTTCCGAATCCGCGAAACCGCCCAACTCGGAAGTGCCATAAACGTGCAGCGCGCCGTCGTAACCGGGAAACACGGGGGATTTGACGGGCGCGGCAACCAGACGCCGCAACTTCGCACCATCCAGGAAATCCCGATAGTACCGGGAGGCCTCAACGCCTGCGGGCCAGACGTCCTCGCCGCAAACGGTGCGATTACCAATAAGCGCGCGCCACGTCGCGGCATCTTCGGTCTGGAAATCGGTGGAGTAGGGCTTAACCCAATTCTCCCCAAGATGCGATGGCTGAACGATCTGAAGACCGCCCCGAGGCGTTGTGCTAACCAGCCAAGCCTCGGAAAATCGCACTACCTTGCTAAGACTGTCGAATATTTGTCTATATGACATGGTTCCTCACGGCAAAAAACAAAATCGGTTCGCTATTATTCGCTATTATAGGCACTACAGAAGATGACTAAAAGTCACCTTCATCGAAAAGAATCGTTTCGCTGATCTCGCGCCATGGCAGATTCCTCATTTATGTGCAAATCTCCTCCATCTTCAAGCGATGGTTCACAAATAAACAAGATTCGTTAAGGAATTGTCAAGAATGATGGTCGGAACAAACTGACGCGGGCCAACAATCGCAAGTTTTCACAGTTGAGCTTGCCGTTTATGGCGACTGGGGTCGGAAATCGGAATGCGGAGCGATGTTATGGGTGCAGCGTTGCGCGGGCGCATCCGCGGTTGTTTGCCACGATGCCTTGCGGAGTCAGCCCGCATAAACCGAACAACGCCGACGCGCCCCCATGGCCCGCAGCATCGAACTGTTGAGGGGAACGGTCAAACTCCCGCTCCCGGCATGGGCCTTGTATGATCCGAATCAGAAGGTTGCCAACCGCCCTATGCTAAACCACCTCACTAGTTCCGGCTTTTGGGACAGGAAGATCCGGATTGGAATTCTTGTGCTGGCGACGTTCATCGCGATGTGCTGATTTTCCCGTGCATGGCAGCACTTTTGCCGCTGCCGTTCTTTTCCGCCTCGGCCTTGGCCTCGGGGCTTAAGCCAAAAATGTGAAATTGATGCGAAAGCGGCTCAAAGCCGTGCTGACGGCAAATCTCGTCGCGCAGCTTACGCAGCTTCTCGCTGTTGAATTCAATCACCTTGCCGGTGGTCACGCAGATCAGATAGTCATAAACCTGCCGGCCGACGATCACGTCGTAATAGGACTGCTTATTGTCGAAAAAGACCTGTTTGAGAATCCCGGCATCCTGGAGGTGAGCCAGGGTGCGATAAACCGTGGCGCGGCTCACCCGGTGGCCAAGCTGGCGCAAATCCACCGCCAATTGCTCCGCCTCGAACAGCGCGGTTTTGCGAAGCACGGCGTCGAGGATCATCGCCCGCTCCGGCGTGAACTTCAGCTTCTGCCCGCGCAGATATCGCCGGAAGATGGCACATACCGGCTCATACGGCAGGGATTGCGGCTGCGCCGCGATTCGCGGTACGTTTGGCAGAATGTGGGGGCTGGAGCCCATATATTCAGTCTACGTTCCTCCAGTCGCTTTCGCCACGCGCCATTTGCCGTGGAGGTCATCTGGGATGCGCGACACTCGCTGTAAAGAATTTCCCCTCCCCTTTTACTGCGGGGAAGGGTTGGGGTGAGAGTGGAGGGCTTGCCCTCCACCGTGGAGGGCTTGCTCTCCACCGTCGAACGTCGATTGGTCCGCGAAACCCCCACCCTGAGCCTCTCCCGGAGTACCACAGGACGAAGAGGGCCTGCAGAATGTGCCACGCACCCGAAACCGTCTATAATCGCTTTCAAAGGCAAGAGGAGTAAATATGTCGGAGAAGGCGAAATCCCCAGGTGGAGTTGACTTGGCGCGGATCGAGCGGGCGGTGCGGGAGATATTGCTTGCCGTCGGCGAAAACCCGGATCGGGAGGGACTGTTGCAGACCCCGGAGCGGGTGGCGCGGTCCTACGCGGAATTGATCGCCGGGCTGCATGAGAACCCCCGCGTCCATTTGCGGACGGTCTTCGCCGAGCGGTACGACGAAGTGGTGCTTCTCCGGGACATCGAATTCCATTCCCTGTGCGAACATCATTTGCTTCCGTTCACGGGACGAGCGCACGTGGCCTATTTGCCGGATGGAAAGGTCGTGGGTTTGAGCAAGCTGGCGCGGCTCGTGGAGGGATACGCGCGGCGGCCGCAGTTGCAGGAACGCCTGACGACGCAGATCGCCGATGCGCTGATGGAAGAACTGAATCCGATCGGGGCGGCGTGCGTGGTCGAGGCGGTGCACATGTGCATGACGATTCGCGGAGCGCGAAAGCCGGGCAGCATGATGGTGACCAGCGCATTGCGGGGCATCTTCAAGGACAATGCTGCCAGCCGGGCCGAGGTCATGGCGTTGATTTCAGGAAACACGAATCCTAAGTTGTAGACCCGTTCGGCGAACCATGTCGAGAAATGTCGGCGAGATCCCGGCGCGGCCTGGCGGGGCCGCGGAAGACACCATTAACTGGCTCTCCTCCCGCATTGCCCGATGGCTCACACTGGGGCTGCTTGCCTTCGGCGTTGAATGCTGGCTGGTGTTCGGACAGGGAAATTACGGACATCAGAACAAACCGCGGATGATTCTCATCGCCATCGTTGCGGGATTGATCCCCCCGATCAACCGGGCATTCAATTGGCTTTGGAATGTCCTGGCCGCGCCTTCCGCGGTGATGCGCCGATCCATCGCGATGGCCATCTGGATCGGCTCAAGCCTGTTTTTGTACTGGACGCTGCAAATGGAAGGCATCTCCTTCAAACCGACCTACGAGGACGAGTTCAGTTACCTGACTCAGATTCAAATGCTGGCCCATGGGCGTTTTTGGATGCCGGCGCTGCCGCTGCCGGAATATTTCGAGACGTTCTACACGTTCGTCAGGCCGGTGTACGCGTCGATGTATTTCCCCGGCGCGGCCATGATGTACGTTTGGCCGCTTCTGCTGCATTTGCCATATTTCATAGCGCCCCTGGCGACGGGGGGACTATGTGCCGCACTGGTCTATCTCATCTTCATGGAAATCCTGGACGGCGCCTCGGCTATTCTGGCGGTGTTGCTGCTGCTTTCGCTGCCGATGTTCCGGCTCTTCTCCATGATGGCGATGGCACAAATCCCCACGCTGGCGCTGGGATTGGCCATGACCTGGGCCGTCTTGAAGTGGCGGCGAAACAAGAGACGCGGCTGGCTTATTCTCCTTGGCACGATGAGCGGATGGGCCGCCATCACCCGGCCGGCGGACGCCCTTTGCTTTGCCATCGTCCTCGCCGGCGTCATGGCCATGGATCTCAAATCCAAACCCCTTCGCACCTGGATCATCACCGCGGCCACGGTCGCTCTTCCCGTGCTTCCGTTCCTGGTCCTTCAACTCATCATCAACCGCAACGTCACCGGGGAATGGTTCACCACTCCCTTCGGCCGATATAACGACGCCAATTATCCCGGCGTTTTCTGGTTTCACTCCGGACCGGCGCCGCGGCACGTATCCGATCTCCCCCAAGCCCAGTTTTTCTATGAGATCAACGCCAAGGGAGTCATCGAACAGCACCAATGGAAGAATCTTATGTCCGGATTGATGGGGCAACTGGACATGATCCGTTTCGCCGCCGTGCCGGAGCCGTTTTTCTGGCTCATCCTCCCAATGTCGCTGCTGGCGATGTGGAACCGCCGGCTTTGGGCCGTTTGGGGAATGTTGCCGACGTTCACATTGGTGCTAACGGCTTACGCGTTTTCGTGGGTCTTGCCGCACTATTACATCATGGTGATGCCGGCCGTCATACTCCTCTGCGTCCTGCCGATCCGTTTCCTAACCGACACGTTTCCAAACAGAGCCGCCATGAGCCGGACGATGATCGCCGTGGCCATGATCCCGCTCGCCCTGTCGGGCATGCCGCAATTCGACCGCCTGGCGGATGACCAGCATTTCAAGCCCCCGGAGTTGCGGCAGATCGACAGCGATCTGGCCCGCGAAATCACCGGCCGCGCGGTTGTGCTGTTCCATTTCAACCGGGACGCGCTCATCGGCGGAAAAAAGGTGACGAATAATCCCTCGGTTGAACCGGTCTTCAATGCCGACGTCGCCTGGCCGGACGAGGCGGCCATCATCCGCGCTCACGACCTGAACGCGGACGTTTCGGCGATCGGGAAACCGGGTGATCGCGATCGTGCATTATATGAATACTATTCGCGGATCGATCCGAGGCGCGTATTCTATTTGTACGATCGAGGCGGCGAGACAGAGAAACTGAGACGGCTTGGAACGGCCACGGAAATGGCGAGAAAAACGGCCGTTGCTTCACACGAATAGAGGCGGAAATGGAAACTCGGGACACGATGGAACTGGCGGCGAGGCAAGCGGCCATCCACCAGCGAAACGCCCTGGCCAGGCTGGTGCTGGCGGCATTTATTTTCACGTTCGTGATCGCGCGGATTCTGGTGATCTTCATCATGGCCGGGAAGCTGCCGCCGCAATTGTTCTTCCACGTCAAGGGCACGCACGTCCATCACCTGAATTACGGGATATTTCTGCTGAGCATCAGCGGCGCGGCGTCGCTTTTCGGACGCCCCAGCGGCCGCTGGCTCTGGGGGACGGCGGTGGCCTACGGCGTCGGCCTGGGACTGACGTTCGATGAATTCGGCATGTGGCTGCACCTCGGCGGCCCATATTGGCAACGAGCCAGCTACGACGCGGTGGTCACCGTGGCCGCGGTGCTGGCGCTGATCGCCTATGGATCGACGATCCGCCATTGGCGGCCCAAGCATTTGATCACGCTGGTGGCGTTGATCGCGGTTTTGTGCGCGTTCGGATTTGTGCTCAACAAGTCGATGAAATGGGCGGACCAGCGGATCGGGCCGAAGCTGTATCAGCTTGAGGAGAAGGGGCCGTCGTGATAAAGGGGTCGGGAGTCTTTACCGGAAAAGACTCCCGACCCCTTTGAATTTCGCATCGCCGCGGAAGATTACATCACCAAACTTTTGACGCATTTGAAGGAGCGACGTAGCATTTGACTGCCTATCCGGAGCCAAATGCCGTCCACGAATCCCCAGGTATCGGGGCACATCTGCCCGAATTGTCATTCGGACGACGCGCGTTCGCTGTCGATGGTTTTTCAGCAGGGATCGTCGACACACTCGTTCGGGGCGCTGGTTGCCGGCAACGGAATCGCGGGCATCGGGGGCGATGTGGTGTCGCAAACTAATCTGTCATTAAGGGCCGCGCCGCCCCAAAAGAAGTCCGAGTTTGTGTGGTTTCTTCTCGGCGTTGTCCTTGTGATTGGCGGTTGCGTGGGACTGGTACTTTTCTTCTTTGGATCACCGCCGGACAAACCGGATCCCGGTTCTGTTCACGATCCGATTATGATGGGTCTCGCCGTCGTATGTTTTTTGCTGTCCGTGTTGCCGTTTATGGCAGCGTTCAGCAACGCGAAATACAACCGAACCGATTGGCGTGCGCTTCACCTGCGTTGGATGCAGTCGTGGATGTGCATGAGATGCGGTCTGATTTGGAAGCCGACAAAGAGCCACGAGTAACCGAAATCCTGCAATTAGTGGGGGCGTCGCTCGGTTTTATAAAGAATAAACCGCTGTTTCGCCTTCCATCCATGTTAGGTATTTGTAAGATATTTTTGTTGATTTTTTGGCGAAGATGGGCTATCGGTATGCGAGTTTTGCAGACATGGAACCGTTGGGCGCAAAACTTCGCAAGCAGCGGCGGCGGCTGGGGCTGACGTTGGATGAATTGGCGGGAAGAGTCAATATTTCCAAGCCGTATCTGTCGCTCATCGAAACGGGGCGGACGCCGAATCCGCCTAGCGACGAGAAACTTCGGAGATTGGAACAAACGCTGGGGTTTGGGGTCGGCGAGTTGGTGACGCAGGCGCATCTGCAAAGAACGCCGCAGGACGTGCGCGCGGTTTTGGGAAAGCTGCTGGAACGAAAGAAAGGCCGACAGACGCCGCTGGTCGAAGGCGAAGTTGATGATCTATCGGGGATTCTGCGGGAGTTGGTAGACCCTGGCGGGGAAGGCTCGGAGCGGGTCATGGGCAACGCCGTTCCGGTGATCAATCGGGCATCGGCGGGTTATCCGAAGGATTTTCTGGATTTGTCGTATCCGCCGCGGGTGGCGGATCAATACGTGGGTTGCCCGGAGATTTCGGACAAGGATGCGTTCGCGGCGCGGGTGCACGGGGACAGCATGACGCCGAAATATCGGGAGGGGGACATCGTGATCTTCGCGCCGTCGTTGGCGGCGAGAAATGGGGACGACTGCTTCGTGCGGTTTGCGGATGGCCAAACGACCTTCAAGCGGATTTTTTTCGAGGCGGACGGGGAGGCGCCCGTGGTGCGGCTTCAGCCGCGCAACGAAAAGTATCGGCCGATGGTCGTGAAGAGTGCGGAGGTGTCGGGGCTGTATCGAGCGGCGTTTCGATATCAGAGGGTGGATGGGGAGTAGGGGAAAATTCGAAACTCGAAATTCGAAATTCGAATCAAATTCGAAATTCGAATGACCAAAGGGCCTTCGTTTCGAGTTTTTAATTTCGAATTTGATTCGAGTTTCGAATTTCGAATTTCGGGTTTGCCCCTACTATCCCGCTTTTCGCGCCGCCGGGACAATGGTTCGCCGCAGGGCCCGGCTGATGGAGACCTGCACGCGGGAGGCGGATCGTTTGCGGGCGAATTCGATCAGTTGGAGAAATTCATCCTCGTGCCGGGATAATTGCAGGCTGAGACAGATGCACTGGCCGGCGAGGGTGACGGCGGGATGCTGGAGACGAGGGCGATCGAGGGGCAGTTGAGGGACCGGCCAGACATGGCGCAGAAAAGCCTGGGCTTCGGCGATGGGGACGACGCGGCCCTGGGAGTTGGAGCGCCGGCCCGGAGCGATCGCCAGCACGGCATCGCACCAGGCGATGTCGGCCGAGGCCCAGGGATTGTCGCGGGTGAGGTCGATCCAGGCGGCGCCGCGGGACAGGGATTTGCCGGGCGAGGCGGGAGATTCCAGGACGCCGGGAACGCGGCGAAGGGCGATGCGCCCGTTCTGTCGCACCAGGGCGGTCCAGCGCTGGCCGATCACGCGATAGCCGGCGCGGACAACGCGGGCGATTTCGGCGCTGATGGGGTATGGGGCGATGACCATCGCTCCCCAGCCCGCGCGCTCGATGGAAATTGCCGGAACCAATTCGACGCCGCGTAAGCGAAGGAGCTGAGCCATGGGGTGCAAGACGGCGGCGTCGGCGAGTTGAACGGGGTCGAACAACGGACGGGGAAGGAGCCAGCTTCGCCAGCGGTGCTTGAGAAGATCGATCTCGCAGACCCCCCAGCGTTCGTCGACGATCCAGTGTCGTTCGGCCAGGGAATAGATTTCGACGAGTTCGTCGCAGCGTCGGCGGCTGTCGGCGGCGGCGGAAAGCGAGCGGGTGACTTCGGTCAGATCGAAGGGGTGGATTTGGCCATGAATTTCCAGAGCCTCGGTCGTATGACGTTTCAGCGCGAACGGACCGAGGAAGAACCCGATCTGCTCGTCCAGTTCGCGACAGGCATTGATCAGCGTGACGGCCGGGCCGTGGATCGAGAAGTGGGATTTTATCGGCCCATCCAAAATTCGGTCTCCGATCAAATGAGAACGCCGCTGCGCATATCGGCAGAATGGAAAAACCGGCTGCAACCAGTTTCTACGGCTTCAGATCGCTTTCGCCGATCAGTGTGAAGCCCTTTTTGATGAGCAACTCAGCGGCGAGGACTGCATCTTCCACGTAGAGCGCCAGCGCCGGTCCGTGAGGGCCAAGAAGAAATGGGTAGACGTAATGAATGTTGATCTCGGCGGACAAAAGGACGGAGCAGATGGAGATGAGGGGCTGCGATTTTCTTTTTGGAATCTGGACGGCCAGAAGATCGAGTTCGCCGAAGGGGAACCCGGCATCGCGCAGGAGGCGGCGAGCGGCGTCGGAATCGGTGCAAATGATCCGCACCAGGGCGGAATCGCCGGATTCTTCGATGGACAGGGCGCGAATCGGATGCGCGGCCGACTCCAGCGCCGCCAGAAGGCCTTGAAGCCGGCCGACCCGGTTTTCGAGGAAGACGGTGAATTGCCGGACCCGCGGCGGCTCGAAACCGGAACCTCGCTCGGTTTGTGGCGGGAGAACGTCTTCCATAAAAAGAAGCTTACGTTCGAGGAACGGGGAATTCTAACAAAAAAAGAAAGAGGCGCGCCGAGGAAGGCGGGCTCAAGACTGTTGCTCGGCAATCGCGGCGCGGCCGGTTCATGGCACGTCAAAGAGGTAGATCGACCCGCCTAAGACCGCCAAGGGGTGCTTTCGGCGTAACTGCTCCATCCTCTTTTGTTGATCGGGGGAAAGGTAGGTTCCTTGCAAGACCGTCGCGCTGATGGCCAGAATCATATTCTTTGAAGCCGCCTGCCGCGCATTGGGATATATGGATTCAATGCTGTCTTTGTAGTAAGAGATTCCATAATGGGAGGGACCGGCGGTCCCGAAATACAAAAGGAAGATCAGGCGATCCGGATGGCGTTTTTGCCAATCGGCCACGAGAGGCAGGTCCTGCCCCCAATCGAGATTGGAATCGCTGAGCAGGCGCAGGCCGCCGCGTGAACCGCCGGCAGGGAGGTTGAAAAATGGAATGAAATCCGGGTAAGCGGCGCACGTTTCCAAGGCCAGGCCCGAGAGGAGAAAAAACGCCACGGCCGCGGTGATGCGGGGCCGCCGCTGCCATGCATTGGCCGCTCCCACGCCCAGGATAATGAAAAGAAACGGATAGATGGGAAACACGTGCCGTAAACCCACATCGTAGTGCATGGTCATGGCCACGGCCATGTACATGACGGGCAACGTCCAGGCAACGCAGATCGGCCACCAGTTCCGCGGATTGAATGCGAACATCTGGCGCGGTCGGGCGGCCCAGACGGTAACGAGGAGGATGAGCGCCAAGAGCGTGGCCGTAGGCGTCTTGAAAAGCATTGCCGCGGGAAAGTAGTACCACCATCCTTGGGTACTGAAGCTTCCACAAAGAAAGGCGGGCGCCCACAAAGACCAGTTGTGAATGAACACGAATCCGACGATCCATGCCTCCGGGAGAACGCGATGGCGCAATGCCCATTGCGCCGGTCTCACCAGAGGGCTGGAATAGCCCATGGGTGCGGCTGGCCCCGCCTGTTTGTCGGATAATGCGCGAATCAGCGCATTCGGATCGAATGGGCGCCGCGGGTCACTGCTCAGTTCGAACCGAAAGCCATAACTGGCCCAGATGAACACGTAGGCGACGATCATGGCGGCGGCGAGGATGGCGGCGGCGACGGCCAAACGGGCGACGCGGGTCCGCGCGGTCCATCGCAGGCATGGCCAGGAGTCGCGGCCGACCGCCCGGACGACCAATGCAACCATCAGGATTGGCAGGGCAAACACTCCGGAGTACTTGGTTGTCGCGGCGGCGCCGAGCAAAAGCGACGTCATCGCCCACCGAACGAAGGTGGCGCGCTCCCCCAATAGCCATACGCTCGCCATGAACCCCGTCAGCACGAGCGCCAGCGGCACGTCGTTTTTCAAAAGCGGAGCGTGAGCGAGGAAATTCGGGTCGAAACAATATGCGGCCGTAGCCACGACCGCGGCCACCGGCCCGCGCCAGCGCCAAGCCCACCACGCGACAATGCCGCCCAGCGCTACACCCAAGGCGATCATCCGGCAGCGGGCGGCGTTGAGCAGACGATCGACGTCGTTGCCCGCTGTGCGATAGAGCGTGTCGATCAGCAGCGATCCAACGCCATCGAAATCGTGCAGCATCGCATCCCAGGACGGCGAGCGGCGATTGATTGTCAGATCGTCGCTTCGCGTGCCCGCCGCGACGTAGTACTTATAAAGCGGGGGATTCTCGGGTCCGAACCGAAAATCGAAGTAATGGGTCTGCACCCAGGCGGAAAACAATGATGCCGGCTCATCGAAGGTGGCGGATTTGCCCGCTGACGCGTTGCGCGCCAACACCGCGAAGACCGCGAGCATTGCCAGGCAGATGGCTATCGCTCCAAGATTGAAAAAAATGCTCGGACGCCGAACGCTGGGAGAATGCTTCTCGATCTGAATTGGACCGCTCATAGCCCTCTTCGGTGGAAACCGTGGTTCCGGGCGCCACGTCGATTATATGAAAACGTGGTGAGGGATGCGCTCGGCTGTGGACCTGGGCGCAGGGAAAGAAAGAGGCCCGCCGATGAAGGCGGGCCCCGGTTATTGCTCTGCAATCTTGCCGAAAAACAACGATTAGTAGTTGTCGTCGGTTGGCAGCAGTACGCTGTCGTTGGCAGTATAGGGCGACGCGACCAGGTCCTGGGTCGTAGTGCCCCAGGTTGGTCCACCACGCGTGTAGATGTTATCACGGTTAACGCCGCAGAACGGATTGTTCTGGAATTCGACGTGACCGTCGCCATACAACACGTTCTGGCCTTGCTTGCCGTGATTGTTGCTGTTGCCCTCTTGCATCTGAAGGCCCGAGCTGCTGGTGTTGGGGAAGCACACGTTGTCGTTACCGCTGTTTCCGGTGGTGCCGGGGTTGATATCAGCGGCTACGGCAAACGTGGGCTCAAGACCCTGGACCATCTTGAATCCGCTGCCCAGAGCGGTAGTGTCCGGGTAGGGGCAAGCATAGCTGTAGCTCAGGTTGTTCTGGATGTTGCTGAAATTCACCTGGTTCAAAGCGGTATTGGTACCGCCACCATACACATCCGCGGTGGCATTGGAGCTTGGGCAAACGAACACGGCCGAAGTGATGTCCTCAGTGCGAAGCAACAGATAAAGCGCCTGGGGCACGTTGTTGTCATAGCCGCCCGCCGAAGCCACGTTAGCGGCGGCAGGGAGATTAAACGGATCGGTGATTCCGTTTGAGGTGGTGGGCACGTCGGCGGTGGACGCAGAGTAACCCTGCACGTTGATCCCAGTGGTACTTATGGTCATGGGCGAGGGGCCGCCGACATAGATGGTGCGGGGATAGGGGCCCTTGGAATCGTTGGAATAGAGGAGGATGGCCTGACCGATCTGCCGGAGGTTGCTGGCACACTTGACGCGGTTGGCCGTTTCACGGGCGCGGTTCAAGCTGGGCAGCAGAATCGAGATCAGCAGAGCGATGATCCCGATGACCACCAGAAGTTCGACGAGGGTAAACCCTCTCGTCCTGACGAATCCCGGCGCGCCGGGATTCGTCTTAAACATTAGCTTCATACGAAGCTCCTTTCGAGATGCGTCACATCCAAAAGCGCATCGGGAGCGATCGTACGGAAGGATAGATATGATTGCCGTATCGTACTCCAATAGGAGACGACCCCATCGATCGCGGATGCATCTGTGAAATGTGACATGGGAAAATTTGCGCCGGCGACCACCGCCGGACGCCTAAATCATCTTAGTTGGAAAGTCCTCTGAACTCCGCAATTTCAAAAAAACGCGAAAAAACCAGTTCGACGCAACCGAACTGCACATTAAGTGTATCCGAGGCGCTAGCGCCAGGTCAAGAAAATTGCCGCCATTCAACGAGCGACGGAGAATAACGATAACCCATTCATTTAAGAAAAGTTATGCCGATTTGATTGGTTCGCCGGCATGGGCAGGCAAAGGGAATGGGAATGCCATGCTGACCAAAAGTCACGTGCTTTGAGTGTCGGGATCGGAGCGTGGGCGTTTGATTCGGCGGCGAATTGCCAGAAGACGTTCGATTACCGGCTCGGGAAGGACGCCGCGAAGCTGGCGAATGTCTCCGCCGAGGGAGGCGACTTGGCGGATGAGGCTGCTGCTGGTCAGTGCATATTGGTCGCCGGTCATAATAAAGACGGTTTCGACTCCGCCGACGGCGCGATTGGCCAAGGCAAGCCGGAATTCGTGGTGGAGATCGGAGACGTCGCGGATACCGCGAAGGATGGCCGTGGCATGGCAGCGCTTGACGAAGTCGACGGTCAGACCGGTGTATTTCTCCACGCGAATCCCCGGGACGTTCCTGAGCAGTTTACGAACCATCGAAACGCGATCGGCATGGGGAAACAGTTCGCTCTTTTCCGGATTGATTCCAACGGCGACAATCAGTTCATCGAAAAGCCGGGCACCCCGGTTGATCAGGTCCAGGTGGCCATTGGTGATCGGATCAAACTGTCCGGGGAAGACGGCGATCTTGGGAACGCGGCGGGGCATAGGGGGGTAAATCATAGGGGATTGAAAGAAGAAGTTGCAAGTTGGGAGAAGAAGTTGCAAGTTACAAGTTGCAAGTTGCAAGCAAGAGGGAAGAAGCTATCAACTTGCCACTTGCACTTGCAACTTGCACTTGTACTTACAACTTCCCACTTGTACTCTCGGCATCGTGCTTGAGCGGCGAATCTTCAAGAACGGCGTGGTCTATTATGCCTCGGCAAAACTCGATGCGGTTGGGGTACGGCATGCGTTCAGCACGCGGATCGGGGGAATAAGCCCGGCTCCGTTCGATTCGCTCAACCTGGGGAACCCGAGCGGCTGCGACGTGCAGGATGATCAGAATCGAATCTGGGGGAATTACTCGCGATTGACGTCAAGCATCGGCTGCGGCGGTGAGCCGCCATTGCGGGTTCACCAGGTTCATGGCCGCGAGGTGGCGTGCGTGGAAGCGGGCCGGGCTTTTGACACGGGACAAAGGGCCGATGCGCTGGTGAGCCGGGACAGCCAACGGGTGATCTCCGTGCGCACGGCGGATTGCGTGCCGGTGTTGCTTTGCAGCGGGGACGGGCGGATCGTGGGGGCGGTTCACGCGGGCTGGCGGGGGATTGTCGCCGGGATAATTCCGGCGGCGGCGGGGCAAATGCTGGATAGCGCCGGCGCGGCCGGCACGATCCTGGCGGCCATCGGCCCGTGCATCGGGAGCGGGGCGTTTGAAGTCGGATCGGAAGTGCTGGAGGCGTTTATCGACGTATTCGGAGACGCCGCGCCGATTGCACGGACGCAGGATGGCAAGGGAACGGTGGATTTACGCCGGGCGGCGCGAATGCAGTTGTTAAGCAGCGGGCTGCGCGAGAGCAACATCGATTCCACCGACCGGTGCACCGTGACTCATCGGGATGAATTCTTTTCCCATCGCCGGGAACACGGCATCACCGGGCGGATGGCGGCGGTGATTGCTGCCAACAGATCATGACGCGAATCACCCAGATCCGTCTTTTGTTGTTGCTGGCGATCGTTCTGGTGTTTGGCCGGATCGTGACGAACGATTTCGTGGACTGGGACGATGGCCCGCTGATCTACAATAATCCGAACATCACGGGCCATACGATCGGGGGATTGCTGGACCAGTGGAACCTGAAAGGCCAGCACAATAACGCGATGTACGATCCGCTGGTTTACACGCTCTGGTGGGCGCTGGCGCACGGGGCACACGTGCAGAGCCCCGACCTGCTGGGGGCGACGCTCAATCCGGACGTGTTCCACGCGGCCAGCCTGGCGGTTCATTGGCTGTGCGCGTGCGTGGTGGTGGAGATTCTCCGGCGGCTGAAAATCGGGGACTGGCCGGCGGCGGCGGGAGGGCTGATCTTCGCCGTGCATCCGCTTCAGACCGAAGCCGTCGCCTGGGCAACGGCGATGAAGGACCTGCTGAGCGGATTTTTCGCGCTGCTGTCCATCTGGCGATACCTTGCCGCCCTGGAATCGCCCAAAGCCGGGCGGAGGAGAAATTATTGGCTGGCGACGATGTTTTTTGCGGCGGCGCTGTTGTCAAAACCATCCACCGTGGTTGTGCTGGCAATCGTCGCCGTGATCGATCGGATCACGTATCGACGGTCGTGGAAGGACATCGCGCGGTGGATTTGGCCGTGGTTTGCCATGGCCATTGTCATGACGGTCATCGCGGCGAAGATTCAAGAATTGCTGGAAGACGTGGGCGCGCCGATGTGGGCGCGGCCGCTGATCGCGCTGGATGGGCTGGCGTTTTACCTGGGCAAGCTGGTTTTGCCGATCGACCTGCGGTTTGATTACGCCCGCAGCCCGGCGGCCGTGCTGACGGACCCGGCTCTGCATCATCCCCTCTATTGGACGTGGATCTTCCCGATGGCCCTGGCGGTGATCCTCTGGCGGATGAAGCGGCAGATACCGAGCGTGGCTGGACTGATTTTCGTATTGGGCGTTCTGCCGGTCCTGGGGCTGAAGACTTTTGCATATCAGTATTACACAACGGTGGCGGATCGATACGTGTATTTGTCGATGCTGGGCGTGGCGCTGGCGATTGGATGGTGGATCGATCGGCACAGAAGCCTGGCGGTCAAAATCGCGACCTGGGCGGTGATTGTGGTTTTGGGATCGCTGTCATTCGTGCAGGCCGGGCGGTGGACGGATACTGAAACGCTCTACAGTTACTCGCTGAACGGCACGCGGTCTATTCATTACATCATCTTGGGCGAATATCAGGACGACCTTGCAAAGCCGTGCTTTCTCAGGGCCATCGAGGCCGGACGCCAGGGCCAGGCGTCGCAGGCCGGGAAATTCGCCGAGCAGGGAGACGCCTACGTCGAGAAGGCGATGGAAGACTACAAGACGGCGACTCGGCTGGAGCCGACGGATACGCACGGCTACGACCGGCTGGCGAAGGATTTGGTGCAGTTGAATCGGGTGCCCGAAGCGATCGAGGTGGTGAAGCAGTGGATGAGCGTCGAGCCGCAGGTTCCGTGGTACAAGCGGGAAAAGCCCGGCGTGCTGGAGGCCACGCTGGGGATGCTTTATCTGCAGAACCATCAATTCCCCGAAGCAGTGGAGATGCTGAAACGGTCGCTGGCGCTGAATTCGGACCCGGAGGTGGAGAAGACGCTGGCGAAGGCGGAAAAGCTGGCACAGACGGCGACCCGGCCGGTGAAATAGAGTGCCTCCCGACGGATCACGGCGACGCCTGATTCGCATGGAAGGCCTGCCGCTCCAGAACGTAGAAATCGTCGAGCGACGGACGAACGTCGACCGCGGCGGTCTCGTTCTTTTCGGCGTCGGCATCGCGGCGGGCGATGAGCCAACGATTCGAGAGCCATTCGAATTGCGTCTGACAATGAACGTCCTTGGGGGATTCATCGTTCGGGAAATTATCGTCCGCCTCGGCTTCCTGGCGATCGTGGTGCGGTTCGGTGACGTGGGAGCCGCAGGTGTATCGCAATAAAATCCGCGGCGAGTCCGACTGCGCGGGCGGATCGTAACTCGCGTCCCAAACGACGAATTGACGTCGGCGCCAATTGCCCTTGGCATCCTGGAAGAGCAGGGGATGGCCGCGGATGAACGATGGGAAGGCTTCGTAGTCGCGCTGGAACGACTTGATGGCAAGATGAACCTGGAGATCGGGCTGGGTGGCGGCGTGGAAGGCTTCGCCTCCACTGGCGGGCTCGGTGGATGCCAGGGTGGTTGGAGTGGCATGAAGGCGGTCCTCGGCCTCGGCCTCGCCGCGACGGGCGCGATCGATCAACTGGCGGATGAATACGCTTTCGATCGCGCGGTGACCGACGGTGTCCAGGACGAAGCGGTATTGTCCGGCGGCGGCGGCGTAATCCTCGTCGGCCATCAGGACGTCGCCACGATTGGCTGCGTCGGCGAGCGCCTGGACGTTGCGGCTCTCCCAATTGTCGGAAAAGAGAAACACGCAGGCCACGGCGAACAATCCGACGGCGGCGATGAGAATCGTCCACCACAGGGCGGCTGGAATGCCGCGCCCCGGAACGGGAGCGGATGCGGCAACGGCCGGCGCGGACTCAATGGGCTGGTCCGGGCCGGGGTCCGCAGCGGTATCGGGTATGTCGTTGAGCGCGCCGCAGGCGGGACAGAATTCAGTAATCCCGGCGAACTCCTCGCCGATTTCAAAACTTTCCCCGCATTCAGCGCATGTGATACAGATCAAGGCTAACGCATCCGATCAAGCGGCGACGCACCCGACCCCCGTGGGTGGCACGAAAGTCCCCATCCGCCGGTCCTTGTTGTTGGTGATCACCACCGTTTCCCAGAGATCGATGCTTTCCAGCTTGAAGCGATAATCGACCTCCACCCCCGTTCGCCGGATCAGGTCGTCCAAGGGCAAATCGCTGCGCCAGCCGAGCATCGTGCAAAGCGGGCAGAGGAATTTCTCGACCATGGCGATGAACCGATTGGTCGATTGAAAATGGTTGACGATGACGATTCGCGCATCCGGCTTGGAGACTCGCTGCGCCTCGGTGAGGAGCCGGCATGGATCGCTGACGACGCTGATGACGTGGCTGATGAAAACGTGATCGAAGGCGTTGTCGCGGAAGGGAAGCTCAAGAGCGTTGGCCTGGAAAAGCTGGGTCGGCGCCAGGCGCTTTTGCTGGAGTTTTTTCCGGCATTCGCGGAGCATGCCGCCGGAGAGATCGATGCCGACGATGCGGGCATGGCTGGGATAAAAATCGAGGGAAGCGCCGGTTCCGATGCCCAGATCGAGCACCTGGTCGCCGGGGTTGATGGCCATGTGCGAAATCCCGCGTGCGATTCGGCGGCGCACCAGCTTGCCGAAAGTCACGTCATAGAACATCGCATGGAAGTCGTAAATACTGCGCGTGCTGGATTCCTGCATGGCCACGAAAGGTGCTCCTTCGCCTATAACTTAGCGAACTTTGGGGGTTTTGCCAAGATTGAAAGGGGATGCATTTATTCATGGGTGTGCCAAAAATTTCCGGGAGAGCAGAAACTGAACCGCCATGACGCCAAGACGCCAAGGTAAAATCATTCCAAGGCGCACTTTCCACCTTGGCGTCTTGGCGTCATGGCGGTTCAATCGTCTTCGCTCCCCGAAGAATTGGCAGACCCTTTATTCAGTCGCGCCAAAGGCGAGAAAGAGGAATGGACAGGTCGGCAAACGGCGGCAATTGCACGGTCTGGTCATTCGCGCCTTGGCCGGCAGGAATGTATTGCCCGTTCTCGAGCCGCCAGGCTTCGATGGTCTTGGCCACAGGATCGACGATCCAGTAATAGGCGACCCCGGCGTCGCGGTATTGGGCGAATTTATCCGTTCGGTCAATATCAACGCTGCTGGGGCTGATAATCTCGACGGCCAAATCCGGCGGGCCGTGCATGGCCTTTTTGCCAATCAGATGCGTACGTTCCTTGGAAAAATAAAGGATATCGGGGCGCCTGACCGTGAAGGGATTGAGAATCGTATCGACATCCCTATGCAGTTCACCCGATTTCCGGGCCTCAATGTGATTGCCAAGCAGAATAATGAGCTTAATTTCCGCGTAGGAGTGCTGCGGCATCGGGCTTGGGCTCACGGCGATTTCTCCTTCCACCAGTTCCAGCCGAACGCCGGGTGGGTCTTCGCCAAGCTGAAGGAACTGCTCGGCGGTCATTTTGGTCGTGCTGAGGATGGGCATGGCGTGGGACATTCTACTTAAAGGACATTGAGCGGAACAATGCCGGGTAGCCGGGACGTCGATCGGGAAACGAGGTTTTGGCGGCTGGCGATGGCGGGAAATTTGACACTTTGTCCAAAAATGTCCCATCCACCCCCTCCCCCCCGCTGCGCGAGAGGGTGGAACAGTAGAGAGTAGAACAGGAGAGAGAGCGAAATCCGCTCGATCGGCGGCGAGTCGGAATTGTTCCGGTGCATTGGTCATCATAAAACTACGGTTGCAGAGTTGGCCTTGATGCGGCGGTGACAAAACCCCTGTTTTCGACGCCGCGGCGCGGGGTTTTGTCACTGTCACACGAGGGACCCACTTGAAAGAGCATCCGTCAGCCATTTTGTCGCTGTTTGAAAGGAAATCGAACCGCGGATTTCGCGGATAACCCAGCGCGGCGTAGCCGCAACCGAAAAGAGATATCGCGCGGAGGCACGGAGAAGAGAAAAGATGGGTCAAATTGCCCCCTTCAATTCTCCGCGCCTCCGCGCGAACTTTTCTTTTGGGAGCGAGATCGTGGGCTAAGCCAACTCCAGGATCTCCAGCGAAGCGGGCGGTAATGATCCGGGCTGGAAATTTGCGCGCGGTAGGCTTCGCCTCCGCCAGCGTGCGAAGATTTTGATGGATTGCAGCGCAGATAGGACCTGGGATGAGTTCGTTCTTCGTATCCGTGTCAATCCGCGTAATCCGCGGTCAGTCTGAATTCTCCCGCTGAATGGCCATCATAAAATTAAGGTTGCAGATTTGCCTTGGTGCGGTGGTAACAAAACCCCCGTTTTCGATGTCGCGGCGCGGGGTTTCGTTACCGTTACCAGGGGATGGCACTTGAAAGAGCATCGGTCGGCCATTTTGTCGCCGTGCAAGCTGAGCCGGGATAACGGCTGGATCGGCATCGAAAAATCGAGGTCCTCTATACCTATAGCCGGGAGGTGAAAGAATTGGACGTGTTTTTGGAATTCGGCGGATTTTTTGGAAATTTTTTTTTCGGCGGGTGTTGGCGGGGGAATCTTGGAGGTAAAGGAATAGAAACGGGACGTGAGCACGATCAGTATGTTAACAGCAGGCGGTCATGCACTACTTCGTTTTCAAGTGTTTCGCCAGGCATTTGAAATCGCAGCAACATTGAGCGTCCGCAGTTAACGAAGATCTCGCGCTCAAATAGCCCATCAGGAATAGGCAGCTTGCAAACCTGCTTCCCCGCGCGTTTCATGCCGTCGATGCTCAACGCGACGTACACTCCCCGCGCCTTGCATTCCGCGATTGTCGTGAAGAGCTTCCGCAAACTGAATGCTTGCGCGCCGTAGAGAATAGCTTGGCTGTGCGTGTAGGGCGGATCGCAGTAGATCATGTCATTGGACTTCGCGCTGGCCATGATTTCGCGGTAGTCAGCCCGAACGAACTCCGTTCCCCTCGTGCGCCGATGCCAGTCATCTACACGCGCACTAAAACTTTCGGGTGAAATGGGATCGTGAATGCCGCAGGGAGTGGAGCAGTACCCGTCTCGCTGGCGGAAGCGCACGACGCCGCCATAACAGCTACGGCACAGGAACAGCAAATCCGCGCCGTTTGGCTTTGCGTTATAGGCGGCTTTCACGCGTTCGAATTCGTCAGCCTTTTCTCCGGCTTTGAACTTCAGCCATCGTTCCGTATACCACAGCTTTAGCAAATCCGGGGCACGGTGCAATGTTTGCCAAATCTCGATTAGCGGCTTGAACGAATCCGATCCTACTCCCCGTTCCGGGGCGACGGTTGCCAAGACTGCGCCGCTACCGATAAAGGGTTCGTAGTAGGTGCCGTACTCGGTTGGGAAATAAGACGCAATTTCGTGGGCGAAACGTTGTTTGTTACCGATCCATTTGAGTAGTTGTGCCTTGAACGGCTTCACGTCCCGCGTGACCGATTCACCGAACAGTAGCTGCTGGATCATCACCGAAAGCGTATGCACATTTTGCATACGTGTCAATGGCCTTTAGCCTTCCATCGTGAGCAAGGGCAGGGCAACGCACGACAGGGAACGGCTTGCAGACTTACTCCGCCAACTACGGGTTGAGGCCAACATGCGGCAGGTTGACATGGCCGCGAAGCTCGATGAACCGCAATCCTACGTCAGCCGCTACGAATCAGCCGAGCAACGGCTTGACCTCGTTGAACTGCGGAGCATCTGCAAAGTCTTGGGAGTCACCCTTGCCGCACTTGTCGAGAGATTCGAGCGAGGCGCATGACCGCCGACAAACGATTCCTAGGCCAGCCGAAAGACTTTTGGGCGCACATTCGATCGATCAGCGAGCGCGCGCATTACTCGGTGCGTGGCCAAGATAGAGTCAAAGCGCCGGCCATAGCTGACATTGTGAAAGCGTTTAATGATCTTGGCCTAAGAACGGATCACGTCACCGTCAACGACAAACCGACGGGTTACGGCAAGCTTATTGAGGCGTATTTCCAATATCGGGCCAATGTCTTGAATGAATACGTCAAGGTACGACTCATGGACGCCAAGCGAGCCAAACGGGTTTTCGATACCCTCTGCGCGCAACACAAACCGGCAGGTTGCGATATTCCAATGAATAAACAGAAGGGGAAAAAGAGGAAGCCAAACTATCTTCAAGCCATCATCAATATCCTGATTCGTGTGAACTGCGGGAATCTGAAGGCAAACCTTACGCCGCGCTCCCTCACGACGATTACGCGCGATGGGAAACCCGTTCGGACGTTGGCCCGATGGATCGACGGCGCATTTCCGGACACGGTTAATCCAATTGCCGTTTGGGAAGTGAAGGAACACTATCACACCACCACGTTCGGCAGCCGTGTTTCCGGAGCGATCTATGAAACGCTTTTGGATGGCATGGAGCTGGAGGAACTTCGCGTAAATGAAGGAGTTGACGTGAAACACTACCTTATGGTCGATGCGTACCAGAACTGGTGGGGAAAGGGCCGCTCGTATCTGTGCCGCATTATCGATATGCTGCACATGGGCTTGTTGGATGAAGCGCTCTTTGGCTACGAAGTTGTGGAACGGATGCCAGTGATCGTGAAGGAATGGCTGACGATCTACAATGATCGTGAGGTAGGGAAACCGATCGGCGCGGTTGACCCTGGCACTAAGCCAGCGGGTGCAGGGAATGAACCCAAGCCTAAATAGATTGCGTTATCTGCAGAGAAAAGCTACATCTAGCCCTATCCCACCTGATGCGCCGGCTTGGGCAGTTCGTCGTGAATGGTCTGCTGTTTCGGCTGGTCGCCGGCGAAGGTGAAGAGGATCATGCCGTCGATGCGGGGAATGGAAGCGGCACTTGAGCAATTTCCATTGCCCGGTAAAGCGCTCATGTGCGGGCTCCATTCTCGCCAAACCAGATCGCAATGCGCCCGCTTGGAATTAGCCAGTCCACAATCCTGAATCGCATACGTCAGGCGACTTTCAGCCTTCGCAATTTGATCCTGTTGGGGCGGACGTGTGCGAGTTCATAGTGTACCTGCTGGGTGAGCCAGCTTGCGGGAGTGCCGCCGAATACTTTGGACAGGCGCACGGCCATTTCGGCGGAAATGCCGCGCTTGCCGTTGACCAACTCTGACAGCGTGGTGCGGGTGACGCCCAGGGCCGCCGGGGTGGGGTGGATTTTTCATCGGCATGGTTCAGGCTCAGTCATCTGCGACCGGAATGCGTAACGTAAGGCAGTTGAAATCCTCGTCAAGTACACCTGTTGTTGAATACGGGCGTGGCCAAAGATTTTTGCAAGCTCGGAAGAACCCCCACCCCAACCCTCCCCCTGAGTACAGGGGGAGGGGGAAAAGGGCGGGCTCCGCAAAAAATTATGGCCGCACCCTGCGGAATCACTGCTATGCCATCTGATGTGCCGGCTTGGGCAGTTCGTCGTGAATGGTCTGCTGTTTCGGCTGGTCGCCGGCGTAGGTGAAGAGAATCATGTCGTCGTCGATCCGGGCTTGAAGATGGACGGGATGCTGCCAGATTTTGTGGATGTTCTTGAGAGTTTCGATGGCGAACTTGATTTCCAGGTCCTGGCCGTTGTGCTTGTGGGCGAGATATAGCTCGCCGCGGCCGCAGTAGTCGCCGTCGACGACGTAAATGAACGGGCGGCCGTGGTTGGTCAGGTAGTAGAGCATGGCCTGCTTGATGCGAGCGGGATCGCGGGTGACGATGCGAAGCTGGCCGGTGTGGGGATCGCGGCCGTATTGGTAGAACTTGTGTTTTTCGATGAACTCGGGGGTCATGAATTCATCGATGAAATTGACGTCGTTGTACATGCGTCGGACCTCGAAGATTTTTTCGCGGCCGAGGCCCAAACCCTTGTCCCAGGATTTTTTCTCGCCGACGTTGTCGGATTCCTCGTAGGCCTTGCCGAAGCGGCCTTTGTTCCAGCGGTCCTCGATGTCGCGGAAGAGTTCCAGGCCGACCTTGTAGGGATTGAAATTTCCCGGCGGCATGTGAACGGTGCCGCTGTGATGGTCGGCATAGTCGATGATCTCGGTGGCGTCGACGAAATGCTTGGTCATGAGGGTGCTGTGCCAATAGCTGGCCCAGCCTTCGTTCATCACCTTGGTCATGCCCTGGGGTGCGAAATAGTAGGCCTCCTCGCGGACGATGGCCAGGCAATCCATTTGCCAGTCGTCGAGTCGGGCGTGTTGGAGGAGATATTGCAAAACGTCGCGGGTCGGGCGGGCCGGGGTGACGTGGCGCAGCTTGGCGCGGTCCTCGCGCATTTTCTTGGCTTCGGCTTCGAGCAGTTCCGGGGGATTGATCCAGCGATCGAGATAATCCTTGGCCTTGAACTTGGAGACCTGCTCCTGGCGCGGGACCTCTTCGGGCTTCTGTTCCATCGGGCCACGGTTGAGGAACATGCCGTGGGCGTCGATCAGGTCTTCCACGCTCAAGCATACGTCGAGGAATTTCTCGACGGTATCGTAGCCCTGTTTCTCGATGTGGCGGCGGATGCGCGTGGCGTGGTTGGCCATCTCGTCCATCATCTTGCGGTTGGTCTGGCTGAACCACAGGTTGTTCTTGAAGAAGTCGGCGTGGCCATAGACGTGGGAGATGACCAGCTTCTGATCGACGAGTTGATTGGATTCCTGGAGATAGGCGTAGCAGGGATCGTTGTTGATGACCATCTCGTAGACGCGGCCCAGGCCGTAGAAGTGCTGCTTGCGGAGGCGTTCGTATTCGGCGCCGAATCGCCAATGGGGATATCGCTGGGGGAATCCGCCGTAGGCGGCGATCTGGTTCATCTGCTCGTAGTCGCACATTTCGAAAACGACGGGGAAGAAATCAAGCCCGTAGGAACGTGCGCGTTCGCGGATTTGCTTTTTTGCGGCGAGGAGATCGGCGGGGAAAGGGCCAACGGTGTGGGAAGACATATCTCTATATTAGCCGGCAAATTGGGACAATTCACGCTGAGGCGCGCCGGGGTGGGGATTTTCGCAGGGCCATCGCATTTGCAGGTCCGGCGGTTCAAGGGTTCAAGGGTTCAAGGGTTCAAGGGTTCAAGGGGTCAAGGGGTCAAGGGGTCAAGGGGTCAAGGGTTCAAGGGTTCAAGGGTTCAAGGGAAAATGCCCTCCCTTGAACCCTTGAACGCTTGAACGCCATGGCTAGATGCGATGGCCCTGGGGGATTTTGGTATGATATGCGGCATGATTGCGTCGGAAATGCAGCAACTTCGCCGAAACCCGCTATCGGTGCCCATAACCGTGGATCAATACCACCAGATGATTGCCGCGGGGATTCTCGAGGAGGGGCAACCGATTGAGTTGCTGGATGGGTTTCTGGTTCGCAAGGACCGCAGCCGGTCAGGAGACAATCCGATGACGGTGGGACACGAGCACGTCTGGGTTGTTTATCAGCTCGGCGAATTGAATGAACGGTTGAAACCTCACAGATGTCATATTCGGACACAACAGCCAATCACGCTTCCTCCCGACAGCGAGCCCGAGCCGGACGGCGCCATTTTGCAAGGCGCCGCGGATGCATATCGACAGCGCCTGCCGGGACCGGCGGATGTTTTGGCGGTGATTGAAGTGGCCGACAGTTCGTTGCACGATGACCGCACCGCCAAGCAGCGGATCTATGCGGCGGCGGAGATATCGCGATACATCATCGTCAATCTGGTTGATCGCGTCATTGAGGTATACACCATCCCCGATGCGGGGCAGGGCCGGTATGCGTCAATGGATACGTTGCGGTCCGGCCAGGTATTGCACTTGCCGACGGGCACCGAAATGTTCGTTGACGTGGCGGTGGAGAAGCTGTTGCCATAGACGCGGCGCCACACAATTCTGGTAGCGATCATTTTGCCGCGGACATGACACGGCTCAGATCCAGCGTGAAACCCGGCAATTGGCGGGTGGTGTATTTCTGGGACGGCTTGAGGATCTTCGGCTTCCATTGGCCGCGCCAGCGGATCATGGCGGTCATCTGCTGCTTTTGAGCGTCGATGATCCAATATTCGGCGATGCCGAATTCGAGGTATTCTTCCGGCTTGTCGTGGTAGTCCCGCCGCGATGAACTGGGCGAGACCACTTCCACGACGATTGCCGGCACCCAGAGGGACCAGACTTGGTCAAGTTCGGGTGGCGGGGAAAGATAGACGGACAAATCCGGATGACGCTCGGATTGCGCGGAGGCGATGAGGACCTTGCTGTCGAAAGAACTCGTAACGGAATGAATGGCACCGGGGTTTGCCTCTTGATAAAGCACCAGTTGATTTCTAACCGCCAGCACCTGCCGTAAATGCCGAGGCTGAGGCACGTCTACCATTTCGATGATCCCTTTATTGAGCTCATATAGCCGGTCATCGCGCGTGGCGGCTCGGTCAAATTGATCGAGCGACATTCGCCGGCCGTGGTGCTCGGGGCCAATGACAACGGATTTGCGAGATGCTATGGGCATATTTGAATATTATAGCCGGACCAAATGGCCGAGCGTGAACAACTCAACGGAGTACCCTCACCCCAACGCTCTCCCGGAGTACCGGGCGAGGGGGGAAACGGAGTCGTCGTTGCCTGCCTCCTAACCGTCGTTTCGCGGATCAGTCGCGGCGCGGCCCGCGGGGGCCGCGGTCGCGGTCGCCGCCACGGCCACCGCCGTGACGGGGCGGGCCGCGATGGCCGCCGCGATCGTCGCGGCCACGGTCGTCGCGGCCGCGGTCGTCGTGGTGGCCTTCGGGGCCGCCGCCGGCGGGTGCGCCGACGGGTTCCGGATCGGTTTGGCCCTCTTCCCGCATGGCGGCCTTGCGGCTGAGTTTGATCCGGCCCTGATCGTCGATGAGGATCACTTTCACGCGAATCTCGTCGCCGATGTGGACGACGTCATCGACGTTCTGGACGTATTTGTCGGAAAGCTCGGAGACGTGGCAGAGTCCGTCGGTTTCGGGGGCGATTTCGACGAACGCGCCGAATTCCTTGATGCTGACGACCTTGCCGGCGTAAATTTTGCCGACCTTCACCTCGGCGGTGATGGCCTCGACGAGATCGCGGGCCTTTTCCGCGGAGGCCTGATCGACGGAACTGATGAAGACGGTTCCGTCGTCCTCGATGTCGATCTGGGCGCCGGTGTCTTCCTGGAGCTTCTTGATGTTCTTTCCGCCGGGGCCGATCAGCTTGCCGATCTTTTCCGGGTCGATCTTGACGGTGAGCAGGCGTGGCGCGTATTTGCTGATTTCGGGGCGTGGGGCGGGAAGGACGGCGGCCATTTTATCGAGGATGGTCAGGCGGGCCTCTTTGGCCCGGTGCAGAGTTTCACGGATGATTTTGTGATCGATGCCTTCGGTTTTGATGTCGAGTTGGATGGCGGTGATTCCGTCGCGAGTGCCGCAGACCTTGAAATCCATATCGCCGAAGTGGTCCTCCTCGCCGATGATGTCGGTGAGCAGAGCGGAGCGGCCGCCTTCCTTGACGAGACCGATGGAGATTCCGGCGACGGGCTTTGAGATGGGGACGCCGGCGTCCATGAGGGCGAGGCATCCGCCACAAGTGCTGGCCATGGAGCTGGAGCCGTTGGATTCGAGGATGTCGCTGATAATGCGGACGGTGTAGGGGAAGAGCTCGATGCCGGGGAGGACGGCGACGAGGCTTCGTTCGGCGAGAGCGCCGTGTCCGATCTCGCGTCGGCCGGGCCCGCGGATGGGCCGGACTTCGCCGACGCTGTAGCTGGGGAAGTTGTAGTGGAGCATGAATTTCTGGCTGTATTCGTCGATCAGACCGTCGACAAGCTGCTCATCTCTGCTGGTGCCGAGGGTGACGGTGCACATGGCCTGGGTTTCGCCGCGGGTGAAGACGGCCGAGCCGTGGACGCGGGGAAGGACGCCGACCTGGCAGGAGATGGGGCGGATGCTGTGGAAATCGCGGCCGTCGGGCCGGACGCCGGCGAGGATCGCTTCGCGAGTGACCTGCTCTTCGACTTCGACAAAGATGGCTCGAATCTCCTTATGCTTTTCCTTTGTCGCCAGGATAGCGTGATAGCTGGCGTTGGGATCGGTGACCGGGGGCGCCATTTCGGCGAGGAGATCGTCGAGAATCTGCTTGATGGAATCGGCGCGGTCGTCCTTTCCGGCCTTGCCCTTCACTTCACGTATCCTGTCGGTGACGCGGGCGCGGATGGCATCGACGAACCCGGGGTCGGAAAGCCTGATTTCGCCGATCTTCGGCTTGCCGGCCTTGGATTGCAGCTCCTCGATCATGCCGACGATTTCGATCACGGCATTGTGGCCGAACTCGATGGCGTCGGCGACGAGGTCCTCCTTCACCTCGCGGCCGCCAAGTTCGATCATGTTGACGAAATGCTTGGTGCCGGCGACGACCAAATCCATTTCGCTGTATTCAAGCTGCTCGACGGTGGGATTGAGCACGAATTGGCCATCGACGCGTCCGACGCGAACGTGGGCGGTCGGGGTGAGGAAGGGGATGTCGCTGATGGCGAGGGCGGAGCTGGCGGCAATGCCGGAGAAGATGTCCGGGTCGTTTTCGCCGTCGAAGGCCAGGACGTTGAGATGAATCTGCACCTCGTCCATGAAACCCTTGGGAAACAAGGGGCGAAGGGGGCGGTCGATGAGACGGGCGGTGAGGATTTCCTTGGTGGTCGGGCGTCCCTCGCGTTTCATGAACCCACCGGGGAATTTGCCGGCGGCGGCGCGGCGCTCGCGGTAATCCACCTGAAGCGGGAAAAAGTCGATCCCCTCGCGCGGAACGGCGCGGACGACCGCGGCGAAAACGACCGAATCGCCGTATTGGACCGTGACCGCCCCATCGGCGAGCTTGGCATAGGTGCCGGTCTCGATGGCGAGCGTACGGCCGCCGATCTGCCGTTCAATTCGAATGGCTTGCATGAAAAATATCCCTTTTCAGCCCCGGTGGTGTATCGGTAGGCCACAGATGGACAGATCCAGGGAGGGAAGGGGGAAGTGCAAGTTGTTAGTTGCAAGTGCAAGTTGGAAGAAAAATGCGGCGTTATCCTGCATCTTAACTTGCAACTTGAAACTAATAACTTGCACTTCCTCGCCCTTCCCCGGGTCTGTGCATCTGTGGCGAATCGTCTTGCCGGCCCGCCGCCGCGCCCGGGGCTTAAATGGCGCAGAGAAGGATGGCAAAGCAAACAAAAACGGGCGCGGCGCCACGCCGTGCCCGATCAACGTTATTTTCGCAGTCCCAGCCGGCCGATGATCTGCTGATATCGCGTGCGATCCTCGCGCGTCAGATATTTGAGCAGACGATTTCGGCGGCTGACGAGCTTGAGCAACCCACGTCGGGACGAATGGTCCTTTTTATGCGCATCGAAATGCCCGCGAAGCTGGTTGATCCGCTCGGTCAGGAGCGCGATCTGCACTTCAGGGGAACCAGTATCCTTTTCGTGGATCTTGAAATCAGTGACGATCTTCTGTTTCTGCTCAACGGACATTGACATTGGAAAAACTCCCAGACACCAGGAAAGCCAGGAAAAACGTCCGACCGTCGGACGCCCCGGCAAACCGGTCATAAAGGGTTCCGCCGCGAAAGGGTACGCCCTTCGCTGCCGCACCCGCGGCTATAGCGGAAAGTGGACAAAGAATAGACGGGCGACCGGCACGGGTCAAGAGATGGATTTGCCCGATGGATTTGCCCGAGCCGAGCCCGGTGAACTCTGGCGAAGTGAAATCGGATGCTGTACCATCGCGCGGAGCACCCGGAAAAGCGGAGGGAAACCACGGTTTTGCAGGGGGTGGAGATGTATTTTGGAGAGGTGGCAGAGTGGTTGAATGCGCCGGTTTCGAAAACCGGTCTGCCCGAAAGGGTAGCGGGAGTTCGAATCTCCCCCTCTCCGTTCTTCAACCGGCGATGTCGTCCAGGTCGAGCTTCAGGGCGGCCGCAATGGCTCTTAGCACCGAGACGGAACCCTCCTTCCGGCCGGCTTCAATCTCGGTCAGGTACGGCCGGGCGATCTTCGCGGCCTTGGCAAGCTGCTCCTGGGTCAGTCCCCGATGTTCGCGGAAAACCCGGATGGGACTCTCGCCGGCCACCAGCCGCCGGGCCACGTCGGATGGGAACGCCTCTTCCTTGCGGGTCTTGGCGGCATCGTAGGCCCGGATGTCGTCGAGCATCTGGGCGTCATGCTTGAGCCGCTGGAAATCCTTCAGCGGCACCACCGCGAACCGGCGGCCCTTTTTTTTTCGATGATCTCAGTCTTCATTGATAAGCGCTTATAGCTACATTCAGGGCAACTGGAAATGTTCGAGCAACGGCCCCAGCGCCAGCGCGGGCAGGAAGCTGAGCAGAACGATCAGCACGGCGGCGGAGACCGCCACCGTTGCCAGGAGCAGAGAATCCGAAGGCAGCGTGCCCGCGTGCTGCGAACGACGCCCCTGCGCCACAAGGCGGCCGGCGAGCGCCAACGCGGGAACCGCCAGCCCGAATCGACCCGCCAACATGACCGGAACCGTGGTGAGATTATAGAACGGCGAATTGGCGTTGAGGCCCGCCATGGCCTGCCCGTTGTTGGCACAGCACGAGCTGTAAGCGTAGAGAATTTCGGTGAAGCCGTGGGGTCCGCCATTTGTCGATAGACCGGCCAGCCCGGCGCTGCTGACGACCGCGATTGCCGTGGGGAACAATATCGCCATCGGTGTGATCAGCGAAAACAGGGCGATCAGCTTCATCTCGCCGGGCCCGATCTTCTTGCCGAGGTATTCCGGCGTGCGGCCGGTCATCAACCCCGCGATGAACACACCGACCAGAGCGACCATCACGATGCTGTACAGGCCCGTGCCCAGCCCGCCGAACACGATCTCCCCGAGCATCATGTTGCACAAGGGCACGCTGACGCTCAGCGGCATAAACGAATCGTGCATCGCGTTGGTCGAACCAGTTGCCCCGTTGCTGGTTGTTACCGCCGTCAATACCGTCTGGGCGGCGCCGAAGCGGACTTCCTTACCCTCCATGTTGGCCCTGGCCACGCCCAGTTGTGCAAGCAGCGGATTGCCGCGCGTTTCTCCCCAATCACATACAACGAGCGCGACAACGAAGAGGAAGACCATGGCGGCGTAGAGCATCCAGCCCGCCTTCGGCCGGCCGACCATGTGCCCGAAGGTGTACGTCAGCGACGCCGGCAGGACCGCGATCGCCAGCATTCCGAGCAGATTGGCCAGCGGCGTGGGTCCCTCGAAAGGGTGGGCGCCGTTGGCATTGAAGAATCCTCCGCCGTTGGTGCCGAGGTTCTTGATGAACTCCAGCGCCGCCACGGGTCCGCGGGCAATCGTCTGCACGTCGCCCTGAATCGTGGCCGCCTTCGGGTAGGGCGCGAACGTCATGGGAACGCCCTGCCAAATGAGCAGAACGCTTCCAACGACGCAGAGCGGCAACAGAACCCAAAGGATCGAGCGCACGAGATCGAACCAGAAGTTACCGATCGTGCCGGTTAACTTCCGCGCCAAGCCGCGGATGAACGCGATGCCCACGGCCAGACCGGCGGCGCCGGCAAAGAAGTTTTGCCCGGCCAGCCCGACGATCTGGGTCCAATACTTCATCGTCAACTCACCGCCGTAGGCCTGCCAGGTCGTGGTCGTCGAGAAACTGAACGCCGTGTTCATCGCCAGGTCGGGCGTCATTGGCGTTGTCAGCGCGTCGGCGGACGGGCCGCCGGGCAGATACGTCTGAAGTCTCAGTATCGCGTACAGCAGCAGCGTCCCGACTGCCGTGAAGAGGATGAATGCGCCCGCGTATCTTTTCCAGGACATCTCGACCGAGGGATCGATTCGCATCAGCCGGTAAATCAGCCGTTCGACGGGCTTAAGTCCCCGGTCGAGCCTCGTTTGGCCGCCGTCAAACACACGCGAGAGATAGGCGCCGGCCGGTTTGACCAGCACCGTAACGATCCCAAGAAATAGCGCATATTGCACGAATGACCAGACGCTCATAAATCTTCCCGCCCCCCAGTTTCTCCTCCATGCGCGGTCAAATGCCGTATTTCTTGCGACGGCGCCAGAGCGTGGCGGGGTCCATGCCGAGCACGCGCGCCGCTTCTTCAAGTGATTTGGTTCGAGCGATCACACGGCGAATGTGGACCTCTTCAAGTTTGTCCATGGTAACCGCGTCTCCGAGTTCCAAATCCGGAGAACTGTTCGGAAGAAAGCTTCCGGGAAGATGCTGAAGACCTATTTGCTTGGATTGACAGAGCACGACCGCGCGTTCGATGACGTTTCGCAACTCTCGGACGTTTCCCGGCCAGTTGTAGGACCGCAGCGCCGAAACGGCCTCGTCCGTAAAACCGGCCGCTGGATTTCCCCGATTGAATTCCCTGGCGAAACGCTCGGCCAGGGGAATGACGTCATCGGGGCGCGCTCGCAGCGGCGGGACGTTGATCGGGATCACGTTGATCCGATAGAGCAAATCCTCCCGAAATCGCCCGGCTCGGACGGCATCTTCCAGGTTGGTATTCGTCGCCGCAATGATGCGGACGTCCGCACGGCGCGTGATCGCTTCTCCGACCGATTCGTATTCTTTATCCTGGACGAAGCGCAATAGCTTCGGTTGCAGGTCGAGCGGAAGGTCGCCGATTTCGTCGAGGAACAGCGTGCCGCCGTCCGATCCGGCGATGTGACCGGGGTTGTCGCGCACGGCCCCGGTGAATGCGCCCCGGACATGACCGAACAACTCGCTTTCCAGGAGTTGCGGGGAAAGAGTTGGGCATGAAATGGTTGCCAGCGGCTTATCGGCGCGGCTGCTCCAGTCGTGAATGGCGCGAGCCAGCATTCCTTTTCCAGTTCCGCTTTCGCCGCGGATCAGGACGGTGGTATCGCTTTGGGCAATTTGGCGCGCGAGGCTTATCGCCGCCAGCATGATGGGATCATGGCTTTGAAGGCTGACGGCCGATTTGCCGCTGGTCTGGCCCGCGGAATTCCCCGGCCCGGCGCGCATCGCCAACGCGTCGGTAATTTGTTTTATTTGCTTGGGCGTGAACGGCTTGGTGATGTAATCCACGGCGCCACGCTTCATCGTCTCGACGGCGCTGTCGACCGTGCCGAATGCCGTAATGACCACGACCCGAATCCAGGGGCTTTTTGCGATGAGTTCCGGGATCAGATCGGATCCGGATTTGTTCTTGAGCCGCAGATCGACAAAAGCCACGTCGAAGTGATGGTGTGCCGCTTCGGAGAGGGCATCCTCCCCATTGCTGACGGCAACCACCTGGTGCCCGTCCGTTTCCAGGCTGATGGCAAGGGTCTTGCGAACGTTGATTTCATCGTCCACGACAAGAACGTGCAGGCGGGAGATTGGGTCTGTCGGCATATTCTTTCTCCCAGACTTCGATTCCTCGCCGCGCTCCAAGAAAAGGACGTTGGTGTTCATAACATTATAATCCCAACAAAGTTCCTCCGCGATTTTGGCCGAAACAACAAGGAATCCGCGGACTCTTCTATTTCCGGGACATCCGCGGCAACCCATTTTCGAAAAGGCGTCGCATGTTGGCTTACGAAGCCGGCGCGCCGTATTTTTGACGAAGCTCCAGGTTGACTTGCAGCACGTTGATCATTTGTTCGCCCCACAAGCCGCCCAAGGGCGCCGCAGCGTCCTTTTGCAGGATTTGGTCGATTTCCTTGCTGATCGCCGCGGAGTCTCGCTTGGTGTCCTGCGCCCACTGAGCGGCGATGCCGGGCAACTGAAATTCGGCGTTCTGGAGCGTGATGTGCGGATCGAGGCCCGACCCGGAGGTTGTCACCAGATCGCCGGGAACGTCCTGGAGGTCCGCGTCCGCATGGTCCTGCCTCCACATGTCGAAGAAATCAGACTGGATGTCCGATCCGGAATTAACCGGCTGAATGATTGTCGTCGGCTGCGTCGCGGGCACGCCTGATGGCAGCGTTGTCGGCGGGTTGTAGGTCACGCCCGAGGGGAATTTGCCCGGGTTCTCCTTGGAAAACGTCTCAAAAAATACGACGGCCAAGTCCGAGGGCTGGGGCTGCGGCGTGCCGGGGTTGTCCTTGATGAACTGCTGGACCACCGCCTGATGCGCTTTTTCCCAATCGGTGACGTATTGAGCGTGCGCGCCGGTTGAATCCCCGGTTACCCAGGCCTGGGCCAGGCCGTTGTGGGCATCGGCCCATTGGGCGACGATCGACGGACTGCCCTGGAATTGGTCCTTCTGGAACCAGGCTTCGATATCCGGCGCGACGGCCTGACCGGCCTTCGGACCACTCTTATAGGTGACAATCGGCCCAAGTTGCGTCGCCACGCGGTTGCGGAGCTGGTAGTTCGATGCCGCCCACGCCTGTGAAGACGACGCCGATGCATCGTAAGAACACGCCGATGGCCGGGGCTGGAAGTATTCCGCCTTGGTAAACGGCTGGGCGATCAGCAGGGAGCCCACTTCCGTCCCGTCCGGATGATCCACGTGACTGCCGTCCGCTTTCACCATGCTTCCGTTCGCCTGGAACGGAAACAACGTCTGCCCGATGGCCCACATGATGGCGGGGTAGACCACACAGCAGATCACGACTGAAAACCCGAGCAACCAAAGACTCTTTGTGATTGATTTGAACATGGTAATGACTCCAAAATTCGTGGCCGCTCATACGGTCAGATGGAACGCCACCAGCAACAAGTCGATGAGCTTGATGCCGACGAACGGCAGAATGACGCCTCCCAAGCCCCAAATCAGCAGGTTTTTCCGCAGCAGGGCGTCCGCGCCGAGCGGTTTATAGGAAACGCCTTTCAGGGCAACCGGGATCAGCGCGGGGATGATGAGCGCGTTGAAGATCACCGCCGAAAGAATGGCCGAGGTCGGCGAATGCAGGTACATGATGTCGATCCTTTTCAGCCAGGGCAGCGTGCCGGCGAACAGCGCCGGGATGATCGCAAAATATTTCGCGACGTCGTTGGCAATGGAAAAGGTGGTCAAGGCGCCGCGGGTCATCAGCAGTTGCTTGCCGATTTCAACGACTTCAATCAGCTTGGTGGGGTCGCTGTCGAGGTCCACCATGTTGGCGGCTTCCTTGGCGGCCTGGGTTCCGGCGTTCATGGCCAGGGCCACGTCGGCCTGGGCCAGCGCCGGCGCGTCGTTCGTGCCGTCGCCCATCATGGCGACCAGCTTGCCTTCGCCCTGCTGCTTGCGGAGGTATTCCAGCTTGATTTCAGGCGTGGCCTGAGCAACAAAATCGTCCACGCCGGCTTGCTCGGCGATCGCCGCGGCCGTCAGCGGATTGTCTCCGGTGATCATCACGGTGCGCAGCCCCATCCGCCGGAGGCGTTCAAACCGATCCTTCATCGCCGGCTTCAGGATGTCCTCCAGCACGACCACGCCGGCAACGTCGCCGCCGTTGGCGACAACCAGCGGCGTCGCGCCCTTGGCGGCGACGCCATCGACCATCGCGTACAACTCAGTAGGGACGACGCCGCCTTGCCGCTGGACGAACTTCACGATCGCATCGGAAGCGCCTTTGCGAATGCGCGTTCCGTCAGGCAAGTTGATCCCGCTCATGCGCGTCTGGGCGGTAAACGGCACAAACTGCGAGTTTTTGGGGATGCTCACGGCGCTTGTGGCCGTTTCCTCGAATTTCTTGACGATGCTTTTGCCCTCGGGAGTCGCATCGGTCGACGAGGCCAGAGCGGCCAACTTGCCAAGCTGTGCCGCGTCGTATTTGCCGACCGGCAGGAATTGCGTCGCCCGGCGGTCGCCAACCGTGATCGTTCCGGTTTTGTCCAACAGCACCACGTCCACGTCGCCCGCCAATTCCACGGCCTTTCCGCTCTTGGAGATGATGTTGTGAGTGAGGGCGCGTTCCATGCCGGCGATGCCGATGGCGGCCAGCAAGGCGCCGATGGTCGTGGGAATCAGGCAGACGATCAGCGCCACCAGCGTCGGAACGTCGGTGCCCAGGCTCTTCAGCGGCGAGGCCAATCCGAGGTAGCTGGTCATATACTGCTCGGCGTTCCACGCCATCGGCCAGAGCGGAACGACCACGATCAGGAAGATCAACGTGAGTCCCGACAGCACCAGCGTCAGTGCAATCTCATTGGGGCTTCGCTGCCGGATCGCTCCTTCGACAAGCGCGATCATCCGATCGAGAAACGACTCGCCCGCTCCGCTGGTCACCTGGACGACGATGTGATCCGAGATGACGGTGGTGCCGCCGGTGACGCTGGACCGGTCGCCTCCGGCTTCGCGAATGACCGGAGCCGATTCGCCCGTAATCGCCGACTCGTTGATTGACGCGATGCCTTCGACAATCTCCCCGTCGCTGGGGACAACTTCTCCGGCTTCGACGAGAACGAAATCTCCTTGCTTCAGGTCTCGGGAGGAGATTTCTTCAGTAGTGCCGTCCTTGAGCATGCGCCGGGCGGGAGTGTCGCGCCGGGTCCGCCTGAGTGAATCCGCCTGGGCCTTGCCGCGCGCCTCCGCCAGAGCGGTGGCAAAATTGGCGAAGATCACCGTGAGAAACAGCCAGAAATCCAGCGCGATGAAGTACGTGATCGGGGTCTGCGTAGCCGGTTTCCCCGTTGCCATCTGAATGATGAACAGCAACGTGAGGATGGCTCCGATCTCCACCACGAACATGACGGGGTTTCTCCACTGGATGTCCGGACGGAGCATTACGATCGACTGCTTCAGCGCCGACCAGGTGGTCTCGGGGGTCAACAGCGGCATTTGCCGCCGGCGCCGCGGCGGTTTCCGCCCCGGCGGAAAAACCCGCGTCCCTCCCGGGGTTGAAGATTCGTAAATTGTTCCGGTGCTCATTGGTTTCGCTCCTTAGTCGTTGGCAAAGAGTGGTGGTCGTCGTTGATCTGGCCGCTTAGAACTTTTCCGGCCGGATCACGGCCACCCACAGGTAGATGAACAGAAACACCGCCACAGCCGCCGTGAAATAGGTAAGCATGGTTATCGCCTCAAATCTTTTCGCACGCGTAAAGGAACAGCAGACAAAGGCCCATCGACACGAGTCCCAGCGCAAACATCGCGGGCAACCAAATTGCGAGATTCATAAAAGGTTCCTTTCTTGGATCAAATCAACCGCCAAAGGGGAACGGTCCAAAATGCTCGGCGACCGGCCCCAGCGCGGCGACCGGCAGGAAGAGCAACGCTCCCACGATCAGAATCGTCCCCAGCAATAGAACTCCAAACGTAAAGGTGTCGTCACGCAGAGTTCCCAAACCAAAAGGCGCGGACTTCTTCATTCCCAGGTAACCCGCCATCGCGATCGGCGCGATGATGGGAAGGTAACGGCTGAAGAGCATGACCAGTCCCGTCGCAATGTCCCACGGGACCGCCTCGGGCGACGGACTGGGATTGTTGTTCAGACCGTAGGTGACGCCGAGCCCATCGAACGCGGAGCCGTTGTTGGCCGATGCCGACGAAAATTGGTAAAGCATCTGCGAGAACCCGTGCGGGCCGGGATTGCTGGTCGCCTTGTTGCCCCAATCCGTTGCGGCGAACAGGCCGGTGGGCATCAGGATCATGATGGGATGAACCAGCAGGGCGATCAGCGCGAGTTTCACCTCGCGGCCGCCGATCTTCTTCCCGAGATACTCCGGCGTTCGGCCCACCATCTGGCCGGCGATGAAAATCCCGATAATCAGGAAGAGCAACAGGTTGATCATCCCGACGCCCTTGCCGCCGTAAATGCAGTTAAGCCACATTCCCACCATGGGGGACAAGGCGGCGACCGGGTTGAGGGCGTCGTGCTCGCAATTGACCGCGCCGCACGTCACGTCCACGGTAACCGCCGCGAAAGTCGCCCCGGCCGAGGTCCCGAAACGCATCTCCTTGCCTTCGAGATTTCCTGAATGCTGGTCAACCGGCAACCCGGCGACGGCGGGAAACGGAACGTCGCGCTTTCCGTTGGAAGAGCCGGCGTCGGGAACCTGATAAGCCGCGGCCGGGTGCGCCGTGAATCCGGGGTTCGGCTTCATCGTGTCAAAATAGATGGACCACACGATCGTCCCGATCATCAGCAGCATCATGACCGAGAAAATGACCACGGCGTGCCGCAACCGGCCGAGCATCCGCCCGTACATCAGCACCAGCGTGAACGGAAAGATCATCATCGCGAAGGTGGTAAACCAGTTGGTCAGCGCCGTGGGATTCTCCATCGGATGCGCCGCGTTCATTCCGTAGAATCCGCCGCCATTGGTCCCCAGCATTTTGATGGGGACCAGCGCGGCAACCGGCCCGATCACGATCGTCTGTTGGGTCTGTGCGCCGCTGGTCGCCGACGACATCGCGCCGGGTTCCAGGGTTGAAACGACGTTGTCGGCCTTGAACGTCATGGGGCTGCCCTGCTGCACGAAGATCACGGCCAGGATCAGGGCGCAGGGCACGAACATGTAAACCACCACCCGCCACATATCGACGAAGAAATTGCCGACGTTCGGATCGCCGCGAAATGCCCGGATGATCGCCGAGAGGGCGCAAAATCCGACGGCCGCCGACAAAAACTGATTGGCGATGCAAAAGAACACCTGGCAGAAATTGGACAGATGCTGGTCTCCGGAATAGTGCTGAAGATTGGTGTTGGTCATGAACGATATGACGCTGTTGAATATCGTCGTGGGCTCCAGCATGCCCCGGTGTAAACCGTTCCATGGCAGCTTCGACCAGCCCTGAAGCCATAACACCGTGAACCCGTAAACAAACAGCATGACGTTGAATACGAGCAACGAGACGGCGTATTGCTTCCAGTTTTGCCGGCCGCTGTCCAGTTTTGATTCGAACCAACGCAGGATTTTCGGCGCGCGGTATTTCCCGTCCATGATCCACGCCGCGTAACGGCTCAGCGGAAACGCCAGAATTGTCGTAATGAGCAAAAGCGATATTGGCAGGGACCACATAGCCCTAAGCTCCTTTTTGATCACCGTCCGCGGGCGAGGATTGCCCTGACGTCCAAACGTCAAGACTCCGGGTGCACTCCGGCCTTCAGCGCCAAGCCGGCGCGGTGAAGCGCACCCGAAATTTCCTCGTCCGCCGCAGGTGTGTTTGTCGCTGATAGCGAACGATATGCCATCCGCGTTATTGAGCGTTCGCCGCACCCCCTCCGCGGTTTTCATTCGAAAAGACTTCGCCAACCATGCCTGGGTAGTGCAAAATGCAATCGGAAGTTCCGTAACGTGCAATGCCTGACATCGATCGACTTGTTACTCGTTGTTCAAAGGCCAGTTAAATTCGGGCAGGACAGTCGCCCGCAAGCGAAAATGGCACGCCGGAGCGCGTGGACTTATCGCAAAATGCACGGCGGCGGCGTCGCGAGCGGCTCTGAACGTTCACCTTGGCGCGACCGAGGTGTCCGGAGGATCGGCCTGCCAGAAGGATTCGGACCAATAAGGTTGGCCGCGGAATTGGCTGTGCTCTTGCGGTTGGCCCAGAAAAAATTCGTCGGTTCGCCTGAGATTGAATGCCTTGATTGTCATCTGGCCACGAATGTCCTGGGGAAACTCGCCGATTCCCTCCAGCACGTTGGTCCAGCGGCCCATGGTTCGGTCGTACATCGTCGGTGGGTCGGCTAGAAATTCGTCGATCCAGACCAGCAAGCTGCCGCGCGGCGGTAAATCGCCGGCGTCGCGCTCTTGCAAATCGGCGGTCGGATGCAGGCAGAGATTGTAAAAACGCGTGGTCGGGTGAGCACGCAAATACGGAACGACACAGCGCGCGCAATCCCGCACGCTGCACGCGGCAGCCATGAAGACGACGTTCTTAAACTCCACGTCGCTTTCATGGCATTTGCGGAACAGCAGTTCATTGATGACCATGCTTCCCATGCTGTGGCCGACAAGCGTGACTTCGTATTTCGGCGGTGCCAGGCCACGATCCTTGTACTCCTGGCTTTTGCGCTGCAAATGATCGGCAAGCTTGTCGATAAGGAGAAGCGCCGGGCCAACAGGCTCCTGAGCCAGGGGATTGTCGGGGCTCTCGAAGCTGGCGCGCTTGCGAAATCGGCGGGCCGTCGCGTCGTTCCGGGGGGAACCATCGACGATCAGCAAGGTTCGCCGAATCATGTTGTCCCAGGAGGGCCCTCCCAGTCCGTCGACGACCCAGGAGAGGCCGAACTTCGGCGGAATCGTCGCGGCATACATGGCTCCAAGGCCCAGCAATTCGCCCTTGGTCGTGTCGGTGGTGCCGATGGATAGCATGATCTGACGACGGGTGGGATCGTTAGATAAGTCTATGGCGCTCAGGCCCGGGTGATGCTGGACCTCATCGGCGTAGAGGGCGTTGAGCCGCTTGAACGTTTGGACGCTGATATCATCTTCGGGGGCATAGTCGAGCCAATGGAGCGGGTGGCCGTCATTGGGTTTCTGCACGGAAGCCAAATCGGTGCTCACGGTCTGGGCGTCGGTAATGACTTCCTCCGACCAGACCTCCGGTATGCGCGTCACGGCGAGTCCGATGTCGGCCACAACGTAGAACGGGCTGAGCAGACTCCGCGCCCAGAGATCCTGGTAATCCTTGATTCCTTGAGAGACGGCCGCGACGTGCTCGCCATAACTCGAGGGAAAGCTCGAATCCCAGTCGATGTAAATCGGATAACTACCGCCATCCTCGGCCTGGCCGGTTTCGTTCACGGCGTCCTGATCGGCGGATTCGACGGGCGTCAGTCCGCCGTGGACGAAGATCAGAATTTTCCGCACGGAGTCGTGGCGGGACTCATGCCATTCATCCATCGTCGCCATCATGTGGTCGAGGTATTGATCGAACGGGCCGTCTTTTTCCATTCCCAGCTTTTTGCCGTAGTCGCACGGATCGTGCGCCAGCGCATCAGAATCCAACGAGATAACGTGGTCGCGGATCGAAGCCGGCGGCTGGTACGTGGCGCATCCGCCGAGCAGCGAAATGAAATAGCCCAGAACCCACGCCAGGCCGACGCGGCGGCTTTTGCGCGGTTTACCCATAGGCAACGGACGATAACATCCAATGCGGACTCGAGTCAAAATTCATCGGTGCTGGCGTGATCGATGTGGTATCCCCACCGACATCCTCCGTCTGCTGAAGCAGATGCTTGTGATCGTGCTGTCATCGGGTCGCCGCGGCGTGACGCCACTTGACCCCGAAGCCCGCCTGCCCAAGATGGCCGCCAATGCCGCAGATGGGCGTCCCACGCCGGCCCGTTCCGATCCGCGAAGCGCGGCTCTCCCTGTCGCTGCTCCTGGCGATCAACCTTTTCAACTACATCGACCGTTACGTCCTGGCCGCCTTGGAACCCCGCATCCAGCAAACGCTCTTTCCCAATCGGCCCTCGGATGATCCGCACGTACTGGCGATGATGGGCTCGCTGGCGACCGCGTTCATCGTTTCCTACATGGTGACGGCGCCGATCTTCGGCTGGCTGGCGGACCGAATGTCCCGCTGGCTCCTGGTGGGGATCAGCGTCATGCTTTGGAGCCTGGCGACCGGCGGTAGCGGGCTGGCGCCCACGTTCGCGATCCTTCTGCTCACCCGGCTGTTCGTCGGCGTCGGTGAAGGCGGATACGGGCCGGCCGCGCCGACCATCATTGCCGATCTTTTTCCCGTGGCCCGGCGCGGCTCGGCGCTGGCATGGTTCTACATGGCCATCCCGGTCGGCAGCGCGCTGGGATACACGTTGGGAGGCAAGGTCGGCTCGATGTTCGGATGGCGCATAGCCTTCCTCGTCGTCACGCCGCCGGGACTGCTTCTGGGCCTTCTCTGCTTCCTGCGCAAAGCCCCCCCGCGCGGCGCCAGCGATGGCGCCGACGCCCCGCCAACCGGCGCTCGCTGGGCCGATTACCTCCGGCTCCTTCGCACGCCTTCGTATCTTCTGGACACCGCCGGCATGGCCGCCATGGTCTTTGCCATCGGCGGGATTTCATATTGGATGCCCCATTACATCTGCCAGGTCCGACACGCCGGGGATCTGGGACAGGTGAACCTTATCTTTGGCATTATCATGGTTTTGGCGGGTATATCCGCAACCTACCTGGGCGGGCTGGCCGGCGATCTGCTGCGGCCGCGCTTCCCCGGCTCCTATTTCCTCGTTTCAGGAATCGGCATTCTGCTCTCCTGCCCGTTCATCCTGCTGATGCTGGCCGTGCCGTTCCCCTGGGCCTGGGGCGTGATCTTCGCCGCCGAATTCTGCCTCTTCTTTAACACCGGGCCGTCCAACACCATCTTGGCCAACGTCACGCACCCATCCATTCGCGCCACGGCTTTCGCGTTGAACATCCTGATCATCCACGCCATCGGCGACGCCCCGTCCCCGCCGATCCTCGGCGACATCGCCGGCCGATTCGGCTGGAACGCGGCCTTCGGGCTCATCACGGGGATCACCGCGATCGGCGGAATTCTCTGGCTGATCGGCGCCCGATTCCTCGCCGCCGACACCGCCGCGGCACCGCATCGGATCAATGCAAATTAAACCGCCAAGTCGCCAAGCACGCCAAGGTGAAAGCACGCCAAAATCAGAACTGCCGCAATTCCCACCTTGGCCTCATGGCGGTTCAATTGCCTTTGTTCCCGGAAGAGTTGGCGGAGCGCGGGCTCATCGGGGAAATCCCGGATTCGGTCGGTAATCCGATTAAGTTCAGAAGAGGGCACGCCGATCCTAAATGAAAGACGGCACTGCATATTCCACGATTGACACATAATCGGACGTGCAGACGATAATGAGGACTCAAGTGTAACAAAAGGGACGTATAGCTGCTGAAGATTCGCTGTCACGCCAACGGCGATCAGCTTGTCAGGACTGCGTCGTCGGTGGTCACGGAGTGAGCGGTTCCATTTTTGCGAGGATTCCCGCCATGATTGCGACTCAAGAGCTATCCGCTTCAGTCACCCCCCCGCACGATCTCGATCAATTGCCCCACGTGATCGTGCGCATCAAAGAACAGCAGTTGGCAATCTCCTCCGCGTGCGTCCGCCGACTCCTGCTCATGCCCGAGGTCATCGCCGTTCCGCACAGCCCGCCCGAAATTCGGGGCGTCATCAAAGTTCGCAACGTCGTCATTCCGCTTCTCGACTTGCGGGTGCAATTCGGAATGCCTTCCTTTAACCAGGAGGCTCAGGAAACCGTTCAGCTTTTGCACGATCGGGAACAAGACCACAAAAACTGGATCGCCGAACTGCTGGCTTCGGTGGACGCCAAGCGGCCGTTCACCCTGGCGCGCAACCCGCACCAGTGCAAATTCGGCAAATGGTACGACTCCTACAAACCGGAGAATCAAAGCGTCGCGTTCCTATCGGTCTGGCGCGCATTCGATAAACCCCACTGCCGAATCCATGCGATCGCCGACAAAGTCTGCGATCTGGCGGCCAAGGGAGATTACGCCGCAGCTCGCGACGTCATCACCGCCACGCGCAACACGGATCTTCAGGAAATGATCCAATTGTTTGCTGAAGTTCGCGCCATACTCCGCGAAACCACTCGGGAGGTGGCGATAGTCCTCGGGAAAGCCGATCATCAACTCGCCGTGTGTGCCGATGGGATCGTCGCCATTGAGACTTTGGACCACGATGCCATTCAACCTCTTTCCGAATTGTTCGACACCTCCAACGCCGTGTTGACGCCCTACGTGGCGCGCCGGCCCAATTCCAGCCAAGTGGTGCTCGTGCTTGATAGCGAGCAATTGTTCAAGCGAGCCCATTCGCGCGTCCCCGCAAGCGCCCGTGCGTAACCCGCAACCCACCCTGACGGCCCTGCACCGGCTCAACGCAAATTGAACCGGCATGACGCCAAGGTGAATTGGTCATTGGTCATTGGTCATTTGTCATTTGCAAGACAATTCGGGATCGCCGATACCAATGACAAATGACAAGTGACAAATGACCTGTCGCATTTCCCCCCTTGGCGTCTTGGCGTCATGGCGGTTCAATTCCTCTTCTCCGTCAATCCCCGGCGTCGAGGATCCGCTCCAACGGCAGATTCGGATCCTTCAACTGCTCTTCCTTTCCTCCCATCGCCGCGCGGCGCTCGATCAGCCTGTCAAACAGGTCCTTTTGCTCCAGGTTTCCCGCGGCGATGACCTGGGCGATCCGGCCGTCGTTGGCCACGCCGAATTCAATGAACTGCGGCGATTCCGTGTTGTTGGAGCCGCGGAAAATGCGGCGATCGGCGGCCCGGGCTTCTCCCCAAACTCCGAGGCGCAGGCCGAAAATCTCGCTGTCGAAATAACTGGCCGATTGGAATTTCGCATCGCCGCCGGCCATGTTGGTCCCGGCGATCCGGCCGGTCTTGGCGGCGCTGTCCCAATGGTGCATCATGCGGTGCTTGCCGAAGAGCGGGTCGAAGATCGCCGCGCAATCCCCGGCGGCGAAAACGTCGCGCGTGGTGGTGCGGCAGCCGGCATCGACGAGGATGGCCTGCTCGGCCGCGATCGGCGTGCCACGCAGGATTTCCTTGTGAATCGCGATTCCCACCGCCGCCACCGCGAAGTCGCACGGCAGGGTTTTTCCCGAAGCCAGCACCACGCGCTGCACCCGGCCATCGCCTTCCAATCTCGCCGCCCGATCGTTGCGATGCACGGTGACGCCGTGCGCTTCCATGAATTGGGAGATGCATCGCCCGGCCGTCTCGCCCGCCAATCGCCGCCAGGGATGTTCCGCCGAAATCGCCAGATCGACGTGCAGCCCGGCTTGGGTGAGCGATGCCGCCAACTCCACCCCCAGGGTTCCGCCGCCGATCACGACCGCGCGGCCCCGGCCCTTGGGATGCGATTGGCCCTCCCGGGCCGCCTTGGCCATCGCGTGCTGCAAAAGCTCCGCATCCTCCAGCGTCCGAAGATGGAAAAGATTGGGAAGCTGCGCGCCCGGCACGTCAAGCGCCGCCGCCGCGCCCCCGATCGCGATCAGCAAACGGTCGAACGATACCCCTTCCCCATTGTCCAGCGTCACCGCGCTGCGCGTCGTATCCAGGCGCGACAGCCTTCGTCCCGTGCGCAGCCGCACCCGGCTCTCGACGAACCATTCCGCCGGCATCGTGAACAGCGACTCCCGCGTCTGCTGCCCCCGCAAATATTCCTTGCTCAGCGGCGGGCGATGGTAAGGACGGTTGATCTCCTGCCCGACCATCAACAGATCGCCCTGGCGATCGATTTGGCGGATGGCCTTGGCCGCTTCGCTGGCGGCCACTCCGCCGCCGACCAGAAGATATTTAACGTGTAGATCGCTCATCGTCGGTACTCCGTCACCAACATCGTTAGAATATAGTACGCAGCAATTGGTCGATTCCGGACATTATATTGGCACGTTTGCCCAAATAGCGGTCATTTAACTGGTTTCCCGTGATTAATACCCTAATTGAGCAATCGGCATACCTCGCGGAAAGAACAAGGGCAAACTGGAACACCCATATTTCCCGGTCGGGTATTTCCCGGTCGGGGTCGATACTTGACCCCGTCGCCCGCCACTCATATCTATACGCCCCAGGAAGGTTCGACGCCGCATGGCAACACCCCGAGACGCGAACGCGCGCAAATATTACCGCGTCGCAAAGCAAAGGTTGGAGGAAGCGAGGCTAATTTTTGATAAAATCGGCCTTTCTGCGGCGACTGTTTATCTGGCCGGTTACGCCATAGAATGTATGTTGAAGGCGTTGACGTTGGAGTGGACGCCTGTTCGTCAACGGCCGGAAATGCTGAAGTCGCTGAAAGATGATTTTGGCCACAATTTGCGCCGTCTGCGCGCCGCGCTGATTGAACAAAACCTGCATCCACCACGGGAGGTATTGGGCGAACTTTTATATGCATGTAGCTGGTCGCCTGATCTCAGATACGAGCCGGGGCCGGGCGACCCGAAGGAGGCCGAACGCTTCCTGGCCGCAGCGAAATCGATCGTTATTTGGGCAGATGGGAGGATTTAGACGTGGCAACTATTTTGAGAGGTTCCAAAGATCGTGCTGTCACGCTCATAAAGAAAGCCCTTGACGGTTACGAAAAACAGAATCCCGGCGCTGAAGCGACCATTTACCGGCAAAACTCAGCGTCAATTCGAGTGCGAATTATTGACGATCGCTTCGCGAGAATGTCTAAGTCCGAGCGTCACGATTTGGTGTGGAACTTTCTGGCCGATCGGCTCAAGGAAGATGTGTTGCAGGAGCTTTCGGTCCTTCTACTATTAGCGCCATCGGAACAAAAGAGTTCGTTTATGAATTTTGAGTTCAATGACCCAATTCCATCCGGCTTTTAGACCGATTCAATCCTTATTTTCATTCGACCAGCGCAGATCAGGAGATCGCTTATGACCCGAATGCTGACCAAGCCCGTTTCCGAGAGCAATGACAAGCCCGCCGCGACTGAATTCAAGGTCGCCGATCTTTCGCTGGCCGATTGGGGCCGCAAGGAGATCATGCTGGCCGAGCAGGAAATGCCCGGCCTCATGGCCGTGCGCCAGGAGTATGCGGCCAAACAACCCCTGAAAAACCTGCGCATCATGGGTTCGCTGCACATGACCATCCAAACCGCGGTCCTGATCGAAACGCTCAGCGCCCTGGGCGCCGCAGTCCGCTGGTGTTCGTGCAACATCTTCAGCACGCAGGATCACGCCGCCGCCGCCGTCGCCGTCGGACCCAAGGGCAGCGTCCAGAATCCCAAGGGCGTTCCCGTCTTCGCCTGGAAGGGCGAGAACCTCCAAGAGTATTGGTGGTGCACGGAGCGAGCCCTCGATTTCGGCGATGGCCGCGGCCCGAACCAGATCGTCGATGACGGTGGCGATGCCACGCTCCTCATCCACAAGGGCCACGAATACGAAGACGCCGGCAAAATCCCGTCGCCCGATTCGACCGACAACGAGGAATTCAAGGAAGTCCTCAAGCTCCTGGCCAAGTGTTACAAACAGAATCCCCAGCGCTGGCACAAGGTGGCCGCCGAAGTGCAGGGGGTTTCGGAGGAAACCACGACCGGCGTCCATCGGCTGTATGAAATGCAAAAGGCCGGCACGCTGCTCTTCCCCGCCATCAACGTCAACGACTCCGTCACCAAGAGCAAATTCGACAACCTCTACGGCTGCCGCCATTCACTCGTCGATGGCCTGATGCGCGCCACGGACGTGATGCTCAGCGGCAAAGTGGCGGTCGTCTGCGGCTACGGCGACGTCGGCAAGGGCTGCGCCCAATCCCTCCGCGGCCAGGGCGCTCGCGTCATCGTCACCGAGATCGATCCCATCTGCGCCCTGCAGGCCGCCATGGAAGGCTTCCAGGTCCTCACCGTCGAAGACGCGCTCCCCTACGCCGACCTCTTCATCACCGCCACCGGAAACCACCACATCATCACCGCCGACCACATGGCCAAAATGAAGGACAAGGCCATCGTCGGCAACATCGGCCACTTCGATAACGAGATCGACATGGCCGGCCTCAAGAAGACCAAGGGCATCAAGAAAACCAACATCAAGCCGCAATACGACATGTGGACTTTCCCCGATGGCCACAGCGTCCTGATCCTGGCCGAAGGCCGGCTGCTCAACCTCGGCTGCGCCACCGGCCATCCCAGCTTCGTTATGAGCAACAGCTTCACCAACCAGACGATCGCCCAGATCGAGTTGGCCACCAATACTTACAAATACGAAAAGAAGGTTTACGTTCTCCCCAAGCATTTGGACGAAAAGGTCGCCAGACTGCACTTGGCCAAGATCGGCGTGAAGCTGACGAAATTGACCAAGGATCAGGCCGATTACATCGGCGTTCCGGTGGATGGGCCGTATAAGGGGGAGAATTACAGGTATTAGACGGTCAAATATCGAAAGCACTGTCAAAAAAACGCGGGACGGCTGCATTGGCCGTCCCGCGTTTCGACCATCGTCATACTTGAATCTAGCTTGGGGGCGTCGGTGCATCGCCACCCGCGATCCTTGTTGGCCAACGATAATGCAATCTATTATCCGCGCCTTCCATTAGCACGCGCTTTGTCAGAAGACGATCCACGGCCGCTTCCATTCGCTTTGTCGCCTGCGGCCCGCCATTGCCGTAGTGAATATGCGCAAGGGCGTTGAAAACGCCGGGAGTTCTGGAAAACGCACGTCCTTGTCCACCCGGTTCGCCTCGGGTTACACATTGGATCGTCCATTCCTCTAGAAGTTCCCGAAAGCCGCGATCAACGCCAGCGATGGCCGCTCCTTTGTCGTCCGGGTGAATCACTTTGCGAGCTGAATCCAACAGGCTTCCCGATCCCATCAGGCGGTTGCAGAACTTCTGAGCGATTTTCGCTTCCGCATCGTGGAACTGCACTACGTTTTCGGCTCGCAAGTCTCGCTCTAATCGCTTGTTAAATTCATATTGGGTCATCTCGCCGGCCGCTAAAGTTCCGTCGGGCTTTAACAGGCCATCAAGCAATCGACACATCGCATCATTCGCCTTTGGGCTGACCCACTGTCCAAGAAGCTTCAGGATCTCGCCCCAGTCCGGCGCTTGTTGCTTCGTCGAAATCTCGACCGATTCAACTACATCGGCATTCCCTGCTTTAACGTCTGCCGATACTTTCGTGGTTACCGTCGGCAACGCACCAGTGACAGCATCGTTGGCAGCGGGCATCTCATTCTCGCGATCCAGAGCGACGTCTGGACCGGTGTCGCTAACGGGCGTAAAGGGCATGACCGCACTCCATACCATTCTTCCATTGCTGTGTAGCGTTCCACGCTGTGTCCCCAACCTAATTACCGCCGAAGCCAGACCCGTGGTCACGGCGTTCTTCAGTTCAGGCATCTTTATGCGCACTGCGGGGATGATGTCAGTGATCTGGATGCAGTTTTCTACCGAAGTGACTCCGTTACGAGCCAAATACTGCTCAAGTTCCCGCAGCGCCTTTTCGACCAAGGAAGTCTCCGGAACAAAACGTTGGTCACCATATCCATTCGTCAGAAATCGGGGCCGAGGTACTGCCTCGCGGAACTGTACCATTGGCAACCCAGTTACATTTACCCGTCCAGTCCAGCGATTCGCGAACTCCACGACCTCCCGGTCGTAGGAGGTAACGATAACATGCGCTCCCGGCGGTAGCTCGCTCTCCAGTTGCTGGAGTAGCTGCACGATTTTGTTGCGAGAGTCTCCCTGCGGGTCACTGACGCAGAGAACTTCATTTCCGGTAGATTCCGAGTTTGCGAGGGCTTCGTTTAGCTCTGGTTGTTGCCAAGAGCTAATTAGCCAAATCACCCGACGCGCACCTCCATGTTGCGCTATGAGTGCCCGCGGCTTATTCACGATGGCTGCTAAGGTCCGTGGCCGAGCCATTCGACCATCAACGATTATTGCACTATCTAATGACATTGTTATCTCCGTAACATTGTACAATGGGGGAACAGCATCGCGCTGTTTCCCCCATTGCACTTGCCTATGTTAAACTCCTCGCTTTGCGAGTGCAGAATTTCACCACTGCTTCCACTGGACACAAACGGTCCATGCGAGATTTCCACTGAAGGCTGTGAAGGCGCTAAGCCCACGAGATTTCCACTGAAGGCTGCGGAGGCGCTAAGCCCACGAGATTTCCACTGAAGGCTGTGGAGGCGCTAAGCCCACGAGATTTCCACTGAAGGCTGTGGAGGCGCTAAGCCCACGAGATTTCCACTGAAGGCTGTGGTGGCGCTAAACCCACGAGATTTCCACTGAAGGCTGTGGAGGCGCTAAGCCCACGAGATTTCCACTCAAGGATGAAGGGGCGCTTAACCCGCGAAATGGCTTACAATTAAGCCGTGGTGCAGATGGTAGTATCCACTCGAAAGACGGAGGATACTTTTCGTACTATCGGCTATGTTTACCAAAAGCCGTGAGGAATGTCAAACAATTATTGCCCTGCATCGGCCAGCTTCCAAGTGCGATTTCCACTGGAGCGAATTCGAGACCATATGACTTGGCTCCGGCGATTATTCGACCGCCAGTTCTCCCCATCCCAAAGGAAACCGCCCTTGACCAGCAGTTGAAATCCCCTTCGAATCATGCACCACCCGCCGCCGCGAAGATCGCTGCCACGTCCGCGGTGAAACCGTCGAGCAGCGACGAACGAACCATGCCGACATCGCGAGCTTCGCTGTGCGTGACGTATTGCCCGCGATCCAGCTTCAATACGGTGACGGTTTTTGTTCGCGGATCGACGATCCAATATTCGGGAATTCCCGCCTCGGCGTATTCGTCGCGTTTGGTCTGCAAATCGCGGTCGGGATCGTCTTCGCTGACCACTTCCATGACCAGGTCGGCCCCGTCCCAAAATTCGTTTCCATTGCGATCGGCATGTTCCGTCAGCATGAACACAACGTCCGGCTCCCTGAATTTCCCGGGCCGCAAGCGGACTCGCAGGGGCGCAAACAATACTTCGCCCCGATTACCCGCCACGGCCATTAATAGGCCGATTAGATATCGAACAATTCGCTGGTGTGCCCTCGTCGGCATCGGCAGAACCTCAATATGTCCGTCGGTAAATTCCGCCAGACGGTTGCTTCGCCGCGTCAAGAACAGGTAATCGCTTTCGCCCAGCTCCCCCTGATCGGGAAAGAGTTTGGCGATCTGCCAGGCCGGACCCGGTTCCTGTGGCGAAACATTTGATCGAACGGACGCCATTGTATGCACCTTGCTTCATGATTATACCAAATCGCCGGAGATGAAATAGGATTTGAATTGTGTCACGTACAGTAAAAATAACGACCTCCCAGGGCGAATTACGGGTTAACCGCGTGACGGCCGCGGACTTCGACGCGGTTTACGCCATCGTCGCCGAGGCCGCGGCATGGCTCCAATCGCGCGATATCTCCCAATGGAGCTGGTTCCTCACCGACCCGGGCAAGGACTTGATTCGCCATCGCATCGAAACGGCCGAGACATACCTTGTCCTCGATCCACGCGCCCAGCCCGTGGCCACGTTCACCGTTCAATGGGATGACGAGATGATCTGGGGCCCGCGCGGCAAGGATGGCACGGCTGGATACGTCCACGGCCTGGCCGTCCGCCGCCGCGCCGCCGGAATCGGCCTGGGACTGCAAATGCTCGAATGGTCGGCAAACCTGATCGCCCAAAAATCCCGCCGCCTGATCCGTCTCGACTGCATGGCCAAAAACGAGCCGTTATGCAATTACTATCGCCGCGCCGGCTTCACCGACGCCGGCATCAATGACGCCCTCAGCATTGGCGCTTCCCAGCAGCTCTTCATACAACTGTTCGAGAGGCCGATCCGTTCTCCATCCTCGAAACCTCAGAGTTGACTAAAAGATCATTGCCAGCTATTCCCGTCGCGTTTTACGGAGCTAATCCTCATGGCGAAGACTAAGGCGAAATCGAAAACCAAAGTGGCCAAAGCCAAGATTACCAAAGCCCCCGTCTCCCCGCAGCGTCTTATAGAGTTCGCCTGGGGCTTCGCCCCCATGCTGATAATTCATGCCGCAATCAAGAACCGCGTGTTCGACGTTCTCAACGCGGGGCCAAAAACCCTCGAAGAGATCGCCGCCGCCACGCAAAGTTCCCAGCGAGGATTGCGCGCTCTGCTGGAGGCCCTGGTGGGATTCGGCATCCTCCATCGCCGCCAGAATCGCTTCAGCCTTGCTCCCGATACCGCCGCCTTCATGGTCTCCACCAAACCCGGATATCTCGGCGGTCTGGTTCAGCATTTCGCCGCGCAGCTTCTGGACAACTGGCGGCAACTGCCCGAGATCGTCCGCACCGGCAATCCCGCTACGATGGTGGATCACGAAGACCAGGGCGCCGAGTTCTTCAGTAAATTCGTCGAAGACCTTTTCAACCTCAATTTCGCAGCCGCAGCGGCCCTGGCCGACGACCTGGCCAAACGTCTTCCGGCCCACGACGGAAATTTGAGAATTCTCGACATCGCCGCCGGCTCCGGCGTGTGGGGCATCGCCCTGGCCAAGCGCATCGCCCAGGCACATATCACGGCCGTTGATTTCGCCAAGGTGCTTCCCGTCACCCGTCGCGTCGCCGAGCGCCAGCAGCTCTCGGGCCGCCTCAGCACCATCGAGGGCGACATGCAGCACGTCGATTTCGGCCGGGGATTTCACGTCGCGACGCTCGGCCACATCCTCCACAGCGAAGGCCAGACCAAATCCCGTCACGTCTTGAAAAAGGTTTACGACGCCCTGGCGCCCGGCGGCATTATCGCCATCGCCGAGTTTGTCCCCAACGACGACCGCAACGGCCCCGCCTATCCGCTCCTGTTTGCCGTCAACATGCTCGTTCACACCGAAGACGGCGACACGTTCACGTTCAAACAAATGACCGGCTGGCTGAAAGAGATCGGATTCCGGAAAATTCGCCGGGTCGAGGTTCCCGCCCCGTCGCCGATCCTCGTGGCGGTGAAGCCGTAAGCAGCAAAATCCGAAGCCCGAAACCAGAATGACGAAGCGGTCTTCGTTTCGGATTTCGAGCTTCGGATTTCCTCCAGCGAATTCTCCCGCTATAATAGCGCTCGATTATATGGGAGCCCATACATCAGACCCCGCCATCCGGGCAGTGCTCGACTGCATCCGCCGGATCGTCCGCGCCCTGCGCCTTTTCGACCGCGAAGCCGAAAAACGCTTCGGACTCAGCGGCGCTCAGGTATTCGTTCTCCAAAGGCTCGGCGACAGCAAGGCGATTTCCATCAACGAACTGGCCAGCCGCACCCACACGCATCAAAGCTCCGTCTCAGTTGTCGTAAGCAAGCTTGTTGATCGCCGGCTCGTTCGCCGGTCTTCCTCCCCCAAAGACGCCCGGCGCGTTGAACTGTCGCTGACCCAGCGCGGCCGGCGCCTGCTCCGTTCGGCGCCGCCTTCGGCACAGGATCGGCTCATCGCTTCGCTCGCCGCTCTTTCAAGAATTCGCCGCAGGCGGCTGGGCGATCTGCTGACGGAACTGATCCGGAAAACCGGCATCGAACGCGAGCCGCCGGCACTGTTTTTCGAGGACCATGCTCCCCGGCGACGCCGGGCGCGCGCAAAAACATGACCGACAACGACAATCACGATCATCCTGTCCAGCAAGCCGGCACCACCGATGCCCTGCCCCTGTCGCCGTCGCTGGGTCCGGCGCTGCAAGCGGCCCGCGTGCCATTCCACAGCTCGCTGGTGGATCGGCGCGTGCTGTTCATTTCGCTGATCAGCATCCCGCTGGCCGTCGTCGCCGCCTTCGTTGCCAAAGCGCTCGTCGTCCTGATCGGCACGATCACCGGCGTCAGCTTCTTCGGCCGTTTCTCGCCCGTGCTAACCGCTCCGGTGGGCAACCATCTTGGCTGGTGGATCGTCCTGATTCCGGTGGCGGGGGGGATCATCGTCGGACTTATGGCCCGCTACGGTTCGGCCGGCATCCGGGGCCATGGAATCCCCGAAGCAATGGAACGCGTCCTCCTGCACGAGAGCCGAGTTCCCGCACGCCTCACCTTTCTCAAACCGCTGTCGGCCGCCATCGCCATCGGCACCGGCGGCCCGTTCGGCGCCGAAGGCCCGATCATCGCCACCGGCGGCGCGCTCGGCTCTCTCATCGGCCAGATCCTTCGCATCACCGCGATCGAGCGCAAAACCCTCCTGGCCGCCGGCGCCGCCGCCGGCATGGCCGGCATCTTCGGCACTCCCGTCGCCGCCGTACTCCTGGCCGTGGAATTGCTCTTGTTCGAATTCCGGCCGCGATCTTTCATTCCCGTCGCGCTCGCCAGCACCGTCGCCACGGGAACGCGATTCACGCTTCACATGCCCTATCCCGTGTTTCAACTGCCCGCGCTGGCGCAACCTTCGCTCGCAGCCATGGCGCTCTATCTGCTCATCGGCGCCGTCGTGGGCGCCGCTTCCGTCGGCGTCACCCGCGCCGTCTACGGCATCGAAGACCTCTTCGCCAAACTCCCCATTCATTGGACGTGGTGGCCCGCCATCGGTGCAATTCCAGTTGGCATCATCGGCCATTTCGCCCCGCGCACCCTCGGCGTTGGATACGAAAACATCAGCGACATCCTCATGTCGCGCCTGACGCTCTGGGTGGCGGCAACGTTGTGCCTCCTGAAATTCATCTCCTGGGCGATTGCGTTGGGAAGCGGAACCTCCGGCGGAACGCTGGCGCCGCTGTTCACCATCGGCGGGGGGTTGGGTATGGTCCTGGGCGCCGGCGCGGCGCGAATATTCCCCTTCGCCGGCGTCGATCCGCACGTCGCCGCGCTGATTGGAATGGCCGCCCTGTTTGCCGGCGCCTCACGCGGATTGCTCACGTCCGCCGTCTTCGCCTACGAAACCACCCTTCAGCCCCTGGGTTTGCTCCCGCTGCTCGGCGGCTGCACGACCGCCTATTTCATCTCCTGCCTTCTCATGCGCAATACCATCATGACCGAGAAAATCGCCCGCCGCGGCGTCGACGTACCGTCGGAGTACCTCTCCGATCTCCTGGCATTCCTGAAAGTATCCCAGGTCGCCTCCTCCAAAGTCACCGTGCTCTCCGCCAATGAAACAGTCCAATCCATCCGTCATCGTCTGAGCACGGGCCAGCCCGATTGGACCCACCAGGGCTACCCCGTCGCCGATGCCGATGGAAATCTGCTCGGCGTTCTGACGCTGCGCGATTTTCATGACCCGAACCACGATCCCGGCCGGCCCGTCGGCGAATTGATCCACCGTCCGCCCATCACGGTATCTCCCGACACCACACTGCGCGATGCCGCCAATGAAATGATCCTGCAGGATGTCGGCCGGCTGGTTGTTGCCGATCCAGCCAACCGGCGCAGAGCGATTGGCATCATCACGCGCAGCGATCTCCTGCGCGCCCAGCGCCGCGCCCTGGACGACATGATCCCCGCCGAGCCGGCCGTTTCCTGGCGCCGCCGAAAGCCGCCGGCGAAAATCAAGGCGATTGAACCGCCATGACGCCGAGACGCCAAGTGAGCAGCGCGTTATCCTGCTGTCTTCCTGCACGACGGGCACTTGGAGGCGCTGGCGATGACGGACGTTGCAACCGTTGATTCCAAGGCGACACAAAGGGGTTACGTCCCGTTGCGATTGTATTGGTCATGCTAATGTCATTGCCGGTATTCGCTAAACATCTTTCGGATGGCGGGGACGTCCTTTACAAGCCCGTGATTATCGCGCCGGTGATTTATTGTCTGGTGGGGTTCACGCTGGCGCCCGTGGCCGAAGAAATGCTGTACCGGGCGGTGTTATACGGAAGTCTTCGGCGATGGATGAAGCCGGTGTTCGCGGCCCTGCTCCAGGCGCTGGTGTTCGGCGTGATGCATCGCTACGGGCTTCTGTATATGTCCATTGCGTTTGCATCAGGATTGCTGTTCATGGTCGTGTACCTCTGGCGGCAAACGTTATGGTCGCCGATCCTGGTCCATGGCCTGATCAATGCGGTGGGCGCGATTTCGCTGCTGGCGCCGCTGCTCGCGGCCAGCGGCAATATGGTTCTCGGGATCTCGATGGAGGATGCCGGCCCTCGGGCGGGCGAGAGGGTGACGGCGATCATGCCCGGCACCGCGGCGGAAGCGGCAAAACTGCGAGTCGGCGACGTCATTACCGCCATCGACAGCCTGCCGATCCATCAGGCAATCGACCTGAGGAGGATTATTAGGGCACACAAGTCCGGCGATACGATTCATCTCACGTTGGTGCGCGGGGGACAATCGGTTGAGGTTGCCGTTAAACTGCGCGCCCTCCGGACGCACATTCTTTGGTAGCCCACTACCGTCCGCGGTGTGCTCATCCGTATCAAGGCGATTGAACCGCCATGGCATCACGGCGGTTCAATTCAGGCGCTTCCGGGATTTCTGATGGACGTGGCGGGCAGGTGCGTGACTGGTTCAGCGGGGACGGATGGATGAAGAAGAGGATGATCGGTTGCAGTTTTCGTGCTGGCCGGCGGCGCTGACTCGTATATGACAACGCGTCGCCGATGCGCGGGCCGCTGGCCTGCCCGCTCACGTTCGCAACGGCCGTCCACAAAGAAGGGAACAGAGGATTTGCCGCGTGCCGCGGCCATTGCAGCGGAGTTTCGAGCTCAGGCTCGAAAGTCCTTAGCATTCGCCGCCGCAGGCGGCAACTCGACTTTCTTTACGCTTATAGACGAACGCCGCGAACTTCAGCAGGCCAGCCAGCGGCCTTCACTGCGCCGACGCCCATTGACATTCGAGTCAGCGATGCCGACCGGAACGAAAACCATAACCGATAAAAATCTTCTGTCTTGCAAGGGCGCCGCTGGCGCCACGGATCACGTTTGGGAAATGGATGAACTGCGGGCGGCAATCTGAAACGTGGTATGATGTCGTTGCCAGCCAAGCTGGCGGAAAGGACGGTCCAAATGTTGAAAGCCATTTTGACCGTGCCGGACACCCACTAAAGCGATCATTCGCTGTCGGCGGCGATGGTGCTCCGGAAGGGGCCGGGAGAAAGCGGAAATGATCCCCGCTGCCGTGGCAAGGCACCGACAAAGAGCCGCCTCCGGGCGGTTTTTTCGTGCGCGGGTGGTAGAATGGGGGTGTGAAGCCGGAGCCACTAAACTACGCTACGCCATCGAAGAAACATAAGCGCAGCTTCCCGGTTCTTGCGATCATTTTCGGAGCGTTATCCGGTCTGGTCGGAATCGTCGCATTGTACTTCGGCATAACTGGGATTTCCTGGCTCGTCCATGACTGGGAAACCGTAGACGCCCGCGATGTCTCGGCCGTGCTTTGCTTCACCCTTATCGGAGCGATTTGTTCATTCGCCTGCATCCGATGGATTCGGAGTGCCTTTCGCGACGGCTTCGACTCGTGGTCTGGTTAGCCCAAATTCGGACACTACCTGAGCCGGCACACCAACCTGCCTCCGCTGGACGCAGCGGTCCAACTCGCCATACAATCACTCGTTCGTTTCGAAAAGGAGCAATGATTATGAGCATGTGGGGTCCGAACATGACCGGCAGGCCGTATCCGCTGGATTATTCCGCCGGCACGCGCGATAGCGCGGTAATCCATTTCTTCAATGCCGTTTACGCATGGATGGCCGTGGGGCTGGCCGTGACCGCCTCGGTCGCATGGCTGGTTTTCAGTCATCGCGAGGCCTGGGCCGCGGTCTTCACTGGCGGCGCGATGATGGGAATATTCATCATCCAGATCGTTCTGGTCGTGGTTATTTCCGCGGCGGTTCGAAAGGTCAGCGCCGCCCTCGCCACCGGGCTGTTCGTGATCTATGCCGCGCTCAACGGCCTCTTGTTCTCCAGCATATTTATGGTCTACACGCAGAGCAGCATCGCCGGCACGTTTGTCGCCTGCGCCGCCATGTTCGCGGTGATGAGCCTTTACGGAATGTTCACCAAGACCGACCTCACGACCATGGGCAAAATCCTGTTCATGGCCCTGATCGGCCTGATCGTCGCATCCGTGATCAACCTGTTTGTCGCCAGCAGCGGGCTTTATTGGCTGGTTTCTTATGCCGGGGTCATCATCTTCGCGGGATTGACCGCTTATGACACGCAGCGTCTTCAGGGCATCGCCGTTTCCACTCAGGGCGACGCGGCCTTGGCCGCTCGTCTTTCGGTCAGCGGCGCGCTGATGCTCTATCTCGATTTCATCAATATGTTCCTGCTCCTGCTGCGGTTCTTGGGCAAGCGGAAATAATCGAAAATCCCCGGCCGGCGCCTCGAACAAAGAGAATTGAACCGCCAAGACGCCAAGGCGCCAAGGTCGGATTTCAACTTGGCGTCTTGGCGTCTTGGCGGTTCAATTCCTCTTCGGGACGCACGCCGAATTCGTCCACCGCCACGCGCCGCACCCGCGTCCCGATCCGGCAGAAAATTTCGTACGGGATCGTCCCGGCCAATTCGGCGATCCGATACACGCTGGCCGGCGACAGCGGATCGCTGTCCAACACCGTCACCTCGTCCCCGATCGTCGCCTGCGGCGCGTTCTGAAGATCGATCACCATCAAATCCATGCTGACCCGCCCGGCCACCGGCGCCGGTTGGCCGGCAACCATCGTGATCCCGCGATTCGACAGCGATCGCGGATATCCATCGGCATATCCGACCGGGATCAAACCCAGCCGTGTCGGCTTTTCCGCCGTCCACGTCTGGCCGTATCCCACCTGCGTTCCCGCCGCCACCTCGCGGATGGCGATCAGCGGGGCCGTCCATTTCATCGCCGGCCGCAGCGGCCGATCCATGTCCGGCCGGCACCTCGGATCGATCCCGTAAATGCTGATCCCCGGACGCACCATGTCCAGATGCGATTGCGGCTGGAAGAACACTCCGCCGGAATTGGCAGCGCTGAGGTGCGGCCGCGATTGCCGCCCGATCGACAGGCTCGACGTCGCCGCCACGAATCGCCCCAATTGCTCGCAGTTCAGCGGATTGGCCGGCTCGTCCGACGATGCGAAATGCGTTGCCACGCCGAGCAATCGAAGCGCTGGCAGAGACGAAATTTTTTCGATGAGCCCGTCCAATCCCGCCAAGTCCACGCCCGCGCGATTCAGTCCGGTGTTGACCATGATCTGCACGTTGGCGCGTTGCCCGCGGTTCTCGGCGATCCTGGCCAAATCCTGTGCCGCCGCCGCCGAACAGAGCGACAGCACCCACCCATGCCGGGTCGCCGCCTCCAGCCTGGCCCGCTGGCTGCCCAGATAGGCGTTCTCCACCGGACGCAGGACGATCACCGGCAGGTCGCACGCCATCAGCGCCGCCGCCTCGTCCAGGTCCGCCACCGCCAGCGCATCCACCATGGGCGGCTCGGCTTCGCTGTTGGAAAAATTGCACAGCGTATCCACGACGATATCCGCCCCATGGCCATACGCGTCCGCCTTGACGACCGCGCAGATTTTCACGTCCGGCCCAATCGCCTTGCGGATCAATCCGACGTTATGGAGGATCGCCGCGCGGGAGATGAGGCATCGCGGCTCGCCGAGGGAGTTCTTCGCGTCCATGCGAATATCCGATAAAAGACCGCCGGATCCGTCCGGCTGGAGGGAAGTATAACATAAGACGTGGAAAAGTGTGAAATGGGGGGTGGGCGGCTGGACCGGCCAGATGCGGCCGTAATTTTTCGCGGAACCCGACCTTTTCCCCCTCCCCCTGTACTCAGGGGGAGGGTTGGGGTGGGGGTTCTTCCGAGCTTGCAAAAATTTTTGGCCACGCCCTTGGTCAGTTATGGCGTTCACCTGCCGGACCTCCACGCTCGATGCGCAGTTGGACCTAACAATTGAGATAACGAATTGGATTCTGGCTGCCCTTTTTGAAATATGCGGCAACGGATTGACCGACGAAGCCGTTGAAAGGATCGGCTGCTTCAACCCCATCAAAGCGCTTTCGCCCTGGCTCCTCTGAATCAAACCATTTTTTCGCGATGTATGCACCGCGGACCAGTCCCCGTGCCACCGCCAGAACACAATGGGCGTTGTTCGCGCGTTGAACGCTTAGCTTCCAGTTGCCCGCGACTGAATCGTATATCTCAGGTGCCGGGACTTGATGCGCGGCCTTGTATTTCGCAATTAACCGTGTCCATCGCCTCTCAATTTTGATTAATAGGACGGGTTTTTCTGTTTGAAGCTGCTCGGCGGATAGTGCCGTTGCCAAATCAACAGCATCGATAATTCCCTCCGCCACGCCTTGTCCTGAAATTTGATTGGTCAGGGTGTCGGGCTTGATTTGGTTTACCATGTCTATTAACGCAGCTTCAACCGAGAGGGCCTCTTCCTCCGATAGGCCGAACCGGATCACCTTTTGTATGACGATATCTCCGCGCTGCCTGATGTCCGAGATTCGTTTTGTTTTGCTTGACATGGGCTCCTGAGCTACATCTTCGTCGGTCAATTTACCCATGGCGTGCGTGAACACGCGGTTGCCCGTTCCCTTTCCGATATAAAAAGGCCAGTTGGGCTCAGCAGGGTCAAATAGTGCGTATACATAGTGCCGGAGTTGATCCTCGGCTTCGGCATCAAACGTGGTAACGTCCTCCCAGACGGTATAGCAGCCTTCGCGACTCTTACGAGGCGCGGCAGCACGCGAATTTTTCCCTCAGTTTATCAAACTCGGCGCGGCTGGGAATCACGGCTCCTTTATTTCCCATAAATTCTCCTTTTCTGGTGTTTTGGCCAATTCCACATGCGTGTGAGCAGTGCGATGGCCCGGCATTGTGGAAACAGATTGTGCGGTTGACTTAACCTCCGCAAGAATGTAGCATGATAAAAGACGCTTAAAAACTGTTGAGGTGCTTATGCTCGATCTGAATCACATTCTTCCGATCACCGATTTCAACCGCAACACGAAGGAGCATATCCAGTGGCTCAAGGAGACGGGCAAGGCCGAGGTTCTCACCGTAAATGGCCAAGCCGAGATCGTGGTGCAGAGTGCCGATGCCTATCAGAAACTGCTTGAGGCGGCGGAGTTATCCGAGACCCTTGCCGGTGTTCGGCGGGGGCTGGCGCAGGTGAAAAATGGCAAAGGACGTCCCATGCGGGAATTCCTTGAAAAACTTGCCAAGAAACATGGCGTCTCGCTCAAATGAAATACGCCGTCATCGTCACCCCTGAAGCCGAGGCGACCATCGCGGCGGCATTCGACTACATCGCGGAGCGTTCCCCGCTAAATGCGGCCAGATGGCTGCGCGATTTGTATAAGCAAATTGATGGCTTGGAGGAATTCCCCCGCCGTTTCGGCGAAGCGCGCGAGCGGCCGCATGTCTTTGAGGAAATCAGGCAGGCCATCTTCAAGTCCCACCGGATCATCTTCACGATCGACGATGCTTCCCGCGTGGTTCATGTTCTTTACGTTCGCCACGCGAAGATGCGAGCGGTGGGCGAGCTCGACGACTCTGAATAATCATTGCCGCGCGGTGCCTGATTGCGCAAGGCTCAAACTCGCGCCTAGATTTTCCTCGCCCCCCGCAACGGGTCTGGCTTGCCGGCCTGTTGAAACGCGGCCTCTCTTGATCGGCAGCCGCGGCAGGTCCAGCAGGCCTCGCTGGTTTCCTCCAGGCAACTCCAGGTCCGCTCGAACGGCGCGGACACCTGAAATCCCACGTCCACCACCTGCCAGAGTTCCAGCTCCAGCAGGGGGGTCATCAACTCCGTTTCGGCAAGCCCGCACGGCAGTTGGATCATCTCACTCCATATCTGGCAAAACTCCGCGGCTTGCGCCAATTCATCCGTGCTTGGGCCAACGCGAAGCCCAAAATACACCGCCGCCGCCTGGTGGTGCGCCGCCGATTTCACCGCGACGGAAAGGATCGGCAGAAGCTCCAGCAGTTGCGGAGAGATGTTGGCGGATAGCCGCGGATCGGCGGCGATCGAGGCCGCACTTAGAGTCGGCCCCGATCCCGCTTGCGTGATCGGCACGGAATATTCCCGGTACGGTTTGAAATGCGCCACCTGCTGATCGTACGCCGCCCGCATCCGGCCCGAGGCTCCGGGCGCGGTATCGGCAAAGATCATGACCGGCCGATACCGCTGTGATGCCATCGCCGTCACCACCGCGCTGTTGATGCTTCCGTTGTTCAATACTATGGCGAGGTCTTTTGCCATCGGAGATCCTAAAAGAAGGATCAATTGTCAATTGTCAATTGTCAATTGGTCATTGGTTCCTATTCCATCGTCAACAGTATCTTCAAGACTCCTGGCCTACCGGCCAAATCCATCGCCTCCACGCCTTGCTCCAGGCGTATGCGGCGAAAAATCAGGCTGGCGACGTCCACCTGCTTTTCCGCCAGCGCTTTGATCGCCTCGCGAAACGGCCCGCACCGGCTGCCGACCACGCTGATTTCGCCGATCACAAGCGGAGCCAGATTCATCGGTTTGCCCGCCGCCAGCGTGCTCTTCAATACGATGGTTCCCCGCGGGCGCACCATCTGCATGGCCAGCTCGAATCCGGCCGCGCTTCCCGTGCAGTCCACCACCACGTCCTGGTCATGCCGGGGAAGAATGTCCCGTAGCGGCCGGCTGCGAATCTGCCATTTCTCGCACAACGCCAGCTTCTCGGCGTGTTTCCCGATCACCCGAACCGGGCAGTTGGCATTCCGCAATACCTGCGCCACCAGCAAACCCAGTTTCCCATCCCCCAGCACCGTCACCCATTTTCTTGTGCGCGCCGAATCCGCGTTGCCATCCAATTTGATCTGCTTCAGGACCTGAAACGCCGCCGCCAGCGGCTCCACGAACACTCCCGAATCGTCATCCACCGTCTTGGGGACCACGTGCAGGTTGGCCGACGGCAAACGCAAGAAATCGGCGAACGCGCCGTCGTGCTTCTGGATGCCCAGCACCGTGCGGTTCCGGCAATGCGATGACAGCCCCGACAGACACAGATCGCAGTGCCCGCAGACGACGTTGATCTCCCCGACGACGCGCTGGCCGACCAAGTCTTTGTTCCCGGCCGACACCACTTCGCCGATGAATTCATGTCCCAAAACGCCGGAGAACCCCATGTATCCCCGCAGTATTTCCAAATCGGTGGCGCAGATCCCCGCCTGACGCACTTTCACCAGCGCATCGCCGTCGGTTTCCGCCGGCTCAGGGTGCCGCGGGCGGAAAGTGAGCGATTGATCGAATACCAGTGCTCGCATGTGTCAGGGTTTCACGTCACTCCCCAATGACCAATGACAAATGACCAATGACGATCCACTCACATTCCCGTGGCAGCCAGGTAATTCATCCACGCTTTGGCGTCATAGCGGAAATCCTGCCCGGTCAGCAGTTCCAGGCTTTGCCGCGCCTGCCATGCCAGGCCGAAGTCCTCATCGTTCAATTCGTCGATCAGCGCCTGCATGGCCTCGTGGGTGTGATAATTCCGCAGGGCTTCCGCGCAGGCGATGCGCACGTCGGCGCTCGGCTCGACGTTGCTCAGGTGAGCCACCAGCATCGGAATCGCGTCCGGATCGGGGACGTTGCCCAGTGCGTCCGCGGCCTCCAGACGAATCAGTTCCTGATCGTCCGTCAGCGACTCGACGAACAGCAAGGTGTGCCCCCTGGCCCGGCATCGGTTCAGCGCCCGCAACCCCGCCGCCCGCACCGTGTAATCCCCGCCGCTTCGCGCCGCCAGCGTGTATCCCTTCAGATAAATCCCGTGCCGAGCGAAGTCGAAATCCGTCAGCCGCAGCATCCCCTGGCGCTGGTTGTCCGGCGACGACCTGTCCGCCATCTTCCTCGCCGCGTACGCCGCGTTGTCATGGGTGACGTAGTCGAAGAAATGCGCGATCGGCTCGCCGATCAATTCGTCGAACCCCACGCCGATCGCATCCAGCGGAGTCTTATACAACGGCACGATGCGGACGTCCTCGCCGGCCAGCCGTTGCTGGTTGTCCACAATCGCATCTTGATACAGCCCGCGATCAACCGGTCCCGGCGCGGTGGAGTCCGAAATGCTGCTGCCGCATCCGCCCAGCGCCGCCGCAATCATCCACGCCAGCCAACGTAACTTCCGCATCGATCGCCTTTCATCAACAACGGTTCTTGGCGTAAATTTTACCGCGAAGGCGCGAAGAGCGCGAAGTTACGCGAAGAAGAAAACAAGATTTGATTTCAACTTCGCGCTCTTCGCGCCTTCGCGGTAAAATTCCTTGGGTTGCGGGCCCAGCCAGCGCTGTGCGTCTTCGCGGTGAAAAATCCGGCTCATCCGGCGGCCCGGAGCACCACGGGTGCCGAAACGTCCGGCATGAGCGGCTTCACCAGCGTCGGACGTTCGATCTCCATCTCCAGGAACCGCGATGCCAGCATCGCGAACCGTTCCGGATCGTCCGTCACAAACGTCCGCAACGTCCCAGTCGCCGATGGCGATTCGTCCATCGCCGCGGTGTCGTCCGGCGAGCCTATCGGCTCTGCCTGCGAGCTTACCGGCCCGCGCAACAGGCCCTTCCGCTCCAGCCTTCGCGCGACATCTTGGGCACATTGCTCCGCGGAGTCAATCAGCCTCACCTTCGGCCCAATCACTTTGGCGATCGCCCCCTTGAGAAGCGGATAATGCGTGCACCCCAGCACCAGCACGTCCACTTTGCGAAGAATCATGCTCTGTAGATATTGCCGCAACGCCGTTTCCACCAGCGGATCATCCCCCGTGCGGCCTTCCTCGATCATCGGCACCAGCAGCGGAGTGGGGCGGAGCATCACCTGTGCCAGATTCCGGCGCTGGAAGATCGCCCGCTCGTAAGCCTTGGACCGGACCGTGGCCTCGGTGGCGATCACGCCGATCGCCGGCAGACGCCGCGCCCCCGCCGCCGCCACCGCCGCTCGGGCGCCGGGCTCGATCACCCCGCTGATCGACAATCCCGGAAACTCCGCGGCGATCGTCGGCATCGCCAGCGCCGTCGCCGTGTTGCACGCCATCACCAGGTGCTTCGGATTCATCGGCTCCAGGAACTGGACGATCTGCCGGACGAACCGGCATACCGCCGCCGGCGATTTGTTCCCGTAGGGAAGATGGGCCGTGTCCCCAAAATAGATCAGGTCCTCGGCCGGCAAGACGCGGCGCAGGGCATTCACCACCGTCAGCCCGCCGAGCCCGCTGTCCAGAACGGCGATCGGGTCACCTGGTTTCATGATGGACCGGTTATTTATCGGACCTGGGCGCGATTCCGCTTGACATTTTCGCCCCGCAAACGAAAGTGGATGTCGCCCCATTTTTCCCGGAGGCAACCATGAGCGAAGCACTGGCCGGAAAAAAGATCCTCCTGGTGGACGATGACAGCGACATCCTCGCCAGCATGCAGGCCGCTTTTGAACCCACCGGCGCGGTCATTGAAACCGCCGCCAACGGCAACAAGGCCGTCGAAATCGCGGAAAAAACTCAACCGGACCTGGTGATCCTCGACATGATGCTCCCCGGCCGTAGCGGATTCATGGTCCTGGAAAAAATCAAGTCGAAAAAGCTTCGCAATGCCAAGCCGTTCGTCATCATGATCACCGGCAACCTGGGCGCCAGACACAAGTTATACGCCGAGAGCCAGGGCGTCAGCGAATACTTCACCAAGCCCGTGAAGATGGACAAGCTGATCGCCACCGCCGAAAAGCTCCTGGCCCCGCCCCCGGCGGCATAGGCGAAATCCGCATGCAAGAAACAAAGCCCCCCGAACCTGATCCCTGGCCCGTGGGCTGGGAGTCCCATCGCAACCACGAGGTCGTCTACACCGCCCTCAATACCACGCCGGCCCAGCGATTCGCCTGGCTGGAGGAAATGCTGGAACTGCTCCGCCCGCAGATGCCGGAACTGTTAAAAGCCCGGGAAAATGACCCGGATCGGAAATATAAGAAAGTGAATGTCTCGGATCAGTGCTAGTAGATATCATCCACGCCCAAACAGCCGCCGCACGTCGGGTCGGACCAGGATTCGGTAAGCCCAGACTGTTCCCGCGAAATAGACCATCCCCAATACGATGCTTAACAACTTTTCGGGCTGAGTTGGCGGTTTTCCAAAAAACGCGACGTTGACTCGTGCGCCCCCCAATCTTGCCAGGATCGCAAGTATTAGTGGCGGCGTTCCATGTATCAAGGGAAGGGCACTGACCGCAAGTGTACCAAGCTGGGTCCTAGGAACCACGGCGTATTTCCATTTAGACAAGAATGCTGGCGTCGTCATATTTGAAAACGAAGAGGCATGGAAAGTCGGCATGAAAAATATCCAACCAGTCGTTCCGAAGGGCTAGTCTCAGAGACGGGTTTCCAATGAGGACTGGGCTCACGTCCGGGTTCGCTCTCCTCATCTTATCCGTGTAATCCGTGCCCATCCGTGGTTAGAATTTCTTTGATGCGACACGAAGACATCACCCAGGACATTATCGGGGCCGCGATGGCTGTGCTGAATGAACTCAAGCCCGAACTGGATGAAAAGCTCTACGAGAGGGCGTTGGTCATCGAGCTGCAAACCATGGGACACGTCGTCGAGCAAGAGCGGCAGTTCCCAGTCCATTATCGCGGTCAACTTATCGGCACGCTTATTCCCGACCTGATCGTGGATGGAAAGATCATCGCTGATGCGAAAGTGGTCACCGCTTTCAACACCACCCACCTGGCCCAAATGCTTGGCTACCTGAATATTAGCGGACTGGATGTAGCCCTGCTACTGAACTTTAGGGAGGTCAAGCTCCAATGGAAGCGAGTCATTAACGACCGCAAGAACCCGCCGGCCATCTCCTTTGATGATGAAGTGGGATCGAATTCTGTACCACGGATGGGCACGGATGGGCACGGATAGGATTGTCATTGGGAAACACGCCGAGAACCGTCGCGAAAAACGCTTGCCGAAAGAAGTTGACCACACCCCGGAATGAGCGAATCATGACCCGTTTACGAACCTGTCCAACTTGTGGCTCCCGCGCCCTCAGGTCAGTGCATGGCAGCGTCGTATTTCGGGTCAAACGCCGACAAATCACGGTGCCCGACCTTGATTACCTCCAATGCGACGTGTGCGGCGAGCAACTATTCGGCTCCGAAGCCAACCGCAGAATCGACGCGTTTTTTGCAAGCCAACTCCATCGCCCATCGCGGCGCAAGTCGGCTTAGGCCATTCCACAGGCGGTTTGCCCCTATTTGTTTTCCGCCGGCTTCCACTTCATCTGAAACTCAATTTTGCTTTCCTTGAGCTGTCCCGATGCGGGCGAAAAATTCAGCCGCAGACTGAAGCGGTTATCGTTCCATTCACGGTCGTCTTGCAGCAGCATGTTCAGGTTGCCGGTGATGATCAGCGTGCCGGTCGGCATGGGGATTTCGATCTTGTGGACATTATCCTTGTTAATCAATTGGGCTTCGCCCTCTTTGGCAGGCTCGGAGGGTAACAATGTGGGTTGGTCGTCGATCATCGCATGTTTCCCGCTCACTGACGCCACCGGAATCGAAAATGACACGTACAGTTCATTGGTTTCCACCGGCTTATCGCTGGCCATGGCCGCGGAAAAATGGACGCCGCCGCCGGCCGCATCCATCCGCTCAGTCAAATTGAATGGGCCGGACTCACTCACGAAGACCCCGGTGACAACACCTGAGCTCGGCTGGGTTGCCGGCGGATTCGGCTCCGACGCTTTGAACACGTCGTGTTGCTCGCTGACGGTCCAGTTGCCGTCGAAATGTCCAACCTCGGCGGAGATATCGCCGATCTCGATCACTCCGTTTACGCCGAGCTTGAATCCGGGCGCCAAATCAATTGCGTCGCTCTGCTGTACCTGCGCCCACGAAGTCGCGCTCAAGATCATAAGAATCAGCCCACAGGCGATTCTACATCCGTGCTTCATCCGTCCTCCGCGTCAGTTATTTGGGTTGCGCGTTTTGACTTGCGCGAATGCTAGCCGGTCACCTCGCCGAAGCAAGCTTTGGAGAATGGGGGCGTAAAATTTCTCCCCGGGCTGTCTGCCCCTATTTGTTTTCCGCGGGTTTCCACGTCATCTGCAAATCAATCTTGCTCGACGTGATCTGTCCTTCCGACGGCGTAAAGTGAATCCGCAATCCATACCGCGGATCGCCCCATTCCCGATCATCCTGCACGAGAATGCTCAGATTATTACCGGTAATGATAAGCGTCCCGGCCGGCGTGGGAAGATCGATCTCCTTGGCGTCTTCCGTATCGAACATATGAGCCTCTCCCTTGGCCGCCGGCGCGGCCGGCATCGGCACCGCCTGCTGATCGACCATGATCTGCTTCCCGCCGAACGTCGCCACCGGAAGGTTCAACGCCACGGACATCTCATTGGTGGTCAGTTCCTTATCGCTGGCCATGGTCGCGGAAAAATGAATGCCCGCGTCGTTGGGGTCGATTTGTTCAGTCAGTTTGAACGTGCCCGGCGGCGTCACAAAATCGCCGGTCAGCAACTTCGAGCTCGGCTGCGTCGCCGGCGCTTGCACGGTTGGCTGGAAGACGTCGTGCTCCTCGGTTTCCTTCCAGTTGCTATCGAAATGGACGACCTCCGCATACACGTCGCCGATATCGATTCCGCCGCTGGTCCTCAGCTTAAAGCCAGGCGCAAGGTTGGTGTCATCGCTCGGCTGAGTCTGAGCCGGCGCGCTTGCCCCGAGCATCAGAAAAACGATCCCGCACGTAATTTTGTATCCGTGTTTCATGATTCCTCCGCAGTGGTCTATTCTGAATCCTCCGCGATGTTACCTGATCGCAATCCCATTGCAAAATATATATGAAGTGCATGATATTCCAGGGTGCGTGACGTAATCGGCGGGCGGTCTTCTCTTGTCCCCTCTCCCTGTACTCAGGGGGGAGGGTTAGCGTGGGGGTCGGAAGGCTTCCAATTCGCCAAGGCGTCTGGCAAACGTTCTCAGTCGTGCTGTCCGATCGTGCCGTCCGAGCATCATTACAGGATCGTGTGTTCCGTCGATGCGTCAAGAACCCCCACCCCGACCCTCCCCCTGATGGGTGTGCCAAAATTTCCGGGAGAGCAGAAATTGAACCGCCATGACGCCAAGACGCCAAGGTAGAAATTGCGCATTGGCATGATCTTACCTTGGCGTCTTGGCGTCATGGCGGTTCAATCGTTCTGGCGCAGCGGATAGTCTATGGCTTCCTGCCTGAACCAATATCTTTATGAGCGATTCCCCGACTTTCGGCAAATCCCCGGACTCTCAGCCAGACGGGCAGCCGGTCAACGGCGCCGCTCGTGGCGGCGTTCGGCACGTGCTGGAATTCGAGAAGCCGTTGGCTCAGATCGAGCAGCAAATCCAGGAATTGGAGGCCCTTCAGCAGCAGAAATCGGCGGACTATGCCAAGGAACTGCGGCAACTTCGGACCAATTACACGTCGCTGCTGCGCAAGACCTACGACAATCTCACGGCATGGGAAACGGTGCAGGTTGCACGGCATCCGCAACGGCCGCAGTTCCGCGATTACCTTGAAATGATCTGCCCGGAATTCCGCGAGTTGCACGGGGACCGGCGATTCGGCGACGACCCGGCGATCGTCTGCGGGCTGGCTCGCCTGGGCGGGCAGAAGGTGGTGTTGATCGGCCATCACAAGGGCCGGGACACCAAGGAGAAGATCAAGTGCTTTTTTGGATTGGCCCATCCGGAAGGGTATCGAAAGGCGCTTCGCTGCATGAAGCTGGCGGAGAAATTCGGACTTCCGGTGGTGTCGCTGATCGACACGCCGGGGGCATATCCCGGGATCGGAGCCGAGGAGCGCGGCCAAGCCGAGAGCATCGCCCGCAACCTGTTGGAAATGAGCCGCCTCAAGACGCCGATCGTTGCGGTGATTATCGGCGAGGGGGGCAGCGGCGGAGCATTGGGAATCGGGGTGGCGGACCGCGTGGCGATGCTGGAGTTCGCCTGGTATTCGGTGATCAGTCCGGAGGCGTGTTCGGCGATTTTGTTCAAGGGCAACGACGGGGCGGCGCAGTTGGCGGACAGCCTTCGCCTCACCAGCGGGCATCTCAAGCAGCTTGGGGTCATCGACACCATCATTCATGAGCCGCTGGGAGGCTCTCATCGTGATCCGCGCACCGCCGCGCACAGCCTGGAGCAATACCTGGCCAAGACCCTTCGCGAGTTGAAGCGGCAAAAGGTCGAGAACCTGCTGGAGCGCCGCTACGAAAAGTTCCGGGACATGGGAATCGTGCTGGAAAAGGCCCGGCGTCAATCCGCCAAGGCCGCGGGGTAATGGGTGTCCACTTACACGCAAAGCATTCAGACGCTGATGAACGAGCTGGCACGGCTTCCCGGGATCGGGATGCGGTCGGCGGAGCGGATCGCGTTTCATCTGCTCAAGCAAAGCCCCGAGGAGGCGATGAAGCTGGCGGATGCCATCCGCGACGTCAAGACGCGCATTCGATATTGCGGCATCTGCTTCAACCTGACGGAGCAGGACCCGTGTGTCATTTGTGCCAGCCCGACTCGGGACCCGTCTCTCCTATGCGTCGTCGAGCAGCCGAAGGATTTGCTGGCGCTGGAATCCACGGGGCTGTACAGCGGGGTTTATCACGTTCTGCTTGGCCGGATCGCCCCGCTGGAGGAATCGCATCCGGACGATCTGACCATCGAGGCGCTGACCAAGCGCCTTGAAGCGGGGCAAATCCGCGAGGTGATCATGGGCACCAACCCGACGGTCGACGGCGATGGGACGGCCCTGTACATCCAGAATCTGATCGCCTCGCGATTCCCGCAGATTCAGGTAACACGGCTGGCGCGCGGGCTGCCGGCGGGGAGCAACATCGAATACGCCAACAAGAACATCCTCGCCGACGCCATCTCCGGCCGGCAGAAGATGTGAGTCGCAACTGAGCGCGTTAAAGACGTTCTCCCACCACGCCATCACTTTCCCGGATCACCCCTTCGCGTCCGATGATAGGAAATGGGACCGGAGCGGGGTCTGGCGATTACAATGCGGGGTCGCATGACCCTTCGGCAACAACTCGAATCCGGCATTTCGCATCATCAGGCGGGCCGTTTGGCGGAGGCGGAGAAGATTTACCGCCAGGTCCTGGCTCTGCAGCCCAATCATGCGGACGCTTTGCATTTGTTGGGGATGCTGGCGGCGCAGGCCGGCCGGTTGGACGCGGGGATCGAATTGATCCGGCGAGCGATCGCGATTTGTCCGACCCGTGCAATTTATTACTGCAACCTCGGCAATGGCCTATTCCACCTTGGACGGCTTGACGAGTCGATCGCCGCCCAGCGGCAGGCCACCGCGCTCGACCCTGATAACGCTAAGGTGCACACCAATCTCGGTAACACGCTGAAGGCCAAGGGGCAACTGGATGAAGCCATCGCTTCCTATCGGCGGGCCATTCGGCTCAAGCCTGATCTCACTGAAGCGCACCACAATCTCGGCAATGCCCTAAAGGACAAGGGGCAACTGGATGAGGCGACCGCGGCCTATCGGCAGGCGATTCGAATCGAGCCTGATAGTGCCCTGGCGCATAACAGTCTGGGCATCGTCTTACAGGACACGGGGCAACTCGACGAGGCCATCGCTGCCTTTTCCAAGGCGATCGAGCGTAGGCCCGGTTGGGCAACGCCTCGGCTTAATCTCGGCTGGGCGTACTATGAGCAGAACCGGTTCGAGGAAGCGCGTTTGGCCTTCCAGAAAGCCGTCGAATGCGAGCCGAATAACTCCGACGCCCATAATTTTCTGGCCACCGCTCTGGCCGAGTTGCGCCGGTTTGATGAGGCGGCCAAGGCTCTGGATCGCGCCGCGGCGCTCGCTCCCGATTCGGCGATCACGCACCAGGCGCGCGGCATGATCCTGTGGCGCAGCGGCCGTGTCGCGGAGGCTGTGGACAGTTTTCGCCGCGCCGTTGAAATCGCGCCCGAGTCGGCGTCGGGTTGGATTAACCTCGGCCAGACCTTGCGTCACATGGGGCGCTTTGCCGAGGTCGCCGACTGTGTCCGCCAAGTCCTGGTCCGGCGACCGGGCGCGGTTCAGGCCTACACCCTTATGGCCGGCGTGGGTGCGACCGCCGACACTGCGGAAATGGCCCGGCTCACGGCATTCCTCGATGACCCGCAAATCTCCATTGGCGATCGCGCCGAACTTGGGTTTGTCCTCGGAAAGACCCTGGACGACGCGGGCCGCTTCGATGAAGCGTTTGCTCACTATGCCCAGGGAAATTCGCTGGTACTACAGATGCTCCACACCGCCGGCGCGCGGTATAGCAGTGATCAGGCTGCGCGTCGGCTGGATGAGTCAATTGCGATGTTCACGCCGGACTTTTTTGCGCGTACGCGGGACTGGGGAGAGCCTTCGGAATTGCCCGTGTTCATTGTGGGAATGCCCCGTTCCGGAACGAGCCTTGTCGAACAGATCGCCTCCAGTCACCCCGATGTTTTCGGCGCCGGCGAGCTGATGGACATCGGCAACATCGCGGCCTCGCTGGGGCTCACCCGATGCGAGTCAGGTCCCATCAAGGACGCCGCCGGCAAACAATTGGATCGCCTGCGGGTCCTCGGCGGTTCGGCGTTGCGCGTGATCGACAAAATGCCCGTCAACGTCGAGTTTCTGGGATTGATCGCCACGCTCTTTCCCTCGGCGCGTGTTATTCTCTGCCGTCGCGATCCTCGCGACACCTGCCTCTCCTGTTTCTTCCAGCGGTTTAGCGCCGGGAATCTTTTCTCCTTCGACCTGACGCAATGCGGCCGCCATCACGTCCATACCGATCGGTTCGCCGCCCACTGGCTGAAAGTGCTGCCGTTGAGGATGCTCCAGGTGCAGTACGAAGACGTGGTAGCGGATTTGGAAGGACAAAGCCGCCGCATCATCAGCTTCCTAGGTTTACCCTGGAACCCGGCGTGTCTGGATTTTCACCGGACTGAGAGGACCGTGAAGACAGCCAGCGCCTGGCAGGTTCGCCAGCCGATCTACACCCGCTCCGTGGGCCGCTGGCGGAATTATGAACGGCATCTGGGGCCGCTCTTCGAATCGCTTGGCCTAAAGAAGTGAATCATCCCGCGAGTGTGACCATCGGATATATCGGAAATAGTCGACAAAAGACGTGGTCCACGTGCCGCTCCCTCCTTCGCAGCTTGGAACGTCGTTCAATCCAAATTGCTGAAGACCACGATCCAGCCGAGGACCTCCGCGCCGGCGTTGCATCGGAGCGCGGATTTGTCGGCGGAGACTTCGCTCAGGCCGCTTTCCCGTGCCATCTCGCGAACGTAGCCGATTGAATGGGCGAATCGCGCTTCGGAGTGCAGGGAAAACCCCTCGCCGTCGTAATCCTCGATCGAGCAGGCGAACAGTCCGCCGCTTCGCAGCGCCCGGGCGACGGCCGGCATGAGGTCCGTCAAATCTCCCACGTAAACCAGCACGTCCCCGGCCACGATCAAGTCGTAACTACCGGGCGCGTCGCGAAGCGCCGGTAACAATTCGCCGGTGATCAACTGATCGTAAATCCCGCGCGCCTCGGCCGCGCGGATCATCGCCGGCGAAAGGTCCACCCCCACCAGCCGCCGGGCGTACGGACGAAACTCCCGCCCGCACAATCCCGTGCCGCAGCCCAAATCCAGCACGTCCAAAACCCGCCGCGGCGTAGCCTGACCAACCGCTCGGAGCAGTAGTTGCGGAACCTGGTATTTCAGTTTCTCGACCAGATGCTTGTCAAATTTCGCCGCGTATTCGTCGAACAATTCCCGGACATATTGCGCGGGAGCGGTTACAGTCGAGCGATCTCCCAACAACGCCGCCAATTTGAATTGCCACCCCGGCGAGTCCGGCTTGAGCCTGATTGCCTCGCGATACGCCGCCGATGCCGCCTCCACTTGGCCCGCCCTCTGTAGGGCCTGTCCGAGACCGTAATATGCCTCGGCATATTCGGGCTTGAGGCGGATGGCCTGGCGATAGGCGGCGATGGCCTCTTCGAGTTGTCCGCTGTCCTGCAGGGCATTGCCGAGATTGCCGTGGACTTCCGGTAAGTTGGGGTCGAGGCCGATCGCCTGGCGGTACGCGGCGATGGCCTCATCGACTTGTCCTTTGCCTTGCAGGGCAATGCCGAGATTACTTCGGGCCTTGGCGTAGGTGGGATTGAGGGCAATCGCCTGGCGGCACGCGGCGATGGCCTCGTCGAGTTGACCTTTGTTTTTCAGGGCATTGCCGAGATTGCTGTAGGCTTGAGCATAGCCGGGCCTGAGGGCCACGGCTTGGCGATACGCGGCGATGGCCTCATCGCATTGTCCTTTGTCTATCAGGGCATTGCCCAGATTATTGTGGGATTCGGCCGACTTGGGATTGAGAGCAATGGCCCGGCGACAGGCGGCGATAGCCTCATCCAGTTCTCCTTTGTCCCTCAGCGAATTGCCGAGATTGTTGTGGGCTTGGGCGTAGTTGGGCTTGAGGGCGACGGCCTGCCGATAGGCGGCGATGGCTTCATCGAGTTGGCCCTTCTCCTTCAGGAGATTGCCGAGATTGTTGTGGGCCTCGGCGTAGTTGGGGTTGATGGCCAGAGCCCGACGGATCAAATCCACCGCATCGTCATCGCGTCCCATTTGATGGGCCATCACTCCCAGAAGATGCAGGGCGCCGGTATGTCCCGGCTGCTGAGTCAAAATCTGGCGGTAAACCTTCTCCGCTTCCGCCAATCGCCCGGCCTGATGATGCGACAAACCGGATTCGAGTTGTTCCTGAAGCGTCATCTGGCCTGACATTGTAAACCTCAGACCCCGCCCTGCTCGCACCAATTCCGCCACGTCCGCCGGTACGCCGCTTCGATATTGCGGGCGAAACGCGGGGCGTCCATCAGCGCCGACGCCTGCATCCGCGCACGCAGCGTCCGGCGCAATTCCGCCAGCCGCGGCAAATCCCCGGCCAGCTCGGCGGCGATCTGCACGTATTGTTCCGGCGTTCGGGCAATGAGTTCCGGCAGGCCCAAGTTGCTCAGTTGCGACAGTCCGGCGCGTCCAACAACCGTCTGGCCAACCAGCATTATGACGGGAACTCCCATCCAAAATGAGTCGAAGCTGGTGGTGTGGCCGGAAAATGGAAACGTGTCCAGGGTGATGTCGATGCGGCCGTACTGCTTCAGGTATTCAAATCGAGATTGCTTGTCGATAAACTCAATTCGCCGGGGATCGACGAGCGGTTCGCGGAATTGATCGAGCAATCGCTGCCGATGGCTGCCCAGACCGGCGAGGATATGGAGCCGGGAGTCGGGCACGGCCCGCAGTATTTCCGCCCACGCCGCCACAACCGATGGATTGATTTTGCTGAGGCGATTCAGCGAACCAAAGGTGATCGAGCCGCTGGCCAATGCCGGCAGCGGGGTTACCAG
>JBEKEC010000026.1:0-95556 GCA_050014015.1 Tepidisphaeraceae bacterium
TGGCGAAAACTCAACGGCAGCACGTTGCTGCCGGAGGTGATCGCAGGAGTGGTCTTCAAAGATGGAACGAAGCTCGCCGCTTAAACTGTCGCGGCCATCCACTACTTTTGGGAATATCTCTCGTACGAACCGCCGCCTGCATTGACACGCGCGATTCGTTGTTTAAGTTCATAACGTCCGGATGGTTTCCCGTCGCCACTGTTGCTCCAGCTTTTTGAACAACTAGAGTCGCCTTTTCGGAAAAAGCATGAAGCGCTTTCATTAAACTAGCATCATCGTCAATATTGCGCAAGAATAAATCTATGCTTTCGGCAAGCTGCAAAGAAGTCACTCAATCCTCCGTTCCAAAAAGTGGGCCGGCTGGGATCGCCAGCCGGCCTTCGTATAGACAAGTCAGTTGGCCCTTACGGACCAATTTCACTTTTTAGTACATCCCACCCATCCCCCCGCCGGGCGCTCCAGCCGGCTCGGGCTTGTCTTCCTTGATCTCGCTAACGATCGCATCCGTCGTCAGCAGCAAACTGGCGATGCTGGCGGCGTTCTGTAGAGCGGTGCGCTCGACCTTCGTCGGAACGATCACGCCCATCTTCACCAGGTCGCCGTATTCGTGGGTCAGGGCGTTGTAGCCGAAGTTGACCTCGGAGCTCTCCTTGACCTTCTGGGCGACGACGGAGCCGTCGACGCCGGCGTTTTCGGCGATCTGCTTGATCGGAGCTTCAATCGCGCGGCGAACGATGTCCACGCCGAGACGCTGATCGTCATCGCCGGCCTTCTTGCGGATGCCGTCGAGGACCTTGGCGGCGGCGCGGATCACGGCGATTCCGCCTCCGGGCAGGATGCCCTCTTCCACCGCGGCCCGACAGGCGTGCAGCGCGTCCTCGACGCGGGCCTTCTTTTCCTTCATGGCCACTTCCGTGGCCGCCCCGACGTGGATCTGGGCCACGCCGCCCGCCAGCTTCGCCAGGCGCTCCTGGAGCTTCTCGCGGTCGTAGTCGCTGGTGTTGTCTTCAATCTCGGTCTTGAGGGCTTCGATGCGGCCCTTGATGGCTTTCTCGTTGCCCGCGCCTTCGATGATGGTCGTGTTGTCCTTGTCGACGCGGATTTTCTTGGCCCGGCCGAGTTGAGACAGCTCGATGTTTTCGAGCTTGATGCCGAGTTCCTCAAAGATGGCGGTCCCGCCGGTGACGACGGCGATGTCTTCGAGCATGGCTTTGCGGCGATCGCCGAAGCCGGGGGCCTTGACCGCCGCGACCTTCAGGGTGCCGCGTAGCTTGTTGACGACCAGGGTGGCCAGCGCTTCGCCTTCGATGTCCTCGGCGATGATGAGCATGGGTTTGCCCTGCTCGGCCGCCTTGGACAGGACGGGAACCATGTCCCGGGCCGAGGAGATTTTCTTTTCGTGAATCAGGATATACGCATCTTCAAGGATGGCTTCCTGGGTGGTGGCATCGGTGATGAAGTGAGGCGAGAGAAATCCCTTGTCGAACTGCATTCCTTCGACGAGTTCAACGGTGGTTTCGAGGGCTTTGCCTTCTTCGACGGTGATGACGCCGTCTTTGCCGACCTTGTCCATGGCCTCGGCGATCATTTTGCCGATCTGCTCGTCCTGGTTGGCGCTGGAGGTGCCGACCTGGGCGACTTCCTTGCTGCTTTCGATTTTCTTGGACATCTTGCCCAGTTCAGCGACGATGGCGGCGACGGCCAGGTTGATCCCGCGCTGAATTTGCGATGGATTGGCGCCGGAGGCGACGTTTCGCATCCCCTCGGCGAAGATGGCCTCGGCATAGACGGTGGCGGTGGTGGTTCCGTCGCCGGCGACGCTGGAAGTCTTGGAGGCGACTTCCTTGACCATTTGCGCCCCCATGTTTTCGTAGGAATCTTCCAGTTCGATTTCCTTGGCGACGGTGACGCCGTCCTTGGTGACGGTGGGCGAGCCGAAGGATTTCTCCAGAACGACGTTCCTGCCCGAGGGTCCGAGGGTGACCTTGACCGCCCGGGCGAGCTTGCGGACCCCGCGAAGGATCGCTTCGCGGGCTTCCTGATCAAATGCGATTCGTTTTGCCGACATGGGTTCTCCTAAATAGTTTGAGTTTCGAGTTGCAAGTTGCAAGTGCAAGTTGGGTGGTTTTCTTCGCTTGCCACTTGCAACTTGCCAGGCCGGCCCATATTTGGCCGGCCGCTTGCACTTTCTTCATTCCACGACTGCCAGAACGTCGTCGACGGACATAATCATGAGTTCCTCGCCGTCGAGCTTGATTTCGGTTCCGGCGTAGGAGGCGAAGATGACCTCGTCCCCTTTCTTGAGTTCGACGGGCGCGCGTTCGCCGGTATCGAGGCGTTTGCCTTCACCGACGCTCAGCACTTTTCCGCGCCTGGGTTTTTCCTTGGCGGTGTCGGGCAGAACGATTCCAGACTTGGTTTTCGTTTCCGCCTCGACGCGCTTGACGAGGATTTTGTCACCGAGAGGACGAAGCTTGGGCATGATGGACTCCTTAAAAAGTTTGGGTAAACAAAGAGGTCATTGGTCATTTGTCATTGGTCGTCAGGCCAACGGTTCTCATGGTATCGCCGCAGCACGCGAGCCAGGGCGTCGAGCAGGACGTTGAAGTCCACCGGCTTGCTCAGGACGCTGAAAACCTGCATCCCCAGCGCTTCCTGGAGCAGGTGATTGGTCAGATGGTCGGCCAGCAGGATCGTCGGCGTCGCCTTGTGCAATTCGCGCAAGAGACGAATGACCTGCAAACCACCCAACTGCGGCATCTGGACATCCAGGACGGCTACGTGAACGGGGATGGATTCAATCAAATCCAGCGCTTCGCGTCCGCTATGGGCGATGACCGTTTGCACGCCCTGAGGCCGCAACAGGTCCCGCACCGTCTGATGCCATTCCTCCCGCTCGTTGGCGAGAAGAGCGGTAAACCGATATGTATCATTGGCCTGTACCATGTGCGCTGCCTCGGTTTCCCGTGCAATGCATTAAACAATCCCCGTGCCGAAAAGACGCCTGGAAACAACGGTTCTTGAGATTGATTTAACTACCGGAATTACAATATGTTATATTGATATGGCTGCGGCATGAGGAGAGTGGCAAGCAGAGGAGAAGTCCGAGCATTCCTGCCAAAGACAGCCGCCGGGCGATTTGGGCTGCCACGATGGCAGGAGGGGTTTTTAGAACCAATGCCGTTCAATGGCGGTAGTTGCCTCTTTCCGTTAGCCCCCGGCTCTGCCGGGGTTTGCGCGAGAATGGATCGGTCCTTTCGCTCAACATGGGTTGCGCTGCGCTCATCACGGAAAACCCCGGCAAAGCCGGGGGCTAACGGAAAAAAGCCGCCCCGGTCGTTGAACGGCATTGCTTTTAGAACGGCATCTTCTTTCCAAGCAGATGATAACGAAGCATGGTAAGCGCCATCTTGGCCGAGCGGTCCCGGACAGTTTCGCGATCGCCGGGAAAGCTGAATGTCCGGGCAATCCCACCGGAAGGATGCGCCAGGGCAATGCAAACGGTCCCAACCGGCTTGGTAGCAGTTCCGCCGTCCGGCCCGGCGATCCCGCTGATGGCCAGGCCGAAATCCGCTGCGCTTTTCCGCCGGGCCGCATCGGCCATGGCGGCCACCACGCCCTCGCTCACCGCCCCTTCGCGCGCGATCAGGCCGGCATCCACGTCCAGCATTTCCGTCTTGGCGTCATTGCTGTAGGCGATCCAGCCGCGCTGAAAATACCGGCTGGAACCGGGAACGTCGGTCAGCATCTTGGCGAGCAATCCGCCCGTGCAGCTTTCCGCGGTGGCGACCCGGCGAATGCGGAGGCTTTGCCTACCGCTCGCGCCTTGGGTCAAAAGATCGCCAATCACCGAAGGCAAAGTCAGTTCATCGACGCCATAAATCAGATCGCCCAGGGCGCGGCGGCAATCGGCGACGGTTTTGCGCAGAGCCTCCTCGGCCTGGTCGCGGCTCTTTTGGCGCGAGGCGATGCGGAGCGAAACGACGCCGCCGAAAACCGTCGTCCCGACCGATGGGTTGCGCGCGCGATCCATCAGATCGCCCAGCATTTCCCCGACGTTGCTTTCGCCGAGTCCGAACGTGTGCAGCGTGCGGGTGAGGATGACCCTTCCCCCGCTCATGGTGCAAAGGAATGGAAAGACGTGATGCTGGAACATGATCCGCATTTCGCGGGGCACGCCGGGCATGGCGAAGATCCGGCAACGCCGCGAGGAATCGGGCGGGGTGAAGTCGGCGTCGATGCCCGCCGCCGTCCCCGCCGAGTTTTGGATCATCCTCGCCCCGCGAGGGATCAACGCCTGGGCGCGGTTGGCGTCGGCCATCGGCCTGCCGCGCTGGCGAAACATCTCTTCCATCCGGCCCAGCCAGTCGGCGTTCATTTCCAACGGCACGGCGAGCATCCGCGCCAGCGCCGCGCGGGTGAGGTCATCTTTGGTCGGCCCAAGCCCGCCGGTGACGAGCAGCACGTCGCATCGCCCGGCGGCTTGGGCGATGGCGGACTCGATCGCGCTCTGATCGTCCCCCACCGTCAGATGCCCCGCCACATCCCAGCCGATCGACGCCAGCTCGCCGCTCAGCCACGCGGAATTCGTATCGACCGTCTGGCCGAGAACCAGCTCATCGCCGATTGAAAGAACCATCGCATTCATGGGAAATCGGGATGGGTTCCGTCGAGGATTCTTTGGATGCGGTAGACCACGGCGGCAAGATGCCTGTGGGGAGGCGTCAGAACCTTGGAGCCGCCGTAACGGATGCGATAGAACAACTGGGTCAATCGGTGAATGTCCCGATAGACGTCGGCGGGGAGATAGGCGAGCGACCGGCTGAATTCCAGGGGCGTGAGGTGTTGGGGGCGCTCGATGTGATGCCGCGCCAGAATTCGCATCAGATCGTCGTAGAAGCCCAATTGCCGCACGAGGCGGACTTGGTCGGTCGTGGAGAGGGATTTGATTCCGATGCGTTTGGCGCGGCGATGAAGCCGCCATCGCTCGACGAGGAACCAACTCACGGCCACGACGCAGAGCAAAATCATTCCGGCAATCACGCAGCTCAGGACCGACGGGGAAGCGAGTCCCCCCAGGAAACTACTCATCCAATATTGCAGGTTGATGCCGCCGCTTCTAGCGGTCCCGAACACCTGGCTACTGAGGCTTAGGATCAGGTTCTTCCGCTCGCCTGTATCGTATGCGACGACGCCGGCGGCCCATTTGAATTCGAGGTAATCGAAGATTTTTTTCAACTCGGTAAAGCGGGGACGGCTCGTCCCCGATCCGTCCTCGCGCCCGCTGGTGGGATCGAAGGTCTCCCATTTCTGCCCCGTGAACACTTCACACCAGGCATGCGCGTTCGACTGCCTGACGAGGAAGTAATCTCCCATCGTATTGAAATCGTCCGGCTCGCATCGGAAACCCACCACGTAGCGGGCGGGAATGCCGAGGCTCTGGCACATCAGGGTCATCGCCCCGGCGAAATACTCGCAGTGCCCGCGCTTGAAGTCCGTCAGGAACGCCGCCATCGGATCGCGGTCGCCCAGCGATCCGATGTTCGTCAGGTCCATCGTGTAGGAGAAGGTGGTGCGAAGATGCCGCTCGATATTCGCCGCGATCTCGTGGTCGAAGGCGTGATTTCCCTTCAGGGGGTATCGCGCCAGAGGCTGGCCGTTGGCGTCGGCGCCGCAAACGGCCGGCTTTCTGGCATACGCGGCAACCTGCGGATCGATCACCGAACGCTCGCCACGGTCCTCGACCGGCTCCACCAGCGCCGGCAATTCACCGGAAGACGTCACCGTGTATTGGATCGGCTGCAGGATCGGCTGGTCTGCGCTTTCCAGGACCCCGTCGACGCGCGAGAAACGAATCTGCATTTCGTGCGGGGAAGATATGTTCATCGGCCCCGCCATGGCGAATAGCTTGTTGCTTCCCGTCGGCTGAAGATTAATCACCTGCTTCCACGAAACGTCGGTCTCCGGGAAGTCGAAACTCCTGATGATGTCCGGAGACGCCAAATCTCCCAGGTTTTCAAATTGATCCGGGGTCTCGGAACGGCTCCACTGCCATAGGCCGCGGTTGACGTCGTTTCCGCTGTACGTGTCCAGCACCGAGCCGCGAAGGCGCATCTCCATCGGATGGGTCACCCTTTTGCCCTTGCAGTACAGTTCGACCCGCGCGACGACGTCCTCGCTGGGGGTGATCTTGGCCAGTTCCTGAAAGCTGACCTGGTCATTGAACCCCGACAGCGCCTGGGACGCCGGGGATTGCAGCGGTCCCAAAAGCGTCTGTCCGGCGCCGCGCGGGAAGAAGAGGAACACGAGCACCGCCATCGCGATTCCGGCCGCCGCGATCAGCGCCGTCAGCCTGCGCATGGATCGCGGCAAATCGTGCGCGTCCTGAAGAAGCCTCGCCGGATTGAGGTGATCCACCGGTTGCCGATACGTCTGGCGCGCCTGGTCCACCTCCATCTTCAGGTGAAACAGCAGGCAGCAATGCAGCGAAAGGAACATGTAAACGATGAAGATGGTGCCGAACAACAGGCTGGCGGTGCTGATGGCGGCGGCAACCATCAGGAGCAAACTGAGCACCAGAAGCTGGGCGTAATCGCGATTGGCGCGCAGCTCGAAAAGCTTCACGAGGTGCAGCAGCACGATGAACTGTCCAACGGTGAGAATCGGCGAGGTCCCGCCCGCGCGAACTTCCAACGTCACCAGGGCGAGCGAGGCGAGCGTGACCAGACTGGCGAGGAGGCGCGGCATCGGAGCGAACCGCCCCGTTTTCACCAGCCACACGTGCAGCAGAATGCCTCCCGTGGCGATGATCCAAAGCCCCGGCGACTGCGCCGCCACGGCAAACCCCCAGACCCCCAGCATGAGCAGGGAATAAAATGCGGCGCGGAATTGGTGCAGGTCGTACATGGGTCAACGAACCATCCCGTCCATCTGTTCCGCCGGCATGCACCGGGAGAAATCCACGAGCGGATCGAACTGGAACCACGAGCGAGCTTGCTCGGAATTCACCGAAACCACGACCATTCCGCCCCGCGCTCGCTGGGCGAGGGTCGGCTGAGCGGCGCGCGAAGCGATCAGCACCGCCGTCACGCCCTCGCCCAGCAGTCCCTTGCCGTGTTCGACCAGTTGCTGAGCTGGCGCGGTGCGATTGATGGGCAATCCACTGAGGGCGGCGAGGATGTCGCGGCAATGCCGCTTGCCGCGCTGCGGCGAGATGGTCGTCCATTTTCCCGCCCAGGCGCATAGACCCACCGCCATGCCCGAGTCCATCGCCCGGCTCGCCAGCGACGCCGCCATCGCGATCCCCTTCTCCACCGTCGCGTGCTCCGCCAGCGTGGGCGTCTCGATGAAGGAATCCAGGAGGATGAGCAACTTCGGCGGCGAGATTTGGACCATTTCGCGGCTGACCAACTCACCGGTGCGGGCGCTGCGCTTCCAATAGATCCAGCGCGGATTGTCACCCTGGCGGAATTCCTTGACGCCGTAAAACTCGTCCGAGCCGTTGCGGCGGGGCTTCATGTTGGCGCCACCGCGCTCCGCCGACTGGCACATCGCCAGCAGCCCCGCGCTCACCACGCCGATCGCCGGGTAGATCAGGATCGCATCGTCGCATCGCCCCATCAGCGCGCGCTTCACGAACCCGAACGGAAAGCTCGTGCTGATCTGAAAACTGGTCAGCTTGTGGCTGCCCCGGCGCTTGGGAATCACGGTGACGGGCGCCGTCGCCGATTTTCCCGCCGCTACGTGCAGCAGGTATGCGTGCGGCTGCTGCGTGAACGCCTCGGCGCCGTCCAGTTCCGCCAGACAGACCGACAGGCTGGGCCAGAACCGTTTGGCGTTGAAAAAGTCATATTGAATCGTCGCCGGCTGCCCCACCGCCGCGTATTCGGGAATCACCCGCCGCACCTTCAGCCGCGTCAGCACCAGCCGGCAAATCATGGCGCTGATCAGCAAAATCCCGATCATCAGCCCGAACACGCCGAAGAGAAGGTTCGCCTGGCTGTTGATCGCCGCCAGGCCCATGAACAGCATCATCGTGCAGTAAACCAATCCGGTGAGGGAAAAGTCGACGTTGGGCCTGCGGCGAATCGGGGTGGTGGGACTGTCGTTAAGATTGCCCCCCGGCCCGTGGCGCCGACGGGAAGTGATCCGCCGCCACATCGCAACGCCGTGCGGACGCAACCGCTCGATGAGATTGATGTCCGTCGCGCGGGCCATGATGGATGATAGGACGGCTGCCCGCCGTCGCGCCTAACGCGGGGCCGGCGTCACGTCCAATATGGACTGAAGCACGCGGCTTGTGGCAACCACGTCGCCGTTGTGAAGATACGTCTTGCTCACCACGCGGTGGGCACAGCAGGCAATGAAAAGCGTCTTCACGTCGTCCGGGGTCACGTAATCCCGGCCGGCGACCACGGCGGAGGCCTGGCACGCCTGGGTCAGCGCCAACGCCCCGCGCGGTGAAACGCCCAGGTGCAACTGCTCGTGATGCCGAGTCGCCTCCGCCAGATCCAGAACGTAATCCACGATCGAGGAATCCATGCGCGTCCGGCTGGCGATGTCCTGGATGGCGACAACCTCGGCGGCGGTCATGACGGGCTTGAGCTGATCCAGCGCCGCCCGCCCCGGCTGGGTCGTCAGGATGCGCTGCTCGGCCGTGCGGCCCGGATATCCCAGCGACACCCGCAGCAGGAACCGGTCGAGCTGATTCTCCGGCAGGTAATACGTCCCCTCAAACTCAAACGGATTCTGCGTCGCCACCACCATGAACGGGCGCTGCAGGACCAGCGTCTGATTCTCCACGCTCACCTGTTCCTCGCTCATCGCCTCCAGAAGCGCCGATTGCGTGCGCGGCGTCGTACGGTTGATCTCATCGGCCAACACGATGTTGGCGAAAATCGGGCCCGGCTTGAATTCAAACGCCTGGGTGTGGCCGTTGAATACCGAAACGCCCAGCACGTCGCTGGGCAGCAAATCCGGCGTGAGCTGAATGCGGCTGAACTTGCAATCCAGGCTGCGCGCCAGCGACCGCGCCAGCACGGTCTTGCCCACGCCCGGCACGTCTTCGATCAAGACGTGGCCCCGCGCAAACAGCGCCGTCATAAGCAGGTTGATCGAGCGCGTATCCCCCAGGAAAACGGTCCCGATGTTCTTTCTAAGCCGGTCGATCTGCGGGTTGGCCACTGAGCTTCCTTAAAACGCGAACCGCCCTAATTTTAACAAAGACCCGCTCGAAATACATCAACCCTCATTGCGGGCTTCCGTAAGGCGAATTTGGCCCCACGTATCCGCTCGTAAGGTGCCCCGCCGGGTAACCGCTCACGCTGGCGTGGACGATATACCCGTCGCCGGCGTTCACGGCATCGACGTGTCCGTCGAGGTAGGCGACGTTGGCCCTGTTCTGATGCCGCCAATGCACGAAACCGCCGTAGGGGCTTAAATCCGGCACGCCGGACGGGCTCATGTCAATCCCCAGGTAAAACGGCTCATGGAAGCTGCCGGTGGGAAAACCATCCATCTGCACCCCGTCGGCAAACACAACCGTCTGGGCCGGATAAAGCACGCGCGTGATCTTGAAGACTTTGTTTTGATACGAATAAGGACTCAGAAAGACGTTGAGGCCGTAGTTGGCGGCGTGGACGGCGAATTCGGAAACAAAATTGGGATCGTCGTATGGAAATTCCGGGCAGTGCAGCGCACTGGCCATCCCGGCTCCAAAATAAGCCGACAGCAATCCGCGGCTGGGGTCCAAAGCCCGATTGAGCAGTGGAAAGGCATTGTCCGTCCACCCAAACCACCAGCCGGTTTGGCCGGCGGGCAGCGCCACGGAGTTGGGCGTCATGATGCCATGCTGCTCCGTCGCATAGGCGTTGAATGCCAGCACCATCTGCCGCAGATTCGATTTGCAAAGCGTCACGTTGGCCGAGGCGCGGGCCTTGGCCAATGCCGGCAGCAGCAATCCCATCAGCAGTGCCAGCACTGCGATGACCACCAGCAGTTCGATCAGCGTAAAAGCGCGTGCCGCGGCCCCGCATTTCCATGCGGGGCTTCGGCATCGCCGTGGTTCCAGAGCAAGCCAGATCATTTAAGCCTCGCGGCGCTTTCTGCGGTGCAGCAGACACAGCAATCCCAAACCCGCTCCCGCCATGCCGGGCTCCGGCACATCCACCAGCAACCCATTGGCGGCGGCAAAGGCATCCAACGCCGCGACGTCGCCGGCGGTGGCCGCGCCGCTGGACGCCTGGTTGAAGTTCGCCGCCAAGTCGCCAAAGTCGGCGGCGTTGACCATCCCGTCGTAGTTGAAGTTGCCCTGGTCCCAGCCGGTGACCGGCTGGTTGAAGTTCGCCGCCAGGATGGTGAAGTCGGCGGCGTTGACCAGGCCGTCCAGATTGGCGTCGCCCAACAGCGTGTAGGCCACTTCGATCTGGCCTGAAGTCAGGTTGGCGACGACGCCATCGGCCCCGTCGGCATATCCCAGGCCATATTTCAATCCGTTATACGCCAGCGGCGCCGAGGTGACGATGCCGCCGGGTCCGTTCCATGCCCCGCCGTTGTAGCCGGATTTGACGTACCCCGCGATTGTCGAAATCGGACTCGCCCCCGAATAATCAAGGATGATGTGGTTGTCGTTCACGTCCAACACGCCGCTGCCGGCGATCGACAGCGACGTGATGTTCACGCTGCTGGTGACGCTGCCGCTGCCCAGGGTCACGTCGGGGGCAAGCTGCAACGTTCCGCCGGTAATGCTCACGCCGCCCGTGGCCAGGGCGCTCGTGGCCGCGGGCGCTGCGGTTGGATTGATGAGCAGCGTGCCGCCGTTGACGGTGGTCCCGCCGCTGTAGGTATTGGCGGTGCTCAGCGTCAGCGTTCCGCTCCCGGACTTGGTGAGCGAACCGGCGCCCGCGATGCTGCCGGAGCCGCTGATCGTATAGTTGCCGGAACTGCTGACGGTCACCGAGCCGGGACTGACGGTGCTGTTTAACGTCACCGTGTAATGGCCGCCGTTGGCGTCGTTGAAGGTGACGGGATCGCAATCGCTGTAAACCGTTGCGCCGGCGCCGTTGTTCCAGTTGTTGTTCTTGTTGATATCCCACGTCACGCCGTCGCCCGGCAAACGGGCGCCGGCATTGTTCCAGGTCAGAGCCGTTCCCGAGATGCCGGTTTCCGGCAGCCGCGGCGCATTATCATTGGCAAAGCTGTTGTACCACCCGTCAAACGAGCCGTTGGAAATCATCACGTCCCCCGCCCCCAAGCTCGCGTCCGTCCAGTTCACCGTCTTGTTGACGCCGTCGTAAACGCCGTTCAAATAGCGCCAATAATCGTCCGCATTCCCGCTGTCGGATTCAAAACTGAAATTGTCCACGAAATATTCGTCGAATTCCGGGTAATACGTGGACTGGACTATCAGCCGCGGATCGGCCGCCGCGATGTTTTGAAGCATCTGAAAACCGCTGACCGGAGTGTTGTATTTGTATTCCCAGGCGTACGATCCGCCGCCCGTGTCCTGAAAGTCGATCACCTCGTAGGAGGTGTACTGCCCGGACCCGACAACCCCTTCCACGTCTAGAACGTTGCCATCGGCTGAAACGACGTTGGCGACCGGAACGGCATGGGCGGCGGACGCGATGCCGCCGGCCAATGCCGCAAAAATAACGCGCGTGCTGCGACGCATAATGGACCTCCTCCATGATGAAAACGCGGTTTTCAAATGCAGCGGCCAAACGGCCGGCCAACCGGTCTTCACAAGCCAAAACAAAAAATAAATGTGCGATTCCGAAAGCTGATTCGCGCAGCCCAATCGGACATGACTTCGGGACAGGCATCAGCCCATCCCGCATGGCAGGCAGGTCTTCTGGCTCGTGACATCCGGCACGTGTCTTCCCGGTGAGAACCACCAGTGATTTTGAGTGCCGGTCGGGCTTTGCAGCCCGCGCGAGGTCACTAACAGCGGCGCGTCCGCGGCGGATTTTCACCGCCTTCCCTGACGCCTGCGAAACCTACAAAACCAAAAATCACCGGCAATGTCAATGGATCAAATGAAGAAAAACAACCGCAAAGACTTGGAGTTGCATTGTTATGGAGCGCCCACGGGGGGGCGCGGCGCCGCGCCGGACGCCAGCGCGGTTGACGAGTCGATCGTACTCTGGGCGTCTTCGGCGGCGCGCTGGTGATCGTGCGCGCCCGATGAATCCCCGATCAGCGTTGCGAACTGCGCCCACTGGCGATTGGCCTCCACGACCCCCATCAGCGCCAGCATTCGGCGCTGATCCGCCGCCGGACCATAATCGGTCGCCCCATACCTCTGGTCGCCGTACGCGTCCACCGTTTCCCCGAAGGCCTTGTTGACGTCGTCCTCCGATTGCTTGAGCTGGTCCGGATCGGGCCTGGCCAGGTCTTCGAACGATTTGGGCATATCCACGCCCGTCTTTTCCTTGGCCAGCAGTATGGTGATGCCGGGAACTTGAATGGCCTTGCTCGTCGCCGCGATGTCCAGGTTCTTGAAATATCGCGCCGCATCGGCCGGCGAGACGGGGAACCCGTCAAACATCCGGTCGATCTGCAGATCGATCCGCGTCTTTGCCGCCGCCACCGACGCCCGCGCTTCCAGCGCCGACGCCATCTCCAGATTGAAATACATCGGATGCAGCGTCTCCTCGGCCTGTTGCCAGATGACCGTATCCGGATCGTCCTGCTTCTCGCGGATGTCGGCCATCCATTGGCCACGAAGCTGATTGCACTGCGCGATGACGTTGTTGAGATGCGGAATCACCGAGTTCAAATCGGTATTGATCTTGTCCCGAAGCCCGGCCGCGTCCAGCATCGCCTTGGCCAGGTCCTGCGCCAATCCGTCGATGGTCTGGTCGCCCCCGCCGGCGCTGGCGACGATCAGGTCCTGCTCGGCTTTCTTCTGGGCCTGAATCTGTTGAGAGATGGTCTCCCATCGCGTTTGCTGGGCATTGATTTGATCGTCCAGCGTTTTGACGGCGGCTTCCAGGGCCGTCCGCTTTTCGGTGGCGCCGTCAAGGTCGGCCTTCAATCGCGCCAGTTTGACCGCGAGCGTCGCCGCCTGGGAATCCGCGATCGCCGCGTCACGCCGGGCGCTCGCCGCCGCCGTCGTGTCGCTCACCTGCTGATCGCCCAATTCACCTTCGGCCCTCCGCAAATACGTCTCGGCATCCGCGCCTTTGGCGGCGCTGAGTTTGTGCGCGGCTTCGGCGTCCGCCTGGTTCTTTTCAATCTCCCCGTTGAGCGTTTCGATCTCCTGCGTGACCGCAAACAGCGTCGGCGACGTCACGCTCCCGTTGCGGTCCGACGCGCTCGGATTGGGCATCATCCACGTCAATCGGTCGGCGGACCCGGCGATTTGCGCCTGCATCGCCTTCAGCGTCTGGACCTGTGCCGACGAATCGTATGACTTGAGCGTATCCACGCTGGCCTGCAAACTGGCAATCTGCATCGCCAGCGACTCGATGTCGTTGATGTTCCGGCTGATGACCAGTTCCTCCGAACGCAGCTCGGCGATCATCATCATGACCCGCTCCAGCCGAAGCTGGGATTGCCGCGCCCGCACCAGAATTTGCATCTGCGCCGACAGATCGCGATTGTTGGCCAGATTGTCGAAGCTTAATTGAATCTTATTGAGATCCTCCAGACGCTGCTCTTCGGTCCGGTCCCGACCCTGCGCTTCGGCCCGGTCCTGATCCGCCTGGGCAATCGCCTCCCTGGCCGCGCGGTCGGCTTGCTGTTCGCTGTTTCCACAGCCGATCAGCGACCCAAACCCCGTGCAAACCAACACCGTCATTAATCCCGAAATCGCCGCCTTCAGCTTAAACATCGAATAAATCTCCGCATGAACCTCTTTGGGCAGGTCAGAAGCCGCTATTTTCGCCATGACGGCGGTTCAAGTCAAATCGCATCATGTTCACTATAAACTCCGCACAATACGGTTGCCATTGTACACAACGACGCATCCCCCGCGTGGCCGTTGCGGTCAATCGGCGGATCCGTCGCGTCTAACCCTGGGGCGAAATGACGTGAATGCGGTAGTAGGGATTCCTAACGGTGCACCAATGCGCCTGTCGCCGTAGTATGGACGAGCTATTGCGCCAATGCGATCCTTTGGCGAGGCGAACGCGGAGGCTGACGTCATGTTTCGGCGAATCATTGTTGTGATGGCGATTGTTGGGGGACTTCTGGCCGTATCCGGGTGCGTGTACGCGGTTGACTCCCCCGCAACCGGTGCGGATTCGGCGGCGCCGGCGCAGCCTTCGCGCTGGCCCATGCACGCGACGACCAGCGACGGCGCCGAGGTCACGATCTTTCAGCCGCAACTCGAGGATTTCCAGGGTAACGTCATCTCGGCCCGCGCCGCGGTGGCGGTGACGCCCGCGAACGCGCAGGAACCGATTTTTGGAGCGATCTGGCTCGAAAGCCGCGTTGCAACGGATCGGGTCGCGCGCACTGTGCAGGTGTTAGACGTGAACGTGACCAAGGTGCTGTTTCCCAATTCCCAGTCCGTTTCCACGCAACCTTTGTCGGATGCGGTTCGCCAGACCATTCTGGCGCAGTCGATCACGTTGTCATTGGATCATTTGCTGGCTTCGTTGGAGGCTATTCAAAAGGCCCAGACGGCCGCCGCTGATTTACAGACCACTCCGCCGGCGATCGTTTTCCGCGATCATCCGGCCGTGAAGGTGCAGTACGACGGAACGGCGAAATTGGAACAGGTGGAGAATTCCAATCTCATGCGAGTCGTGAACACGCCGTTCTTCGTCGCGCTGGACCCATCGTCCCGCACCTATTTCTTGAAAGGCGCCGGACACTGGTTTGCCGCCCCCGATCCCATGGGGCCGTTCCAATATGCGACGCAGGTCCCGCAGCCCATTGCGCAGTTGGCCGACCAGAGCGGATATTCCGACCCCCAGCAGCCGATTCCCGATGATGAGGTTACCCGTCTGGAAATCGTAGCGGCCACCGACCCCACCGAATTGATCTGGACCGACGGCCCGCCGCAAATGTCCACGATCCCCGGCACCGGCTTGCTCTATTGGGCCAACACCGACTCCGATGTCTTCGTTCAAATCGGCACGCAGCAAACCTTCGTGCTTTTGTCGGGCCGCTGGTACGCGGCCAACAGTCCGAACGGCCCATGGACGTACGTCGCCCCGGACCATTTGCCGGATGATTTCGCGAAGATTCCCGCCAATTGCCCCAAAGCGAATGTCCTGGCCAGTATTCCCGGAACCCAGCAGGCCCAGGATGCGATCGCCGATACCTATATTCCGCAGACCGCGGCCGTCGATTGCAATAGTTACGACCAGCCCCCCGTCGACTACGACGGCGAGGCGAACTTCCAAGCCATCCAGGACACGAATTGCAGTTACTGCGTAAACACGGACTGCTCAGTCATCCTCGTGAGCGGAACGTATTACTGCTGCTACAACGCGGTCTGGTATCAGTGCGATCAACCCCGCGGCCGGTGGATCATTTGCCGCCGAGTCCCCAGAGACATCTACGCCATTCCCCCCTCCTGCCCGATTTATCCCGTGCGATTCGTCTATATCTACGGATATACCCAAGACGTGATCTATGTCGGCTACACCCCGGGCTACGTCGGCTGCTATCCCGCCGACGGCGTGGTCGTCTATGGAACGGGTTATCGCTATGAACCCTGGTTTCATCAGCGCTACATCCCCCGCCCCAGCACGTTCGGGTATGCCGCGAAGTACCATCCCTATACCGGCCGATGGGGGTTCGGCTTTGGCCTGGCATCCGGCGGTGGACAAACGTGGATCGCTGCCAACCCCAAAGAACACCACGAATCCAGCTGGTTCGGCTACGGCGGATATCGCCCGTCCCAGGCCCCCGCCAACCTCAAAATCAACCGCACGATCATCGACGCCAACAACGTGAAGCGCCAGGCCTACGAGCAAAATGTCTATCAGCGCCGCGGCGACCTGCATCCCGAAGCCCCCGGCGTGACGCCCGGCAAGGGAAATCCGCCCAAGGAAACTTCACCAAAGGAGAATCCCCCGAAGGCAAATCCCCAACCCGTCGTTCGCGACGATCTGAACAACAACAACGTCTATGTGAATCAGCAGGGCGACGTCTACCGCCGCACGGATAAGGGCTGGGAGAAGCGCGACGGCAACCAATGGAAACCGCAACCGACGCCCCCGCCGAATCCGGTACACCCCGCCAAGGCGCAGCCCGAATCGCCGACCCCGCCGCCAGTGCATCCCGCCAAGGTTCAACCCGAATCGCCGCCCCCGCCACCGCCGTCGGATCGGACCAATTCAGGCGGGGAACAAGTCCAGAACCCGAAGCCCGCTCATGAACCCACCCCGCCGCCCGCGCCGCCGCGCAACAACGAGCAGAACAACAAAACCGAGCCGCGCAACCAGCCCAAGCCCAACCCCGACCAAGGCGCTCCCGAGCAGGATTATCGCGCCCGCCAGCAAGGCGAGCAGCGTGGCCGCCCCGAAACCCCGCCGCCCCCGCCGCCGCCCCCGCCGCCGCCTCAGCACAACGAACCCCACGAAAGTCCGCAACAGCCGCAAAAGGGCGGGAAATAAAGCTTCCTTTCTCTCCCCTCGCCCCAGACTTCGCCCCGTTTAATTAGGGACAGTCACCTATTTTCCTGCGCTAAATTAGGGACAGTCACCCATTTCCATTGCCCTTTGCATCGAGTTGAGGCAAAATGCGGGCATGGCCCGTGCAGCGCGCGTCGTCATTCCCGATCTTCCACACCATCTGACGCAGCGCGGCAACAACCGCCAGGACGTATTCTTCGTCGATGACGACCGCCGCGCATATCTGGAAATCCTGGGCCGCCAGTGCGGGCGATATGGCGTGAGCATCCTCGGCTACTGCCTCATGGACAACCACGTCCATCTGATCGCCGTCCCCAAGCACGCCGATTCCCTGGCCAAGGCGATCGGCCGAACGCATTGGCTCTACGCCCAATACGTCAACCGCCTCCACGGCCGCAGCGGCCATCTGTGGCAAAATCGCTTTTACTCCAATGCCATGGACGATGCGCATTGCCTGCTGGCGATGCGCTACGTCGAGCGCAACCCGATCCGCGCCGGCATCTGCCGGATCGCCCGCCGATATCCCTGGTCCAGTGCCGCCGCCCACTGCGGCGACAAGGATTCGGCCGGCCTGCTCGACGCCAAGCGATGGCAGGAGCTGTCGGCCGGCCTCGATTGGGAACAGCAGCTTTCCCTCGATCTTCCCGACGCCGAAACTTCCCGCCTGCGCCGAAGTTGGCACACGGGCCGGCCATTGGCCACCGACCGATTCCTGAGCAAGCTGGAATACGCCGTGGGCCGCCGGCTCCGCCCTCTGCCGGTCGGCCGGCCGAAGAAGACCCCCGCAAAACGCCGCAGGGGTGGAAGTGGAAATGGGTGACTGTCCCGAGTTATCCGAGTTATCTGCGAGCTATCTGCATTGGCGCTTTTGATGAATTTTAAACGGATGGCAGCATGAGTTACAGTATTTACGGATCGATTCAGTTTCGTTCAATTCCCGATAAGAGCGACCAAATGCGAGCTGAAGAGCTAGCCAATGCCATTGGCCTGATTGTTCAGGTCGGAGATGACATTAACGATTTCTCGGTGATCGCGGAAGTTACCAAAGAGCAAGGCGACGCGGGAGAGTTATTTGTTCCTTACTACATTTTGGACAAAATTGGCTCGGAGTCGTCGCACGATCTCATCTCACCAAGTATTGAAGGTGATTGGCGTCTAGCGCGAGCCCGAATAGAGGGTAATCTGACGAAAATTGGTCTATGGTTGGATCAGCTTCTATCGAAATTAGAAGCAAGCCGTGTGAGCCTATACGTAAGCGAGGATTATGAGAACTCCTTCATCACTCTGCGCGTAACGCCGGGGTCTTTCAGCGCTTCGTGCATGGAGATTATCGATAGACAAAAGGTGAAGGTGGGAATTCCGAGCATCAAGGCAACAGTGCAGCACGTACGGAAGCAGCAATGATTGAGCGAGTGCTGATTAATTAGGGACAGTCACCTATTTCAGGACATCGAAATAGGTGACTGTCCCTAATTAAGGGGGCGAAGCGAATTGCGGCGGCGGGTCCTAATTCGCCCGAGCCAGGGCGTGCTGGTCGATGGCGCGGACGATGCGCTCCTGCAAAATCTTCGCGCCGCTGTTGGAGCCTTCGGGGATCCCGTTGAAGAGAATGCTGAAGCAATACCAATTGTCGTCCTTGGCGTGGAGGTAGCCGCTCAGGCAGCTCACGCCGTTGACGAAGCCGGTCTTGGCGATGACGCGGCCGCGGAGATCGGAGCCGTGAAACCGCTCGGCGAGGGTGCCGTCTTCGCCGGCGACCGCCAGCGACGCCATCCATGCCGCGGAATTGGCGCTGAAATAATCGTGGGTGAGGACGGCGACCATCAGATGGGCGCTGACCGCGTTGTTCTTGGACAATCCGCAGCCGTCGTCAAGCGTATATTGCGACGCGGGGATTTGCAGTGAATTGAGGAATTCGCCCACCGCCGCCGTGCCCGTGCGCCAGCCGCCCTGCCCATATCTGGCGAAGCCCAGCCGTTTGCAGAGGCATTCGGCATAGAGGTTCATGCTGTCCTTGTTAGCGCGGTCGATGACGCTGGTCAGCGGCGTTTCGTGAACCGCCAGGAGAATCCAGGACCGATCATTGGCCGCAGAGGCTTCGCCTTCCGCCGCTACGGCCTTCAAATAGGCGTCGCGCATCGTGCGGTCGCGCTTGACCTGTCCGGTCAGGGCGATGCCGGCGCTTTTGAGCGACTCGGCCAGCACGGCGCCGGCATACATCGGCGGATCGTGAACGGTAACGGAGACCGGCACGTCGTTGGCCGAGCGGGCGGCGCCGCGGAGAACCAGATCGTTCGTCCCCGGCTGGCGCGAAAGCCAGACCGAATTTTCGCCGCCGGCGACGCAGCTATTCTTGATCGTGACGTACGCGGTGGATGGATCGGTGGAGAAATCCACGAGCCTTCCGAAACCCGCCGGGCGCACGTAAACGTCGATGCAATTCGCGTTGAGATTCAAGCCCGCGATCTCGGCGACGTATCGCTTCTGGGTCTGATCGGCCGGCCAATTGGGATGCAGGAATTGCTCGTCGAACACGCTGTCATCCACGAGCAGATCGTGGACGGCGAGCAATCGTTTTCTAACCAGCCCGGCGGCCCAGGTCTTGAATACGGTATCCACGTCCCAACCGACTTTTTTGAGCAGTTCGGCATCGCCGAATGTCGGATCGCCGTCGCCGACGAGCACCAAATCACCCTGGTGATAGAGCAGCAAGGTTCGGAATTTGAAATCAGCCCCAAGGCGCTCCAGCGCCGCGGAAGTGGTGACGACTTTCAAATTGCTGGCGGGCACGAGCGGGAGGGTGGGATTGGCGCGATAGACCGACGCCACGTCATCGGCCGATTTGCCCATCCGCACGACGTCGATTCCGACGGCCGCCCGGGCCAGGAGTTTGTCGTCCAACACCTGCCCAATGTCCGCCGCCAACTGTGCGCGCGCGGGACAAACTGCCATCAGCAGGGCGAGCAGAAAGGCGAAAACAGCGGAAGCGATCCGGTTCATCCGTGAAACCTCCGGGGGATTGCGCGACTCCTTTGTGCAACTACCTTATCGGGAAACGGGGGTCTGGCAAGTGAATCCGGGGAGGAAATTTGTTACCCGGGCGGTTTGATGCGGCCGGATTGAAAAAGGGGACCGATATCACCGCCACAATCGTCGACGGCGCGGAACACAATGAATCGGCCTGGCAGAAGCGCGTGGGGGATTTCCTGACGTTTCTCTATGGGAAAAGTTAAGAGCTTCAGAACAATTGAAGAAAGAGTCTCACGCAAAGGCGCCAAGGCGCAGAGTTTCTCTCTTTGCGCCTTTGCGACGGAGGCGAAGCCTTCCGTGCCTCTGCGTGAGCTACTTCTTTGAACCTGTTGCCAAATCAACTTACGTGTGTCTGGCACACCCGGCGAAAGTGATATCCGGAGATGGCCAGCGCCACCGCGTGGCCGAACAGCCGCGGACGATGCAGCAGCGTCCACCACATCAATTTCCAAAACTGAATTCGCTCGCGGCCGATGACGCCCAATCTGAAGGCCGATCGTGCAACGGCGAGGATCCGCTGCGGTCCCAACGGCGTCCCGACGTTCGGCGTCCGGAACTCGCGCAAAAACGTGCGCACCCGCGCGTAGTAGCTCTTGGGCGAATAGATGTGATTCAAAATCCGGGCATATCCCTCGCGCAGCGCCTGCAGGCCCATCAGCGGGGCGATGTTGGTCGTGCCGTCCACGTTGTCGCCGGTGGTGGCGCCGAGCAACCGGCCCTCGTGGCGCATCCGCTCGAGCAACCGCGTTCCAGGCGGCGCCTGGAGCAGCCCGACCATCGCGGTCACGATCCCGCTGGCCTGGATAAAGTCGATCTGACGCTGGAAGATCGACGGCCGGTCGCTGTCGAAACCCACGATAAATCCCCCCTGCACCTGCATCCCCGCACGCTGAATGCGCTTGACGTCGGCCACCATGTCGCGATTTTTGTTCTGCACCTTGCTGCACTCGAGCAGCGAGTCGTTGTCCGGCGTCTCGATCCCGATGAAAACCGAATCGAACCCCGCCTCGGCCATCATGCCCATGAGCGGCTCGTCATCCGCCAGATTGATCGACACCTGCGTATTGAAGGCGAAGCCTTTTCGTCCCTTGCGCCACTCGATCAGCGCGGGCAGGAGCGTCGTTCTCAGTTCCTTCTTGTTGCCGATCAGGTTGTCATCGACAAAGAAGACCGGCCCGCGCCAGCCCAGGACGTACAAGTCGTTTAACTCGGCGATGATCTGCCGGGCGGATTTGGTTCGCGGCTTTCGGCCAAACAGCGCGGTGACGTTGCAGAACTCGCAGTCGAACGGGCAGCCGCGCGAAAATTGGATGCTCATCGTCGCGTATCGGCGCAGGTCCGCGATGCGCCAAAGCGGCGGCGGAGTATTCCGCACGTCCGCGAACTGCTCGGTGCTGTAAACACGCTTGGCCCGCCCCTGCTCCAAATCCGCCAGGAACGGCGGTAACGTCAGCTCCGCTTCGTTCAGCACGAGATGGTCGACTTGGGGAAACCGATCCGGTTCGCCCGTGAACAGCGGCCCGCCCGCCACAACCTTGATTCCGGCGCGCTTGCAGCGCTCGATGAGCTGGCAAGCCGATTCCCGCTGCACGGTCATGCCGCTGATCAGCACGATATCCGCCCACGCCAGATCGCGGTCGTCCAGCTTCGAGACGTTCACGTCGATCAGCCGCTTGTTCCACCCGGCCGGAAGCATGGCCGCCACCGTGAGCAGCCCCAACGGCGGAGAAGTCGCCCGCTTGCGAATGAACCGCAGGGCATGCTTCAGACTCCAGAAAGTGTCGGGGAACTCCGGGTATAGCAGCAGCGCGTTCATGAATGGCCAGACCCGCACTATACTCGATCCGGCCCGACGTGCGAACCACGAATTCCGGATTAATTGCCGGGCAGCCGCACTGGTTTTAGCCGCCGACGACTGGCAGGGTCACGAACGAGGCGCCGTCGACGTGGGCGTCCCGGAAGGCGCGGCGCGCGGCGGCCTCGACGCCGCTGCTCGCCTGCTGGCGGGCGGTAATCTTTCCGCTCTCGATGTCGGAGGCGACCGCGTCGAGGCCGTCGGCCATTTCACTGATGATTTTTGCCTCGATCGCCAGGTCGCTTTTGTTGTTGCCGGGCTGTTCGGCCACATAGGCGAGGAAGTTGAAGGTGCGATCCGTGTCGAGTTTCCAATTGCCGTTCGCCTGCTTGAAGACCAACATCGCGCCGGACCAACGGCCCAGCGCGGAAATCTGGTTGGGAGGCGGCGCCACGAAAGCCTCCCGCGGCAAGGGAACGCGAACCTGGGCAATGTCGCCGTTGATCGACGTTTCCAGACCATCGGGGAAATCCAGCATTTGGCTCAGCAGCGTTTCAAAAGTTCCGTGGCCGGGGAAGTCGTCGAAATTCAAACCCGTAGCACTTATTGCCGCGCCGAATTTGTCCTTCCAGGCATTCTGGAGCCGCCAGATGCCGGCCTCTTCGAGGAAGAACGCACGGGCCATTGCGGCGGCGTCAGGGTCCACGCCGTCGTCACAGAGACATTCGGCGATGGCCGCGCGATCGTTCGATTGAACCGCATCAGACAGCTTTTTGAGTGCATTGAGCGGCGTGGACTGATCCGAGGGCTGGGTCGCAACGGGCGGCGACACGTCGGCCAATACGGGCGCCGCCGTGATCTGCGCCCCAGGAGGCTGGGAGGGCGATTGAGGCGACGTGCCGCCAATGCTCACCACAACCACTGCCCCGGTAACGGCAACCGCGGCGGCGAGCCCCGCGGTGAACTTGGGCCATGTCCAACTCAGGCGGGAAAAAATCCCCGCGCTGGAGATTTTGGATGCGGCGGCGGCCTTGGCGGCGGCGAGCCGAATGGCCGCGTGAGCCAGTTCGGCGCCGGCTGGTTTTACGGCCATCCCGAGCGATGCGCTGATCGTCGCCGAATCCGCCGTGATCCCCTTTGATCGGAAATAATCGCGCAGCCTCTCGATGGCGCGGAAGACGCGTTGCCGGGCGGCGTCTTCGGAAACGCCCATCACCTGGCCGACCTCGCGCAGGCTGCGGCCGCCGAAGAATCGGAGCAATACGGCGTTCCGGTCCCGCTCGCCCAAATGAGCGATTGCGTCGTCGAGCAGTTCTTCCGTTTCCAATGATGCGGCTTTCTCGGATGCCGCTGTTGCCACCGCTTCATTTCGCATAATTGCCGCCCTTTGTTCCGCGGCAGACCGTCGCCCCGCCGCACGCTGCGCGTTGGCACAGCAAAATCGGGTTGTTGTGAAGAGCCATCCCTCAAGCACGACGCCGGCCGGCAACCTCGCCGCCTTTTGGGCCAACGTGGCAAACACGACCTGTGCCACGTCCTCGGCCTGGGCAACGTTGTGTAATTTGCGCAGGCATTGCGAATAGACGGAGTCGATTTGCGTCTCCACGATTTGGCGGAACGCATCAGCCGAGCCGGTTTGGATGTATTCCTTCAATGCATTGTTCATGACGGGCCTTTCATTCCCCTATGAACACCCGGCCGGGCCTAAAGGATAACACATTTTCGGGGACGCGATTGCGTGATTTGGAGGTTTGGGGCTGCACTCAGCCGCCTTACCGAGAAGGAGATTAAACCCAATACCGTTCAATGGCCGTAGTTGCCTCTTTCCGTTAGCCCCCGGCTCTGCCGGGGTTTGCGCTGCGCCCATCACGGAAAACCCCGGCAAAGCCGGGGGCTAACGGAAAAAAGGCTGCTCTGGTCGTTGAACGGTATTGCGCTTAGCCGCCGGGCTTGCCCGGCGTTGGGATTCGTGATTGCCTCTCGATTTCCGCTCCGAACGCACCGCAGACTTCGGCAAGCTCAGTCCAGGCAAGTGCGGCGGCTAAACTCAAGTTTTCAGCGGTTTTGGTCCGATAATCGGGCAATATGGAGGTCTCGATCTATCGCCTGCGCACGCGGGACGTGCTGACGTTGTGCGTGCTGGCCCTGCTGCTGCTCGGCGTGGTGATGGTGCAGTCGGCGTCGGCTGGGGTGGCTATGCGAACGGACTGGCAATGGTCGGCCAATGGGATCAGGGACGCCATTTTCGCCGGGGTGGGTTTGGCGACGTTTCTTATCGTTGGGGCGTTCAACTATGCGTGGATCGGCCGGGTTGTAAGCAGCCGATGGCGAAGCCCGATTCTTTGGCTGCTGGCCATCACCGCATTGGCGAACGTGTTGGTGCTGATCCCGCACGTTGGGGTGGCGGTCAACGGGGCGCGGCGATGGCTGAGGATTGGACCGGTGCAGATTCAGCCCTCGGAGTTGGCCAAGTGGGCGGTGGTGATCTACCTGGCCTATTGGCTTGCGCGGCGGCCGATAAATTTGGATCGGTTTTTTCGGGGCTTTCTTCCGACGTTGATTCCGATCGCGGCGCTTTGCCTGCTGGTCATCGTCGCAGATTTCGGGACGGCGATGCTGATCGCGCTGGCGGCGCTGATCCTGCTCTTGGTGGGGAGAGTCAAGTGGTGGCATCTGGCGATCGTGATCCCGCCGATCGTGGCGGCGGGGTTGTGGTTCGTCATGCACAAGGAATATCGCTGGAGGCGGATCGCCGCTTTCGCCAATCCCTACGCCGCCCCGCAGCGCGAAGGATATCACATGATCCAGAGCCTGCTGAGCTACGCGACCGGCGGATGGACCGGGCGAGGGCTGGGCAACGGGATTCAAAAGCTGGGATATCTTCCGGAAGACACCAGCGATTTCATATTCTCCGTGATCTGCGAGGAGCTTGGTCTCTTCGGAGCGATGCTGACGATCGCGCTGTATCTGGGAATTCTGTACTGCGCCTGGCAAACGGTGAAAATGAAGGCGGATAATTTCGGCAGGATGCTGGCGTTCGGCGTGGGGGTGATGGTGGCGTTGCAGGCGCTGATCAACGTTGCGGTGGCGACGGTGAGCGTGCCGACGAAGGGGTTGTCTTTGCCGCTGGTGAGCGCGGGCGGAAGCGGATTGATCATTACCTGCGCCGCCCTGGGTTTGCTGCGGAGCGCCGCGCGATTCAAAAACAAAGACCCGGCGGACGAGATCGCCGATCCCCTGGCCATCGCCCCGCCGCGCGCCGGACCCGCGAGCGCCCCGGACGACGGACGGCGCGGCGTTCACATCCTCAACGATGCGACGTGGCGGAAATTCACGGCGGCGTGAATCGAAAGGTCCTATCATGCCCGTGCTTGAAATCGATCCGCCCATCAAGGAGCTTTACAAGGATTATCCGCTCGGCCGCACGGGCAGCGGGCTGGAGTTCATCAACCTGATGGACGGTTATCTGGCGTTTCTCTCCTTCGCCAATGCCGGGATGCTGAACAAGGGGAACCTAGTCTGCTTCGATTACGCGATCCGGAATTTGCCGTCGAAGAATCCGATGGTGGAAATCGGGTCGTTCTCCGGCCTGTCAACCAACATAATCACTTATTTCAAACGGAAACACGGGGCCCGAAACGAGCTGTTCACCTGCGACAAATGGGAATTCGAGGGCGCGGCCGGCACCGTCGGCGATTCGGACATATCTCACGCCCAATACCGCCAATTCGTGAAGGAAAGCTACATCCGCAACGTGAAGATGTTCAGCCGATCTTCTCTGCCGCGGACGATCGAAACGTTGTCGGATGATTTCTTCATCGCCTGGGGACGCCGGCAAACCGTGACGGACGTATTGGGCAGACCGGCCAAGCTCGGCGGCCCGATCAGTTTCTGTTACATCGACGGCAACCACGGCTACGATTTCGCCCGCCGGGATTTTCTCAACACCGATCGTTTCCTCGAGCCGGGCGGATTCGTCCTGTTCGACGATTCCGCCGACGGATCGCAATGGGAAGTCTGCCGGGTCGTTGAGGAAGTCAAACGTCTGGAAAGCTACCGGTTGGTTGTGAAGAACCCGAATTATCTGTTTCAAAAACTGCCGTGAACCGCTCCTTTGCCCGAAATTTTCACCGCGAAGTGCGCCCAGCGCTGGCTACGCCCGCAACCCAATAAAGATCTCACGCAGAGGCGCAAAGGCGCAGAGAAGCAAAAGAAGTCAAGGCCTTTGTTTTCTTTTACTTCTCTGACTTCTCTGCGCCTTCGGACCACAGGTGAGCACGGCACCCCCCCGAAGTTGCGTGATCTTGGAAAATCTTCGCGTGGCGACAAGATATTGAAGGATATCAACGAAGAAAGACGAAAAATCAGTTGAACCGATTGCAGCACCTTGGGCAGAAGCAAATCATGGAAACTTGACATGACTTCTACTCCCGCATTGATTCTTCGCGCTCTTTGCAATGCTAACCATCAGAATTTGCGCGATTCGCAAAGAATTTGTGAACCACGGATGGCACGGATAATTTCTTCTCCCATCCGTGCATATCCGCGTAATCCGTGGTTCAATCGGCTTGGTTTGGTTGCGGCTTGGCCGCGCCGTGCTCTTCGCGGTGAATAATGCGCTTCAGAGCATTTTGGACTGCACGGGGGCCCTTCCCAAAGTAAGGCGACTGGCTGTTATTCCCGATAATGGCCTTATGCCTGGCAATTACACCCGTATGCCTCGCGATCACACCCGGTTTGGCTGCCTCGGAATCCTGCTCCTTTTCGCCGCGTGCTTCGCATGTTTTACGTGGACAACCGGTTTGGAACATGGTTCAGCAATTGCATTCTTCGGCCTGTTGATGCTCGCCACCATTTACGTCAACGATGCGGTTGAGTGGATGAAGGAAAAGCACCGGAATAGGAAAGCGGCAAATGCGAATACGGGCTCGCCATTCGATGGGGCATGACCAGCCATTGCCGATGACCAGTTCGCGCTTCCTGAGCTTTGCTTTTGGAAATCAGAGTGACGGTCCATCCAGTTTTTCCTCGGCCTCCGGGCGGCGAATGTAAATGGGGATGAGGGCCAAGGCATCAGTGAAGTTTCCCTCGCGGGCCATTTGCCATCCGAGGCTTGCCACGATGCGTGCCTGCGGCCGCCAAAGGGATTCGTCGGCGATGTGAATCTCCCGATCGGAAGCGGGGATGAATTTGCGATGATAGGGAATTCCCTCGCCGAGAAGATGCACGGGCCGCGGTGATTTGGCGAGGATTTGGGGAAGGGTGCAAAGCTGGGCCGGCTGAAGCGGGGTCCAATCGTCGCCGAGGCGCGCGAAGGATGCGGTGAAAATCTGATCGCGTTTGGCGTCGAGGACGATGACGACGTTTTTGGCATCGGCCGGGGCGTTGTCGGCGAGGACGCGCACCGACGGCACGGCAACCAGCGCCGCTCCCGTTGCCCAGGCGAGGGTCTTTGCCAGTGTGATGCCGATGCGCAATCCGGTGAACGAGCCGGGTCCGGCCGAGACGTAAATCTCGCGGATATCGCGCGGGGTCCATTGAAGTTGTCCGCAAAGCGCGTCAATGGCGGGGATGATTCTGGCGGCGTGTTGGCCGAAGGCAACGCCTCCGGCGCCGAAGGCAAAGCCTCCGCTCAGGCCGTGGGGGAAGGCGTCTTGCAGAAGCGTGTTGCCATCCTCGGCCAGCGCGACCGAGCCGAGGCGCGAGGAGGTTTCGATGGCCAGGGCGCGGATGCTCATTTCGGTGGACGCTCATTTCGGGGAAGCCGAATCGGCGGAATGGTTGCGGTCGCGCCAGAAGAACCAGCAAAACAGCATGACTGCCAGGAGAGCGGCGCCGATCCACATCGAGTATTTGAATTGGCGGATTCGGTGCACCATCTCCGGGCCGTATTCGCCGCCCCAGTATCCGACAAACATGAACATTCCGCCGCTGACGATGGCGGCGAGCCCGTCGGCGATGATGAATTTGTGGAATTTAAGGCGGCTGGTGCCGGCGGCGACCACCATCGCCCCGCGGATGCCCATGAACAGCCGACCCACCGCGACCATCCAGACGCCATATTTCTGGAAGAGCAATTCGGCGCGTTGGATGCGCGACGGCGTAACGTGTTTGCCGATGAACGGAACTTTGGAAATCTCTTCACCGTAGCGATAACCGAGGGTGTAGAGGACGCAGTCGCCGCCGATGATGCCCAGCCACGCCAGGGGCGCGGCGATGGCGAGGTGCATGTGATGATGGTAGATCAGCATTCCCGCGGCGATCAGCGGGACGTCTTCGGGCAAGGGAAATCCCAAACCGCAGGAAAACAGCAGACCGAACAGGGTGCCGTAGCTTCCCCTGAGAAGCCAACCCTTGACCGTGTCGACCTCGAAATAGACTGCCAGCGGAAGCATCAAATGTAATACATGGCCTGTTGGAGGTTGGCGAACTTGCTGACCTGCTCCATGAGTTGTTCGAGGGTCATTTTATCCAGAACGTCGTCGGTGGCCTGGGTGAGCCGCTCGTTGACCAGGCGCACGGCGGCCTTGCCGGGTGAAAGATCCGCGGTGGCAACGCCATCGCGCTCCTTGATGGTGAGCCGCCCTTCGAGCCTGCGGATAAGATCGCCGACGTGGATTTCGCGGGGCGACCGCGAAAGGCGATACCCCCCGCCGCTTCCGACCTTGCTTTCGAGAAATCCTCCGCGCCGCAGCGCCAGCAAGATCGCCTCGAGGAATTTGTTGGGCAAATCCTCCTGCTGCGCCAGGTCGCGCGATTGGATGAAGCCGGTGTGCCAGAGCCTAGCCAACTGGACCACCGCGCGCAAACCATATTCCGTCCGCTTGGAGAGTCGCAATTTGTCTCCGCACTAAAGCCATAGGAATAGTAAGGGTTGGGGCGATGGGGTCAATGGGACTGGCTGGCAATTCTGCCCAGAGTCTGCCAGCTCTTCCGAGAGCAAAGACGATTGAACCGCCATGACGCCAAGACGCCAAGGGGGAAATGCGACAGGTTATTTGTGAACTGTCATTTGTTATTGCTAACGCCGATGCCGAATTGTCTTGTAAATGAAATGACCATTGACCCGTTCACCTTGGCGTCTTGGCGTCATGGCGGTTCAATTTATATTCTCCTCGAAATTTTGGCGGACGCTCGACCGGTGCGTTGACGGCGTGGCGGCCATGCGGTTACAAGCAAATCAGTTTATTTCCGGAGACGGCATGGCAGAGCCCTCATTTTCTCGTCGGCGGTTTTTGGAAACGTCGGGTGCCGCGTTGGCGGCGGCATCATTGGCGAAATTCGGAGCCAGATCATTGCTGGCTGCCGAAGACAGGGCCGCCGAGCCAACGACGCCGCTGGGATTCGCGTTTGTCGGACTTGGCGGGTTCGCCCTGAACCAGCTTCTGCCGGGAATCTCGCGATGCAAATTCTGCAAGCCCGTGGCGCTGGTCAGCGGGCATCCCGACAAGGCCGCGGCCGTCGCCAGGCAATACGGCATCGAATCCGGCAACATCTACAACTACGAGAATTTCGATTCCATCGGAAACAACCCGCGGATCGACGTGGTTTACATCGTGTTGCCTAACGGCATGCACGCGGATTATACGGTGCGGGCGTTTGCGGCCGGGAAGCACGTGATGTGCGAAAAGCCCATGGCCAATACCGTCGAGGAATGCCGGCAAATGATCGCCGCCGCCAAGGCCGCCGGAAAGAAATTGCAGATCGGGTATCGAATGCACTGGGACGCGCCGACGCTGGCGTGCATCGACGCGCTGCGCAACAACCAGATCGGTCCGATCCAGATCATCGAGGCGGAAACGGGATTCACGATCGGCGACCCAACCCAATGGCGGCTGAACCGCAAATTGGCCGGCGGCGGTTGCCTGATGGACATCGGCATCTATTCGCTCAGCGCCGCACGATATCTCAGCGGGGAAGAGCCGACCGAGGTTTTTGCCCACACCTATCAAAACACCGACGATCCGCGATTCAAGGAAGTCGAGCAGAACTGCGATTTTCAATTGAAGTTCCCCAGCGGAGTCCTGGCCAGTTGCCTGTCGAGCTACAACGCGAACATGAATCGATACGTCGTGCATGGGAGAAAGGGACATTGCGTCCTGGACCCCGGGCAGGCTTACAAGGGCGTGAAATTTCAGATCAGCCGCGGCCGCGCCCTGGAGCCGGTTGACGTCCCCGCGGCCGATCAATTCGTCGGCGAAATGGACGGCTTCGCCCAGGCCCTATCCGGCAAGGCGCCGTTCAAAGCCACAGGCGAAGAAGGTTTGCAGGACCTGCGGATAATCGAAGCGATTTACGAATCAGCGCGGACGGGGAAGAGCGTGGAGGTTTAGAACCTTTTCACATCCCATTATTTTCCCTGAACGCCCACGGCGCCGCCGTGGGTTTGCATCGAGCGGCGGGCGTTCTGAAACCGCGTCTTAGCGGTCGTGGCAGTTTGTGGCTGACTCACACCGCCGTCGCCTGCTGGAATTCCTTGCGGCGATCGGCCATCTGGGCTTTGAGCCGCGCCAGGATTGAACTGTGCATCTGGCTGACGCGGCTTTCGCTCAGGTCCAGCGTCAGGCCGATCTCCTTCATGGTCATCTCCTCGAAATAATAGAGAATGATGATGAGTCGTTCGGCGCGGGAAAGGCCCTTGGTCATCAGTTCCTTGAGGTCCTTGCGCTGGACTTCGCGCATCGGGTCGGCGCCGCGCTTGTCTTCCAATACGTCGATCTCGCGGACGTCCTTGTTGCTGTCGGTCTCGAACCACTTGCGCGAAAGCGACACCACGCCGACGGCGCTGGCGTCCTTGGCCATTTTCTCGAATTCGGGGATGGAGACCTTGAGCCGATGGGCGATTTCGTTGTTGGTGGGTGACCGGCCGAGTTCGGCTTCCAGGGACTTGGCGGCGGTGTCGAGCTTGTGGGCGCGGGAGCGCACGAGGCGCGGGACCCAGTCCATCGAGCGAAGCTCGTCCAGGATCGCCCCGCGAATCCGCGGAGCGCAATACGTCTCGAATTTCACGCCCCGGTCCAGGTCGAAGGCGTTGATCGCGTCCATGAGGCCGAAGATTCCGGCCGACATCAGGTCGTCCAGCTCCACCTCGTCGGGAAGCTTGACGTGAATCCGCTCGGCGTTGTAGCGGACGAGATGGAGATAGTTCTCCATCAGGACGTTCCGCAATTTTTCCGATTTGGATTTCTTGAAATCGAGCCAGATTTGTCTGACGTCCTTGATCGGCTTGGCCATGAAACCTCCCGGTCCGTGGGTCTTGAACGCGGTTCGCATTTTCGGCCTCCACGGCGAGGGCAAGCCCTTCGCCAAAAAAGTAAAACAGGCGTGGTTTGCGGCGGATCGAGTCCGCTGTACGCCACTTTCGTTTATCGGTCATCCCGGACTGGTTTGCTGTAACCTTTCTTCAATTTTTCTTCCTGGGACTTTAGATTTTCATCGAGCATTTTGCGGGCCATGGCGCCCAGGACCAGTCCGATAACGAGGGTAACCGCCATAGCCGTCAAGGCCCGCTCAACCGTGGTGGCGAAGGAGTTGTCGGCCTGTATGCCGCCGACCACCAGACAAACCACGAACGCAAGGAGCGCCATGGCGCCCGCCATTCGATTAACCACGTGAATCTCCTATTTCCTGAACCATCGGCTCATCCGGTTGAAGAATCCGCCGCCATTCAGGTCTGCGCCGGCTGTCACGCCGCGCTGGAGGCGCATCGCCAGTTGGCCGATGCCGATGCTGGCCGGGCAGCGGGGATTGGCCAGAAGGAATGGCGTGCGGCGGCGCACGGCGTTGGGTACTTCCGGGTCGGACGGGATGGACCCGGCATCCAGAACGTGCACGCCAAGGAATTGCCGAGCCACCTTGGCGATGCGTTCGTAGACCAGTTGCCCCTCGTCCCGCTGGCGAACCTGATTAACGAGCAGGCTCAGCGGCCGGGGCGGGGGCAAGCTCCTCGCCTGCGAGGGCAAGCCTTTCCCTTCGGGGGCATCGCGGCTGATGACCTTGATGACCGCGTAGGCATCGGTGATAGCCGTCGGCTCGGGCGTGGTCACGACCAGCACCTGATCCGCGCTGCGAGTAAAGCTCAAGACATTCGGGCTGATTCCCGCCCCGGTGTCGATCAGGATGACATCGGTCCGTGCTTCCAGTTCGGCCAGGGCGGTGACGAGGCTCTGGCGGTCGTAATCGCTCAGATCGGCCATGCGGGCCAGGCCCGATGCGCCTCCGATGAGCCGAAATCCGCCGGGGCCGTCCACCATGACATCCGCCAGTTCGCGCTTGCGCGCGATGACGTGGGAGAGATTGGACGGCAGATCGATGTTGCATAGCACGTCGGCGTTGGCCAGGCCGAGGTCGGCGTCCATGAGCACGACGCGCTTGCCGGCCGACGCCAGCTTGATCGCCAGATTCACGGCGATGTTGCTCTTGCCGACGCCGCCCTTGCCGCTGGTGACGGCGATGACGGTGGCGCGGGCAAGCCCGTCGCCCGCGAGGGCAAGCCCCTCGCCGGCGAGGGCCAGCCCTTTGCCGGCGAGAGCAAGCCCTTCGCCGGCGCGGCTGGTTTGTCGTGCGATTCGCCGCAGTTGCGTTGCCTGGTCGATCATGACGGACATGGGAGTTTCCTTGTTCTTTCTTATTGCCTGTTTTGGCGAATCAGTTGCTGGTCCGGCCCGGCCAGAATCAGCTGGGCTAGGCGTCTGGGCTGGCCGACCTCGATGTCGTCCGGCACGTCCTGGCCGGTGGTGACGTAGGACAGGCCCTTTTTGACTTTGTGGACGACGTTCAGGACCACGCCGACGTGAGCCGCCTCGTCGAGCTTGGTGAAGATGATCTTGTCCACGCGCACCTCGCCGAAGCGGGCGATCGCCAGTTCGACGCACTGCTGGCTGGCGGTTGTGGAGAGGACCAGGTGGACCTCGTCAGGCTTGGCGGCGGCGAGAAGGCCTTTGAGCTCGCTGAGCTTCAGCGCGTCGTTGGGGCTTCGACCGGCGGTGTCGATGAGGATGAATTCGCAGTCGTCCATGGACCGCAAGGCGGCGGACAAATCCTCGGCCGTGCCGACCACCGCCAGCGGCGAGCCGATGATGTCGGCGTATTTTTTCAGTTGATCGATGGCGGCGATGCGATAGGTGTCCAGGGTCACCAGGCCGACGCGGCGCTTCTCGCGGAGCTTGAGGTTGGCGGCGAGCTTGGCGATGGTGGTCGTTTTCCCCACGCCGGTGGGCCCGATCAGTGCCACGACGTGCGGGCCGGTGGACTTGGTGCGCACGATCGGCCCGGACGACGGGAGATGCCGCTCGATTTGCTCGGCGATTTTCTGCCTGACGAAATCCGCCTGCCTGGCATGCTCCGGGCGAATTTGCCGCTGGATGGTCTTAATCATCTCCGCGGCCAGTTCCTCCGCCACCTGGTTCTCGATGAGCTGCGAATAATATTCAAAAAGCTCCTCGGGAATTTGCGGGCACCTGGCACGGTTGGCATGAACGACCAGTTCCTGCACCATGGTCTTCAAGCCGGTGACTTCCTGGAACAGCCCGGCCATGACGATGTTCTGTCCGGCGGGGCTTTCGAGAAGTTGACGGCGCGCATCGGGCTGGGGCTTGATCGTCGTCGGCGCCGGGCGGGCGGCCGGAATCGGCCGCGCGCCGCTCGCCGCAACACGCACGCCCCGGCCGGCGGTGATCTCGAAGACCTCCTTGCGGCGCAGCCCCAGCCATCGGTTCTTTACGAAGCTCCGCGTGTGCAGGATGACCGCCTGCGGGCCGAGTTCATGTTTCACCTCGGCCAACGCCGCGCTCATGGTGCCGGCTTGAAATGTCCTGTAGTCCATGACGTTGCACCTTCAAGGTTCCGAAAACCGCAGTGGCGCGGACATGCCGCGCCAAACATTTGCGTCAACCATTCACTCCCACCAGTGCGACGGCTTCGACCGTCGCTTCGGGCACGATTTCGTTGTAACCCAGCACGGCCAATTGGGGCGCGCTGTTTTCGATCATTCGCCGCAGGGCGCCGCGAATCTGCGGCCCGCACAACAGGACGGCCGAGCGGCCGGCCTGCGTCAGCTCCGCGGTCTTGGCGACGATGTGGTGCACGATCTGCTGCGCCGTCTGCGGCGCCAGCGTGTTGTTGGTGCCGCGTTCGCTGCGCTCCAGGTGGCTGTTGATCAACTCCTCCAGGGCGGGGTCGAGCGTGAGGCACCACAACTTGTCGCGCTCGTCCACGTATTGCTTGCAGATCGTCCGGGCCAGCGAATGGCGGACGTATTCGCTGAGAACCTCCACGTCCTTCGTCCGGGTGACATAATCGCTGAGCGTCTCGAGGATCGTCTCCAGATCGCGCACCGGCACGCGCTCGCGCAGCAGGTTCTGCATCACCTTCTGCAATTCGCCCGGCTTGACCAGCGTGGGGATCACTTCCTCGATCAGGGCGGGGACGCGAATTTTGAGATTGTCCAGCAGGTTCTTGACCGCCTGGCGCGACAGCAGTTCGTGGGCGTGGCCCTTGATCGTCTCGGTGAGGTGGGTGGCGATGACGGCGGTGGCCTCGACGACGGTGTAGTTGTGCAGCTCCGCCTGCTGCCGTTGCGATTCCGTGATCCAGTACGCCGGCAACCCGAACGCCGGCTCGATGGTCTGCGTGGCGCCGACGAGCGGCCCCGTGGTCGCGCCGTTGTCCATCGCCAAGAACTGCTCCGGATACGCCACGCCCTTGCCGACGATCTGGCCCTTGATGCGGACGACGTAATCGTTGGCGCCGAGCTGAATGTTGTCGCGGATGCGAACGGGGGGAACGATGATTCCCAGGTCCAGGGCGACCTGGCGGCGGATCATGCTCACGCGGTCCAGCAGGTCCCCGCCCTTGGAGGCGTCCACCAGCTTCACCAGCCCGTACCCGACTTCCAGCTCCATCGTGTCGAGATCGAGGAACTTTTCGACCTTTTCCGGATCCCTTTTGGAGGCTTTTTCCTTTTCACCGGCGGCGATGACGCGGGCGGCCTTGCTGCGGCCCCGCGAGATCGTCGCCGCCAGCGCGCCGCAGCAGCATCCCAAGATCATCAGCGGAAACTTCGGCAATCCGGTGAACATCATCAACGCGATGAACACGCAGGCGACCAACAGGGCCTTGGGCTTGGCGAAAAGCTGGTTGAGGACTTCATCGCCCAGATTGGTCTTGCTGCTGGTGCGGGTGACGATCAAACCGGCGGCAAGCGAAACGATGAACGCGGGGATCTGGCTGGCCAGACCGTCGCCGATGCTCAGCTTCGTGTACAGGGACAGGCAATCCAGCAGGTTCCAACCATGCTCGAACATCCCAACGTAGAGTCCGCCGAGAACGTTGACGAAGGTGATGATGATGCCGGCGACGGCGTCGCCGCGGACGAATTTGCTGGCGCCATCCATGGCGCCGTAGAAGTCCGCCTCCTGGGAAATGTCGCTGCGCCGTTTGCGGGCCTCGGCCTCGTTGATGATGCCGGCGTTGAGATCGGCGTCGATCGCCATCTGTTTGCCGGGCATCGCATCCAAGGTGAATCGAGCGGCGACTTCCGAAATGCGGGTGGCGCCCTTGGTGATCACCGCGAACTGAATCACCCCGATGATGATGAAGATGATGACCCCGACGGCCAGGGAGCCCTTGGTGACGAAATCGGCGAAGGTGTAGATCACTTCGCCGGCGCTGGTGAGGGCCGTGGTGGTATTTGCCGCGCGGTCGCCCGCCGTAAGAATCAGCCGCACGGTGGCGACGTTGAGCACCAGGCGGAAGAGCGTCAACGCCAGCAGCAGCGATGGAAACACCGACAATTCCAGGGCGCTGGAGACGTAGATCGTGGTGACCAGCACGATGATCGACAGCGTGATGTTGAAGCAGAGGAGAATGTCCAGGACCGGGGGCGGCAGCGGGATGAGGATGACCAGCACCAGGCTGATGAACCCGATCGGGAAGATCATCGCGCGGTTGTCGCGGAGCTTGAGGAACAGAGGATGAGCTGGAATCGCGGCCATCTGATTAATATGCCGAACCCGCGGCGCTCGGCGCCGCGGCGGCGTTGCCCACCGCCGTTAAGTGTTTTCCGGTCAGTTCGTACACGTACGCCAGGATCTCGGCGACCGCGGCGTAGAATTCCTCGGGGATTTCCTGGCCGACGTCGACCATGCGATAAATGGCCCGGGCCAGCGGCGGGCGCTCGATGACGGGGACGCCGGCCTCCGCCGCCAGCAGGCGGATGCGCTGGGCCATGTAATCGACGCCCTTGGCGACGACCTTGGGGGCGCGCATTTTCGTCTGGTCATATTGCAGCGCGATGGCGTAGTGCGTCGGATTGGTGACCACCACGTCCGCCTTGGGAACGTCCTTCTTGAGCCTTTGCATCGCGCGTTGGACGGCGATCTGGCGGCGGCGCTGCTTCATCATCGGATCGCCTTCCATGCTGCGCATTTCGTCCTTCACCTCCGACTTGGTCATCCGCAGATTCCGCTCGACGCGGAAACGCTGCAAGAGGTAATCGATGATCGCCAGGATCAGCAGCAGCACGCCGACGCGGATGCCGATGGAAAAAATCATGTCCGCGGCGAACGCGAAAAGCTGGAGATGCGAAAGCCGCTGGACGGCGATGATCTGTCCGAGCCTGCCCCCGACGGCCGACCAGGCGACCAAACTGACCAGCCCGACCTTGAGCAGGTTCAGAAGCAACTGGAACCCGCCCTGCCCGAACCCGAAAATCTTGTTGAGTCCGCGAACCGGGTTGAGGGCAGCGAAATTGATCGCCAGCCGTTGCGGGCTGAAATTGAATCCGACCTGCGCGAGGTTGGCGACGATAACAATGAACATCGCCCCGCCGAGCAGCGGCGCCAGCGCGATGCCGACCGCGTTGAGGCTGTGCATGATTTGCTCGCCGATGCGGTGCGTGCCGAAATCCGACATCGAGGATCCGGAGAGCATTTGGGCGACGATGTCGCGAAGGGCGGACATGACGCGCGGTCCGAACCATTTCATGAGCATCAGGCCGCCCAAAAGCAAAACGGAGCTGGTCAGGTCGTGGCTGCGCGCGATGTTGCCCTGCTGGCGGGCTTCGGTGCGCCGCTTCGGGGTCGGGGCTTCGGTCTTGTCGCTGGCGGATTCTGCCATGGCTGAACCTGACTCCTATCGCCCGGAATAAAGTTGCCAGGCGAGCTTCACCTGGCTCAAAAGGTTGAGGCGGATAATCGAGCTGGTCAGACCCAATCCCACGATCAGGACCAACATTCCAACCAGCGCCCGCACGGAAATGCCGGCGGTCATGATGTTCAATTGCGGAACGGTTTTCCCGACGAATCCCAGCACCAGATCGACGATCAGCATCGTGACCAGCATGGGGGCGGCCAGTTGCATCGCCAGCACCATCGCGCCCTGAAATACGGCGACGATGGTGTCCAGCAGCGGCTGATTGATCGAGACGGTGAGCAGCGGCAAGGCGGCGAAGCTGTCGAACACGCCTTTGACCAGGGCCATGTGCCCGCCGATGGACAGAAAGATGAGCAGGGTGAGGAAGAAGTAGAGATCGCCGACGACCGTTCCCCCGCCGCCGTATTGGGGGTTGAGCGTCTGGCCGAGGTTGAGGCCCATCTGCTGTCCGATCATTTCACCGGCCCATTGGGCGGCGACGAAGATGAGGCTAAGGATGAGTCCGATGGCCGCGCCGAAAATGATCTCACCCGCGATGGCCAGGGCGAGTTCCCACGCGGACTGGGGGATGGCGACCCGGAGGACAAGCGTCGGGGCAATCGACGCCGCCAGCACGCAGGCCATCATCGCCTTGATCCGCTTGGGGATCTGCTGGCTGCCGAGCAGCGGCGCCCAAATCATCATGCCGGCGATGCGAAACAGCACCAGCACGTAAACGGGAATGAAATTAATCGCTGCTTGCAACATGATAAGGCATCACCGAACGTGACCGTTTGTGAACATGTCGAACGCGTACTGCACGAGGCGATGGCTCATCCAGGGCATGAGCGTGATCGCCGCGACGACCATGGAGACGATCTTGGGAATGAACGTGAGCGTTTGCTCCTGAATCTGCGTCAGCGCCTGGAGAAGCGAGACGATGATGCCGACCACCAGCCCGATGACCAGCATCGGCGCGGAAATCACCATCGCGAGCAAAAGCGTATTGCGGATCAATTCCGAGGCTTGTTCCGGAGACATGCACACCCGTCCTTGAGCGTCACTTCGCCCATCCATGGGCCAACTAACAACCAACTACATCACAAAACTACCCATCAGGCTGGCGGTAATCAAGTGCCAGCCGTCGACCAATACAAACAGCAGCAACTTAAACGGCAACGAAATCAACACCGGAGGCAGCATCATCATCCCCATGCTCACGAGGACCGACGAGATCACCATGTCGATGATGACGAACGGAAGATAGACGCGAAAACCCAGGAGAAACGCGGTCTTCAGCTCGCTGAGCATGAACGCCGGAATGAGCGTCATGGTGCCGACGTCGCCGAAGTGTTTGGCTCGCGGCTGATGCGCGAACTCCATGAACAAGTCCACGTCCGATTCGTTATGGCTTCGTATGATTTGGTTGATCATGAAGCTGCGCACGGGCGTCTGGGCTTCGGCAAGCGCGTCGGTTTGGGAGATTTTCCCGTTCAAATACGGCTGAAGGGCGCGATCGTTCACGCGCTGCCAGGTCGGCGCCATGATCAGAAACGTCATGAACATCGCCAGCCCAACCAGGATTTGATTGGGGGGAAGCTGCTGCGTCCCCATCGCCTGGCGCAGAAGCGCAAAGACGATGATGATGCGCGTGAAGCTGGTCATCATCAGCAAAATCGCCGGCGCCAGCGAAAGCACGGTCAGCAGGACGATGATCTGCATCGCCGCCGAGAAATTCTCACGCTTGGACAGATCGGGAATCTGATGCGCGACCGCGGAAAGGGGATTGTCGGGATTAACCGCCGCCGGTGACGCAGCCGCGGCGGGAGCTTGATCGGCGCGAGCGATGGCGGGCAAGATCAGAAGGAGAAGAACCGCCCATTTACCCCATACGAACTGATTCACGAGAGCATCCTTTCTCATCGTGTCGTAACGCCGCGATTTATAACACGCCGGTCGCCCAAACGGTAGAGGGAAGCGAAGAATCCGGGGATTTTTCTGGAGGTTTTTTTTGATTTTCGCGCCGGGCCGTGACGGCGCAAATTATGCGCGGCCGATTTGACGCGCCACGTCGCGGACCTTATCGCGTAGCCCGGCCAGTTCTTTTTGCGTCTCGTCCAGGGATGGATTGGCCGCGCCGATTTCGTTGGAGTTGTCGAACGGCTCGCCCGTGGCCGGCTCCGGCAGGTCGTCGGTGAAGTCCTTGCGGGCGCGGCCGAAGAGGGATTCGAACCGGCGGGCGGCGGAAATCGATTCATCGCGGGAGCGGGCCAGTATTCCGGCGATTTCGTCGGCGTCGGTGATCTCACACAACGGATTGAGGTTCGCCCCCGTGTCTCCCACCAGAACCAGCCGTCTGCCGAATTGAATCACCAGCAGATGTTGCTTTGGCGAGATCGAAGTTCGGGCCAAAATCTTGACCGCGGAGTTCGCACGCTGGACCGCCGCGCCGGGGAACGCCCGCCTGGCCGCCGCGCGCAGCAGGAATATCAGTGCGACAACCCCCGCCAACGCCAGGAGCACGCGGGTCACGTCAAACGCACCCGAGCCAGCGGGCTGCGCTTCCGATTTGTCCGCCGCCGGGGCTGAAGGTTCGGGAATAATCGGGCTGGATTCCAGCGCATCATCCATCGGCGCAGGCGCAATCACGTTCGATTGCCCTCCCCTGGCCGCGGTTACAAGCCAAAGCGATAAGATAGCCGCCGCGATCACGCACCAAAGCCCCGCACGTACGTGCGGGGCCGCGCATCCAGGTTTTCCCGCCGGCGAACTGGGCATCACATCGCCTCTTCTTTCGCTCCCGGCACGATCTCGTTCACCCGGACGCAGAAATTGTCGTTCAGAACCAGCACTTCGCCGCGGGCCACCAGCCGATCGTTCACGAATACGTCCACCGGATCGCCCGCCAGTTTGTCCAGTTCCACCACGCTCCCTTCGCTGAGCTTGAGGACCTCATCGACGAGCATTCGGCTGCGGCCAAGCTCGATCTTGACGTTCAACTCGACATCGCGGAGCAGGTCGATGCTGGAAACCTGTGCGTCGGCCATGACCTGCTGAAAGCTGGGCAGCTTGAACGCCTCGGCATCGCCGCCGGGCACTTCCGAAGCGCCGGTCGCCGCATCATCCGAATTCGCCTGCTTGAGGAGTTGTTCGACGGAGAGTGCTTTTCCCTCGGCGGCTTCGGTGCCGTCGGGGCTGTCGAAATTCGCCTGCTTCAGGAGTGCGTCGATCGCTTCCTCGCTGACCGCCGCGTCCTGGGCCGCGGCCTGGGCCGGGGCGTCGGCGGGCGCGGGCTGGACGGAGGCTTCAGCCGGCAGCGGCGCGGAGGCTTCGGCCGGCGGCGGCACGGCCGCCTCAGCGGGCGCGGGCGGCGCTGCCGGTTCCGACGGCTGTTGCGGTTGTTGCGCTGGAGATTCCCCGGGAGGAGGCTGCTCTGCCATGGGTCACCATCCTTGGCGATCAGGCGCGGCTCATTGGCGCGCCATTAGTAATCCGCAGGAAACGGAATACACTGCGGAATCAGAACATCGTCGATCAATCCATCGCCGACGATTTCATCCAACTGGTACTTCACCTGTCTCCGGAGCGTTTCAAGCCCCGGCTCGGCTCCGCCCCCGAGCTTGTCGGGGTCGGACTCGGCAATTATGGTCCGAACGCGGTCCTGGATCAAGGCGTCGTGCTCGGCAATTGTCGATTTTACTTTGTCCGCCGATTCCTTCTTCACCGATAGGTAAATCTTCACGTCGTAAAGGAAGGTCTTTCCGCTACGTTTATTGGGGAAACGGGACTCGAGCAACGGCAGTTCCACCGTGCCGGTGGTATCGACGGAGGCGGATTTTTCCCCCTCCGCGCCGTCCGCCTTCTTGAGCTGGGTAGTGAGATCCGCGGCATTGGCGTTCTTGGCGCCGCCGGTGAGGAATTTGAAACCCGCGAACAGCACGATGGCTTCCACCAGCATCACGCCGCCCAGCAACACGGGAGTCTTGGTGAGAAACCCCACCTTGCTGGCGGCGGCCGGGACCGCGGCCGGGGCGGCTTCGGGTTTGGCCGAGGCCTTCCTGTCGGCTGCCGGGGGGGCCTCCGACTTCTTCTCCACTTTTTCTGCCATGGTTGTCTATGTCCTTTTCTTTGGTCCGATAACGGGCAAGGCGACTGGCCCGTGCCCCGACCTGTATCGGCTCAAAAAGGACGCGACTGGACGAATCAATCGGTAATCGGCCTGCGGATCACCCGGGCATACTCTATTGCCCGACGGGTTACTTCCGAAATCGTTTCCCGGACCATCATCTTTTCACCCGTATCGCAGCAAACCACCGTATCCGGCGTCGATTCCACGTACCGAATCTTTTCCGCGTTCATCACGAACGCCTGGCCGTTAAGACGCGTGAGGGTAATCATGGCGAGTCCTTATCTATGCAAATCCTCATCTCTGGGAATTGAGTAGGTCGGTCAATAGCTGGTCGCTGGTGGTGATCACCTTGCTGGAGGCGCTGAAGCCCGTGGAAGCAAGGATGAGGTTGATGAATTGCTGGGATAGATCGACGTTGCTTTGCTCCAAGGCGCCGGATTGGAGCGTTCCCGTTCCGTTGGCGGTTGCGGCGCCGATGAGCGCCGTGCCGCTGTTCGGGCCTTGAATGAATACGTCGCTGCCCTGATTGATCAGGCCGTCGGGATTGTTGAAATTGGCCAGAGCCACCTGCCCCAGGGCCTTGGTGAGGCCGTTGGTGAACTGCCCGGTGATCGTGCCGTCGCCCCCGACGGAAAAGGAGGTGAGCGTTCCGATGGGCTCGCCATCCTGCGTGTTCATGACGAGGTTGGAGCTGGTGCTGGACAGCGCCGTGGCTCCCGAGAAATTGAGGTTGATGTTGAGCGGGCTTTGTGCGCCGCTGCCCGTTCGAACAATGGAGAGCTGGGTTCCGGTGCTCGACATCAATTGGCCGGAGCTGCTGAAGGTCAGCGTCCCGCTCCCCACGATCGGGCCGTTGCCGCCCAGGTTATCGGGACTCGTGGCATAGAAGCGCCAAACGTTCCCGCCGGTGGCGGTCTTGCTTTCGAGCACGGTGGTCAGGTTGATGCTGATCGGTGTGCCAAGGGAATCGTAGGCGGTGATGGTGGTGTTCGTGCTTTGGCCGGCTGCTCCGTCGGTGAACGTGCCGTCGGCGCCGCTGCTCATTGTGAACGGGCTGGTGCTGGAGGTGGTATCGACCAGTCCTTGCGATCCGAGCGTCAGGACGTTATCGCTTCCCGTGTTGCCGATGATCGTCAGTTGCGCCGTGGTGCCCGTGGTTTGCAGCGTGGTGCCAGGAGTGGGATTTCCCGGCTCGACGACGCCGGTGTTGATCCCCAACGCCTGATTGATGAAGTTCTCCAAATCCGCGACCGTGGACGTGGCCTTGACGGTAAACGACTGTGAGGGCAAATCGTGTCCTCCCTGCGTCCCGGCGAGCGTCAGGACGTCCCCGACGTTCATCAGCGCCACCGGCGGAACTGCGGTCGAGACTAGATTGGTCAGCAGGTCCGCCCCCGTCGGCGCGGTGCCGGCGACCGTCGAGAAGACCTGGCTCGTCAGAATGGTTGACCCGCTTGCCACGTCGCCGCCGGCATCCAGATTGCCCTCTATGCTGACGTTCTGCGTGGCCGCGGCGATGGTGGCCTGGCCCAACGGGATCGTGAGGTTCTGCAGCGTCCCGGCAACGATGTTGCCTTGGGAATCCGTGCCGTATCCCTGCAAATACGCCCCGGCTGCGCTCACAAGCTCGTCGGAGCCATTGAGGTTGAATCCGCCGTCCCGCGTGAATTCCTGCCCCTTATTGGAGTTCACCACGAAAAAGCCGTCTCCGCTGATGGCCATGTCGGTATCCACGCCGGTGGTTTGAATCTGCCCGGGCGTGAAATTAGTGGAGATCGAGCCCACCTGCACTCCCATGCCCTCCTGGCCGGGGTTGGTACCGCCGAAGTTTCCGTTTGGCGCGCTGCTGCTTTGTTCAGTGACGTAGAATTGCGACGAGAACGACACGTTGCTGGATTTGAACGCGGTGGTGTTCGCGTTGGCGATGTTGTTGCCCACGACGTCCAACCACGATTGATTGGTGTCGAGGCCGGACAACCCTGTGAATAGCGAACTGGCTAGTGACATGGCAAACCCGCCTGGGATTCAAGGACTTCCGTTTGATCGAACTTCCGCCGCGACTCCGTCGCAGGCATCCTGGACCGTTTGTCCGCCGGTTATGACGGCGTGCCGCTGGCCGTCGCGGCCGGCGCGTTGGTGATCGCCGTCACGTTGCTCATCGCAAGCGTCGAGCCGGTGTTCAACTCCAGGCTCACCCCGCTGCTGGTGATCTGGACCGCCGACACGATTCCCGTGATCGAGTTGCTGTTTGCATCCGTGCCCTGGACCTCTTTCCCGATCATCCCTGCCGCCGCGGAGACCTGGTTCTGCTGCACCATCCCCGTCAGATCGGTCTGCATCGTCGTCGCCGACTGAAGCTGGCCGATCTCGCTGATCTGTTGCAGCATCGTGTTGGGGTCCGTCGGACTCAGCGGATCCTGGTTCTGCAACTCGGTGATCATGAACTTGATGAAGTCGTTCGCCGTGAGCGAATTGGCAGACGACGTCGACGAGGAACCGGCCGATCCAAGGGAGGACGCAAGTGCGTTGATGGCGCTCATAATGAAATCCCTTTCGGCAGAAGTGTGATGGAGAATACAAAAAACCGACGGGGTAATTTGCGGCGGCGCGAAAAGTGCGCGGGCGTTCGGCGAAACCTGCGCGGAAGGGGGATCAGGCAACCAGATCGAGCGGATCGTTGTCGCCGCGGATGCGCCGCCACATTCGCCGCAACGTCTCGCGGCGCTGCTGTTCCTGCTGGGCGCTGCGTCCGTCGGAGGATTGCTGTCCGCCGCTTTCCGAGTCGTTTCCCTTGCCTGAGGAATTCCCGGAATTGGACGACTGTTGAACGTGCAGCCGATCGACGCTCACGCCCTGCGTTTCCAGGGCCTCCTTCAATTGCCCAAGCGTGTGGGAGAGCAGCCGCGTCGCCTGGTCGTTGCTCGTCTGGAACGTGGCCGACATCACGCCGTCTTCCATCCGCACCGTGATCTGCATCGCGCCCAGGTCGGGTGGATTCAGCGTGATGTTCATGGTCCCCCCATTGGGCAGCAGGCTGCCGTGGATCGTCGAAACAATGGAGGGCTGGTTTGCCTCGGCGAATTGAGCGACCGGCGATTGCCCAACGGAGGATGGCGCCGCCGCGGGCTGCGCCTGATTCGCCCCCGCATTGGTCGCCGAGAAACCCGGCAGCAATTCGGCGAACGCCGACCCCGTCAAATCGACGCCGGCAGCCTTGTCCTTGGCGGCCAATTGCGCATCGGCATCCGCGGCGGCGGTCAATTGCGCATCCGCGGAGGCCTGGCCTTGCGCAGCAGCGGCTTCACCTTCGCCCGTGGGGGTATCCGCGGTCGAGTCCGCCGGTTTGAACGGCGAGACGTTTGGGCGAATGCTCGTCTGTTTCAACGTGGCCGCATCGTTGGGATCCTCGTTAGAGGCCGAACCGTCGACCGTCGCCGTCTTGGCGGTGGTGTTGGCCGCGGCAACGGGCGGTTGCTGGGCGGATGCCGCGGTCGTCAGCGTCGTCAGGTCCGGCGATGTTTGGGATTCCGGCGAGGGCTGATCCGTTTTTTGAGCCGCGGGCTTGCCGGCAACGGGTTTCGCATCGGGATTCCCCGTCGCCGGATTTACCGGCTGGAGGGAAAGAACGTTCGTCGGCGTGGCATGAACCGGCAAGGGCGTGTTTTGCGCGACATCGGCAACGTTCGCCTGTTCATCCGTCGTCGGTTCGGAAACCTGCGTCTGGGCCTGGGTCTCCGTCTCCGCGGCGTCCGATGGATTCGCCTTGGCGTTCTGCTGCTTCTGCTGCGGATTGGACTTATCCTTCAATTGGGCGGATTTCGTCTGCGTTTTTTTCGCGGTGGAACTGGCCGCGGCGTTCGACGGCTGGGATGGCGCCGGGGCCGAATGCGAGGGTTTTGATTTCGCCTTGCTCAACTGCTGCGAAAAATCGCTTGTCTCGGCCTGGCCAGCGGAAGGCAAAGCCTCCGCCCTCGAATTGCTCGCCGCCGGCGGAGGCGGCGGAGGCGCGGGTTTCGGCAGAATATTCACTATCGACGCGCTCATGATGGCTTCGTGTCCGCTGATGAGACCTGCGACTGGCGAATGCGTTCCATGATCCTCTGGATGAATGTAGTTTCGTCCGTCGTCTTGAATTCCTTGATTATTTTTCCCGCCGCCCGCGTGTCCATCGCCTGGAGATACTGCTGAACCGTCGCCTCGCTCAGCGTCATGAAGATGGATTTGACCTGTTTTGGCGGCATGGCGCTGTAGAGCGACAGAGTGCTCTGGAAGCCGGCGTCGTCCTGAAGCCGCTGGGCCTCCTGTTCCCGGTCCGCCAGGTTCTTTTCCCGCTTGTCAAGCGCCGCCCGGTCGGCCGCCAGCTTCTGGTTGGCCAAATCCACCTGCCTTTGCAGGTCGGCCAACTCGCGCTGCCGCTGATCTATTTCCAGCATTTGGGCGTCGAACGTCTTGCGGAGGAATTCAACCTGCTCGATCGCCGTCGTGCCGCCGCGGACCAGCAGCCTCGACAGGTCCGTCCGCGACGCCGAGCCCGTCCCCTGAGCGGCGCTGGGCTGGGTGGCCGACGCCAACGCGGATGACGGCTTTGCAAACAACACGTTTTTCAATTGCGCAATCTTAGCCTTGTCCAAATGCCCGGACTGGAAGAGGTAGCCCACCGCTCCGGCCACGCCCAGGAAATTCAGCGCCAGCGTCAGGACGAGGATTCCGAACGCTTTCTTCATGCCGCCCCCGCTCCGGTCTGGGCAAATCGATCGTGACCAAGCTGCATTCCGATCTCATCCATTTCCGCAACGTCGCGCCGTTCCAATTGTTCGCGCCAGCGGGCATATTGCCGCTCCCGCAGCTTCTCGATGATCTTTCGCTTCTTCGCCGCCTCGGCGACGTTCCGTTTGGCGCGGTCCAGTTGCACCTGAACGGCGGCCATTTTCTGGGCGATCTCCGTGGCTTTGCGCTGCATCGCGACCGCGAAACGCCGATGCGCCGCCAGGAACACCAGGTCCAGCCGACCCACCAGCCGATTCGTCCGCAGATCGGCTTCGGAAGCGCGCACGGAGGCGTCCAGAGCCCGCAACTCGGCATCCAATGCCGACATCTGCCCTTGAATCACCGCCAGCTCGCGCCTGCATTGGTGTTCGAGGTTCGTCCGATGCCGAAGTACGCCGTCGAGTTGGAATGCGAATTTGGCCATGTCCGTTCAAATCATTTTCCGGCGCCCGCCGGCGCGGGCCGGGATTTCTGCGCCTGGGCGCGGAGGGCTCTTTCCAATTGATCGATCCACGCCGACAGTTCCGCCAACTGCCGCACGGACTGTTCCATCTTCAGCGGCGAAGCCGAATCCTGCTGAAGGAACTGCAGTATCCGTTGCCGCGATTGCACCGAAAGGTCGAATTCCGGATTGACGCCCGGAACGTAGGCGCCGATGTTGACCAGGTCTTCGATGTCCTGATAGACGGCCGTCAGGCCCAGGACGCGTTTGGCGTGCGCCAGTTGCTCGGCTGCGACCACGTCGCCGCGAACGCGGCTGATGCTCTGCAACACGTCGATCGCCGGGAAATGCGAACGGTTGGCCAGCGACCGGCTCAGCCAAACGTGCCCGTCCACGATTCCCTTGACCGCGTCGGCGATCGGCTCGTTGAAATCGTCCCCCTCGACCAGGATGGTGTAGAACCCGGTGATCGATCCGCGCTGGCTGCGGCCGGCCCGCTCCAGGATTTGCGGCAGAAGCCCAAAGACGCTGGGGGGATATCCCTTGGTCGCCGGCGGCTCCCGCGCCGCCAGCCCGATCTGCCGCTGCGCATGGCACATGCGCGTGATCGAATCCACCAGCAGCAACACGTTCATCCCCTCGTCGCGGAAATACTCCGCGATGGTGCAGGCGACCTTCACCGACCGCACGCGCAGCAGCGGGGCCTCGTCGCCCGTGCTCACCACCACGACGCACCGCCGAAGCCCCTCTTCGCCCAGGATTTTCTGGAGGAATTCCTGCACCTCGCGGCCACGCTCCCCCACCAGCGACACCACCGAAACGTCCGCGCTGGTGTGCTTGGCAATCTGGCCCAGCAGCGTGCTCTTGCCCACGCCGGGACCCGAAAAAATTCCCATCCGTTGGCCAAGCCCGCACGTATGCAACGCATCGACCGCGCGGATGCTCGTGGAGATCGGCTGGTCAATGTTGATCCGCGACATCGGCGCGACCGACCGGGCGTCGATCCGGCGGCGCGTTCCCATCGGCAACGGTTGCCGGCCGTCCACCGGCTTGCCCAGCCCGTTGAGCACGCGGCCCAGCAGCCGGTGCGTGCAATTGACCGTCGGGGCGGCCGCGAGATTTTCCACGCGGTCCCCGCGCGCAACTCCGGCCGACGATTCCAGCGACATCAGCAGCGTCCGGTCGTGCTGAAACCCGATCACCTCCGCGACCGATTCCCTTCCGCCAAAGCTCACGATCCGGCACAGCGATCCGACCGGCAACGCCAGGTCGCTCGCCTCGATCGTCAACCCGCCGATCGCCTGCACCTGGCCCGCCACGCGATACGGCAGCGCCGATTCCACGAAATCAACCTGCGAGCCGAGATACGTCATTTCGCTTCCCCTGGTTGTTCCGGAAGAAGCTCGCCGATGATCTGGTCGAGTTGGGAATCCAAGTCCCCGTCGATCTTTCCGTGGGCCGTGAACACCCGCGCCCCGCCCGGAGCGATCGACGAATCCTCCGTCAACTCGACGTGCTTGAGTTGCGGCCACGCAAGGCGAAGATTCGGCAGCTCTGCCTGAAGCGTTTTAAGCTGCGACGGATGGACGGCGACGCGCACGTCGGCGGCGTGAATCGCCAGGGAGAGCGCTTCGCTTAAATTCCGGGACAGGGTCTGCTCGTCGATGATGCCCTGCCGCTTGGTGACCTTGCGCGCAATCGCGCAGGCAAGGCGCACGACCTCGTTGATCCCGTGGGTTTGGAGCTGATCGCGGCCGTCGTCCAACAGACGCACCGCCTGCGTGAGCGCGCCGATGAGCTGCGTCATCGCCGCCCCATGCTCGGCCAACGCCTCGGCGTGGCCGGCCTTTTTCCCTTCCTCGAATCCCTGCTCCTGCCCCTGCCGGCGGCCTTCGGCCAGGCCGTCGGTCTTCGCGCAATGGTGGATTTTCTCGCTTTCGGTTTGCGCGGCGGCGATGATCTGGCCGGCCTTGGCGCGGGCGCGCAGGATCACGGATTTGGCCGCCGCCTCGATGTCCCGCATCGAGAAGACCGACACGCTCATCGGAACGTCCGCGGATTTGATCAGACCCATACTGCCGCTCCACGCAAGGACCCACGCCGCCGGTCATTCAGCCTAATTACACAACCATTTCCTTCTCGCCGCCGCGCCCGGAGATGATGATCTCGCCCGCGTCCTCCAGGCGGCGGACGACGTCGACGATCTTCTGCTGCGCCGCCTCCACGTCGCTGACCCGCACCGGACCCATGTATTGCATGTCCTCCTGGATCAACTGCGCCGCGCGCTCCGACATGTTCTTGAAAATCTTCTGCTTCAACTCGTCGCTGGCGGTCTTCAACGCCAGCGCAAGCTCGTCGTTGTCGATTTCCTTCAGCACGGACTGGATGCCCTTGTCGTTGACCAGCAGGATGTCCTCGAACACGAACATCAGCCGCCGAATCTGCTCCACCAGGTCCGGATCCTCCGCCTCCAACCCTTCCATGATCCCCTTTTCCGTCGACCGATCGGCGAGGTTGAGGATCTCCGCCACCGTGTCCACCCCGCCGGCCTTTTCAAAGGTCTGGCTGACAATGTCCGACAGCCGGTGTTCCAGCCCACGCTCCACTTCCTTGATCACCTCGGGATTGGTCTGCTCCATGTTGGCGACGCGCTTGACCACCTCGATCTGCTTCTGGCTCGGCAGCCCGACCAGAATCTCGCTCGCCTTCTGCGGCGGAAGATGCGCCAGGATCAACGCGATCGTCTGCGGATGCTCGTCCTGAATGAACGTCAACAGGTTTTCGCTTTCCGCCTTCTGAAGAAATGAAAATGGCGTCGTCTGCACCTGCTGGGTGACCTGCTTGAGCACTCGGCTGGCGTCGTCGTCGCCGAGCGAACTGCGCACCAGCGACTTGGCATATTCCAGGCCCCCTTCGTTCATGGAAGTGTGCGCCAATGCCAGGCTGTAGAATTCGCCGAAAACTTCCGTGCGCTGGTCGATGGCAACGTCCTTGATGACGGCGATCTCGCGGACGACCTCCTCGACCGCATCGGGCGGCAGACGCTTGAGAATCTCCGAGGCCTGCTCCTGCGTCAGGGAAAGCATCAGCACCGCGGCTTTGCGCACACCGGAGATTTCTTCGGCCATATCGCCTCGGAGCCGGCCTCTTGTCGCCGGCCCCCCTTTCACCCGTTAATGGTTAAGCCATCGCTTGACGAGACTGGCCGCCGCGTCGGGGTTCGCGGTCACCATCTTCTGAACCTGGTCGAGCACCTGCTGCCCCTTGACCGTCTCTTCATCCAATTCCATCCCGTCGAGGGATTCGTTGTTTTCAGCCGCGCTGCCCACCACCGTTTCGTTGCCGTTCAGCGTCGGGCTCTCGGCCGCCGCCAGCGGCTGTGCCACCGTCGTCGTCGCGGGGGCGCCGCCGCCTTTACGCACCATCATCATCACCATGAACAGACTGATCACCGCCAGCACGCCCACGCCGACCTCTTTGCCGTGTTTCCCCAGCGCGGTGGTCATCGGTGACGCGGCCGTCTCCTGCCCCAGGGGCAATTCCGGCTGCACCACGTCGTCGTATGTTTCAACAAACAGCGCTTCCTCCGTCGGGAAAACGGCGCACCCCTTCACCTCGTTGTGAATTTTCTGGAGCTGCGCGTCGATGTACGTCTTCAGGGCGGCGGGATCATCCGGGTCCTTTCCCCCGCTTTCAATCTTGTAGGTCTGTATGAAATAACTGCGGGGAACGCGCACCGATGCCGACGCCACCGTCGCCGTGCCGGCGCCTTGCTTGACGATCTCATCCGTGTTCGAGTAGTCGGATTTGAATTCGTTCTTTTCCGTGGAGTTGGTGGACCCGCCGCCCCCCCCGCCGCCCGACGCCGGCAGCGACAGGCTCGTGTTCGCCATCGCGCCCGGTTCCTCCTGGGCCGACGCCGTCTGGGCGTTCTGCTCCTGGCTGGTTTCTTCGGTTTGCATCGGCACGGAGACCGTCTGCTTGGGATCGATCTTGTGGATGGTCGTGGTCGTCTGTGACGTATCCACCTTCACCGTGACGGAGACCATCACGCCGCGGATGTCCTCCAGGGCGTCTTCGATCTTTTTGCGGTAATAATCCTCATACTGCTGTTGCATCGCGACGCCGTCGCCGCCGCTGTCCATGCCGTCCGCCGAACGGTCCTTGATCGGGAACGACACGCCATCGACGATCACGTTCACGCGGCTCCGCTCCATTCCCGCCTGGGCGCCGCAAATAACGTCCGCGGCGGATTCGGCGAGTTGGCGGTTGGTGATCTTGTTGTTGCGCCCCGTCGTGATCGTCACGGTCGCCACCGGCTGCACGTCGTTGTCCCCAATGTGACGGTCCACGCTCGGATCGATCACCACGTCCGCCTCGGCAACCCCCGGCCAGCGCCGAATCATCCCCGCCAGCGTCTGCTCCCGCGCACGCAGGAACATCTGGTCCGTCTTGTCCGGCGGATCCAGCCAGTTCATCTGCTTGATAATCTCGTCAAACCCCTTGTCGAAATCCTTCGGCAAGGCGTTGGAGTACCCCAGCACCGCCAGCACTTCCATCTTCCGATCCGCCGGAACCATCACCTTGTCCCCGACCACCTGATGCGGGATGTCCCGCGCATCCAGGTTCGCGGTGATCAACCCCACGTCTTCCGTGGAAAGCGATTGATCCAGCAGCGGCGACATCTCCGGCTCCGCCGCCCAATGCGACCACCACAGCAGCGTCATCACCATGATCGTCAGCAGGGAAACGACCAGCATCTTCTGCGTGGCCGAAAGCCCGCCCAGCTGTTCCTGAATCCGCGTGAATTGTGCTTTGAGGAAATCCATCGCTCAGCCCTCCATGGCCGAGAAGGTCGCATCCTGCGAAATTGAACTACTTTAGAGCATTCCTGCGTCCAAATTGCAACAAAACCGTTTATATCGAGATCTGCTTGATCTCTTCGTAGGCGTCCATGAGCTTGGACCGGATCGCCAAAAGGGTTTTGAAGGCAAGGTCGGACTTTTCCATCGCCTCCATCACGCCGGTCACGCTTTGGTTTTTGCCGGTCGCCACGTCTTCGACGGCCTGCGACGCGTCCTGCTGAAGTTTTGAAACGTCGTCGATGCTCTTTTTAAGAACGTCGGCAAAGCTCGAGGCGGGCGTTGGCCCGGTGGTTTGCGATGGCCCCGTCCCCGGCGTGACGCCGGCGATTTTGCCTAGATTATTTGCAGCGCCTTCAATCATTGCTCAGTCCAACGTCATGCGAGCAGCCGCTATTAAGCGAGCAGCCGCAGGCTCGAATTAAACATCGACTTGGCCGTATCCATCATGGTGACGTTCGCCTCATAGGCCCGTGATGCCTCCAGCGCGTTGACGAACTCGACCGCCAGATCGACGTTCGGATAACTGACGTAACCGTTCTTGTCGGCGTCGGGATTTCCCGGATCGAATCGCTTGGGAAGCGGCGACTGATCGAATTGCACCGATTTCACGTGCACGCCCGGCTTCGTCGAACCCTCCGCCTCACCGGGGGCGAACACCACGAACCGCCGGCGATATGGATTCGGCTTGCCATTCGAGTCGCGCAGCGTGTTGGCGTTGGCGATGTTGCCCGCGATCGTATCCATCCGGATTCGCTGGGCCGTTAGTGCGCTGGCGCCCATGTCGAGAACGTCAAACATAGCTTATTTCCCTTCCTTCAAGGCCGTTTCGATCATCGAGTATTGATCGCGCAGAAGCTCCACGGCCATATTGTGCATCAGGGCGTTCTTGGCCTGGTCGCTCATCAATTGCTCCATCGAGCGGTTGTTCCCGTCGTGAAACAGCATGCCCTGCTGGGGTTGCTGAATGTCCATCGAGACATCGTCGAAATTCACGCTTCCCGGCGCCGCCGATTCCTGCTCCTGGACCTTTTTCTGAAGAATTTCCTGGAACTTATCCAGGGAGAGATCCTTCTGGACGAAATTCGGCGTTGAAACGTTGGCAACGTCCTCCGCGAGCAGACTCTGCCGGGCATCGGTGAATTGAAGCATTCGCTCCAACACCGGCGTACTTCCCTGATTGAGCAGACGGTCAATAAACATTCAGGCCTCTCAGAACAAACCGCGTGCCAGAAAAAACCTTCCGGCAAATCCACGCTTTACCGCGCCGGAACGGCGCCGAACTTGCGCCGTCACGCGCAACTCCTGCGCCTATTGGTGCGTCACCATCTCCTCGGCAAGCTCGCCCTCCTCGCGCCAGCGCTTGAGCTTCATGCCCAGCGTTCGCACTCCGATGCCCAGCGCGCCGGCCGTGCGAACCCGATGGCCTTTGAACTGCTGGAGCGTGCTCAGAATCACCTGCTTTTCGATTTCCGCCAACGGCCGCCCGGCCAGCCCCTCGGCCACCGGCGCGGCGTGCTGATGCTTCAGCCACGGCTCGATCGTCTGCGCACGGATCACGCCCGGCTCGCTTTCCAATACCACCGCGCGCTCCAGGATGTTCTGCAATTCCCGCACGTTGCCCGGCCAGTCGTAATGCTCCAACAGCGACAGCGCCTCCGGCTCGATGTGCCGGAACGCCGCCTTTTCACGCTTGCTCGCCTGGTGGATAAAATTCCGGCATAGCTCGGGGATATCCTCCAGCCGGTTCCGCAGCGGCGGAATCTCGATCGGCACGACGTTCAGCCTGTAGAACAGGTCCCGGCGGAAATCGCCTTCCTCCACGCAACGTTCCAGGTTCCGGTTGGTGGTCGCGATCACGCGCACGTCCACCTGCTGCGTCAGGCTGCTGCCCACGCGCTCGAAACAGCTTTCCTGCAAAACCCGCAGCAGCTTCGCCTGCAGCGCCGCCGCGATTTCGCTGATCTCGTCGAGCAAAAGCGTCCCCCCGTCGGCCAACTCGAACCTTCCCCGGCGGAGCTTGTCGGCGCCCGTGAAAGCGCCTTTTTCGTGCCCGAAAAGTTCCGATTCCAGCAGGTTCTCCGATAACGCCGCGCAATTCACGGCCAGCATCGGCCGCTCGCGCCGGCCCGAAGCCAGATGAATCGCCCGCGCCACCACCTCCTTGCCGGTCCCGCTTTCTCCGCGGATCAGGACCGTCGCGTTGCTGCGCGAAACCTGCTCGATCTTCTGCCGCACCTGCTCCATCGCCGCGCTCTGCCCGATCAGCGGACGCGGCGAGCCGATTTCCGTCATGCTCCGATACGCCTGGTTTTCCAACCGCAGCCGGCTGTGCTCCAGCGTGCGGTCCACCAGCAGCTTGATCTCGTCGGCGTTGAACGGCTTCTGGATGTAATCGTACGCCCCCAGCTTCATGGCCTCGACCGCGTTGGACACCGTCGCGAATGCCGTCATCAGGACGACCGGCATCTCCGGGCGCAGGCGTTTGGCCTCGGCGAGCAGTTCCAGCCCCGTCATCTTGGGCATGCGCAAATCGGTGATGAGCAGATCGAACCGCGCCGCCCCGAGCCGCGCCGCGGCCGCCGCCCCGTCCGGCGCCGCCACCACTTCGTGGCCCTCCCGCGCCAGAGTCTGCGCCAGCGAATCCCGCATCATGTCCTGATCGTCAACGATTAGTATTCGAGCCATGCGTTCTCCCTGATGCTCTCGCTAAATCCTGAATTCAAAAATCGCTCCGCCCTGGGGCGCGTTGCTTGCCGTGATCGTCCCATCGTGCGCCTCGACGATGCGGTGAACGATCGCCAGACCCAGCCCGGTCCCCGATTCCTTCGTCGTGAAAAACGGGTTGAATATCCGGTCGAGCGCCGCCGGGGGAATCCCCGGTCCGCTGTCCCGGATCGAGAAACGGAATCCGCCCTCCCGCGGCTTCGGCGCCCAGGCCATCTCGATCGCGCCGGACTCTCCAACCGCTTCGATCGCATTGATCAGCAGATTCAAAATCGCCTGGCCGATCAACAGCGGATCGACGCGGACCGGCATTGGCCGGGGTCCGCGGAGCCGGCATTCGATCCCGCCGTGCAGCCGCTCGCCCGCCAACTCCCCGGACTGCTCCGCCAACTCCGCAAGGTCGCACTGCGCGAGCTGCGGCTGAATTTCCCGGGAGAATTGCAGCACGTGGCTCACCAGCAACTCCAGCCGCTTCACCCCGGTGGAGATCTTGTTGACCAGTTGCAGCGGCCCCGGCTGCTGGGCGACGTCGCGCGCCAGCATCGAGGCGTACAACTCGATCCCGCCAAGCGGATTGCGGATTTCGTGCGCCATTCCCGCCGCCATCTCGCCGAGCGCCGCCAGACGCTTGCGGCGCTCCAGTTGCCGATTCTTTTCCGACAACTCGCTGCGCAGCGACTGGACGGTTTGCTGAAGCTGGACGTGGGAATGCTGGAGCTTTTCCGTCAGGTCGTTGTACTGGCGGATGATCCCGCCAAGCTGCTCGATCCGGGCGGCGTTGGAGGCGTGGATGTCGGCGATCGCGTCCATGGTCGTTATCGGTGCAGATCCAGCCCCGTTCGCGCCTGCCCGTACGCGGCGGCGGCGTAGGCACGGTTGAATTTTCTCGCGGCGGCCGCCTGGTTGATCCCGCGGCCCGCGTTCAGCTTACGCTGATGCAACACCAGCGTGTCATCCCGGTCGGCCGCGGCGATCTCTTCCAGCAGCCGGCGCGTTTCCCCCACCAGCGATTCCGCTTCGGTACGCTGCTCATCCGGCAGGGCCGCCGTGAATTGTTTCCAGTTCCGCTTGGCCGGTGTGATGATCTGCTCCAACTGGGCCATCTCCTCCAGAAGCCGCTGCCTCTGCCCCAGCAACGCCAGCAGATCCTCGGTGCGGGAATTCTGAACGTACTCGTGCTGCGTTTTGGTCAGCTTGCCCAGACGCTGGTAGCAATCCAGTTGCCGCCGCATCGCCGCCAGAACTTCATCATTTTCCATAGCAACTCCCAGGCGCCCGCGCCGAAGCATCGGCCGGGCCCCTTTCACCACATTCCCGAGTCGTTGGTCCATTGCAGCCATTGGTCCCAATATTTTTTCGGCATGGAAAAAGCGCCGTCCTGGAAGGCCTCCGCGGGCATGTGCTGAAGCATCCACTTGGCGCGGTTGTTCGCCGCCTTCGCTTCCTCCGGCTTTCCCAAGGCGAAATACGCGTTCACGATCTGCACGTACGCCGACACGCTCGACGGATCGTTCTGATAATTGAACGCGGCATCGTCGTAGAGCTTGATGGCATCCTCGTAATTGCCCAGGTCGTACATGCAATCCGCACGGTAAAAATGCGACAGTTTCAGATACAGCTTGTCCATGTCGTCCGCGGGCGCCAAAACGCGATACAGATCGATGACCTGATCGTAGAGGTTTCGGGCCTTGAGCAGGCGGTCGCGCCTGGCGGCGGCGGCCTGTGCCACCTCCGTCGCCACCGCGCTCGGTGACGTCTGCGCCGACGCCAGCTTCGCATCCAGCAACGCGGCGCTCTTCCTATAGCTGTCCGCCATCAGAAAAATCATCTGCGCCTTCTGCCCGTCCTCGGGATACCTCTGCGTCAACTCCTGGAGCCGGGCAATCGATTCCTCGTACCGGCCGGTGCGGTAATACAGCTGCGCCAACTCCCGCAGGGCCTGGCGGAACTCCTCGGCCTTGGGATCGACCAGCGGGTTGTTCTCCACCACGCTCAGCAGCGTCGCCTCCGCCCGGCCATACTGCGCCGGACCCTTGGAGATATACGCCTCGGCCAGCGGAATCGCCGCTTTGCTCGCCGCCAGGCTCTTGGGATACTCCAACTGAATGCGCTGCAACGCATCGATCGCCTTATCCAGATACCCCGCGGCCTGGTAGGTGCGCCCAAGACGCAACACCGCATCGGGCGCCGTCCGATCGCTTGGCCGCTCCGCCACAAACAACTCCAACGCCGCGATCGCCGATTGAAGATTGCTCGCCTTGTCGTAGAGATCGACCCCCTTCCACAGCGCCTCGGCGTAGCCGTGATCGTCCAGCAGCGTCAGTTGCCTCGAATACATCACGTACGCATCGCCGGCCTTGTTTCGCAGGTCGAAGATCTGTTGTTCACGGCGGATTTTTTCGACGGCATTGGCGTCCGGCAGCGTCGCCTCGAGCTGGGCGGCGCGCCGCTCGCACGTGCTGGCCAGGCGGGCGAGAAATCCCGGCGGCGGCGACGGCTCCAGGTCCTGCTCGTCCGCCATCACTTCCAATGCGGATTGATAGTCCTCCGCTTGGGCCAGCAGTTCGCTGGCTTCGCGGAACGTCGTGATCGCTTCGGACTTGTATCTTTTGCTGGACGGACGCCGGTCAATCTGCCAAACCAGATCGTGGAAATCCGTCAACCCGCCGTCGATCTGCTGAGACATGATCCGGCAAATGCCCCTGCCAAGCAGCGCCAGCGGCGCGGGCTTCGACTCCGGATGCGTGTCCAGCACCGCCTGGTAAAACGAGATCGCCGTCGCGGCGTCCCCCCGCTCCTGGAAAATCCGGCCAAGATAATACGCCGCATCCGCGTCCAGCGGATGGCCTACGCGCAGCTGGTCCCTCGCCAGCCGCAGATATCGCTCGGCATCATCCGGCAACCCTTCGCGATACGCGCAGTAACCCAACTGAAAATTGAACGTCCCCTGGTCCACCGGATCGGAATCCAGATGCGTCGCATCCGCCAGCAGCTTGCGCGCATCGACGAACTGCTTGCGGTCGATCAAAATTCCCGCGCGCTGATCCAGCGCCCAGGCCCGCTCGACGTCGGTAAGCTCCGGCTGCTTGAGATAGTCCGCCAGCGATGCGTCCGCGTTGGCGGAATCTTCGTCGGCCAGTTCCAGGTCGATCAACTTTCGCCGCAGGCTCAGCGATAGATGCGGATCCATCGCGATCGCCTGCCGATAATGCTCGGCCGCCTCGGCGGTGTGGCCCAGCGCCGCGTAACTGTCGCCGACCCGGCGATGCATGTCCGCATCCGCGCTCACACCCATTTGCAACGCGAGTTCCGTCTGCTCGATGATGCGCTGATGATTGGCCGGAACGTCGATCCTCTGCTGCTTTTGTTCCGCTTCCAATGCCTGCGCGATCAGAGCGTGGATCGGACCCTCCTTTACCGGCTCCAGTTTCTCCGTTTCCAATATCCGCTCGAGCTGTTGCGCCGCCGCATCCGGACGATTCTGTTTAAGGTAATCCTTCGCCACGGCGATCTTCTGATCGAGCGTCGCGCCCGGGCCGGGATTGATGAACAGATATCCCGCGTAGATGAACAATCCCAGGGACAAAATAAAAAGTGGAAGTTGCCAAAGCTGCGAAAAACGCCGCGCCGATCGGCTGATGCGGGAAGTGGCCATGGCATCCCTGCCTTTCACGACAACGCCGGCCATCCTGACCGGTCCAGCGAAGTATAACCTTCAACTGACGGAAGGCAAGCCTTTGGCGATTGCCAATTGCCTATGGGTCTGCCAATTCTTCCGCGAGCAAAGACGATTGAACCGCCATGACGCCAAGACGCCAAGGTAGAATCATGCCAAGGCGCAATTCCTACCTTGGCGTCATGGCGGTTCAATTTCTGCTCTTCCGAAAATTTTGGCACACCCATTGCCTATTGCCTATTGAAAGAAGAGGAGGTTGCGGACTCCCGTATTCCAATAGGCAATAGGAAATAGGCAATTGGCAATCTTCCCACGCTCGCCACAATCGGCGTTTCACCGCGCGTCAAGAAAAACCGCCCCGTCGTTGCGATGCGACGGGGCGATGCGGAGAGAGAAAATGCAGGCTGAACAGGGCCGGGGCCCGATTATTTCGACATGACCGGGCGCTGATCGGTCGCGGCCTCGGTGTCCTTGTCCAAATGCCTCGGGGCCGTTCGTCCGGAACGTTCCCCGGCGCTGGCGGAGACCGACCCGCCGCGCGGATGCGTCGGCAGAATCACAATCTCGACGCGCCGGTTCTGCGCCCGCCCGGCCTCGCTGGAATTGGACGCGATCGGCTGTTGATCGGCATATCCCGCGACGCCCAATCGGGCTTTGCTCACCCCGTTTTTCACCAGTTCCGCCGCCACCGATATGGCCCGATGAGCCGACAGATACCAGTTGTCGAAGTTCCCCGCGTCGATGGTCGTTTGGCGGGTGACGCGCTGATTGTCGGTATGGCCGGCAACCATCAACTCATAGCCGATGGCTTCGGGTGAATTGAGAATGCCGGCGAAGCGCTGCAGCGTCCCGATAGCGCGTTCGTTGACGTCCGTGCTGCCTGACGCGAACGTCACGTCGCTCTTGAACTTCACGACGCCGCGCGAGGGGTCGAAGGTCACGATATCGGAATTAGCGTTGGCGAATTGAGTCAGCGCGTTGCTCAGATCGGCCGGAAGCGCCCGCTCGCCGACTTCAACCACTTGCGCCGGGCGATTGAGCAGGTCCTCGTACTTCTGAGTGATCGCGGCGTTCTGCGCCTGCAACGCGGCGACCTGCTGGGAATAATTCGCCAGCATGGCCGTCTGGGTATTGCCGGAATTGGCGATCTGCTCAAGCTGGGCCTTGTATGCGTCGGACTGCGACCGCGCGCTGCGGGCGTCGGCCTCGGCCTGATTGAGTTGCTCAACCGCCTGGTCCCGGCTGAGCTTCATCGCGTTGTATTGTTCAGCGGATACGCAACCGGTGAGTGAAAATGCCAGTGTGGCTAATCCTAGCCAATGGTGCATCCTTGCCATGAGTCAGCCTCCATGCTGTTGAATTGTTTATGCGAAAACCGCGGAAAAATTCTCTCGTTTTCCCGGCGGCTTTGCGCCTGACGCGCGACATTCTGCCAAAAAATTATGGATTTGCAAGAGCGCTTTTCGAGAAATCAGCGATTTTTGCGCCTGCGGGAATTCTCCCCACTTCAGCGCGTTGTCGTCTTGCCGACGATCAGTCCGACCACGAAGAACACCAGCGTGACCGCCAAACCACCGGCTGCCACGCCGATGAACCCGTATTTGCCGGCGTTCCGCAGAATGTCCGGACCGGTGTCCAGAACTCCGGAAACCAGGGCATAAGCGCCGAAAATCACCACCAGCGATGCGCCCAGCGCCGCGGCGCCGAATGCCGGGGCCATCGGGTCGGATTCTTCCTCGACGGTGACGACGTTCTGAGTACGGCTTGGCGCGCCGGCCGCCAGGGTTCCGCGGATTTCGACCACTTTTTGCCCCGAGGCCGTCCCCGAGGGGATCCCGGTCTCCCCGGGAGGGCGCCGGCCCGTCGCCGTGCCGCCGGGGGCAATTTCGTCCAGCAATTCCGCGCCCAGCGACGTATCGTCGCTTTCGCGGGTCAAATCCAGCAATCCCGACCCCGACCCCACCCCTTCCGACGCCAATTCGCTGACGCCCGGGGCGATGGCGGTTTGCGCCGATGGATCGACCCGCTCCACCTCGTCATTTTGGAAGACATCCACTCCGGCCCGGCTGCCCTGCGATCCGGAAAGGCCCGTGCCGCTGGCGGCATTCACGGACCGTCCGGGCGACGGCATGCCCCCCACCGAGCCGGAAAGGCCCAGGTCCGCCGCCAATGCCGTGTCCTCTTTCAGTGCCATCCCCCCAGCGGCAGCGCCGTGGCCGCTGTCGGTGTCCACCAAATTCAATCCCGAGCCCGAGCCGGTCAGTCCGCTGCCCAGCCCGCTGCCCACGCCGCTTCCGATCCCGCTGCCAATCCCGCTGCCGGCGCCCTTGCTATCGGCCAGCCCGATCGCCGCGCCGCTGTCTGATGCGCCAAGGTCCACCGGATCACCGCCCGCCAACTCCGCCTTGAGCGCCTCCACCTGGTCCGCCTTGTACATCAGCCGCGGACCGTCGCGGAATTCCCGCAACCGGCCTTCTCGAGTGTACTGCTTGATTTCCTCTTCGTTCTTGGCCAGGGCGGCCTTGGCCTCATCGAGCGTATAAAACATCTTGGCCATGAGCGTCTCCTAGGGGTTGCTGTCATGCGCGGGCGTCGGAGCCAGCGGCGGAAGCTGCGATTCATTCGCTCGCTGGTTCTTGGCCGCGTCGTCCACGGCCTTCTGGATATCATACCACGCCGGGAATGTATTATAGTTCTTCAAATCCAAATCGAAACGGAAATTCCTGGCTCCCGACAATACCAGGGCCTTCTCCCCCGCCCGATATTCATACACGCAAAGGACTTGCCGCTGCGTGTCCAGCAGATAGCATCCCCACACTTCGGGATGGAGCTGGCAAGGCATGACGAATATGCCATTGCCCCCCGCGATCGGCGGCAAATCCGCGGCCGCCTGGGCGTTGGCGGTCTGCACCGTGGACCTGCCGTGCCCCAGCATGGCCGCTAAAATGGCCAGCAACAGCGTGGCGTTCACGTAAAGGGCGTACACTACCGGCTTGGAAAAATTCGATTGATTCATTGTATTCGGTCGGCTACCAATGGCGACAATGCAGGCCAAGCCCGCCTCGTCATTCGCAACTACCGCGATCCATGCGTATTTTAGCCCATGCAGGCTGGTGGCTGCAAGGTGAAGGTGTGGTGAGAAGCACGACGGATTTCAGCATGGACGCGGCAAACGGGCGGGGTTGGCCCCAGCGTTCCCACGTCCACGAGCCTGGGGAATTGCAGCCGATCGTTCGGTCGGATCGGCCCGGTCCGCGCCTTCAATTGTTCTCCGCCAGGGGATTTGAATGGGTCGATGCCCAACTCCCCATCCCCGGTTTGCCCCAGGAATTGGACGGATTTCGCATCCTGCACCTCAGCGACTTCCACGCCCGCCCCGCCTGGGACAAGGCTTATGACGATCTCATCTCCCGCACCAACGCCGATCCCCCGGACCTCATCGCCTTCACCGGCGATTTCGTCGAGGACAAGCACGATCATCGCCGGGTGCTGCCGATCCTTCGCAGACTTCTCAACTCGCTCGCCAGCCGCCTCGGCGCCGTCACCATTCTCGGCAACCACGACGGCGACCTCCTCGGCCCCCCGCTGGCGAGCCTCAACGTCACCCTCGTGGACCATCGTTGCCTGTCGCTTCATTCCGGATCGGCAACCCTCGAACTGATCGGCATCGCCGGCGTCGCCCGCAAGGACTTCGATCCCCTTTTCCTGCATTCCCTCGGCCCGAAAAAGCCCAACACCGTGCGCGTCGCCCTTTCCCATTATCCCGATCTGATCCGCAAATCCCGGTTTCTCAACGCCGACCTGTTCCTCGCCGGCCACACCCACGGCGGACAAATCTGCTTCCCGGGAAAAATCCCCGTCGTCCGCCACGATTCACTTCCAGCAAAATTCATCGGGGGGATCAACCGCTATCACGAAACCTGGCTGGTCGTCAACCGCGGGCTTGGCTTTTCATCAATACCGGTCAGAATCAATTGCCCGGCGGAAGTCATCGAAATTCGACTAAGAGCCTGTATGAGAAGCCAATGACCCCGCGCCGACACGATTTTCGGCCGCCATCAATCCAAGGAAACCCTAATACGCCCGCATCCCGAAATATCCCTGATAATACGGATCGATCCCGGACAAATAGACGTTGTTCCCGGAAATGCTTTGCCAATCGAGGTTCAACTTATCAGCCCGCGTGATCTGGGCGCCGCGCAGATAACCTTCCGCCCCGGCCTTGCTGGCACGGGCGGTTTCCATCTGCTGGCGGGCAGCGACGACTTCGGGCTGATGGTAAAGCTGCGATTCGAATTGCTTTTCCTTCAAGAAGAGCGTTTCGTGGGCGGACACCAATCTCATCCGGGCATCCTGGACGGCCGAATCGTTGGACAGCGCGGCAGCTTCCAAACGCGTGGCCATCGAGCTGTAACGCATGCGTTCCGCCGCCACGACGTTTCGCAGGCCCGTGCCGATTCCCGTCGATTTTAATGCGATCTGCTCTTCGGTCCGTTTTTCGAGCAGGTCCTTATATTGCGGATCGCTCCACAGCCGGGCGATGACGGAATCCACCGCGGCATCGTACGCGCGCTGGGCGGCGTCGTAGTCATTCCTGGCGGCCACGTATTCGGCCGAGATTTGGAAGTCCTTCCGCGCCCGATCGAGCAGGACCTGCAGACCCACCCAGCGGTTATCAAATTCCGCCTCGGCAAAAGCCGCCTGGCCCATCGCCGGGGAGATATCGTATACCTGAGCCTGCTGCTGCGGACCCGTTGACGCCCCGGCCGGATAGACCGGTCCAAACCCTTCTCCATGCCAGGGCATATACCCGTTGTCGCCGGGCCGATGGTCCATGTCACCCAGGGCGCTTCCGGCGCCAACCGTCAAAAGACCCAGAAAAACCGTGGCGGTAAGAATTCGGCCGATCATGGGGAGCCTCCAAATACCATAAGCGTCGCCCGGAACGGATTTCCGCAATATAATACCGATAATAGTCCCACCGGCCCGCGAGATTCCAGGCGCCGCTTGACGGCGGGACAAACGCGGCCGATATTGGATCGGCTAAGATGGATGATCATTGCATGAAAAACGCCCGGCACGTGATCGCGGTGACGCTGATGGCGACGGCTATTTGTGCCGATCGCGCCCTGCCGGCCGCCCCCGCCGAGCCGCAGGCCTCGCATTTGGCCGGGCGGTTTATCGAGCGGCTGAGCGTCAATCTCCGGCGGGTGGTGCCGGCGACGTGCCTATATCAACCGCGGCGATTCGGACTCCCCCCAGCCCAAATCTCCAATCCGCGGCCGGATGCTCTGATCGTCGACCTGTTCCCGCCGCAGTTTTCGCCATTCCAGTTCCGCCTTCCTCCCCCCAACGCCTGATTCCCATCGCTTGCTTTCATCGGTTTTTCGCGATTACCGCCGTACTCTTTGGATGAGAGGCGCTCCATGGCAGTCAATGTTTCCAAGCTGATGACCACGGTCTTCGGAAGCCGCAACGAGCGGATGCTGAAGCGTTACCAGAAGGTGGTCGATCAGATCAATTTGCTGGAACCGGGAATTCGGGCCCAGTCCGATGTCCAGCTCCGCGAGCGAACGCAGGAACTTCGCAGGCAGCTCACGAGCGGCAAAATCCGCTCGGTGGAAGCCATGCCCGAAGCGTTTGCCATCATTCGTGAGTCGATGGACCGCAATATCGGCATCCGCTCGATCTTCGACCCGGACAATAATTTCGACCCCGACCAATTCGACGACGAGATGCTCGAAGCTTACGACAGCGTGCAACGCTCGCTGATCAGCACGGGAGTCTCCTGGCGTCAAGCCCCCCTACCGCCGAAGATTTACGACGGGGTCCGCAAGCTGTATCCGGAGAGCCGCCCGCCGTTCCGCGCACGTTGTTTCGACGTGCAGATGATCGGCGGCCTGGTCCTGTACGAGGGGAAGATCGCGGAGATGGCGACCGGGGAGGGAAAGACGTTCGTGGCGCCGCTGGCGTGTTTCATGCGCGTCCTCGAGGGGCATCATTGCCACGTCGTGACGGTCAACGACTATCTGGTCCGCCGCGATGCCAACTGGATTCGTCCCGCATTTGAAATCCTGGGAATGACGGTTGGCTTCATCCAGTCGGACATGGAGCCTGGCGGCGAGACGCGGCGGGCGGCGTATGAATGCGACATCACCTACGGCACGAACAGCGAATTCGGATTCGATTTTCTCCGCGACAACATGAAGACCAGCGCTAGCCAGCAGGTGCAGGGCCCGTTGCAATTCGTGATCGTGGACGAGGTGGATTCGATCCTGATCGACGAGGCGCGCACCCCGCTGATTATCAGCGGCGCGGCGCACGACGACGCGGCGAAATATCGCGCCGCGGACGTCGTGGCCCGCAAGGTGATCGAACTGCACAAGCCCTACGGCGCCGCCGATATCGCCGAGGATGCCGCCAAGCGCGCCATCAAGGCCGCCGAGGGGGATGAGGACAAGGCCAAGAATTCGGCGGAAAAGGAGCAGGCCCGCGCGCGTCAGGAACAGGCCAAGCGCCAACTTGAGGAGGCCACGCGCCGCAAGGAAGGGCTCACCCAGTACTACGAGGTGGAGTTGGATCGAAAGAGCGCGCATCTGACCCACGAAGGCATCGCCGCCGCCCAGGACGCCGCCGGGGTGGGATCGTTTTACGTCGGCAACAACATGGAATGGCCGCACCTCATGGAGCAGTCCATGCGCGCCCACGTCGTTTACGAGCGCGACAAGGATTACGTGGTGGAGCGCGGCGCCAAGGGCGTCATGGAAGTCGTCATCGTGGATGAATACACCGGCCGCAAAATGACAGGCCGGCAATGGTCGGACGGGCTGCACCAGGCGGTCGAAGCCAAGGAAAAGGTCGCGATCAAGGAGGAAACCCAGACGCTGGCGACGATCACGCTCCAGAATTTTTTCAAGATGTACAAGATTCGCGCCGGCATGACGGGGACGGCGCAGACCGAAGCCGAGGAGTTCCACAAAATTTATCGCCTCGACGTGGTGACGATTCCCACCAACCGCAAAGTGGTCCGCGACGATCACGAGGACCGCGTCTACCGCACCGAGCGCGAAAAATGGGAGAACATCATCGAGGAGATCAAGGACACCTCCGACAAGGGCCGCCCCGTTCTCGTCGGAACCACCAGCGTGGAAAAGAGCGAGATGCTGGCGAACCTGCTCAAGCGCAAGTACGGCATCGACCACGAAGTCCTCAACGCCAAGTTCCACGAACGCGAGGCCCAGATCATCGCGTTGGCCGGGCAGCAGCACAAAAACCAACGCGACGAAATGGTGGGCAACGTCACGATCGCGACCAACATGGCGGGCCGCGGAACCGATATCAAGCTCACCCCGCAGACCACCTCGGCGGGCGGTCTGCACGTCATCGGAACCGAACGGCACACCGCGCGCCGAATCGACAACCAGCTTCGCGGCCGGTCCGGCCGCCAGGGCGACCCCGGCTCCAGCAGGTTCTACGTCAGCCTTCAGGACGAACTGATGAAAATGTTCGCCGGCGAGTGGACGATCAAGGTCCTCGGCTGGCTGGGGATGGAAGAGGGGATGGCCATCGAGGACAAGCGCATCAGCAAGGGGATTCTCCGAGCGCAGAAAAAAGTCGAGGAGCGAAACTTCCTGGCGCGCAAAAACCTCCTCGAATACGACGAGGTCATGGACCATCAGCGGACCAGCTTTTACGGCATGCGGCAAAAGGTCCTCCGTGGGCAGGACGTCGACGTGATCATCTGGGACATGATCGGCCAGGCCATCGCCGACGCGGTGGACAAATTCATCACCCAGGATTTCGTCGCCGCCACCATCGCCGAGTGGGCCAAGGTGAACTTCGAGGTCAACATCGAGCCCGAAGACCTCCACGGCAAACGCAACGTCGAGGAACTGGAATCGTACGTCAAGTACCAATCCCGAGCCGAAGCCGAGACCAACATCACCGCGACCATCGGTGAATTCATGGGCGAAGGGGACGACGCATCCGATACCCGCCATTGGGATACCAAGGGCCTGCAAAGCTGGGCGATGAGCCGCTTCCACGTGAATCTCTCGCAGAATCAGATTCGGCAAATGAGCGCCGAGGACGTCGAAGCCAAGCTTCGCCTAGCCGCGATCGAGCAGATCGACAACCGAAGCTGCGCCGGCGTGATGAAATACCTCGCCCCCAATTACGCCGAGCAGGAGCTGGTCAACTGGGCCCGCGAAAAATTCAATATCCAGGTCAAACCCGAAGAGTTCATCCTTGACCCCAAGGGCCACAACCTTCTCCCCGCCGATCAGATCATCGACTTGATCGAATCGCGCGCCCGGGCGGCCTACGCGCGGCGGGAAGTCAACTATCCCGTCGAGCATGCCCTCACGTTCGCCTACGGCGGGCCCGAGGGTTTCACCGACCATCCCTATTCCGCCGAATACGTCCAGAAATGGGCCGCGCACAAATACGGCGTGCAAATCCCCCTGGATCAAATCCGCACCGGAACCCTCCAGCAACTGCACGCCACGCTCGTCGCCCACCAGGAGCGATTCCTCACCGGCGGCGAATTGGAAAGGACCGTGGACGCCCTTGTCGCCGCGAACCAGGACGCCGAATCGCTCCGCAAGGCGTTCAACCAACGCTTCGACGCGAAACTGACGAGCCGGGATTTCGAGGTCCAGGTCGAAACCGACGCAAAGGACATGCGCGTCGTCACTCAGCCGGCGTCGGCGGCGCAAATCCGGCAGTTGCTCATGGAACGCGCCCGCCTGGAGCTTCGGTCGGAATTGACCGATCTGGAACAATTCGTCCTCATCCAGATTTTCGACCAGACGTGGAAGGACCACCTCTACGCGATGGACATCCTGAAAAACGGCATCGGGCTGCTGTCGTTCGCCGAGCAGGACCCGCGCATTCAGTACAAGAAGCAAGGCTACCGCTATTTCCAGGAGATGATGGCCGCCGTGCGCGACAAGGTGACGGACCTGATCTTCCGCGCCCGCGTGGTGGGCGCGACCCAGGCCCGAAACGCATACAAGGAAACCGCGGCCGTCCACGAATCCCCAACGGGCTACGGCGTGGCGGAGAACCTCGCCGCGTCCGCGTCCGCCGCCAAGGGCCAACCCCCCGGCGAAATGCAGCAGGCCGCCGACCAGACCCAAGGCGAAGGCGCCAAGGTCAAGACGATCGTCCGCGAAGCCCCCAAAATCGGCCGCAACGATCCCTGCCCCTGCGGCAGCGGAAAGAAATACAAGAAGTGCCACGGCGTCGGCGTGGCTTGAGATTTAAGGGGACATTCATGTTTTTGGGCGCGGCGGCTGGAAAGGGGACATTCAAGATTTCGCTTGACGCGGCCGGTTTGCGCCGATAGGCTGCAACGATGCTGCGAACTGCCCGCAATGCACCCGGTGGATTGGTCTATCACGTCCTGAACCGAAGCAACGCCCGGCGACGGCTCTTTCACAAGGACGCCGACTACGAGGCGTTCCTCGAACTCCTCGGCGAGGCCGTCGAGCGCATGCCGATGCGCGTGCTTGCGTTTTGCCTGATGCCGAACCATTGGCATCTCGTGCTCTGGCCGAGCCAGGACGGGGAATTGTCGCTCTTCATGCGCTGGCTGAGCAACACGCACGTGCGGCGATATCACCAGCACTACCATTCCTATGGAGAGGGCCACGTCTACCAGGGCCGGTTCAAGAGTTTTCCCATCCAGGATGACGGGCATCTGCTGACGGTGTTGCGTTACGTCGAGGCCAATCCGCTGCGCGCCAAACTGGTGTCGCGGGCACAGGATTGGCCCTGGTCCAGCCTGAGTTGCCGGCGTTCGCCGAAAAAAAAGGTGAAGCTGCTGAGCGATGCGCCGCTGGACCGGCCGCGCAACTGGTCGGCGCTGGTGAATGAGTCTTTGGAAGGGCCGGCGTTGGACGCGGTGCATGCGTCGGTGGCGCGCGGGCGGCCGTTCGGGGAAACCCAATGGACCGCGAAACTGGCGCGCCGCCTGGGCTTGCAATCCACCCTCAACCCGCGCGGGCGGCCGCCGAAACCGAGGAAATCTTGAATGTCCCCTTTTCTCACTTCGGTTCGAAGTCGGAGAGGATCATCTTGGTGCTGGACGTCATTGCGCCGGTGACCTCCGCGTCCATCTTCACCACGCTGCCCGGAATGTCATCGCAGGTCCAGGTGGTGACGGTGCTCTTCATGCCGTTCTGCTCGGAAGTGACGGTGGTCTTCTTGCAGGAGTAGGTTTTGCCCGCGGCCTGGACGTCTTCCGTGCTGACGTCGGGGACAGGGACGGTCGTGGCGGATGGCGGAACGGCGGAGGCATCCGGCTTCTTGATCTTGGCCGGAATATCCTGCGGGGGCTGGGCGGGCATGTCCATCTTGTTTCCGGCAACCACCATCGAGACTTTCGCCTCGACCGTGGCCTTGTCGGCCGTGATGTCGGTCAGGGTTTGGGTGGTTTCCATCGACGAAGCATTGCCCATCGCGTTCACGTCGGTCGTGTATTTCACCAACGTGCCGGGCTTGAACTTGGCCCAGGCCTGATAGGCGGGATTGTCGATCGTCTCATCGTCCGCCCGGGCGAGGCTGACCAATGCGAGGGACATCACGACCGCGGCCAAAGCCATCAACTTTGAAAAGCGAAACATAGGCGACTTCCTTCCGAAGGTCCGGGAAATGATTGAAGCCGGGGTAACCCACCGCCGGCGCATTGAGAGACATTGTATGGCATACGGGCGCGTTCCGTCGCTTCGTGAAGGAATATTTTGAATGTTTAATGATCGAGATGGCCGTATTCAGCCGGCGCGGGCGCTGAAATCTTGTGCTTTTTCGATCATCTGGCGAATTTCGGGATGTGAATCGAGGTATTGCCGGCGATCGCTCAGCAGCTTGGCGAGGAATTGCCCGACGTTGCGCGAGTCCAGAATGACGCCGAAATCGGACACTTCTTCGCCGGGCGGCGCGGCGTGGCCGGTCAATCGGTCGATGACCAGATCGCCCAACGCATTCTTGAAATGGCCGGGGTCCCAATACCAGCGCATGTCGGTGATGGTCTGGCCGAGCTGCGGGAACGGCTCGGTGGTGTAGCGGGAATAGGAACAAAAATCGAAGAATTTGACGGGATTATCGGGAAACCGACGGTTGTGGCGATCGGCGATGTCCGTCAAATCGGCGATCCAGCGAACGTAAAGGTCCCACTTTCCGGCCAGGACCAGGCGTTGGAAGAAGATGACGTGCGTGGGGAGTTCGACCAGATCGACTTGAACGCCGTTGCGCGAGGCGTCGTCGAGCAGATCGGCCAGCTTGCGCATTCTGGATTGGCTGATAGTCAGTCCGGCGGTTGCGCCTTCCGCGCCGGCGAAGTCGTAGAAGTTGACCAATTCCCAATCGGCCCGCCCGCGGGTAGTCAGCGGATCATCCATTTGACCCATCCGCCAATCCGTGGCCGGGCGATTGTTCAGGAGGTTCTTCAGCGTTCCGGCCGATTTTTCCGCCGCGTTCATGCTGAGGAGCGAGGCCAGGCGGTACTCCACCGGATTGAGCGACGGGTTGAGCCGGGTGAGCAGATCGTCGTCGGGCGCGGTTCTGCGGGAATCGAAATCGCTCAGATCGAGGCAAAGGACGAATCGGCGCGGGGCGTGGTCGTGGAAAGTGAGCCGGGCGGCGCGGTCGATCTCGTCAAAAATCGCGCCCGGCAAACCTGAGTTGTAAACCCGCGCGCCGCCCCAGCCAGGATGCTGCGGATCCAGTCCCACCTCCACGCGCGAATTGCCGAGCAGCACGACGTCCCACCTCCGCGAGCGCAACTGCTCGGCCTTGGCCAGCCGGCTCCCAATCGCTTCCTTGAATCGCCAGTACCGCGCCGATCCGGCCAGGCGGTAAACGTCGAACGGATCGATCAGCAGGTTGGCTGCGGCGATGGCCAACAAAACCCCCGCGATGATCGAAAGCAGCCGGCGAAGATATTGCGCGTGCATCGGTTGCTCGATTCAGAATTGATAGTAAATGAACTCGCTGGCGCGCCACAGGTAAAGGATGCTGGCGATGGCGGCGACGGCGGCGATGGATGCCCAGAGCGCGGTTGGCCGCCACAGCAGGCGCCCGCTCCGTTGCGAGGGTGGCGGGGGCAGCACGCCGAGCGCCGGCCGCGCCAGGGACATCACCTTCTGCGTGTTGGGCGCCCAAAAGACCAGCGCCAGCAGCGGCACGATCGGGGCCCATCGCGCACGATCGATCCAAAACTGTCGAAGATCGAATCCGTGGCCGCCAAACAAACCCAAGAGCATCCGTCCAGCGGCGTGAAAATTGTCGGCCCGGAAAAATACCCATGCAACTGCGACGCTGAGAAACGTCAATGCGCCGGGCCAAACCGCGCTCGTCGCTCCGCGCCGGGCCTCGCCGCGGCGATGTTTGTTATACGCCTGCCAAGCGTGATGGACGATCAGATACGCCGCATGAAGGCCGCCCCAGGCGACGAACGTCCAGTTGGCGCCGTGCCAGAGGCCGCCGAGGAGCATGGTGATCGTGAGGTTCAAATATCGCCGCAATTGTCCGCGCCGATTTCCGCCCAGGGGAATGTAGAGGTACTCGCGCAGGAATCGCGAAAGGGTGATGTGCCAGCGTCGCCAGAAATCGGAGACGTTCCGGGCCTGATAAGGGGAATTGAAGTTGACGGGCAGGCGAAATCCGAACGTCCGGGCCAGACCGAGCGCCATGTCGGTGTATCCCGAAAAATCGAAATAGATTTGCAGGCTATACGCCAGCGTCGCCAACCAGGCGGACGCGAAATCGGGAGAAATCCCGGCCGCCGACGCCGCGAAAACACGAGTGGCGGTCGACGAAATCGAATCGGCAATGAGGACTTTCTTGGCAAGTCCGAAGAAGAAGAGCGTAAGCCCGACGCCCAGGTTCTTGGCGCTCAGGCCCAGCGCGGTTCGCCGGGCGAATTGCGGCAGGACCTCGCGCGGATGGACGATCGGCCCGGCGATCAGTTGCGGAAAAAACAGCACCATCAGACAGTAATACAGAAAATTCCTCGAATATCCCCGCCCGTTGTAGGTGTCCACCAAATAGGCGATTTTCTGAAAGGTAAAAAATGAAATCCCCAGCGGCAAGACAATCCCGACCGGGCCAAACGATTTGCCGAAAATCCGGTCGAAGTTCCAGATCAGGAACCCGGCATATTTGAAATAGCCCAGGGCGCCCAGGTTGAAGACCAGCCCGGCGATAAGCCCGGCCTTTCGCAGCCGGGGATCGGCGGCCCGCAGCCAAACGGTTCCGATGAGATAATTGACCGCCAGCGAAACCAGCAGCAGTCCAAGAAACGCCCGGCTCCAGTAGGCATAAAAAAACATGGAGCAGAGGATGAGCCAGACGAACGCCGGCGTTCGCCAGCCGAAATGCCCGAGGATGCCGAAGACGATCAGGGTGACGGGGAGGAAGGCAAAGAGGAAGGTGTAGGAGTTAAAGAGCATCCGGGACGGCTCATGACCAGTCGGCTTTTTTCGCTTCGCCCCAGAGATTCTCCAGGTCGTAATAGAGCCGGGCTTCCTGATTGAAGACGTGAACGACCACGTCGACGTAATCGACGGCGATCCAGGTTTCGCCTTCATATCCGGATCGGTGGAAGCTGGGGAAGCCCATTTTCCCGCCCAATTCGTCCACGTCGTCGCAGACGCTGCGCATCTGGCGGGCGCTGGTGCCCGTGGCGATGACGTAAAAATCGGTCACGGGCGACACGCCCGCCATGTCCAGCACGACCACCTCGTGGCAGCGAGTGTTGCTGAGGAGCCTGGCGGCTTCGATGGCGAATTTTCTTGATGCCGCCAGGCGTTCGGCCTGGGCGGCAATTTGTTCGGCTTGAATTTGCCCGGATTGAGCGGGGGCCTGCGTTGCGATTGGGCGTCCTATGATCCACCTCCCTTCCTTAGCGCATTTTCAAAGCCTGGCGGCATATTCTCTGGTGAGAGCGGCCAGTTCCGTGCGGACCTCGGCGAATTTGGGGCTGTCGGCAAGATTTTTCATTTCCAGGCGGTCGGCCTTGGGATCAAAGAGCATGGCGCCGCGCTCGCCATTGGGGCCGAACTCCGCGTAGCGGTATTCTTCGGTCCGGACGGCCACCCCGTGCAGGGTTGTACCGTCCTCGCTCCAAACGGAATACGCCGGCTGTTTCCAGTCGGCGTCGGGTTTGTCGAGCAGAGGCATGCGGCTCTTCCCCTCGTTCCCGGGAGGCAGCCAGAGGCCGCATAGTTCCACGAGCGCGGCATACAGATCGAGCGATTGGACGATGCGCATGCAGCCCTGCCCGTTCCCTTTGGCGTTAGGCGCGTGGATGATCATAGGGACGCGCGTGCCCATTTCAAACAGCGAGCCGGCCTTGGACCATTTGCCCTTTTCGCCAAGTTGATAGCCGTGGTCGGCGGACTGTGCGGCTTGACAAATCCGCATGCAATGAAAAACGGCCGGTCTTTGTATCTCCGCAGATTCGCAATCGTCCGCTCGGCCGTGAGATAATCGCCGTGGGTCTCCCCATTGCCATCCAGAACGACGATCCGATCCGAATATGCCGCGCGACCGGTGTCCGTCGCGCCCCCCTTGTCGCTGGTCGCGCTCCATGATTTGGCGTCGTCAATCCCGCCGTGATAAATCTTCCCCGCTCGCACGGTCACGTAGCCGTTGTTCATGAACACCTGCGGCAACGTCGTCCAGTCGGGATGCGCCTCGCGAAAATTCGTCCGATTCCCCAAAACGCTCGTCTTCGTCGGGTTTTGCCCCGTGAGCAGCGATGCGCGCGGCGGATTGCACAATGGAAACTGGCAATAATTCCGATCGAACCGCACGCCGGCCTTGGCCAGTGCGTCGAGGTTCGGCGTTTTGGCGTTGAAAATGGAAGCGTAGCACCCCAAATCGACCCGCATGTCGTCGGACATGATGAACAGGACATTGGGCCTGCGCCTGGCGGGCGCGATTTGTCCCCGGAGTGTGCCGGGCATCGCGGTCGCCAGCGTGGCCGCGGCGAGTTGGCCCAGAAAAGCGCGACGCGTATGCCGGCGCATATCGAATCCCTTCTGGCCCGCGTTTTACCGCATACGTCGGGAGATGTCACGGATAACGCCAACGCCCGCGCGGTTGCAAAAAAGGGGTCATAAGCCTTTTTCGCCATTCTCGCTAATAGCAGGCCAAAATTTCGGCTCGTCATAAATGGCTTATGACCCCTTTTTCGTTCCTCTTGCCAAAATCCACCCAATCGCAACCATTCCCCATTCCGTTATGCCCGATCCGGACAAACCAACGAGCTTGGCCTACGAGCCGCCCGACGATCAGCGGCCCGCCTCCGCGGCCGCTCCGCCGTCCGAGGTCCTCGATCAACACCCCGCCGCCCCGCATGACCCTTATGCCGCCCTCCGCTTCCGCGATTTCCGGCTTTATATGGTGGGCTGGGTCTTCTCCGTGATCGGAAGCCAGATTCTCGAAGTCGCCGTCGCCTGGGACTTGTATCAACGCACCAAGAGCGCCATGGCCCTCGGCTGGGTCGGACTCGTCAGCGCCGCGCCCATTATTCTCCTGGCCCTCCCCGCCGGTCAGATAGCCGACCGATTCGACCGCCGACGCATCATGGTCACCATGCAGATTCTCACCACCTCCTGCGCCGTCGGCCTGGGAATCCTCTCGATATTCGCCGGCCCGATCTGGGCGATCTATGCCATTCTTTTCATGTCCGCGGTCGGAAAGGCCATCGGCTGGCCCGCACGCGCCGCACTCGTTCCCTCGCTCCTGCCCACCCACATCCTCCACAACGCCATCGCCTGGAACACCAGCGGCTTCGAATCCGCCGCCATGGCCGGACCCGCGCTCGGTGGAATCCTCATCGCCTGGAACCACACCGTCCCCTATTTTGTCACCGCCCTGTGCGGAATCGTTTTCATCGCCACCATCATTCCTATCCGCAAACGCCCGACGCCCTCCCGACAGGAGCCCGCCACCCTGAAAAGCCTCGCCGCCGGCGTCCGGTACGTCATCGACAACCAGATCATCCTCGCCATCATCAGCCTCGATCTTTTCGCAGTCCTGCTCGGCGGCGCAGCCTACATCCTGCCCATCTTCGCGATCAAAATCCTCGGCGTCGGCGCACGCGGCTACGGCTGGCTCCGCGCCTCCCCCGCACTGGGCGCCCTCTCCGGCGCCATCCTCATGGCCCATCTCCCACCCCTGAAACGCGCCGGACGGGCGATGCTCATGGCGGTATTCTGCTACGGCCTGGCAACCATCGTCTTCGGACTCTCCGGCAACTTCTGGCTCTCCATCGCCATGCTCTTCCTCACCGGAGTTTTCGACAACGTTTCGGTCGTCGTCCGTCACACGCTCGTGCAGGTCCTCACCCCCGACTCCATGCGCGGCCGGGTCTCCGCGGTGAACAACATTTTCATCGGCGCCAGCAACGAATTGGGCGGTTTCGAAAGCGGCCTCACCGCCCGCTTTTTCGGCCCCATCATCTCCGTCGTCGGCGGCGGAATCGGCACCCTCATCGTCGTCGGCCTGACAACAGTCATCTGGCCCCAGGTCCGCAAATTCGGCTCACTGGTCGACGCCCGGCCCGAAGCCGAGAAATGAAATCCATTTTTGCCACAGATGAAAATCAGATGGACGCAGATAAAGCAACGCCGTTTCCCGGCATTTTATCTGTGTCCATCTGATTTATATCTGTGGCAAAAACTCTTCACGCCGCCGCGTGTTCGCTGATCTGCCCCGTCGAATCAATCTGATCGAACTTCACCGACACCCGCTTGCTCACGCCCTGCTCCTGCATCGTCACGCCGTACATCAAATCCGCGATCTCCATCGTCCGCTTGCTGTGCGTGATGATGATGAACTGGCTCTGATCCAAAAACTCCTGAACGATCATGTTGAACCGCTGGTTGTTCGCCTCGTCCAGGGCCGCGTCCACTTCGTCCAGAATGCAGAACGGGCTGGGCTTCGATTTGAAAATGCTCATGAGCAACGCCACGCACGTCATCGTCTTTTCGCCGCCGGAAAGCTGGCTGATGCTCACCGGCTGCTTGCCCGGCGGACGCGCCACGATCTCGATCCCCGCATCCAGCACGTCCACCTTGATCTTCTGAAGCGGAATCGGCTGCCCCGCCTCGTCCAGTTGCACCGGCGCATTCTTCGGCGGATCCAATTCCGTCTCCAGATAAATATCCGCCTTCCCGCCGCCGAACAGCTTGCGGAACATCCCCTGGAAATGCTCGCGCACGGCGTTGAACGTCTGCTCGAACCGGATCCCGCTCTCCGCGTTGATCTCGTTGATTAATTGCTCGAGCTGCGCCTTGGACGAAATCAAATCGTCCGTCTGCCTCTGCAAAAACTGCCGGCGTGTCTCCATCTCGTCTAATTCGCCGATCGACTCGACGTTGACGTTTCCAAGCCGTTGAATCTTCTCGCGCAGCTCCTTGATCTGCTCGGCCACCGCGTTCCAATCCGTCTCACCCGGATCGTACTGCTTCCCATCGGTCGTCAATTCCGCATATCGCGCCGGCAAATCCAGTTGCGATTCCTCCATGGTGCGTTGCACGAGCGTTTCGATCCGCACGCGCACTTCGCCGGCCTTGAGCTCCAAGTCGTGCATCTCCTGCTCGACGTTTTCGCGCTCCTGCCGCGCCTTTTCCACCTTCGCCGAAAGCTCGCCGACCCGGGTCCCCGCCTCCTCGATTTGCCCGGCCAATTCGGTTGATTTCGCCTCGTCGGCCGCGACGCTTTGGGTGAGGGTTTCCTCCTCATGCGCCGCCGCCTGGTGCTCGCGCTGCACGTCCTGGCGGCGCGCCGCCACCGCCGCCGCCGCCCGATCCACCCGCTCCATCTGCTGTTTCAGTTCCGCCTGTGCCGCCGTCTGCCGCTGCACCGCCTGCCGCATCGAAAGCTGTTTTTCTTCCACCTGTCCGAGGTGGACGCGCAGCCCGGTCAACTCCTCGCCCAGGGCGGTCAACCGCTCGGCGATTGCCGCCTGCTCCTGGGTCAGGCGCTGCACCGCCGCGCTCGCCGCCGACTGCTCCGATTCCACTTGCCCGCGCTGCTTCATCAGCGCATTCTGGTCTTCCTCCAGCCGCCGGCCCTGCGCCGCCAGCGTCTCGATCTCCCGGTCCAGGATGGGCAATTCGCGCCGCAGCGCATTTTGCCGGTCCGCGTTCTGCGCCGCCGCGCCGCTCAATTCCACCTTCGCCGTATTGGATTGATACACCGCGTTCCGCAGCGACGAGATGTCCTCCTCCAGCGACCGCACCTGGGAATTTCCCTCGGCCAATTCCCGGCCCAGCCGCTCGATTCTTCCATCCACTTCCGCGATCTGCTGGCCCAGCACTTCCAACTCCGACCTTCGCGAAAGCAATCCCATCGCCGCCGTCAGCGGCCCCGCGCGCACGATCCCATCCGCTTCCAACACTTCCCCATTCATCGTCACGTACCGATACCCCGCCGGCCCCGCCCACGACAATTCCCGCGCAACGTCCAGATCGTCCACGACGATCGTCCGTCCCAGCAGATGCCGCGCGATCGCCGCATCGCCCGGCTCGAATCTCACCAGATCGATCGCCAGCCGAATCCCATGCGGATGCACGTTCCAATCGTAATCGTCCCCGGCCTCCTCCAGCCGATCCGCGCACAGAACGTTCACCCGTCCTTCCAACTCTTCAAGTCCCTCGCGCGCGGCCAGCACGCCGTTGGAATCGTCCGTCACCAGGAATTGATCCCGCCCATCCAGCGCCGCCTCGATGATCGGCGCATGCTCGACGTCCACGCGCAACACGTCCGCCACCAGCCCGCGGATGAACGGAAAATCCGTCTCCCTCCGCCGCAGCACGGATTTCACCCCTTCGCTGACTCCCTCGCGCTTGGCCTCCAGGTCGGCCAGCAATTTCTGCCGCGAGATCAGGCCGGACCGATGCTCCTTGGCCGCTCCCAATCGCTCGCCGACCTGTTCGATTTGTTTTCCCAACTCCGTCGCGCTGGCGCGTTTTGCTTCCAATTCCGCCTGCTGGCTGGCGATCCGCTGGGCGGCTTGGCGCATCTTCTCCGCCAGTTCCTCGCTGGCCGCTTGCAACACTTCAAGTTCCTGCCGCACCTGCGCCGTCCGCTGTCCCAGCCGCGATTCCTGCGCGGATGCGTTCTTCCTCTCGATGTCGATCGCGCCCAGCCGGCTCCCGATCCCCGCCAGCTTCCGCATCGCATCCAGGATCGCCGACTTCTGCCTCTCGATCTGCGACCCCGCCGAGTTCAGTTGCAGTTGCCCCTCGCCAAATTCCTTCTGCCGGAGTTCGATCAATTCTCGCTGTTTTTCCAGTTCCGCCGTGAGCGACGCCAGCCCCTGCGCATCGGCCGCCAGCGACCGCCCCACCTCCGCCAGTTTCCCTTCGATTTCCGATTTATCGCGATCGAAGCCGGACAGTTGCTCGGCGATCTGGTCCAGTTGCTGGATCGCGTACTGCTGCCGCTGCTTTGCCGACTGAATCTGCGACCTCGCCTGCACGAGTTGATATTCCAGCCGCTGCCGGACCTGCGACAGGCTCTCGAACGCCTCCTTTTTTTCCGCCAAACCGTTCTGCGCCGAGGCCAGATCGCCGCTCACGTCGTCCAGCCGGAACTGCGTCTCCTGGCGCGACGCCTCCAGTTCCTTTTGTGACTGGCTATGCTGGTGATATTCCTGCAAGCTATAGCTCAGCCGCAATTCCGCCAGCTTCGTCGAATGCTCCTGGAAAACCCTGGCCCTGCCCGCCTGAACCTTGACGCTCCGCAGGCGCTTCTCCACTTCCTGGACGATGTCGTTGACGCGAAGCAGGTTCTGGTCCACCCGCTCCAGCTTCCGCTGCGATTCCTTCTTGCGCGCCTTGAACTTGGAAATTCCCGCCGCCTCCTCGAATATCAATCTGCGTTCTTCCGGATTGGCCTCGAGCATGGCCGCGACGCGGCCCTGCTCGATGACGCTGTACGCATCCACCCCGATCCCCGTATCCAGGAACAGTTCGCGCACGTCCTTCAACCGCGTCGATGAATTATTGACCTGGTATTCGCTGGTCCCGTCGCGGAACAGCCGCCGCCCCACCGACACCTCGTCCGTTTCCACGTTGAACGGCCGCTTCCCGTCCGGCGCCGGCGGGTTGTCGAACACCAACACCACTTCCGCCATCCCCGCCGCCTTGCGCGTGGACGAACCGTTGAAAATCACGTCCATCATCGCATCGCCGCGCAGGCTCTTGGCCGATTGCTCCCCCAGCACCCACTTAAACCCATCGACGACGTTGGATTTCCCGCACCCGTTCGGCCCGACGATGCCGATGATCGGCCTGTCGAACACGAATTCAGTCCGATCGGCAAAACTCTTGAAACCGTGAAGGATTAGCTTTTTCAGGCGCATCGGTCGCGATCCTCCATGACCAAACCGGCGGCGGCCAAATCCCTGGCCTTCGAAACCCACGGCCTCGCCGCGGGTCTCGCCGCTTCGAATGAAATCCTATCCGATCCAAAGCCAATTGCCAATTGCCGAGTGCCAATTGCCAATTGATGAAGAGGCAGTTGCGAATGCTCCTCTTCCAATCGGCAATTGGCAATCGGCAATCGGCAATCGGCAATCCATTTTCATTCCACCTTAGTTTCCCTGCCCCGCCAGGACGCTTCCGTCGCCCTGCGGACGCCCTTCCCGATTCTCGCTCGGAATGCTCGTCCAATCGTCCGCCTCCACGCTCGGATGCTCCAGCTCGAAGAGGCATTCGCGCTGGCCGTTGTCGGCCACGCTCGTTCCATACACGTTGTGCTGCGACACCAACTGTTGCGCGATCGCCACGACGTCCCCGAAACTGAAATTAAATCGCTGCTGCGCATCGGCCGGCCCCTCGCCGCCCAGCCGCGCCAGAATCTCCGGCAAATCGTTGTGCGTCTGGGCCTTCGCCGGATCGCGCGCCAATGGATCGCGATAGAACATCGTCAGCAGCTTCGTCCCGTCGCTCGACGTAATGCTCAGCCGCGCGTCCATCGCCGTAAACGTCAGCGGCGTCCGCAGCGAAAGCTGATGCCCGATCACCGCGATCCTCGGCACCCCCGTGCTGGCCGCATAAATCATCGGCGGCCCCGCGCTCGGAACGATGTCCAGCATAAACCGATGGTTCACGTCATAGCTCAACACCCCATAGTGCCGCCAAACGCCCGAATCCTCATTCTCCTTCGACCCGCTCCGCAAATCCGAATTCGCCGCCAGCAGCCGATACGCCTCGATGCGCACGTCCGCCCGGTCCGAATCGAGCAACTCCGCGATGGCACTATCGACTTCCGGTGAATCCGGCAATTCGCCCAGGATCCGCACCGCGTCCAGTTGGTTATGCTGCGCCGGATCCACCGCCATCCGCACCAGCGCCTGCCGCGCGGGCCCACTTCCCAGAAACGCCGCCGCCCGCGCCGCCGCGAACGCCACGTCGGGATTCGCATCGGCGATCAGCGGCTCAAACACCGGCAACTGCTCGTCTCCCATCGCCTCCCAGCACAGCGAAATGTCCGCCAGCGGCGCGCCCGGCCCCTCCGCCAACGCCACCAACTCCCGGGCCTTCCTCGCCTGAAACTCCGCCGACTGATTCAAATACAAATGCGATACCACCCCCAGAAAATGCTTCCAATTCCCCTTGTATTGCGGCGGAACGAACGCCTCCACCAGCCCTTCGTTCTCCGCCTTGACGACCACGGCGTCCTCGTTGTTGTGAAGCCACCCCGCCATCTGCGTCGGCGATTCCCAGCGATCCGTGATCACCTGCTCGATCAACCGCGCCGTGCTCGCCTGCGGACGGCGAATCTGCATATTGATCGGACGGTCAAACCGGCAAACCCCGCCGTTCAAAACCGTCCCCCTCCGCAACGACGCCGCCGACCCCGGCCGCGTGCTGGCGCCTTCGCTCATCGCGTACGCCGGATTCACAAACACCGGCCCCCCAGGCGCGTACGCCTGCTGCCGAACCCCGATCGACTGCGGCTCCATCAGTCCGACGTCGCTCAAATCCGTCTCGTACAAATCGCCGTGCGCCAAGCTCTTGGTATTGTTCCGCTCCATCGCCCGCACGATCACGTCGAAGCTCTGCCCCATTCGCGCCCCCACCGGAATCCGGCCCTCCACCACTACGATCGCCACGCGCTTGTCTTTCAGGATCTCCTCCGGCGTGAGATTCTGATACGTCCCCATCATCGAGCTTCCGAATCCCCGAATGTTCAATTGCCTTTCGATGTAATCCCGCACTGCCGACGGCGCCCGGCTATCCCCCGTGTTGTCCAAATTCACCACCAGCCCGTACCCATACACCGGCAACTCTTCCAGCCCCGTGAACCGCACCTGCTCGTAAAGCGTCCCCCTCATGAAATTCGGAACCTGCTGCAACGGCAAGTTCGGATACAGCGGCTCCTTGGGCGCCGGCGGCGCCGTCTTCGCCGCGCAGCTCGCCATTCCCGCCAATATCACCAGGCACCAACGCCATCGCCGCATAAATTGGCCTCCAAAATTTATCGGACTAAATGGTCTTTAGTCATTAGTCATTGGTCATTTGTCATTAGTCATTGGTCATTTGGTCTTTTGCCACTCCAACCGCTCCCGATTTTCACCACAAATGACTAATGACCAATGACAAATGACCAATGACTATTGGCTAACAACGGAAGGAACAACCACCGCCGCCTGCTTCCCAATCTTCCCCCGTCCTCTCCTCCCCTTGCTCCCCATTCCATTCTCCCCGTCCCCATCCGGCGCCGGTGGTGGTTTGACGTCCCCGAACAACTCGCCCTGGCTCGGGTCCTCATACCGCCTCGATTCGATCACCGCCTTCGCTTCCTCCACCAACTCCTCCAGCGTCTTGAACTGCTTGTAAACGCTGGCGAATCGCACGTACGCCACCTGATCCACCCGCCGAAGTTTCTCCGTCACCAATCTTCCCACCACCTCCGATGCCACCTCGCGGTCGTAGCCCTTGAAAACCTCTTCTTCAACCTCCTCCACAATCCTCTGCAATTCGCTCTGAGCCACCGGCCTCTTGAAGCACGCCCGCTCCAAACCCACGTAAATCCGCTTCTGGTCCCACGGCATCCGCCGTCCGTCCTTCTTGATGACGCTCAGCCGGATATGCTGCTCCACTTTCTCGTAGGTGGTGAATCTCTTCCCGCAGGCCACGCATTGCCGCCGCCGGCGGATCGCTTTCCCGCCCTCGCAGCTGCGCGAATCGATGACCTTCAGACTTTCCTTCTCGGCCTCGCAAAATGGGCATTGCATGAAGCGATTAAACCTACCAAAATCTCCCGATAAATCAAAAGAACCAAAACAAAACCCCCAACCCCGGGTGCGTCTCACTTTCTGCAATGAATTCCCCCCTCCCCATGTACTCAGGGGGAGGGTTGGGGTGGGGGTCGAACATCGGAATGCGTCACGTACCCCCACCCCCCCGGACACGCAATCTACCGTTAACGCAAGCCCACCCTGTAGTTCGGTGCAACCGAGGCCTACGCACACCACTTCCGCCACATCTGCCGGTACGCCCCTTCGATGTTGCGGACGAAACGCGGTGCATCCATCAGCGGCGACGCCTCCATCCGCGCTCGCAGCGTCCGGCGAAGCTCCGACAGCCGCGGCAAATCCCCCGCCAGGGCGGCCGCGATCTGCGAGTATCCTTCCGGCGTCTGGGCGATGAGTTCCGGCAGGCCCAGGTTGGTCAATTGCGACAAACCGGCTCGTCCAACCGCGGTCTGTCCCACCAACGTGATGACCGGAACTCCCATCCAAAATGAGTCCAGGCTGGTTGTGTGGCCGTTGCACGGCGCGGTATCCAAGCCGATGTCAATGCGATGATAAAGGTGCAAATACCCCAGGCGAGACTGTCTTGGCACAAACTCCACCCTGTCGGGGCCGATGCCTTCCCGGCCCAGCCGATCCAGCACGCGCCGGCGCGAATTTCCCTCCGGCGCCATCAGCAACAGTCGCGAGTTGGAGACGGCGTTAAGAACCCCCGCCCACAGCGTCACCACTTCGTCGTTTATTTTGAAAAAATTATTCAGGCAGCCGAAGGTGATCAATCCCTTCTCCCGGCACGGTAGCGCATTGACCGCCGGTTCGCTCGTGAGCGGGTCGTAACACCAAAACGTATCCGGCAAGCGGAACGCCCGCTCCGAACCACAAACATCCTCAAGCCCCGCAGGTTCCAGGTATGGATCGGTCAGCCGATAGTCCATCGCGTCCATTCCCGTCGTGCCCGGGTAACCCAGCCAACTCACCTGCACGGGCGCGGGTTTCCGCGCGAAGATCAGAAGATGGTTATCGATCGTATGCAGTTTCAGATCGACCAGAATGTCGATCTGGTCCTCGCGGACCTGTGCCGCGATTTTCGCATCCGTCAACCCCGCGGCCGCGCGCCAGTTCTGAACTTGTTCCTTCATTCGTTGCGTGTCTCTATCCGAATTGGCCCCCAGCGAATAACAAAACAATTCAAACAGTTGCCGATCGTGCCGGCGGAACAGAGGCAGCAGAAAAAAGGCGGAGGCGTGAGCATAAAAATCCGCTGAGACATATCCGATTCGCAAACGACGTTCCGGATCGCGATTGTTGTGGTGTGGCTGAAATAATTTCTTGAGCGGGTCGGCGTGCCGTTGGTTCCAGCGGCCCAACTCCTCACGGATCATTCTGTCGTCGTAACCGGGATGGAAAAGGAGGGCGTAAATCAGATCGCTGTGCCCCTGGGCATCATCCGGCTTGAGCAGGTTCGCCTGCCGAAACGCCGCGACCGCCTCGTCAACCGGCCCGATGCGCGTCAGCACGTTGGCCAAATTGCTGTACGCCGGGGCAAGATCGGGCTTCAGCCGAATCGCCTGCCGATAGCAAGCCACCGCCTCGTCCAGCCGATCCATCTCCTTCAATGCGTTGCCGAGGTTGTTGTGCGCCAGCGCGAGATCCGGCTTGAGCGCGATGGCCTGTCGATACGCCGCGATAGCCTCGTCACGTTCTCCTTTGGCCTGCAACGCGACCCCCAGGTTGTAGTACGCATCGGCGTAATCAGGCTTGATCCCAATCGCACGCCGATACCCCGCGATCGCCTCATCCCCTTGCCCCGCGTCCACCAGTGCGATGCCCAGATTGTTGTGCGCTTCCGCATAATCAGCCCTTGTCCCAATCGCCTGCCGATACGCCGTCATCGCTTCCTCACGATGTCCCCCCGCCTGTAGCACAATCCCCAGGCTGAAGTACGCGTCAACATAATCCGGCTTGATCCGAATCGCCTCCCGATACGCCGCGATCGCTTCCTCACCGTGTCCCTTGGCATTCAGGACATTCCCCAATTGCCAGTGTGCTTCGGCAAATTCAGGTTGAAGCCGAATCGCCTGCCGGCAGGCGGCGATCGCCTCGTCCAATTGCCCGTTGCCCATCAACACCTGGCTGAGATTGTTGTGTACTTCCGCGTAATCAGGCTTGATCCGGATCGCCTGCCGGTAGGCCGCGATCGCCTCATCGAGTTTCCCCCCGACGTTTAGCGCGTTGCCAAGGTTACTGTAATAAAACGCATTGGTTGAACAAATCGCGATCGCCCGCCGGATCAATTCCACCGCCGCGTCCGACCGCCCCGCCTGTGCCGCCAGCACCCCCAGCAGATGCAACGCATCCGCATGATCCGGCTGCTGCGCCAGGACCTGCCGATAAATCCGCTCCGCTTCCGCCAAGCTCCCCGCCTGGTGATGCCGGACCGCGGTTTGCATCGCTTGGGCAATCGTGGTTTGCGCCATGGCCACTGAGATTAAGAGACTTCAATCGGCTCATCCACTGCAATTCCATTTGTCGTTGGTATTGGTCATTTTTCATTAGCCCGGATTATTCACCACGGATGACACGGATATCACGGATACTCAACGCTGGAAATCACTTATGATCGATTCCATGCTTTTCTGCGGCGCGCACACTGCGCGCATCGCGGTTTCGGAACGGTTCTGATTTATCCGTGTTATCCGTGAAATCCGTGGTTCCTCTGAATTAGCCGGGCTAGTCACTTGTCATTGGTCATTTGCGGCAAACCCGCCCACAACCCCTTCGGAATTCAACTGGACATCCCGTAGAATACGGTCAGTCACACGGCCACCGTGCAACTGCGATCAGCCGCCGGCCACCCCCCGCAAGTGACGAATGACCAACGACTAATGGCGAATGACCGACATTATTGAGGCCCCATGCAAGCCAAACTCGAAACTCCAAACAAGAAGTGCAAGCCTCAAGTACAAGTTGCAAGCAATCTCCCCAACTTGCACTCACAACTTGCAACTTGCAACTTCCTCCCCGGCTTCACCCTCACCGAGCTCCTGGTAGTCATCGGCATCATCACCATCCTCATCGGCATCCTCCTGCCCGTCGTCGGCCGCATACGCCGCATCGCCTACGTCGCCGACACCCAAAACGAAATCAGCCAACTTTCCAACGCCTGCGACCAGTATTATTCCACGTTCCACGCGTATCCGGGACCGTTCAGCAATGACGACACAGCCGGCAACGTCGCTACTAGCACCATCGGCAGCCCCAGCGGCGCCCCAACTTTGACGCAGCTTTATTTCAATGGAGCGCCCAGCGCCCTAAGCAGCGATCCAAATTATACGAACCCGCAATGGACCGTCACCGGCGCGCAAAACCTCGTCCTGGGCCTGATGGGCGGTTTGAGGCCAACCACTCCGGCCAATCCCCCAAATGTTGCATTCGCCCCCGCTGAAGTCGGCCTCGGACCGATGAGCCTGAATCCCAATAATCCATCCCGTACGCCATCCTTCTTTCCTGCCGGATCGAACTACCTCATGTGGTGCCAGATCAACTCCGGACAGAACGTTCAGACCACCGGCGCGTACCAGAATCTGGGCGGCGGCACGACATTCACCGGCACCGCGTTCACCGACCCCGCCGGCACTGCGGCCGGCGATTGCCCCATCCCCGTATTTGTCGATCGCTTCCCAACCCCCGGCCCATTGCCAATCCTCTATCTGCGGGCCAGAACCGGTGCCAAGGGAATTGTTTGGGACAATGGAAAAAACGGCCAATACGTCCTGGACAACCAGAACAACGGCTACGCGTATTATCAATACGATCTTCGCGACATTACGCCCTACACCTACTCCCACATCGGATTGCCGGCCAACGACAGCAGCGGGAATCCAATCACCCACAATCTGATTGGTATCCTCAGGTCGCCGCCAATCGGTACCGTTTCATCCACCGCCCCCAACAACGCTCTTCCTTATTTTATGAACGCTTCAATTCCGCCGACCGATTCAACCGATCCAGGTTATCCCAATTACACCGGCCGTCCCCGGGCCGTCGATCATTTCATCCTGATTTCCGCCGGCCCCGACGGCATTTACGGAACTTCCGACGACATCACGAGTTTCGGCGATGTTTCGCAATAATCAGTTGCCCACGCCCTTGCCCCACCCACAAGACAACGCGAATCATTCAGCAGGCGGAAACATGAAGAAGAAGTTACAAGTTACAAGTTACAAGTTGCAAGTTGCCAGATGCGAGCAACCACCCCGTCTTCAACTTGCAACTAACAACTTGCAACTTGCACCTCTTCGTACCGCCTTCACCATGATCGAACTCCTCGTGGTGATCGGCATCATCCTGATCCTCATGGGCCTCTTCTTCGCCGGCGCCAAGCTCGTCACCGCCCAGGCCAGGGAACGCGATACCAAAACCATGCTCGAAACCTGCAAGACGATGTTTGAGAATTACCGGCAGGCGACGAAGCTGTATATCAATCCCGCCACCAATTATCCCAAGGGAAGCAGCATCGACGCTTTGAGCGCCGCAGGCGCTACTGGATCGTTGATCTGGTCCACCGGGCAAGAGCAAGCGCCGGGCCTGACCTCGCCCGGCGCTCCAGACGACAATATGCCCCCGAACTTAGACCCCAGCTTAAAAATTTACAACCCCAACGAACCCTACGTCGCATACTCCACAGCTTTAAAGAATACCCTGGTAATCATGCAAGCGATGCTAACGATCCACGAGAATCAGACGATCCTGAACAACCTCCCTGCCAGCAAGGTACTAAAGGATCCCAAAACCGGCGTTCCGCTGCTTCTCGATGCCTGGGGCAACGTGATCATCTTCGTCCCTGGTGGCGGCCTCACCGGCGTTTTCGTTGATCCGGCCGACAACGGCGGTCTAACTCAGGTCATCACCAGCGAACAAGTGCAGCCAAATGGTTGGACTCCGCCATCCGCTGTCGCCAACCCCTATAAACCCTTTTTTGTCTCCGCTGGCCCCGACGGCGATATGAGCAACGCGCACGGCAATACGTGGGCAACAGCGACTTCCAGTCAGCAGTCCCTCATGACCGACGACAACATTTACTCCTTCCAGAACTGAGCCATGAAAAGCCCGTTGGATAAACTCGAAACTCGAAACCCGAAACTCGAATCAAATTCAAAATTCGAAGTTCGAAGCCAGGGCCGTTTCGTCATTCGGATTTCGAATTTGATTCGTCATTCGAATTTCGAATTTCGAATTTCCCGCGCAGCGGGCTTCACCCTCATCGAGATGATCACCGTCCTGACGATCATCATCATCGTCCTGGCCATCGCCATCCCGGTTTGGAACGCCCTGATGGGCGGCACCAATCTGGCCGCCGCCCAGAACCAGATTTCCGCCTTCCTGTCCAACGCCCGCACCGACGCCATCTACAACCGCCAAATCATCGGCGTCTTCTTCTTCCTCGACCCCAAATCCCAACAAACCGCCATGGCCGAAGTACAGGTGCAAACGCTGTGGCAGCTTCCCTATCCCCTCACCAGCGGCTCCGCAACCAGTTACGCCTACACTTCACATTTTCAACCTAAGCCCTCTCCATTGCCGTTGCCTGATAACGGCTCCGTTAATTCAATTGAGTTGGTGAACAACCCCGACCCCAACACCGCGGGAAACTATATCTTCTATCGCGACATCGTTCTTCTACCCAAAGGCGTCGGCGTCGCGTTGAACAACAACACCTATGCCTACAACAATTACAACAGTTCCAATCAATATTCTCCGGGTGTGTGGAACCCCAACAGTTTTGCCTGGTCGATCGACCGTTATCTTCGTCTGGGCGCCATCATGTTCAACCCTGACGGCACGCTGGCATCCATTCCCTTTGCCATTCCCTATAGTGAACTGTTTACTAAAACCTCCACACTCGGCGAGAACCTGATCGCCCAGCGAATCGGAATGAACTCAAGTGACTTGGGCAGCAACATCAGCGTTGCTTCTCAGCATATTCCCCTGATATCCTCCGTCGGCCTCGTCGTTTACGATCGCGACGCCTATTTGAACCAACACGCCTCGGCGACCGCGCTCGTTCCCGGCGATGGCTTGCAGTTTACCGACTGGGACATGAACTATACTCTCTACACCGCCGCCTATCCCGGCGGCGTCCCCCAACCGTCTGCCGCCGACAAATTCATCGAAGAATCCTGGATCGACCAGAACGGCACCGCGATGCTCGTCAGTCCAAACAGCGGCTCTTTATTGAAGGCGAAATGATGAAGATAGTTGCAAGTTACAAGTTGCAAGTGCAGGAGGAGTTGCAAGCACCAAGTTGCAAGTGCAAGTCCACGCTCGCAACTCCCAACTTGCCACTTGCACTTGCCACTTGCACTTCCCCCGGCTTTACTTTTATCGAGGTCCTCTTCGCCGTGATTCTTCTCGGCATCGGCTTCATCATGATCGCCGGCGTCTTCCCCGTCGCCATCCAGCAAACCGCCGCCGTCTCCGACGAAACCCAAGGCACCGCCATCGCCCGCGACGCCATCAAAAAAATCCAGGCCGTCGCGGACAGCATGGGTTCCAACGCCCTGTTCCCAGCCACCGGCTCCATCGCCGCTCCCCAAGTCTGGGCAATCACAACGAACCCGGCGTCAAACAATATGCTAACGACGCCCGGCAACAACAACGGTCTGATGGCCGCCCTTGGCGCCGATTCCTTTTTCACCGCGGACCATCGTTATGGATGGGTCGGCTTCTATCGCCGCGATTCCATCACCAGCCCGTTCGCGCAGGTCTACGTGATCGCATTGCAAAACCCGAATTTCCCTAACTACCTTTATACTTCCGTTGCGAACACAATCCCCGGTCCCATCCCCCCGCCGGTTCCACCGAGCACTTATGGAAACTCACCTCTTGCCGCCCCAACCGCCGCCAAGTCCATTCAAGCTGCGTTCTTCTACAATCAGGATGGCACCACCACCGTCGTACTGCAGAATTTCCCCACCTACAGCGCCTCCACAGGCCCCGGCACCGGGGGTGGCGGACCAAACGGTGCGACCGGTGCGTTTCTCTTGGTTGCTGACACCAACAGCGGAACCCCCGCAAACCTGGTCGGGAGATTCTTCCGCCTCGGCAACGCTGCCAGCACAGCCGTTCTTCCCTCCGGTTACACGCTTCCGAGCACCCCGTACCAGATTTTCACGCTTCAACCAGGCTGGGACATCACGCCCGCCGACAATATTGCCGTCTCCACAGGAAGCCCGGCATTCACCCCTGATATCTGGCTAATGGGCGCCGCCCCCATGCCCGACCCCGGCGGCAGCGGCGAATTCACCGGCCCCTTCTCCGGCCCCAACCAGGACATCGGCGTCGCATCCGCTTTCATCCGCGTCAACACGGCGAATAACTGATGCAAAGAAAACACTTGAAACTCGAAACTCGAAACTCGAATGACGGGGCCCCGGCGGAATTTTGCCGGGGACCCCAATCAAATTCAAAACTCGAAATTCGAAACCATGCGCATTCGGTCATTCGGATTTCGAATTTCATTCGTCATTCGAATTTCGGATTTCGAGTTTCCCACAAGGGCTTCACCCTTGTGGAGCTAATGCTCTCCCTGGCCATGGTTCTGATCCTGATCGTCGGCATCAACTACGTTTTCCGCACCGCCACCGACGCCGTCGGCGCCGGTAACGCCCTCAACAGCATCAACAGCGACAGCCAGGCCACTCAGCCGATGATCTTCGACGATCTTCGCAACGTCTCGAAGAACCCCCCGTGCTTCATCATCTCCAGCCAGCTCGTCACCCAATTCCTCAACTCCGACGATGCCAAGACCAGCTCCGATCCCACGATCATCGTCACCGACAACGCGGGAAACTACGCATACGTCGGCCCCTTCGGTACCACGCCCAAGTCCATGACCGTCGCCCCCACGCAATACGTCTCCCCCGCCACTTTGAACGGCCGCAATCACCGCGCCGATATGCTTAAGTTTTTCGCTCACGCCCTATACCAACGCCGCTCCGGCCCGGATGGAAGGTATTACGCTTCCGATTCGTCCAATGACGCCTTCATCGAATATGGCCACGCCGCGTTGCCGTCCAATGATCTCACCGCCTTCTACGGCCCCACGGGCCTCCCAAACGCAACGACCGGCGTTTACTACGGAACTTCCAACATTGCCGGTGTCCCGCTTGCCGGCGTCCCGCGCATCGGCGCGTACGCATCCGATTGGGTTCTCACCCGCCGAGTCACGCTCCTGAAGGATCCCAATACCGCGATCACGCTTCCGGACTATCCCTATCCGCCCCCCTCGAACCCCGCAGGCATCACCGCATGGACGGCTCAAAGTGGAATCACCAAAACTTCTGCGTTCGGCGCAGTCCTGCCCCCGCTCAGTTACGGCAGCTTCGACGGCAACGGCGCGACGCAATTCCAATCCTCCCGCTACGACGTTGCCGGCATCACGCCCGAATATTTCGACCGCCTCATCGCTAACGCGATCCTCCCCTACCAGAGCGCCGGTAACACCGGCGCCTCTCTCTGGTGGAATCCGCTGATTTACGCGCTTCCGATGACTCAAAGCACCGCTACTCCGCCCCAGCCCTATCCACGTCCCGCCGCTGCCCCACCCGACCCAGTTCTCTTTCCCCCGTACGTCCTAAGCTACTATGGAGCCGTGCCGGGATATGCGACCACCGGCGCATTTTCTAATACTCCGAATACCGCAGCCCCGCCCTACATCCCGCAAGGAATCGACCCCGGCCTCTGGTACAACCGCCCCCAGTGTAATCCGACGATTTCTACCCCCGTCACCGCCGCCTCCCTCGCCGAGATGGCCCCCTATTTCCTCCAGCATTGCAGCCAGTTCGTCGTCGAGTATGCCGGGGATTACATGCAGCAGAATAATAACGGCCCCACGGACCCCAAGTATGGTGCGATGACAGGCCTCGGCCCCGATGGACAAATTGACTTTTACGTTGATGCCAACGGCAACAAGCACATCCGCTGGTACGGCATGCCACGGAGCTCCACCGGCACAGCCCACGCCGGCGATAGCACCAGCGGTAGCCCACTCGTTCTCATCCGCGGATACGACCCCACGACTACGAACGACGATCCCACAGCCGCTGGCGTGCTGAACTATTTCACCGATGTCATCCCCTTGCGCGACTACTACACCATGTTTCTCAACAAAGGCGTTAACCCCCCCACGCTTTATGTCCCGCCTTGGGAAGTGGACGTGAATTTCGATCCAACACGCGATTACGGCTCATACCTAACCGCTCCCACCCCGCTTGCCAGCGGTAACAAAATCGCCTTCAACGACCCCAACAATCCTCCCCGATACGTTGCCGCCTGGCACGACGACATGCCGGCCATGATTCGCATTCTCATCAAGGTGGACGATCCGAATAATAAGGTCAAGGACGGACCCTGGTACGAGTACGTCTTTCGGCTGAAGTGATGGAGGAAGTAACAAGTTGCAAGTAGCAAGTACAAGTTAGGAGGAAGTGGCAAGTGACAAGTGCCTTAGGAAGTGACAAGTTACAAGTACCAAGTGCAAGTTAGGAGGAAGCGGCAAGTTACAAGCACAAACTTGCACTTGCAACTTGCAACTTCCCTTGCACTTCCCAGCCCCCACTTGCACTTGCAACTTGCACTTGCAACTAGGTATAAACCCATGCTGTCTATAAAAACCATATTCGTCGCCCTAGACCGCCGATTTCGCCGCGCCAAGCCGGGGTCCGTATTAATCATCGTCATCGTCCTGCTTCTTCTGCTGGCCATTCTCGGCGCAGCCTACATCTCGACCACCCGCTCCGCCCGCGTCGCCTCCGCCCAGAACGTCCTGAACTCCGACGTCGACACCATGCTCAGCGGCATCTCCAAAATCTGCGAAGGCGTCATCGTCGATGACCTGAACGACACCTTCGGCGATCTGCACGGCAATACGGCCTACAGCGGAAATACAGGTGCCACAGCGATCCTCAACCGCAGCTTCTATCAGGGCGAAGCCCACACCGCTCCGCCTGGAACGACTGGCCCACCGGTCGCCCCCAACGTCCCTTCGTACATCCAGGGCGACATCGGAAGCAACGCTCTTAGTCCGACTTTCCACTACATCCCGCAAGGCAACAGCGCAGCTCTTGGAGCTATAGTCGACACGCCCACCGGATGGCAGCCTTTGAACGGTCATTTGCCCGTCATCGCCGCAGGCAGCGATCCCTGGCTTGCAATTCGAATCCCGACACAAAATACGGCTGGAAACCCGATTTGGCAATCCATATCGCAATCCGTTCAGGTCAATTCCAGCGGCGTATTATATCCCGCGTCCATCCTCGCAACTCCGTTTGAAGATCCGACCGCCGGAGTGATTTCCCTTTGGGCTAATACTCCGCTAGTTGGTCCGATGACACCCAAGTTTGTCGGGATGCCTATAGGCGCATCGACGCCGAGCTATTACGTTCCAGCCCTCACAGATGGTACGTACACGCATGTCGCCGGCGATGCCGATGGCGATGGCATAGCTGATTCCCTATTCTTTCGCATCCCCGGCGCAAGCCTTGACGGGCTGACCTGGTTCGCCGCCGTTCGGATCATAGACAACAACTCTGCCATCAACGCCAACACGGCTTGGAGCCGCGATCAGGATTATGTCTATACCAGCTACGCCAGTGGCGGCGGCACCGCGACAGCCACCAACAATATTTGGAATCTTTTCCAGACCAGCGTTGGGTTACAGGAACTCATCAACACAAATGACATTTACAATTATTCATCGTCGGGCTCCGGCGGCACTCCGTCCGGGACCATCAATCCCACGATCAACCTGAACCAACGTCCCAGTTCAGGGGCTTCGGCGCTGCCTGGTCTCAATGCGTATCGCTTTAACCAAATCAACTCCGCTACGCCCACCGCCGGATATAATCCGTTCGACGAAACCGCGATTAACAGTAACACTCCGCCCCAAGCTTTTGATCGTGGATCGCCCCCTGTTAGCTCCGGCGCTACGAATAATACGAATGATTGCAACTTCATCAGTGAGGGCGAAGCCTTCTACCAACAATTCGTCCGTCGCGTGGCGAATCCCGGATACAACACCTATTCTAGCAGCCAGCGGTATCAGCCAATGCCCTTCTCCGACGAGGCGGCATTGGCATACCACTTCTGTCTCGTCAATCCCGAAGCCACCCTTTCGGGAACTCCTTCGAGCCTGATCGAGAATTTTCTGCCGTTTTCCCTTTCCTATTGGCAGGCCCCTTCCGGCGGAAATCCTGCCAAATACTATCAGTATATTCCTTATGGCAGCAATCCATCCACCGACGTAGCCACATGGTTCAATGACAATTTTAACTATGCCTTCGCTCCCCTTGACTACAGCGCAACCCCGGGCGCGCAGCCCATCCGCCCTCTACTCGTGAGTCGCAACCCTGTTTCCAATTATATCCAGCAAGTGTACAACAATAACAGCGGCGCTACCCCGAGCTACCCTAATATCTACGCGGGGCTGACATCGATTTACGACCCGATTCTTCCTAGTTATATGTTGCCGTATATGGGTGCCCCCGCCACTGTGAACGAAGGGCACTACAAGGGGGCGTGGAGCAGCGGCACGACGTATCAGTTAAACGATATCGTTGTCGGTACGGACAACCTCACCTATATTTATGTCTACGCGGTGAGCTCCGGTAATACTCCCACCGCTCCGTCCCGCGCCAATCTCACCACCACCGTCACCGTATCGGGCACGAGCTATCCATTCACGGCCTTCTGGCAACTTCAGCCCTGGTCCGCAAATCCAGTGAAGGCTAATGTCAATACCGCCACCTTCCGCGAACTCTTTCGCGCTTTCTGGTCCGTGATGGCCGGAAATCCATCCAATGCGACGCCGTTTGGGTACCTCACCACAGACGATCCCAATGGCATATATGATGGCACGTACACAAATCCCCAATTTGAGTTTCGCTCCCCGCTGCGTGATCCAACAGCAAGCGTCGCGCCGAACGCTACCCAGCTTGATCCGCCCGCGTCTGCCGCTATCAACAACGGAGGAAAAGGGGCCACCAACACAAACGCAATGTTATTGCGCGCGGCAATTGCGGCCGCGAATACGCTTGGCCTGCGCGACAATTCCCAGAACATCGTCAGTAAAACGATCATCCTAAAGAACGCCTGGGTTGCCCCTTCGGCCGGTGTTACACCGGTTCCAACGGATGTCGAGGCGCGTGTCTACAGCAATGCCCCGCAGCCGTTCATTTCGGAAGTTTACGTCAATACCAACGCGGGAACTGATCCGTCCGGGACTAGTTCGACTCTCAATAAAGGAGGCTATGTTGCCGTCGTGCTGTTCAATCCGTACCCGGTGCCCCTTACACTCGCTAATTGGACGTTGGCATATATCAACCGCCAGATAACGGCGAATAGCGGCACCTATCCGAAGCTTCAACTGACCACGATTGGTACGATCGCCCCCCCGGGCACCACTCCGGTCGTCATTCAACCGAGCGGATATCTCTTGATTGAGAATTGCAATTACACTAATCCCGGTGCGCCGACCACCCAGCCCGACTCAAATGCCGCAGCATATCGCCCCGTTGACAGCGGAATTCTTCCCACGCTTGGTTCCACCGCACCCTCAGGAACATGGACGGGTCCTGCCATTCCCCCTTCTCCTGCGACTCAACCGAGCACGATGGGCGGCACCATGTACGCGGACGTATATATGCCCTTCCTTGAAACTGTAATCCAGGGTGCGACCGTCGTCGCGCCAGGTCAAACTACGCCCTCGATTGGTGGTGAACTGGTTCTTCTGCGCCCGCGACGCGCTGATGGAACACTTACGCAGTACACTGACCCGGCAAACCCCAACGCGGCGGGTAGTGAAAGCTTCGATGAGGTTAATAATACCGCGGATTTGGTCCCCGTCGATTCCTACGACTTCACGAACCTCCAACAACAACCGACAGGAGGCAGTTACGCGGTCTGGCATTATGTTCGCGCGGCCGGCAATGATGCCAATGGAAATTACCGCTTCAAGACTACGTATCCCGGCGGTTACAACGGCTTCGCCGCCGGGCCGCGCGAAACCGGTACATATTCACAAATCGTAGCCAACGCAAAGAGTCCCGTATTTGACCCCACGACCTCAGCCGCGGGCTACTCCTCCACCCGACCTTCGCCCTCCACGCAACCTTCGCCAGGAACGACCACATGGGGTAATTTCCCGAATGATTTCCCGCCCGTGCAGGTTTACAACGTCGCTAATGTGGGATCCGGTTATTCGTCGCATTTCCCCAATCCGGTCGTCGTTCCGGACGTTGCTAACGGCGTGATTCCCGTCACTCCACCCAATCCGCCTTATAATGCTGCCCCTACGCCATTTTACCATCCTTTGGGCGGTTTCTCCCGCAACGGCGATATGCTCGACATTCCCTTTATCGGCGCCTATCGCATACGCGTCGTAGGTGCAACCGATATAACCTTGCCCTATGGACCCACCGCGTTTCTCGAAATGAATTCGCTCCCCATGGATTGTTCCCTTGCCGCTGTCGAAACAAGCATTCCGGCCGAGGACCTAGCCCAAAACATCGGTCGATTTGTTCCGATGGCCGCATCCGCTTCTTACGTTACACAGTTGCAGGCAGGAACGACCAACTTGCCCGATTACTACGCCTGGGCGAGAAATCTTTTCAACTACTTGACGGTGCAATCCAGCACCGACGCTTATTTGCCGAATTTTGATCCGAATCTTTCCACGAGCGTTTATGCTAACGCTACCTCGACACCCGTAAGACTTCCAACATTCGCCTATCCGCCACAGAACACGAGTCAGATTCCTCCAACTCCGACCCTAACGGTTGACGCGACGGCACCTGATCAGACCCATCAGGACAACGTCGGCACTGAGGGATTGGTGAATATCAACACCGCGTCATGGAAGGTCCTCAGCATGTTGCCCTTCGTTCCGAGCACTACATCGGGATCCGCCTCAATCAATCAGCAAATCGCGCAGAAAATTGTGCTCTATCGGGATGGCGATGGCACCTCAGCAAATCCGCCACATGCGCCATTCATGTCGATTTTTGATTTGAATCAGGTTCCCGGATTTCAAAACGGGAACCCAGGTTCCCCGTCGTCTCCGCCACCTGCCCCGAGTTCTGCGCTGGGATTGCTTAGTCCGGCCGATCTCGGCTTTGAGACGAGCTCACCAAATCCGAATCCTCCGCTCGGCAACGAGGAGGACTACCAGGCGGATTGCCTCACTCTGAACCGCATCAGCAATCTCATCACCACGCGATCCGACACGTTCACCATCTACATCGAGGTTCAAGGCTGGCAGAACGCCGGCTCCACGAACGCCGCCCTGCCGCCCCAGCCCATGATCACTCGCCGTTACGCCTTCATTGTTGATCGCAGTGCCATCAATGGCGATCCGAATTCCAGATTCCTCAAAACCGTCACCGTGCCGAATGACTAATCCGGATCTTTCACCGCAGAGAGCCCGAGAGCACAGCGCGGCAGAGCCGCAACCAAATAAAACCGATTGAACCACGGATTACGCTGATAAGCACGGATGGGAGAAGAAATTATCCGTGCAATCCGTGTAATCCGTGGTTCACAAATTCTTTGCCAATCGCGCAAATTCCGATGGTTAGCATTGCAGCGCGGCAGAGCCGCAACCAAATAAAACCGATTGAACCACGGATTACGCTGATAAGCACGGATGGGAGAAGAAATTATCCGTGCAATCCGTGTAATCCGTGGTTCACAAATTCTTTGCGATCCCTGCGACCTCCGCGGTGAGCATGATTTTTCGGGCTGATCCGCAAGCTTATGAAAAATGAGACACGTTTTCCCCGTCTCAGGCCGGCCATGAACCCCTTTCCGTGATAATTAGAGCACCATCAGACGCTTAGCATTTAAGCATAAGTTAGCATTCACTAATCAAACGTCGAAAAGTGTCTCAAAGTGTCGCATTCTGTCGCATCGGAAAATCATCCCAACTTGTCACTTCCAACTTGCCACGGGTCTGAGCCAAGTTTGTAGGTGAAAAAGCCCCGCCTTGGGGTTGGAATGGTTGTTCCATTTTTCAACCGTCTAACCCAAGGAAGGGCTTATGGATATTACCACAGCAGCACAGGATGT